>JAIETH010000004.1 GCA_019745315.1 Patescibacteria group bacterium | reverse complement strand
CAAGGGAGTGGGTCAAGTAGTGGATCTGGAGGAGGTGGATTTTCTGGCGGAGGAGGGGGAGGAGGTGGTGGTGGAAGCTGGTAATAAGAGAGGTGAAAAATTTACAATAATCGAGCGTATATACAACACAATGGCAACACTTTACACTCAACAATCAAAAAATATAACAAAGACCTATCTTCTGATGGGGTCGTTCCTTATAGGCATTATCGGTATTGGGTGGGTAATCAGTTTTTATTTAGGAGATCCTTCTATTCTTTATATTGCAGCAGCGTTTGCGCTTATTATGAACGTGGGCAGCTATTGGTTTTCAGACAAGCTCGTACTTTCAATGACAGGAGCGAAACCAATTGAAATGAAAGATAACCCGGAGCTCTATCGCTTAGTGGAGAATCTCACGATCACTGCAGGTCTTCCTATGCCAAAGCTCTATATTATTGAAGATCCGTCTCCGAATGCATTTGCAACGGGACGTAACCCAGAGCATGCAGTTGTCGCCGTTACGACAGGACTTCTCTCTATCCTTGATCGTACAGAGCTCGAAGGAGTGGTTGCGCACGAGCTCGCGCATATTGGAAACCGTGACATGCTTGTGATGACGGTGGCTGTTGTGCTTGCAGGATTTGTTGCGATCGTAGCTGACTTCTTTATGCGAGCATCTCTTTTTGGTGGTGACCGAGACAATAAAGCGGGTCCACTTCTTATAATTCTTGCAGTTGTTGGAGCTATTCTTGCCCCTATCGCGGCGCAGATGATACAGCTTGCGATATCACGAAAGCGTGAGTTTCTTGCAGATGCATCAGGCGCTCTTTTGACACGATATCCGGAAGGACTTGCGTCAGCTCTTGAGAAGATTTCACGGGCTGGTATTCCGATGCAGCATCAGAGTAACGCAACGGCGCACCTCTTTATTGCAGACCCCACTGGAGGGGAAGGAAAGCGAAGTATAGGGCAACGAATCAGTGGACTATTTGCAACACACCCTCCTGTGGAAGAACGACTTGCGGCACTCCGAGGTCTTGATATACACTAGCCCCTGTCGATCAAACGGGTCGATGTCCAAGAAAGGATGCTCGCCATGAATGGCGTGACCACAGCAACTTCCAAGTTTCTGAAGAGGCCGATTTCGCAGGGGCGCCGTCGCTCGCAGTTCGTCATTGGCGCGATCGATCCGCCCAAGCAGCGCGAAGAACTCTCGTCAGCTACGGCCACGAGCTGTGCCATCGGCACGAAGGCCCGCGCTGGTCGTCAGCCCTGGAGTGCCCGGGCGGAGCTCGCGCAGTACGGCATGTAGCCGCCCTCGCCACATTGCAGACGATGCGCAAACGCATCGTCTTTTCTTATTCCATGATTCTCGTGTATTTTGTATAAGTCACGGAGGGTTCGCATAGCGGTCTAGTGCACCACCTTGGAAAGGTGGCATCGGGGAAACCTGATCGAGGGTTCAAATCCCTCACCCTCCGCAGTGAACGAAGTGAATAAGTGGCTCTGATATAATTACGCCATGATACTCATAACCATTTCACATATCGTGAATGTGCTTGTAGCGGGTACGGTTGCCGTACTTTTGCTCAGAAATGCACCACGTATGTCTGCGGTTTATGGAGCGGTCACTCCTGCTCGCTCGATTCTTGCAAGTATCTATCTTGCAATTGCGGCTACGAGCGTAGTGGCTCTCGCATTCCCTCAGTACAGCATTGTGATTGCAACAGTGTTATTTCCTCTACAAATATTCTATAAAATCTCGACTGTCTTTACCGTAGGGAGTATCACGCATCCCGTGGTCGGAAGTAATATACTCATTAGCGCTCTGCATATAACATCACTTTTAATAGTATTTAAATACATATGAGCATAGAGATACCAATTACACTTATTACGACTGGAATTTTAGGTTTATTGTTTTTTGTACATAGTTTGCGAACTATACAGGGAAGAACTCTTACGAAAACAAACTTAGGAGATGGGGGGCATGACCTCATGACTCGGCGTATTCGTATTCACGGAAATTTTGCAGAGTATGTTCCGTTTCTCATTTTTATATTGTTTATGCTTGAAATTAAAAACACACCGACAGTGATTGTAGGTGTGTTTGCGGCAGCGCTCGTAGTTGGGAGATTGTTACATTTTTACGGGCTCTACTCGAAAGAAACTCCTGGTATTGCTCGTATTGCAGGAATGCAACTTACACTGTGGCCGCTCGTATTAGGAAGTACATATTTATTATATTTAGGATTATTTTAGCTACCTTCGTCATATGCTACCAACTCGAGAACAAGCGCAGGAATTACTCGTTACCCATGTCACTGACGAGTACCAACGGCACCATGCATTTATGGTGGGGACTGCGGTTGAAGGCTATGCAAAAAAGTATGGGGAGGATCCTGAATTGTGGTTTTTGACTGGGTATCTTCATGATATTGATTACCAAGAACATCCAACCCTTCATCCGGGAGAGTCTCTGAAGTGGTTTGCCGAGTGGAAATATCCCGAAGAGTTGATTCATGCTGTTGAAGCTCATGCACTCAACTATAATGGCTTCACTACCGAGCCGAACACAAGGCTCGCCGCAGCGCTCTTTGCGTGCGATGAAATTTGTGGAATCTTCTATGCGTATGGAAAGTTAAATCCAATGAAATACGGAGATATGAAGGCATCTTCTATTTTAAAACGGCTTAAGGATGTAGGTTTTGCACCTAAAATCAAGCGTGAAGATATTGTCTATGGATGTAAAAAATTAGGAGTTACGCTTGAAGAACATGTAACGAATCTTGTTTCTTTTTTCAAAGAGTCGGGGATATAGTGTGATTAAGAAATAATAGGGTGCGTTATACTAAAACTATGGCTCGTGTACCAAAACATCGCATTCTGCGACATTTCATAAGCAACCTCAGCATTGTGCTTGGCGTTGTGTTAGTGTGGCGCGGAATTTGGTACCTTCTTGATTTAGTTGATTCTACTTTTTTTGCAAATAACCATATCCCAATGGCAATCGGAGGTATTATTCTTGGCGTTTTGATTCTCTATATTCCAGATAAGGATCTAAAAGAATTAGGAAAGCTTTAATTTTACGTAATGAGCGATCGGTACGTAGTATATATTCTTGAATGTGCTGATGGCACATTTTATATTGGATCAACGAATAATCTGGAGAAAAGGCTCGATGCACACAATATAGGGAAAACGGGAGCAAAGTATACAAAAGGGCGACGACCTGTAGTGCTCCGGTATAAAGAAGAGATTGGATCTCGCGGAGATGCGTTGCGCAGAGAGGTTGTACTTAAGCGCTTATCGCGCACAGAAAAAAGTGCACTCTGTTTAGGTTCTCGGTCTGTGTGATAGTATAAAAGACATGCTTAGACTTCATAAATTACTTGAAATAGTAGGGATACTCGCAATTCTTGTGCTGATTATCGGTCTCTATATGTTCTATATGAAAACAGATTTTAGAAATTTTTTAGGTGGTAAAAATGAAACCCCCGTTCTTCTGTTTAATGAAAAAGTACCACTCAGAGTTTCTATTGCTCGAACACGAGCAGAGTTGGAGCAAGGCTTGGGGGGAAGAGAGACTCTCTCTGAAACAGAAGGTATGCTTTTTGTTTTTCCTGAGGTAGGATATCACCGCATATGGATGAGTGGCATGAAGTTTTCTATTGATATTGCATGGGTTGATGAAAATGGGGTTATTGTTGA
>JAIETH010000003.1 GCA_019745315.1 Patescibacteria group bacterium | reverse complement strand
GAAACTGAATCACCAATGCGCACAGCAACAGATGTCACTCGCCCTGAAGATTCTGTCTGAAGTCGCGCTTCTGAAATCGCTCGAACGGTACCGATAGTACGGAGCGACACAGCTTCCTGTCCGAGCATGCCGGCTTCTTCTACAGACACCTGTTTGGCGGAAGAGGTGACAGTATCTGTAGCGGAATCTCCTCCAGAAAATAGGAAATATCCTCCGAGAATGAGAAGAATGGTACAGATTCCGAGTGATCCGTAGACACGACGTTTCCCGTACTTGTTTTCGAGGCGTTTAAGTAATTTCATACAGCTATACAATATATATAATGAGGACCGAATAATGCTTTATAATTAAGCACTTTTTAGTGTTTTTGTCAATACCACTATGCTCTAGGGAAGCTATGTTTTTTGGGCGTAGATAGAGATACTTCGGCGTTTCCCAGGACCATCTTTTTGGAGATGGCGGTGTGATTTAAGTACCTTATGAACAGTAAAGCGCTTTTCAACAAGCGATACAATATCTTCTTCGCTAAACACGTACTCAGCTACACCAATGACAGGGTGAATGTAGGATCCAGCTTCTGTTCCTGGATTTTCTTTAAGGAGACGTTTGGCATGACGATCTTCGTCAAGCAAGAAGGTTTTAAGAAAAAACCAACCATTAGGGCGTAGAACTCGCAATATCTCCTCGTGCTCTCGTTCTCGCTCTTCGTGTGTAAGTACGTGGGAGGCCATCATATCAAGTACGAGCATTTGGGAAGAGTCCGGCAAAGGTATTGAGTCGGCGATTGATCGAGTTTCGTATTTGAGTGCAGTTCCTTCTGCAAAGATACGGGCTTGCCGCACCGCTTGATCAGATATGTCGTATCCCACGCCACGCATGCCGTATGTGCGCGCTAAGTAGTGCAAATTGCGCCCATTGCCGCACCCCATATCGAGAGCTGACATTGTAGGGTTGAGGCACGATCGTCCGCTTTCTCGTTCGAGGTGCCGAAGAAACTTGAGCATGTCTTCGCTCGGGTTCGTTGAAAGAGCGAGATGTTCCGCTTGCGAATATTCGCGGTTCCAGAACCCAACACCATTTTTTTGACGCTTTAATTTCATATCTATCCAGGATACTTCTCCTTTATTTCCTCAGTATCACGTCCCGGTGACAAAAACGCAAGTCATGGTATGCTCCATATATCTATTTATGGAAATATATATCTACGGAACCCACGCAGTACTTGAAGCTCTTAATGCGCCGCAAAAAGTGCTTGCGCGAGTATTTATTGACCCATCCCGCAAAGAAAAAGCATTAGAAAAGGCACTTCGAGAGAAGGGTGTATCTGTTGCTCCTCTTGATCTTGGTAATCTTCCGGGCGGAATCGATCGTGATGCGGTACATCAAGGAATTTTTGGAGTTATTTCTTCTGTGCAGCTCGTGCACGAGTATAAGGCTTTTATCGAGAAACTCTCTATAACATCCGATACTGCTTTGGTTCTGTTGGGGGAGGTGCAAGATCCACACAATGTGGGGGCAATCATTCGAAGTGCTGCAGCGTTTGGGGCTGCGGCTGTGTTAATACCTGAACATAATCAGGCGCAGGTGACTGGCGCTGTTATAAAGGTTTCAGCAGGAATGGCATTTAAAATCCCATTGGTGTCTGTAGGAAATGTGAATACCGTTGCTCGTGATTTGAAAACTCGTGGCTTTTGGGTCTATGGACTTGAGGGGGAGGCATCGGTTGAAGTGTCGCATGAGAGATATGACCGCCCGTCAGTATTTATTTTAGGAAATGAAGGAAGGGGTCTGCGAGAAAAAACGCGTGAGGTATGTGATGTGCTTTTGAAAATTCCTATGCATCCTCGATGTGAGTCTCTCAATGTGTCGGTTTCAGCAGCGGTCACTCTTCATGCGTGGAGCGAGCAACATCCAGGCGCTCTTCAATCTTCGTAATACAGAATGATTTCTTACGTTACGCGGTTTAGTTTTTTTCAAACATTTATTTTTTTAGGAGTGCTCGGTGCTCTGTTTTTTTGTGGAAACACATTGGTTTCTGGACAGGAGGTGCATCAAGATCTTGAAGAGACAGTATATGCAGAGGTGCTTTCTATTATTAAAGAAGAGGTGAGACTGGTTCCAGGTACAGACGTAGAAACGGTTGTACAGATCGTGCGAGCGCGAGCATTGGATGGTTCTTTGAAAGGAGATATTATTGAATTTGAAAACGATTATATCCAACTTGAAGAGGGTCAGCATTTCTACCTCAATCACTTAAAATTTATTGATGGCGGGGAGATGTATAGGGTACGTGACGTTGATAGAAGTCGCGGTCTTTATACGCTCGGTCTTTTCTTTGTTATGGCTGTGCTTGTGTTTGGAGGAATGCAAGGAGTCCGATCTCTCCTTTCTCTTGCTCTTAGTTTTGTGATGATCGTATTTATACTCTTCCCGCTCTTGCTTGCAGGGTATTCTCCTATTCTAGTCTCGGTGGTCATAGGTTCTCTGATACTGTGTTGTGCAGTTATGGGGACGCATGGCGTTAGTACTCGTTCGTATGCTGCGTGTCTCGGCGCTACGGTTTCTGTCGTTATTACAGGAGTCGTTGCTTTTTGGGGTATTGATCTACTCCACTTGAGCGGATTTTTTTCAGATGAGACAGTGTATCTTAATTTAAATACAGGAGGGTTGCTTGATTTTAAAGGATTATTACTCGGAGGGGTGATTATTGGAGTGCTTGGAGTATTAGATGATATTGCAGTTACTCAGGTAGCTGTTGTGGCTGAGTTAAAAAATTCCCTTCCTCATATTACGAATAGAGAGTTGTATACAAAAGCACTTCGCGTAGGGAAGGAGCATGTGAGTGCTCTTGTTAATACGATCGTTCTTGCGTATGCCGGAGTATCGCTTCCGTTAGCACTTCTTTTCTCTGAGTCAGAATATTCGCTTTCTCAAATACTTAATAATGAAATCTTCGCAACAGAAATTATGCGTAGTATCGCGGGGAGTATTGGACTTATTGCAACCGTTCCGATTACAACTGCGCTTGCTGTGTGGTGGGCACATTCATTTGGCTTTGAGAAAAGTGAGCACGAGCACGTACATCATCATCATTAAAAAACCGACTGATCTCATCAGTCGGTTTTTTAATTTAAGGGTTTGCGTAGCAACCTTCACCGCTCACTGGTCCAGTTGATGTGCGTCCGCTGCTGCCAATACAATAATAGGTGTCATTTGATAATTTAACCATGATTGAATATGACTGTGTAATTGAGACAGTGTTACCTAGGTAGAGATTATTAACCTTTGTTGGGAATTTGCTCAAAATATCGTTACATATTGCCTCCGCTTGTGTCTCGTATGGTCCTGCGGCTATATTTTCGCACGGGAGCGCTGTCGATGTTGCGTCGTCATTGTCATAGTATCTTCGTGGATTTTGGAGATTAGTATAAACGCCTGTATCGTTCCTATTTAGTTCAAATAGTTTTCGAAGTTCGTTCGCACCTCTTTTTACTGCTGCATCACGAGATTTATCGCGCGCGGTATTTAATGCGGTAAGAACAACGCTTGCAAGAAGGCCAATAATAGAGATTACTACAAGTAATTCTATGAGCGTAAATCCTTTTTTGCTTTTTAAAAAAGACATCATTTATTTAAGGAAGAGGCTCTATGTCGACGGGCGCAGAACTACTTCCGCCACCAAGAGCGTTATAGAGAAGGATAAAAGTAAGGCTCATGCAAAAAACTATGGTGCCTACCATAAGAGCTCGTGCCTGTGTTCTATTTTTTACTATTCCTGTTCGCATCAGGAACAATGCCATCTTGGAAGTTTTGTCGCGTGGTTCAGTTGTGCGAGGTGCGAAATCTTCTTCTTCAAATTGAACATTCGCCATGGTTAGAAATATATTAGTAACTACTAGTAGAGTACCACATTC
>JAIETH010000015.1 GCA_019745315.1 Patescibacteria group bacterium | reverse complement strand
GGGAATTTTTGTCACTATTACAGGTATTGAAGGATTGGAGCGACTCTATGCGGAGGCTCGTGCACTTGGTCTCAAGCTCTACTCCAATGATACTGATGCGGTTGCGGGGTCAGTTAAAGCTCTACCGCATGTGATACCAAATCCTGCGATCGCCGCGCAATTTGCGCGCGCTGGCTGGGGATCTATTTGGCTTTCAATGTTTTGTGGTACACCTCTTGTCGTCCCGCAGTTTGATGCAACTGACGATCCTGAAATCTATTTTAATAATCTCGCAGTTGAAGGTTTAGGTATTGGTATTGTGTACAAAGGACAGCCGCTTGCTGATATTATTCGTGAAGGCGCAGCGATGCGAGCGCAGAGCGAAAAAATCTCTGCAGATATTTTAGGGCTGTGGGGAACCCTAAACGGAAACGACGTCTGCGCTCGACTTTTCGCAGATAGTTTTTTGATCACGACATAGCTGCAGTACGTTCAAGGTGCTAACAATTGCTCAATTTTTTCGAGGATTTTTATATATTGTATTTAGGTCGCGCCTCTGCTATTTTTAAGGAACTTTTGAATATCTATAATAGTTTTAAAATACATGACAAAAATTATCGCAGAAGTATGCCAAAACCATAATGGGTCTCGTGAGACGCTTGAAGCCATGATTAAAGCTGCCGCAGAGAATGGGGCAGATATGGTGAAGATGCAGTCAATATGGTCGGAAGATGTCACAAAGCGTGAACGTTTCGAGGAGGGTGTAGTGGATGAGAATGGTACCCAAGTAGCAATCAAGCGCCCATACGCAGCAGAAGTTGAGCGACTTTCAAAACTCGATCTTTCGATTGAAGATCATCAATTTTTTATCGACACGTGCGTAAAGTATGGAGTTATCCCACTCACCGCTATATTTGCCCGTCACCGCATTAAAGACGTTGCGGCACTTAACTGGCCAGATAAATGGATTAAGGTACCGAGCTATGACTGTGCGTCGTACCCATTACTGCGCGAGCTTGCAGAGCATTTTGATCATTTCATTATTTCAACAGGAGCTACGTATGATGAAGAAATAGAAAAAACTGCAGAACTCATGCGCGAGCTCGGTAAAGATTTTTCTTTTTTACACTGCGTCACAAGTTATCCGAATACACTTCCTATGTGTAATCTTGCGCGTATGGAGTGGCTCCGCACGTTTACACCTAAGTTTGGATGGTCAGACCATACAAAGATTGAGGACAATGACATCATTGCTGCAAAAGTGGCAATTATGCTCGGTGCTGATTATGTAGAGCGTCACTTCACTATTCTTGGAGTAGGTGATACGAAAGACGGCCCTGTATCTATGACGCCAGAATTGCTCAAGGAATTATCTGA
The DNA here is from genome assembly GCA_019745315.1 of Patescibacteria group bacterium. Classification (GTDB taxonomy): domain Bacteria; phylum Patescibacteriota; class Minisyncoccia; order Phycocordibacterales; family UBA918; genus JAIETH01. The sequence continues at coordinate 4,402 of JAIETH010000015.1, read as the reverse complement.
TTTTCGAGCACTTTCAAAAGAAGAACAAAAAAAGCATATCAGCGAGAAGCGACCCGACTGGGAAGTAATGATTGGAGAGCAAAAGAGGGCTATGACTGATGTGGAGTTGCTCAATCGTGATTACTACCGTGGACGCTTTGCGAGTCCGAAAGAAAATCAGACAGGTCCTGAAGAAGATCAGTGGCTATATAACTGGGAATAATATGGAAATCCTCGCGATAATGCCGGGTCGTGGAGGCTCAAAGGGAGTTCCTCGCAAAAATATTAAAGATATGTGTGGCAAGCCTCTGCTTGCCTGGACAATAGAAGAAGCCAAGAAGTCAAAATATATAACGCGTATCATTCTTTCAACTGATGATAGTGAGATTGCGTCTGTCGGGAAAGAGTGGGGAGCAGAGGTTCCATTTATGCGACCAGCAGAGCTTGCGGAAGATAGTACGCCAGATTTGCCAGTGTTTGAGCACGCTTTAAACTGGCTCAAAGAAAATGAAAATTATGTGCCTGACCTCGTCTTGCACCTACGGATCAATAGCCCGCTTCGAACTGCAGAAGATATCGATCGCGGTATTGAGCTTATGAAAGAAAATATGGATGCCGACGCGGTGCGTGCTGTGACAAAAGCGCCACTTCATCCGCTTAAATCGTATCGCCTCGAAGGAGATCGTTTGATGCCATTTGTTCCCGAAGAAGTATACGGAATTAAGGAGCCGTACAATCTTCCGTGGCAAGCGCTTCCAAAAGCATATACCACGGGTGGCTACCTCACGGTCTTAAAACCCTCTACGATACTTGAGAAGCACTCAATGAGTGGAGATACCTTTTTGGGCTTTGTTGTTGATGAAAAAAACGTTGTTGATATAGATACACCTGAGCAGTTTGAATTGGCGCGACTCCGTCTTGCTGCGCGTTTGGGTGAATAGAATATTTGCTATATAGTGTCGATGATCGGTCCATTGGGGTCCGATTTTTTGATCTTTATATGGGGAGGGTCTGATGGACCGTTTTCCACTCTTGGTCGCTCATGACGCTGGTCCCTGCGCAGCACTTGTGGCCGTGTTTAAGCGGATGCAGCGCTGGAGTGTCATTTTGCTCAATGCGGGCAAGGTGTCAGAGCCGAGTGACAACGAGCTGCGTGCGATGGTCATCGCCTCAAGTGCTGTGCTTGTCGGAATGTCGTCGGAGGAGACTGCGCGGATCGAACTTCGAGCGTGCGCCTTGGCGGCCGAACATGACAAGCCGATCGCGCTCTTTTCCGACACGTTCGGCGCCTACAGGCGCGGATGGTTTGCGCCTTTTCGGAAGTTTGTGAGGGCTGTGTTTGTTGTAACGGAGAGCGAAGTCGCTGGTGCACAAGCGATGTATCCGAAGGCAAAGATTGTTGCAACGGGTAATCCTGCATGGGAAGCATTTTTTGATGCTGGTGATCGGAATGCTGCTCGCGCTGCAATGGGCGCCCGAGAGAATGAAAAAGTCGTTTTCATATCCGGAACCAAGTCGCTACTCGTGAATCAGGAAATGATTATGACCACTCTCGGGGCGGTGCAGATCGTCAGTCGCTCGGCGAGTGCAGAGAATCTTCGGGTTGTCTTGAGCCTGCACCCGGGTGACACAAATCCGGAAGAGGTCTATGGCGGTATGACCAAGAACTTCTTGGGCGTTCAGCTCACCTTGTTGCCCGGCTCGGTCCTGCCCGGTGATAGCGCTGTTTACGGCGCTGATATCGTCCTGACCTACAACGCAGCCTCGGTTGCTATGCGTGCGATTGCGCATGGCATTCCCGTCATTGCGCTCGATACACCCCTTGCAGCAGAGCGACTCCTGAGTGAAAGCGGCACAAAAGAAAACCCGCTCTTCGCAGCTCGGGCTGCTCACTGGGGAGGAACTACTTCGGGAGAGCTTGCATTAGCGCTCGTATATGCGCTTCATGAGCCGAATGCGCTTAAAGCAGCCCAAGCATCATTCATGCCGACGATTGCTCCTCTGCAGTACACCAATGCTGTCATTGAGGCGATCGAAGCGATTGGTGCCTGAATGTGACAGAAGGAGGGTCGGAATGCATACGCAGCTCCGGCCTTTTTATATTGATGTATACGACGTGCTACTTAGGCTTTTGCGAAAGGTTCTCGCGTCTGCGTCTGCTGCCGTGGTATAGTATTTGCCATGATAAAAGACATTGCGCGATGGGTTGCCCTTGGCGGCATTTTTGTACTACCGTTTTTACCACTTATTGTTGCTAATTCATTATTCTTTCCGTTTATAACAGGAAAGAATTTTTCATTTCGAATTCTCGTAGAGGTTATTTTTGCCGCATGGGTGATTCTCGCGTGTGCTGACTCTCGATATCGCGTACGTTTCTCATATATACTTGCAAGCTTTGGAGCCTTCTTGGGTATCATGGCTGTTGCAAATGCACTTGGTGTTTCTCCAGAAAAAAGTTTCTGGTCAAATTACGAACGCATGGATGGATACGTAACTCTCTTCCATCTTGGTCTCTATCTTTTGGTTGCAGGGAGCGTGCTTCATGCGGAGCGATTGTGGAATGCTTTTTGGAATACATCTCTCGTAGTTGCTGTCTTCATGACGCTCTACGGTTTTTGCCAATTGAGTGGAAGTGCGAGCTGTCCCATCAGTCAAAGTGATTTCCGTATTGACGGACGAATGGGGAACGCAGCATACCTTGCGATATATATGCTCTTTCACTTCTTCATGAGTCTTTTCTTGTTGGTTCGAACTAATTCTACTGGGCTTCGAGTACTCTACGGTGTTCTCTCTCTCAGCTTTGTTTTTATTTTATTTCAAACTGCAACACGCGGTACAGCTCTTGCGCTTGTGGGAGGAGTATTTCTCTCCGCACTCTATATTGCGATCTTTGAACGAAAGTATCGCATTGTGAGATATGGTGCCATAGGTTCAGTTGCCGCAGTGGTGCTTCTCGTAGCAATTTTCCTTGGTATTCGCAACACTGAATTCGTTCAGTCAGATAGAGCGTTGAGCCGTATCGCTGCTATTTCTTTCAAAGAGCTTGATACTCGTCTTGTTATTTGGAGTCTTGCACTCGAGGGTGTGAAAGAGCGACCGCTTTTGGGGTGGGGGCAAGAAAACTTTAATTACGTATTCAATCAACACTACAAGGCGAGTCTCTATGGTCAGGAGCCATGGTTTGACCGTGTTCATAACCTCGCGCTTGATTGGCTTATTGCCGGAGGAGTACTTGGATTCCTTGCGTATGCAGCAATCCTTCTTTCGTCGCTCTATTACTTACTCATACGACCATTTACTCATAGAGACGAAGAAACCTTTAGCGTGATGGAGAGGGGTATATTGTTCGGTCTTCTTTCTGCCTATATTGCACATACGCTTCTCGTATTTGATAACCTCATCAGCTACTTCTTCCTCGTTTCTGTTTTGGCAATGATACATACACGATATGGCAAAGAAATTCCTTCTCTTTCGCGCGTACGGCTTCCCCAAGATGTTATCCAAAATATTATTGCTCCTGTTACGGTCGTAGTTCTTCTGATTGTGGTGTATGTGGTGAATGCTCCAGGACTGAATGCAGCATCCGACCTTATTAAAACGTTTGAAACTCAAAATGTTGAGGAACGCTTGATGTTGTATGAGCGCGCATTAAATCGAGGATCATTTGCCGATCAAGAGATTAGAGAGCAGCTTGTGCGCGCTGCGCAAACCGTCGCCATCTCTCAAGATTTACCTCTGCAGATATATCAGGCAAATCCTCGATTTACAGAAGCAGAAGTTATGAAGCGTGCAGGTGAGATACGAGGAGCATATATAGCCCTTGCTGAGTCTGAGCTCAGTAAGCAGCTCGAAGAAACGCCAAATGATGTACGCATCCTCGTATTCCAGGCATCGTTCTACCGTTCAATAGGCAAGTTTAAGGAAGCCATTGAATTGCTTGATCGCGCAGTAGCTCTCTCACCAGAAAAACAAGCTGTATTATTTGAGTTAGGACTTGCTCAGATGGAAAGCGGAGATACTGAAGGGTCTAAATTGACATTTAAAAGAGCGTTTGATCTTGAACCACAAAACACACAAGCTCGGATGTTCTATGCATCGAGTGCAATTTATACAAATGATGCAGCGCTTCTTGCAGAACTCATAACCCCCGAGTATAGAAATGCATATCTCGAAAGTGACGTTGTTCTCCGCACGCTCTACAACGCCAAGCGCTACGATGAAGTAATTGAAATGCTTGAGCTTCGAATTGCTGAAGGAGGTCCTAATACACAACTCTTTATTTCTCTTGCTGCTGCTCAGAACGATGCAGGTAAATACCTCGATGCGATTGCAACACTCGAAAAAGCAGCTCTCTTTGATCCAGCCTTTAAAGCGCAGAGTGAAGCATTTATTGCTCAGGTTCGTGCGGGTATAAAGAAATAAT
>JAIETH010000010.1 GCA_019745315.1 Patescibacteria group bacterium | reverse complement strand
TACAGACGACGCCACGGCAAGACAACATATATACCAGATGTATGCCTTGTATTGTATAGTTCACACGTATGAAGCGATACGCAACCATAGATAAAAAAGAGGGAGAAACACCCCTTGAAGCACTCGCGCGACTGCGTGTGCGTGATGCTATTTCTTCCGAAATTCCGCTCGCGTACGCAGGACGTCTTGATCCTATGGCATCTGGGAAACTTCTCGTCCTTATCGGAGACGAATGCAAAAAACAAACAGAGTATCATGCGCTCGATAAAGAGTATGAGTTTAAAATACTCCTCGGACTGAAAACTGACACGGGCGATATCTTGGGACTTATAGAAACAGATACAAATCCAAAGGCTCCGCCTCCAGACTCAGAGATTAAAAAGGTCATAAAAACCCTTATCGGAACCATATCGCTTCCCTACCCTCACTTCTCTTCAAAGACTGTTAAAGGCAAGCCTCTTTTTTTATGGACACTTGAGAAGAGGCTACATGAAATAGAGATCCCTGTGGCCCACACACAGATCCACGCTCTTTCATACCGCGGTCACTATACTTTTTCTGGATCTGAATTGTTGGATCGAGTAGAAAAACGTATCGCGACCATTACACCCGTAACCGAAGAATCAAAAGCGCTCGGTGAAGATTTCAGACGAAAACCTATCCTCGCTGCATGGAAAGCGGAACTAGCCGAGAGAGGATCTGAAATATTTCATATCATTACATTCACCACCACCTGTTCAAGCGGCACCTATATCCGCTCTCTAGCCCCCAAAATTGCAGAACTCCTTGGAACCACAGGTTTGGCATATACGATCCACAGAACAAAAATAGGGACATACCTCAAAGTACCGCTCACCCCCTGGGGCATCTGGACTCGACTATTCAAATAAAGGGCACTAGAAAAGTCCGTTGCCAGAAAGAAGGAGAATAGCCCCTATCAAAAAGATGAGGCCTGTGAGCACAAAAATGAATCTCTGCATACCGTCCATAGGGCTTTATAGTACGCCACAAAGCCCTTTTCTCGCAATAGAGTTGCCTTGACTACCCTACCCATTTCTGCTATTCTTTTGCCACTATGTCACAAGATAGACTCATAAAGTTGGTATCAGTCGGAGACGCGAATGGCGTTGGAAAAGGTCATGTCTACTACACGACTAAGAATCGTCGCAAGCTCGCTGATCGCAAATTTGCCTTCAAAAAATTCAACCCAGTCTCAAAGACGCACACTGTCTACAAAGAAAAGAAATAAAAAAAGACCCTCTCGAGGGTCTTTTTTTATTTCTTTTCCCTTCTCGTATCTCTTGTCACAAACACAAAAAATTTCATTACTCGGATTCGGACTTCTCGCACTCTTTACTTTAGCAACCTCCTACCAGCAAACGCTCATGCTGAAAGTCGAGCTGAACGACTACGTGCACAGAAAGAGGCGCGCATGGCTTCTTCTACCAGCGAACGCAGTACAACAGGTGCACGAGCTTCAACCACTAAAGAGCGCGGATCAAATGTTGATGCATCATGTATGCAAGCCGCAGTAGCAGTACGCGAAGCATCTCTTGCATCAGCATGGGGAACATTTAACACTGCGATGGCAAGCGCTATGTCTACTCGCGCATCAGGCCTCAGCTCTGCATGGGGACAAACTGAGACAAGTGCTCGCAATACTGCACTTAAGGAAGTATGGAAAACATGGAAGTCAGATAGCAAAAACGCTCACGCAGAAATGAAGAGCGCACGTAAGTCTGCATGGGAAACTTTGAAGACCACAGCAAAGAGCTCATGTAAGGTATCTCTTCCTAAAGAAGAATCTCTCGGTAAGGAGAGCGACGGAAGTATCACACTGTAATTCAGTTAAGAAAACAAAAAACCACCTCTCTCGAGGTGGTTTTTTGTTTAATTATCTTCAGACGCTTTGTATTTCCCTAACGCTGCCAAGCTATTGAAGCGTGAACGAGCGAGAAGTGCTTGTTGTGCTTTCTCTATATTTGCATCCTCCCCTTTCCATGCAGCCAAAACCGGCTCTTCAATAGCGCGAGAGTATGAGAAGGTAAGTTTCCATGGCTGAGGACTCAATATCGCCATAGCTTGTAGGTTTTCAGTCGCGCGCTTTGGAGTCTGTCCTCCTGAGAGAAATACAATACCTGGCACCTCATGAGGCACAGAAAGATGGAACACTCGGAGCGTTGCGTCCGCTACTTCTTGCGGTGTCGTTTGATCTTTATACCCGTCTCCCGCAATCACCATACTTGATTTAAGAATAAGACCTTGGAGATCAACACGGTATTCACGGAGTGTTGCAAACAGTATCTGGAGCACACGCATAGTCACCTCTTCAGATCGCGCAAGTGAGTGGTTTCCGTGCATGATTACCTCAGGCTCAACAATAGGCACCATTCCCGCTTCCTGTACAAGCGCCGCGTAGCGCGCAAGGAGAAATGCATTAGCTGTAATACACGCGTCACTCGGTACACCGTCCTCAATCACAAACATCGCGCGCCACTTCGTAAAGCGTGCACCTTGGTCATAATATTCTTTAAGGCGCGCCGCGAGTCCGTCGAGACCATCTGTAAGAAATTCATTCGGGAAATTCGTAAATGGCACCGTTCCCTTATCTACCTTAATTCCTGGAATGATTCCACGAGACGCGAGTACATCAGGAAATGGAATACCGTCTTTGGTGGTGTCTCGCATTGAGGTGTCGTAGAGGATCACGCCCGAAAGAAACTCTTCTGTTCCTGGCGCCGAAAAAAGCATGTCTCGGTAACGACGCTGCGCGTCATCAGTTTCAGCCACTCCGACACTCTTAAGCCGTGCAAACATTGTCGTTGCGCTTTCGTCTGCCGCGAGCAGTCCCTTCCCAGGAACCAAAAGAGCACGAGCTATGTCGTAGAGAGGTGAAGAATCCATATGTATATAGTCTACACCACGAAGATTCAAAATAGAGCGCGTATTAGTGCGCTCTGTGTACAAAATAATTAAAAACTACGCGAGCGATTGTATGTCCGCAACAAGCTCAGGAAACTCTTCTTGATTGATATGCTTTCTATCCTCAAACACTCGGATCTCTGCATGCGGCAGATCTTCCACAAATTGTTTAAAGTTTGAAAACGGAACCACCATATCGTCAGTACTGTGATAGAGAAATATTCTATCTACATTCTTCTCCAAAGCAGCAACGCCTTCAGGAAATATAAAATCAGCAAGTGGATGCTGTGAGGCAGTATTGTATGGAGCCGCAACCAAGAACACCGCTTTTACTTTTTTAGTAATTACTTCTTCAGAAAAGTATTTTGCAAGAAAAATACCCCCAAGCGAATGCCCGACAAATATCGCATTATTGTCCAAGAGAGGGAGAAACTTTTCAAAGTATAGTTTCCACTCAAGGTATTTCGCATTGTTCCCATTTGGCATTCGTGGAGTGAATACCTTGTATCCTTGGCCGAGAACTGACTGAAGTCCATGCTTCCAATCTTTATAATCAAGATCAGCAAGAGCTACCTGTTTCCCTTTGAGATATTCAAGATACCCCTCATACGTATCAAATGCATTTCCTCCATGAATAACAAAAATTTGTTGCATAGTGGTCATATTTTTATCTATTCCTCGCCTCTAATTTTTTTGGCGAGCAGTGATAGCTTCTCGTCATCAGCCCGTTTGTAGTCGTGTGAGGAAATATATCCCTCATACTGTTCAAAGTATTTTTCTACATTAGAAGATCGTCGTTCCCATGTATCAGCCATTGTTCCATGCATCGGAAATAGCTTGGCATGAATATGATCTACTCCAAAGCCTTCAAACATCATCCCAGTACGACCAACATCTTCAAACTTCTCATCTAAAAGCTTTGCGGTTTTACGCGCTGCGTGAATAATTCCGTTTATTACATCTTCAGGCAGATCAAACAGGTAACTGCCGTGGTGGTCTTTTGTTATTACAACGGAAAAACCTTCAGTGTTGGGGAAAATTGATAAAAACGCCAGATGTTTTTCGTCTTCCCAGATTTTGTGGCAAGGTGCTTCTCCGGCTGCTATTTTGCAAAAAATACAGTCTTCTTTCTGTTTCATATAGGTTTAATTATAGCTCCTAAATATAAAAAGAAAAATCAGGACATTACTGCCCCGAGTCCATCTCATTTTAGCTACACAGATGGTCCTGTGTATTGACTACTTAAACCTTCTCACAACCAGAAATGTTCCCACCCACGACCCTAAGGCAAGCGGAATGATATAGAGATAATTCTGCACATAACTCAATACTCCAAGCGCAATCAAAAAATGCATTAGTGAACCAACTGTTGCGGCTCGTACTGGTCGCTTATCCATAACCGCTATGGTGTAATAAGCATACATGGCATCTACAACTAGATAAGCTACGAAAACAAGGAGAGCTGTTAGTGGATTAAACGTTTGCACTAATTCATTTATATCCATATCAAAAAAGTAGAGCTTGGGAACAATATTGAAATATTATCTTATGACCACGTTCTCTCGCGATTTTTCTCTTCTTTTTTTACCACCGCGTCAAACATATCAATATTAAGCAGACTTGCGAGACCAAGTAATATAATCTGCACATCAGCCAATTCTTCCTCAATATCAGTAACCTTCGTAGTTTCTGCAAACTTCATGCCGACAGACTTTCGTACAGCTTTTGAGAGCTCTCCTACTTCCTCCATCAACATTACCAATTTCTTACTCGGATCTTCAGTATTAAATTTACGCTCAATATTCATCTGCCAGATATACTCCTGGAGCTTACGCAATGAGTCGTCTTTTGGTATTTCCATATAGCTTTACCGAGGAATGCAGAGGTATGAAAAGATATTCAAAATATATCACCTCCACTAAGGGCGGATTCTCCAACCAGTTGCAAAGAGGTGTGTCACAAGCCATCCGAGCGTGAGGATAAGTCCAAAGATAATACCGAGTCCTACCCAGACATTCGCTTCACTGATACCGATCATGCTTGCGCGGATTCCGTCCACGAAATAGAAAAATGGATTTGCGTACGTTATAAACTGCACAGCGCCTGGAAGCATAGTTACTGAGTAGAAAATACCTCCGAGATACGTAAGCGGTGTAATCACAAAGATATTGATCGCACTTAATTGCTCAAATCCTTTTGCCCAGAGTCCAACCAAGATACCGAGAAGTGAGAAAATGATCGCAATAGCAACAACATAAAAAAGAAAGAGCGGAAGACTTGCGAGTGTCACCGCACCAAACAAAAGCCCAATAATGAGAATTCCAAACCCAACCACAAGCGATCGTGCGATACCTCCAATCACGTAGCCAGCGATAATTTCAAGATATGAGAGTGGCGACACCAACATCTCTTCAATGCTTTTGATGAAGCGCGCAAAGTAGACTGAGCTTGAACTCTGCGCAAAAGAAGAGGCGATGATGTTGAGCATCAAAATACCTGGAAATACAAAGGTGATGTACGGCACACCTGCTATTTCACTAATATTGGTACCAATGACGTAGCCAAAAATAAAGATGTAGAGAGTTGCAGAAATGAGCGGCGAGAGAATAGTTTGCCCTGGCACACGCAACATCCGCTTTATCTCTCGCTGCACTATTGTATAGAGTCCTATCCAGTTCATATTAGTATGTTTCCCCTTTAGTGATAGCAAGATATCTCTGCTCGAGTGTCTGTCCGTTCTTAATAAAAGACTCCTTGCTGCCTTGTGCAACAATCTTTCCTTTATTAATAATTGCAATCTCCTTACAAAGAAGCTCAACCTCCTCAAGATAGTGAGAGGTCAAAATAATAGTCTTCCCTGCATCATTCAATTCTTTAAAGTATCTCCAGAGATCATGTCGCTGCTCGACGTCTACGCCCGCAGTCGGTTCATCGAGTATCAAAAGATCCGGATTGCTCACGAGAGCGCGCGCAAGAATCACGCGGCGCTTAAGGCCACCTGAAAGCTCGTTAAACTTCTTTGCGCGATGTGGCAAAAGATCAAACTTCTCAAGCAATTCTTCGGTACGCTCTTTTCTGATATTTTTTGGAATACCATGATACCCCGCCATTGCATCAATGATATCTTCAGGCTTTCCGAAGAAGTCAGTATTAAATTCCTGTGGAGAGATACCAATCTGGCGACGTGCCTCTCTATAGTCTTTGACCACATCGTGACCGTTTACCACAATAGAACCAGAGGTGATACGCCCCACGCCGATGATGCAGTTAATGGTGGTTGATTTTCCGGCGCCATTGGGACCAAGAAAACCAAAAAATGATCCGCGAGGTATTTCAAGAGAAATACCATCTACCGCAGTCATGTTTCCGTATTTTTTAACGAGATTTTGTATTGAGAGTATTGAGTCCATATATAGTTAGTTACACAATAACACATAACTTTTTTTGAGTCATTTATAAATAGTATGACGACTTGAAATGAAGCGGTTGTACGGGTACACTATTTACACCAGTGGCGATCGTGCACCTGGAGGCTACAGTACTTTCACAGAAGGATACCCCGATGGACATGCACACGCGAACGGAAGGTCAGGTCTCGCACCTCGCCCTTCTCGCCCCCACGCCGGTCGCGGCGCTTCCGACCTTCTCGCTCGCCGCGGTGATGAGCAAGGTTGTCCGCAACAACCCCGACTGGTCGCTGGAGCGCCTGCGCGACGCCGAGGCTGGCTACCGGAATTACCTCGCGCAGATCCTCGGCAATCCGACGACCGACATGTCGCCGACGCCGGACGTGGACGAGGTGTGGCACACCCACATCCTCCACACGCAGCAGTACCACGCCGACTGCGCAGCCTACTTCGGCTACTACCTGCACCATGTTCCCGCGACGCTCGCCGGCACGACCTGCTTCAAGGCGAATGGCGATGCGCAGGAGCTGACATGCGGGCCGGGCGGCGGTTGCTCCCAGAAGGTGGTGGCGGGATCCTGCTGATCCTCCTCGCCAACAGCACAAGGGGATTGTGGCACAGCCACGATCCTCTTTTTTTAACTAAAAAATATGAGTTGGAGCACTTACTTACAAAATACTAAAAATAACCCTCCTCACCCTCTTTTAAAAGAAGCTCTTGATTATGCCAAAAGCAAAAATGCAGCTCTTGATTTAGGTGCTGGAGCGCTCAATGATACTCGCGCAATTGTTGCTAACGGGTTTACAGAGGTTGATGTTGTAGATATAACATCTGAAATCAAAGAATTAGTAGAGGATGTTTTTAAAACACTCCCCTCTACACAAAGAGTCCTTTTCCATAACCAGTCATTTAATTCTTTTCATTACCCAAAGGAACAATACGACTTAATCAATGCGCAGTACTCACTGCCATTCGCTAACGCTGAGAATTTTATCGAACTATGGAAAAAAATTGAATACTCACTTGCACATGGAGGCATATTCACAGGAACATTTTTTGGAGTCGAAGATGAATGGAATGATGGCACTCATACGCGCATTATTTTTCACCAAAAAACAGAAGTATTGGAGCTATTCCGATCTCCTACATGGAATATTATAAAACTGGAAGAAAAAATTGATGATCGACCTATTGCAGATGGAACGATAAAACATTGGCATGTTTTTAATGTTATCGCTCAAAAAAATTAAATTCAAAAAAGAAACTCTATCTGTTTTTGTGAAGATTTAAATGTATCTATATAAATGCTCGAAACACAACTACTATCAAAAGAAAAAGCATGGCTGCTTAAAGAAAAATATCACGGTGTTGCAAACGATCTTTTTGAGGCAGACTGCGAGCGACTCGCTCTTGGAGAGCCGCTCGGCTACGTCATTGGTTACACCCCTTTTCTCAATACGACTATTTTTCTTGACTCCCACCCTCTGATTCCACGCGCTGAAACTGAATTCTGGGTAGAAAATGCAATTAAAGAGATTGTCAGCAACTATACTGCCCCGGACTCGTTAGAGGATGGAGGAGACCTTCTTCGTAGGGGCTTGCGGTCGGGGGGTGCCTGCGGAGAAGGTCTCCTCCATCCTACCCATCTCCATATTCTGGATTTATGCGCAGGATCAGGATGTATTGGTGTGGCCATTCTCAAAGCTGTTCCCGACTCTCTTGTTGAATTTGTAGAGATAGATACAAACCACCACGCAACCATAGAAAAAAATATTCGAGAAAATAGTATCGATATCGAACGAACAAAAATTCTTGATGGAGATCTCTTTGAAAATGTGAACGGTGTCTATGATTATATTTTCACGAATCCTCCCTATCTAGACCCAGAAAAGAAAGATCGGGCAGAAGAGAGCGTTACCGCACACGAACCCGCACTCGCACTCTGGGGTGGCGCTCACGGAATGATGCTTATAGAAAAAATAATTACAGAGTCTCCTCATTTCCTTAAAACAAAAGGTGTCCTCTATATCGAACACGAACCTGAACAAGAAGATGTGATTGCTGTCCTCGCAAAAAAATATGGATTTAGTAGTACAACATTAGACGATCAGTACGGAATTAAACGCAGTACGCGTCTGGAATTAGCATAAAGAGAGTGGCACAATAGTGAGTATATGCCTCCAGAAATTCTTTTTGCTCTCATGCTGAAAGGAACATTTTTCTTTCTTCTATTTCTCTCAACAGTCTACGGAGTTATTCTCGGCTATCACTGGTTTTCATACAGCGCAACGCGGAGCGTTGCTGTAGCGACCATGACTTCCTATATCATCCTCGCCACACTCTGCCTTCTCCTCATGGTTCCCGCAATACTATGAATACCGAACTCGTAAAACTCGAAGCGGATGAAAACATACTGAAGGTAGTGCGTAAGCATTGGTTTATTCTGTTTTCCCATACCATCGGACTTGTATTCATGAGCCTCATCCCAGTGTTCTTTGTAGCCTTCTGGAGCATATCTGATACCGCCTCACAACTTCTCTTGAGTGCATACATTGATGGAGCTGTTATTTCCTTTTTTATGGGAGCATGGTTTCTTATCGTGCTTGTAGCAGTACTCGGCGTATGGACTGACTACTATCTCGATATGTGGATCATTACCAACAAACGTATCATTAGTATCGATCAACAAGGATTCTTTCGGCGCTCTGTCTCAAGCTTCCGTTTTGAACGCCTCCAGGATATAACTGTCGATATTAAAGGCTTTATCGAAACTATGCTCGATTTTGGACGCATCACCGCAGATACCGCGGGAAGTGAACCTTTTATCATTCGTGGCATCCCCAATCCTCGCGCAGTTAAAGGTCTTATCCTTGAGTACGCAGACCAGGTTCATACTCATCAGGTGCCTCCAAAAGACTTTTTATAACTCTATCTTGTGTAGAAGATACCGCTAACGTACAATTGGCGTACAATCATTTTATGTCAAAAGAGCAGAAACTCAGCACTGAATCATACAAAGGCGTACGCGATTTTTATCCAGAAGACATGGCGATCCAACGCTATATTTTTGATACGTGGGCAAAGACCGCTGAGTCATTTGGCTTTGAGCGCTACGATGCATCCGTTCTTGAGCTTTCAGAACTGTATAAGAGCAAGGGAGCTGAAAACGAGGAGATGGTCAATGAGCAGACCTATACCTTTATAGACCGTGGAGAGCGCGAAGTGACCCTTCGCCCTGAAATGACCCCCACAGTAGCCCGTATGGTCGCCGGGAAGCGCCGTGAGCTCACCTTCCCTCTCCGCTGGTACTCAATCCCCAACCTCTTCCGCTACGAGCGTCCTCAGCGCGGCCGCCTTCGAGAACACTGGCAGCTCAATGCCGATATCTTTGGCTCACATTCTTCTATGGCTGATGCCGAAATTATTCTCCTTGCCTCAGAGATACTGAAAGGCTTTGGTGCGAAAAAATCTGACTTTGAAATTAGGGTTAATAGCCGCAAACTCTGGAATGCATATTGTGACTCCTGGAAATTGTCCGACGATCAAAGAAAAAATATTTCTGGTTTAGTTGATAGAAAAAATAAAATATCTGGTGAAGAATTCATATCATCTTCAAAAACAATTCTTCAAGATGAAACTATTCATCAGGAATTCTGTGCTCTGATGGATGGCACAAGCTCAGCACAAGAGAAGCCTGAGCATGCTGAACTCATGAACGTTATTGAGTCCCTCCATGCACTTGGGGTACAAAGTGCAACATACGACCCGACCATCATGCGTGGATTTAATTACTACACGGGTACAGTTTTTGAAATATTTGATACCAATCTGGACAATCGTCGATCTCTTCTTGGTGGTGGTCGCTACGACAACCTAACCGGACTCTTTGGTGGCGACCCAATTCCTGCTGTTGGCTTTGGTATGGGAGACGTGACCATGCGAGACTTCCTTGAATCACACAGCCTTCTTCCACAAAATCTCCAAGGAGTTGATATTGCAGTGATTCCTATGAGCGAAGAATATGTTGCTCCGGCAGAAAAAATAGCAGCAACAACGCGTGCTGCTGGTAAAAAAGCGTATGTGTCTCTTGCTGACAAAAAAGTTGGTGAACATATCAAGCAAGCAGAAGCTCGCCACGCTCGCGCAATAATCGTCGTTGGCGAAGAAGAAATTGCGTCAGGCATATTCACTCTCAAGACCCTTGCTGATGGATCTACCACCACAGGATCAATTGAAGATCTTTTGAAATAAGAAGGCCTGGTGTGATCTTTCAAAAACCACATAGAAATATATGCGATACATAGTATTTGATATTGAAACACAAAACATCTTTGATGATGTTGCGCGTCGCGACCCAACTCTCCTTTCTATTTCTGTTGCCTCCGCATACGATTCAGAAACCGACACCTATCACACGGTTGCAATTGATGAACTTTCGACACTGTGGCCGGTGTTTGAAAAAGCAGATGCACTCGTGGGATACAACAGCAACTACTTCGATATTCCCCTTCTCAATAAATATTATCCTGGTGATCTGACCAGCATCCCAAGCATTGATATTCTTGATTCAATAAAAAACTCTTTCGGGAAGCGTATTCGTTTAGATGATGTTGCCTCGGCAACCCTTGGAAAAAAGAAATCTGGTCACGGACTCCAAGCTGTAGAGTGGTGGAAAAAAGGAGAAGTTGAAAAAATTAAAAAGTACTGTCAGATGGATGTGCAGGTAACAAAAGAGATTTTTGAATACGCCAAGAAAAACGGTCACGTAAAATACAAAGAAGGATTAAAGGTTCGTGAAATCGCTATCGACACCAGTACGTGGGAAGACAAAAACGACTCCGCTCTCACGTTTGCCCTCCCTTTCTAATTAATCAACCAGCAATCACAGCGCCCCGAATCGCAATAAAATTTCAGATACGCGGCATCGAGGAGCGAGAACCCGAGTTGTATATAGAAATACAACGAGCGGTTCGAGCGACGATGATAACAAAGTAGATGAGGTTTTAGTGCGATTCCGGTTATTCAAAGAAGACGAGAGCAATAACAAAGATTGCAAGAAGAACGCGGTACCAGATAAACGGCCAGAGTGAATACTTGCGCAAGAAATTCATCATAAAGTGAATTGCCAAGAGACCTACCACAAAAGCTGTCACTGCCCCCGCCCCAACAGAAAGCCAATTCACACCTCCTGAACTATCTCCCATAAGTTCAAGGAGTTTTTTTCCACCGCCTCCAAGCATGACAGGAATTGCTAAGAGAAATGCAAAACGGGCAGCCTCAAAACGTGTGAGTCCTAAGATAAGACCTCCGGCAATAGTAATACCTGATCGTGACATACCAGGGATTAAGGCAAGCACCTGAAAAAGTCCCACCTTAAAACCAAGTTGTGGAGTGATCGCTTTGCGCTCTCCGTGTGCTTGCATATATTCTGCGTACGCAAAGATCGCTGAACCCGCAAGCAATACAACCGCTACAAGAATCGGTGAGCGAAATGCTGTCTCCATGGTGTCTTCAAGCAAAAACCCACACACGACAGCAGGAATAGTTCCGTAGATGAGTGCTTTTATCAAAAAAACATCACGTGTATCAACCGGCAGTCTGCCTACCATTCTGAAAGTAGTATGAATAAGTCCTAGTATGTCTTTGTGGAAATAAAGGAGAATGGCACAGAGCGTTGCGAGGTGAAGCACTGCATCGAATGCCAAATCACCCGTACCCGACTCTAAAGAAAAGAGTTCGCGCGCGAGAATAAGGTGGCCCGTTGAAGAAACGGGCAAAAACTCAGTCACTCCCTGCACCCATCCGAGCACTATAGCCGTCAAAAAATCCATAATTTTAGTATATCATGTTGCCCTCATGGGTCGCATGGTATACTTTTGGGGATTTACTGGAAGCACGTGCCTCATGGCTCTGCCAGGAGGACGTGCATAGATATAGTGTCGGCGGAGGCCGACTCTATAACCAGCAAAAAAGCCAGGTTCAGTTCGCTCGATTTCTAGAACCCTGACTTTAAGATCGAGCGAACTGACTTTTTTATTGAGTAAATAATTTATATGAACAAAGATTCAATTGCTGTACCTATCGCCATTGTAGTTGCTGCCCTTCTTATCGCAGCAGCAATTTATTTTGGTGGATCAAACACACCAGCTGCTCCGACTGCGCCAATTGCTCCAGGAACACCAGGAGAGCCGGTGATCAAACAAGTACAAGAAGATGATCACCTTCGCGGAAGTCCAACGGCTCCGATTGTTATCGTTGAGTATTCTGACTTTGATTGCCCATACTGTAATCAATTCCACCAGACTATGAATAAAATCATGGAAGAATATGGCCCAAGTGGAAAAGTTGCCTGGGTATTTCGCCACTTCCCTATAAAATCACTCCATCCAAATGCTCCTAAGATAGCGGAGGCAAGTGAATGTGTTGCAGAACTTGGAGGCAACGCATCATTCTGGAAATTCAATGATCTCGTATTCGGATCAAAGACTCCACAGGAGTTCACCGACATGACTAAGCTTTCCGGATATGCATCGGAGTCAGGTGTTGCTGACATCTCTGTATTTGAAAAATGTCTCTCAAGTGGAAAATACACCAACAAGATTAATGCGAGTATAGACGAAGCTAACAAAGCAGGAGCGAAAGGTACACCGTATCCAATCGTAATGACAGGAGATCAGATGGCGCCTCTCGCCGGAGCACTTCCATATGCAGATATGAAAGCAATGCTTGATAACCTCATTGCTCAAATGGACGGCAAAGCGCCAGCTCCTCAGGTGCAATAAGACAGGCAACAAAAAAGACCCCGCCGTGGGGTCTTTTTTGTTGCCTATGTAAATCGCTCTTTAAACGCAGCTACCAATAAGCATCCTTCGCGAGACCATTCTTCTTCAACACATGGCGCCTCAAAGAATGCAAAAGAAGAAATTTCTTCGATCGCTTTTCGCAAAGTATTTTTGAGCTCTTCAATATCATTCTGTGTAATCCCAAATACTTCTCGATGATAGACCCCCTTGCCGTCTGGCTCCACAAAATCTATAACACCCTCTTCTACTTTCCAATTCCTTACAGGATCGAGTGTTGCCAAGAGTGCATAGAAAACAAGCTGACGTTTATAGTTACCATTTGAGTCTTTCGTATTCCCTTCTATGTAATTTCGAGTTTTCGGTGACCCTGTTTTGAAATCAACAACCCGAACAGTATTCCCCCCAACATGCTCAAGCTTATCGTATTCTCCCGTAAGTGTGATGTGTGGAATATGAGTGAGTCCTGTCTCAAATGGTACTGTAAATCGCACTCCTGCCTCTACACCAGCTGCAATAGCGGTGCCGTAGCGCTCCATATATCCCGCAAGAGCAGCCTCTCCGCGCGCACTAAACGCACGCATATCTGACTCAGAAATCTGTGCCGACCTGAGCACCGCATCAAAGGCTTGATATACCTGAGTCTCGAGAGGAACATCTTCCGTTCCACCTACTGTGAGGAGTTTGAGTGCTGCATCCATAGCGCTACCAAAGTATTGATGCGGCTCTTTGCGCGACGGCATACGCAATAAATTTTGGAAGAAATAGCGCCATGGAGATTCCAGGTAGTTGTTAAGGGCTGACACCGACATACCCTGCGATTCAAGGCGCAGCTTGATATAGTTTTTTTCAATCTGATACAA
>JAIETH010000007.1 GCA_019745315.1 Patescibacteria group bacterium | reverse complement strand
GGCACCAGTGTATATGTATATTTTTGGAATCCCGAGCTCGGTCAATTTAAAACTATATTGCCGCCAAGTTTCTATCGCATTAAAGAGTCAGCTGTTGAGCTTTTGTACGGTAAAAAGAAAACATTTTTGATAGAACTTTCTGTTGAGCCGTGGCTCTTAGCTCCTGTTGTAGATACACCTCTTCCTGTGCAGTACTCTCGCATGGATGCAGAAAAATTTGAGGAGATTCTGACGTATGCAAAAAATACACGATACGATACTCAGTATTTGTGGGGTGCAGAGTGGTGGTATTGGCTCAAGCTTAAGGGCGAGTCTCATATGTGGGATCGGGCACAGACTCTCTATGAAACTGGTATCTAAGTCAGAAATAGCATATTCTTTTTTCTATGATTTCACTTGTTATACGAGTTGTAAGTATTGCCCTCCTTTTGGGGGTAGGATTTGTCGCAGGATATAGCGTGCGTTCAATTTCTTCTATCCCAGCCTTGGATACCATTACTGTCAATCAAAAAAAGGGAGACGTGGATACGAATGCATCTACTACCCAAGCTGAAGGGGTTGTTGAACAAAGAAAGATTACGGAACCTATTGTGGTGCAACTTAGCACGCTAAACGCTTCACAAAAAATAGCGCTGAAGGCAATTGGTATTGAAGGGGAGACCTTTATTCTTACAGAAGCAATGGCAGGATGCGCATATGATACGCTTGGTGGTTCGCGTGTTGAGGCGATTGTTGCAGGGGATATACCGTCAGTGTCTGAGATGGTCCGTCTGGCTCCATGTATGAAATAAATGCTATGATGGGCAGGTAAATTATTGTATATGAAATATATTCAAAAGAGACTTTTTATCCTGCTTGTAGTGTGTTTGTTTTTTGGGGCAGTAGCCCATGCCGATGCCGCTGTAATACGAAGTGGTACCACTGTTGCTGTTACGGAGTCTGACAAGATTGATGGAGATTTTTATGCATTAGGGGACGGCGTACATGTTTCTGGTGTTATAACAGGAGATCTCTATGTGATCGGAGGAACGGTTACTGTTGATGGCGAGGTGAAAGGGGATATTGTTGTATTAGGAAGTACGGTAACAGTCCACGGCAAAGTAGGGGACGACGTCCGTATCCTTGGAGGTAAAGCGATACTAGCGAGCGCCATAGGTGGTGATGTGTTTGGTGGAGCAGGAACGCTCTCATTGCTTTCTTCTGGAAGTGTTGCTGGAGATGTAATTTTTTACGGAGGGTCTGCAGATATTGATGGTCCGGTGAAGGGTCGTGTCTATACTCGTAGTGAATCTCTCGCTATCAATGCATCTGTGGGGTCTGTTGATACAGTTCTTGAGGGACAGCTCTCACTTGGAAATAGTGCGGTGGTATCAGGTAATCTTGACTATGAGACAGACGAAGACATTGCTCGTGATCCAGGTTCGTCGGTGGTAGGTACTGTAAACAAGCGTGCAGATAGTTCGAGCGAAGACTCTCCATTTTTTGTTTCGTTCGTTTCAGTCATGTTCATGACCTTGTTTGTGGCTCTTATCATGGTTCTTTTGTTCCGTACTGATTTGACGCGCATGTTTGCATTACATACACCGCGTATGGGGCTCTGTGGGTTTATAGGTCTAGGGGTCCTTATTGGTACCCCTCTTCTCTCTGTGTTGCTGGGTGTCACGATACTCGGCATGTTGGCAGCATTACTTCTCTCTTTTCTGTATCTCGCGCTTCTTGTGGCAGCTCTTATTGTCATGCACATTTACGTTGGTGCGTATGTGCTTAAAGTCCTCAAAAAAGAACATACAGTCAGTTGGCTTTCTGCAGTTGTGGGTGTGTTACTTACTCAAAGTCTCTTCCTTGTTCCAGTGCTAGGGCCACTCCTAGTACTTCTCGCGTTCCTTATTACTCTTGGAACAATAGTGTTCCATATATTTACCAGCTTCCGTAGTTAATCGAGTGAGTTATGAAAATAAAAGAAGGGATACAAGCCCCTGATTTTACTCTCGAAGGGCATGATGGGAAAACATATACACTTTCAGATTTGAAAGGGAAGAAGGTATTTCTTTATTTTTATCCGAAAGATAATACTCCAGGATGTACGTGTGAGGCGGAGACGCTTCGCGATGCAATTGCTGAGTTTAAAAAAGCAAAAGCGCATGTATTTGGTATTAGCGCAGATTCACTAGCGAGTCATAAAAAATTTGCAGAAAAACTCAATCTCCCATTTCCTTTGCTTTCTGATAGTGAGAAAAAAGTAGTTACACTCTATGGAGTGTGGGGGAAGAAAAAAATGATGGGACGAGAATATATGGGTATTAAGCGCATGTCATTTTTGATTGGTACAGATGGGGTTGTGTTGCGTGTGTATGAAGATGTAAAACCCAAAGAGCATGCCAGTGAGGTAGTGCTTGATTTAAAAAAGAAATAATTGATTAAGGTGTGCTGTATTGGTTTTTAAAAAAACGTACTTTGGCATAGAGGTTACCAGTGAGCCTCTTCAAAAACGCGTGTTCTTGCTAAAAAGCAAGCCACTATGCTCGAAAAAATAGTTTCTTTGTGAAAAGGAATTATACAAAGAAACTATTTTTTCTGTGCAGTGCTTTTTCAGAAGCTCACTGGCAACCCGTGCCGACTAAGTGATATGACTTTAGATAAGAAAAAAGAACGGATTCTTCGCGTTAAAAAAATGAATACCATACTCAGGAAGTTATATCCTGAGGCTGTCATTGCGCTTAATTTTAGTAATCCATGGGAACTGATGGTTGCTGTTCAGTTGTCTGCGCAATGTACTGACAAGCGGGTCAATATCGTAACTGAAAAACTTTTTAAAAAGTATACAACTGTTGGAGCATATGCGAGGGCACGTCAGGTAGAATTTGAAAAAGATATTTTTTCATGTGGATTTTATAGAAATAAAGCCCGTAATATTATTGCTGCGGCGCGTATGGTAGAAGAAAAATATAAAGGCGAAATACCACGTACCCTCAAAGAGCTTCTGCTGATTCCGGGAGTTGCTCGAAAAACAGCGAACGTAGTTCTTTCGAATTTGTATGAAATGGCAGAAGGTATTGCGGTGGATACGCATGTGCGTCGTTTTGCTATTCGATTTGATCTTTCAGATTTTAAGGATCCTGTTCGTATTGAGCGAGATCTCATGGAGATAATGCCCACGAGTGAGTGGTGGGGCTTTAATCATAGATTAGTGCATTATGGACGAGATATATGTCCTGCACGAAAGCACGACTGTAAAGATCATCCCCTTACTAAGATCTATCCTTCTGCAGATGCTCTGTGGCCTAAGGCTCACTAATGCTCGATTAGTCCATACTTTTCAATGGGGTACCAGAGTGGTATAGTGCCCTCGTTATGAATCTACTTTGGGCAGTTGCTCAGGATCTCGGTTCGTTCGCTGTTGATGCGTTCCGCACATTATTCTTGCCATCTCCCAAAATTGAAGCACCAGAAAGGGTGCTTGAATCTCGTCCTACCTACACAGTGCTTCCTGCGACCGCTGAAACTGCGGGACCACGGTCTATGCAGAGATATACGCCTCAAATTGAGGCGCCTCGAGCAGATAAAGATTTAAAAAAGAGCACGGTGATGTATACGTCGTCTCTTGCAACCCCTCTTCGTACAGCGCCAGGCGCTCTTGGAGACGCCGTCTATACTGTTCTTCCATATGGCTCAATGGTAATGGTGTTGGATGTTTCAGATATGTGGGCATACGTCGCGAGTGGCGCCTATACTGGTTGGGTATATATTGATGATCTTGAAGATATGGCTGCTCGTGTCTATCCAAGTTTTGTTATAGGAACTGAATATGCTGAAAATGATTCTACGACGGAGAAATTGCGAGCGCTTATAGCAGACGAGTTTGGAGCAGGAGAGCTCTCACTTCCGTTGCAGTCAGAAGAATACGTTCTCTATAGACTTCTTCGCAAGGATGTACGGATTTCATGGCCACCAATTCGTCCGCGCTTGCCGGGTTTCTGGCACACCATTCTAAAAGATATAGCTTCTATGAAGGTATCTGATCATCCTGCTGTCGGTGCTCTCATGGAGTATGGGCATAGTGATGCTGCGCATGGTCGCGGATACCTTGCATATGTTGAGGCTGTGTTTCCTGATGGATCAATACATATTTCTGAGGTAGGTTTTAGAGCTCCTGGAATATATGAAGAGCGTACGCTACCGCTTTCGGAGTGGCAGGAACTCTCGCCGCTATTTTTAGTATTTTCGTAATCAGAAAAGTGGGAAAAGTGCCTACAGAAAAAGAAGCTCTTAAAATATTTGTACGCACAGTGCGTGCATATTTTAAAAAAAATGGTCGCACACTTCCATGGCGAGACACAACAGATCCGTATCATATTCTTGTATCAGAGCTGATGCTTCAGCAGACGCAAGTAGAGAGAGTTATTCCTAAATATCATCTTTTTTTAAAAACATTTCCGACACTCGAAAAGCTGGCGCGTGCTCCCTTGGGAGACGTGTTGCGTGTGTGGGTAGGACTTGGATACAATCGTCGTGCAAAATTACTTCACGCATGTGCTCAAGAAATTATTACATCACATAAGGGAGTTTTCCCAGAGACATACGAATCATTACTACGCCTTCCAGGTATTGGTCCGTATACAGCAGGGGCACTATTGGCGTTTGCGTTTAATACGCCTCATACAATTATAGAAACTAATATACGTGCAGTTTTTATCTATCATTTTTTTCCTGGAAAAGACAAGGTTCCTGATGCGGCATTACTTCCTCTTATAGAGCGTACACTTGATACTAAAAATCCACGCATATGGTATGCCATGCTGATGGATTATGGTTCGTGGATTAAGAAAGAATATGGTAATCCAAATCGAAAAAGTGCTCATCATGGTGTGCAGAAAAAATTTGAAGGATCAGTCAGGCAGATTCGTGGGGCTGTGCTCAGGTTTGTGTCAGAAAAATCCTGTACTACAAAATCTCTCGCACTAAAAGCGTCTGTGTCTCACGATCGGTTGAATCAGGTGCTTCAGGAGCTTTGTAAAGAAGGTCTTATTATCAAAAAGCGCTCTGTGTGGGAGTTGCCGTAGCCTACTTGGTGTCCTCTATAAGGAAGCTAAAAACGATTCCTAGAATCATGGTGAGTCCTAAAGCTATAAACATGCTTGGGAACTCTACAAATAAAAGAGTGATACTTCCAAGTAGTGCTCCTACAACAATTGCGAGTGGGCGAGTAATTCGAAATAGTCCAACAATGTTCGCATCCGCCCCTTTCGTATGTTTAAAGAAGTAACTTTCGGTTGTTGTTTCTACGAAGCTTGCTCCAACGCGTGTGAGGAATAATGTCACGATCCACGGTATGAGGATGGGTGTTCCTATGAACGCTATCCAGCATGTCGAGATGGCGAGCACGAGAAATCCAATGGCCATCATTTCTTTTTCTCCTATATACAGGTCTGCGACTCGTCCAATAGGATACTCAAATAGTACATATGCAAAGAGTGCAATAAAAAGAATTATTCCGATACTGTCCCACTCAAAGCCTACAACTGTCGCAAGATAGAGGGGCACATAAATAACCATCCATGTAAAAAAGAGTTGTAGCAAAAAGTGCGCACAAAACACATAGCGGAGATCTGTATCAGACCAAAACGAGCGGATACCTTCCCAAATACGAACACTCGGAATACGTGCGTCAGGATATCCTTTGAAGAAATATCCAACGACACCTATAAACGGAATCATACAGGCTGCACTCAGAAAATAAATGCTACTGAAGTTGTCAGAGTTTCCTAATAGAAATCCAGTTCCAAGGGGAGCGAGCGCTGTCGCTAAGCTCATGAGTGTGAGAACAATACCTCGTTTTGTGCCAGTACGCTCTTCAGTTGTGGTGATGTTTTCTATAAAAACATCGAGATTGAACAAGAGGAGAGGAACAATTGCTTGGTGTAGGATAAAGAGCAAAATTGCAACCAAAGGAATATTGATAAAGCCCATTCCAATCAGTACACAAAATTCTGTAGCTGCAAGTCCAAGGGTGAGTTTGTAGTTACCAAACCTTCGGAGAATCGGTGCAATATATAAGAAGGCAAGTACCGTAAGTCCTGAACCAGCAACAAAGAGTCCGCCGATTATTTTTTCTGATACAAACTCTTTAAGGTATGTCGAATGGACATAGAGCACAAATGCCCAATGAAGAGAGAGTATCAACATTGCCACTCCGACCATAAAGAAGCGACTGTGGACTATCACATGTCTTCCATTGTCCGCTAAGAGGCTCTTAAGCATGGTATTAGAGACCGATGAGTACCGGGATCACCATAGGAGTCTTATTTGTCTTCTGAAGCAAGAATGTGCTCAGTGTTTCAGTAAGTTCATCCTTTACGTAATCAAGATTAATCGGGTTCATGTTTTCAGTCTGTTTTTCAACAGTCTTTTTAATGAGAATGCGCGCCTCTTGGAGAAGTTGTTGAGACTCACGAAGATATACAAAGCCTCGAGAGATGATGTCAGGTGACTTGCGGAGTTTACCGGTTTTAGCATTCACTGTTGCGATGATTACAAACATACCATCGTTTGCGAGTGACTGGCGATCACGAATCACTACTTCTTGGCGAGTTCCTACGCTGAATCCATCAACCATCATGTTTTCTGAAGGTATTTTGTTTTTTCCTATCGTAAGCTCGGTTCCATTTTTGATATCAATTACAAATCCGTTATCAGGAATGATTACATTTTCTTTCGGGAAGCCAGCTTCGATGTTTGCGTACGCATGGCATCGGAGCATTGAGTGGTATCCGTACGCTGGCATAAAGAAGCGAGGCTTTACTTGTTCACGAATCCATACCAATTCTCCTGAGTTTCCGTGTCCTGTTGAGTGCACGTCAGATGCTTTGTAGTGAATGATATGTGCACCACGACGATAAATATTGTCTTTTAGTTTTTGAACAGAGAGTTCATTTCCTGGAATAACTGAAGACGAAAGCATGATCGTGTCGCGCTCAGTGAGGTTAATGAATTTGTGCTTTTTGGTTGCAATACGCATGAGAGCTGCAAACTCTTCTCCTTGCGCTCCCGTACAGATAATCACAACACGATCGGCAGGATAGTTTTCGATCTCTTGTACAGGAATAATGGTTCCTTTTTGAATTTTGAGCATCTCTGCTTTTTGAGCAATTTCAATATTGTTTTTGATGCTTCGTCCTTCAGTAACTACTTTTTTACCAAGCTTTTCACACGCCATGATGATATGGATCATGCGCGCAAACTGTGACGCAAATGTTCCGATAATCAAACGTCCTTGGACATTGCGAATAATCTCCTCGATGTTGGTATGTACACGAATTTCAGGAATTGAGAATCCTGTTTTTTCAGCATTCGTTGAGTCACCAATCATAAGGATGTTGTTATCCTGTCCAACACGGCTCCAGACTTCTTTTTCAGCGTCAGACGGAGTCCCGTCATCGTGTTCAAGTTTGAGGTCTCCAGAAATGACAACGTTTCCGTGTGTTGTTTCAACAGAGACTCCCATTGAGTCAGGGATTGAGTGTGTTACTGGGAACATCTTAATGTAAGTATTTCCAAGCTTGATGCGCTGCCATGGTTCAACCACGTTCATTGTTACCTTTGGAAGATGAGGAAATTCTTCTTGGCGCTTCAGCACCATGAGTGAAGTGAGATATCGTGTGTAGATAGGTGGGTTACCAATTCTATCGATAAGGAACGGAATACCTCCGATGTGATCGAGGTGTCCGTGAGTTATAACAAGTCCACGAATTTTGTGCTTATTGTCTTCCAAGTATTGTGTGTTTGGAAGGATGTAGTTGATACCAGGCGCTTCATTTTCATCTGAAACGAACTGAAAGCCAGCATCGATTACGAGAATGTCATCCTTTGTCTCGATGATCATCATGTTTTTTCCTACTTCCTCAACTCCTCCTACAGGAATAACGCGTACGGTGTCAGCGTCGGAAAGCGGGGGGACTACGGGGCGTGCAGGGTCAGCAACAGTGAGTCGCTGATTCACAACACCACCTTGGCGTTTGTCTCGTTCACGATCTCGATGAGGTCGTCCGCCACCACTGCGTCGGGTAGCATCGTTTCCGCTCCGTTGTCCATGAGGAGTCTGTGCGGTACGCGTTTGCGGTCCGAATGATGGGCGAGACCCTGTTCTTTGGGGTCGTGCATGTGTGTCGCGTCGCGGAGGGCGGTTGAGAGAAGGAGTTTGTGGAGTGCTGTTTGTCTGTGCTGCTGGGTTTATGTCGTTCATATCTAAGTAGTTACTGTTTATTTTAATTCGATGTAAATAATGTCCATACGTTCTCTGTGTCTTTGTACCAGGTCTCTATCTGACTAAATCGTTCGCTTGGTTTGGCTAATCCTTTGAATGATATGTTATGTGTATTTGACGGTGCTATGTATGTGAATTCTGGAACAAAAAGAAATAGTGCAGGCATATCTTCTTTCATTTCTTCGGCGAATTGTTCGTAATAGACTCGTCTCTTTTCAAAATCTTTCTCTATGCGTGTTTCGGTAAGGGTGGCGTCGGTGGTAAGGCTTGCATAGAGCGCTACGTTCAGTCCCGGGTCATTTCTTTGAGACGAATGCCAGAATGAATAAAAATTTAATTCGCGCCCCACTTCTGTCCCAAAAAGGAGTGCGTCATATTTTCGTGGACGTATAACTGTTTGTGTAAGATCTGTTTGTTCGAACTTCTTTACGTCAACGGGTATGCCGAGCTCGCTCCAGGTGTTTCGTAATATTTCGGCTGTTGTTTCAAAAAGAGGCGTGTTGGCGGTTGCTATGCTAAATGTAAGCTGACGTACATCTGTCCCATCTTTTTTCTCCCAGAGGCCAGTCGTCTCGTTAATCTTCCATCCACCTTCACGAAGTATTGTACGAGCATTTTCAATATTTTCTAAGGGACTTCCTGTTGCAGTGTTGGTATTTTCAAAACCAAAACCAGGAGGGAGTGGGCCATTAATGCTGGTACCGTATCCGCCAATAGCTTCTTCTACAATATGAGCACGATCCACCGCTGTATTAAGTGCCTTACGAACTGCGGCGTCACGGAAAAGAGGGTTTTCATTTTGATTAAAAAATACTGCAAATGTTCGGGGAAGCGGGGTTCGATAGAGTGTGTGGCGCTTATCTGCATTTGGCGCAGAAAATATTTTATCAATACCTTCTGAAGATATGCTTGCGGCACTGTCAACAATTCCTTCATTGAGCGCGGCTACAAGTTCATTTTCATTTTGATAAAAAATCAGTGTAAGTTTGTCGAGATGTGGCCGCTCTCCGTGATAATTTGAAAAAGGTGTAAGTGTATATGAGTCGGGTATTCCAGATCGATTTCTCGATATGCTTTTGAGTATGTAGGGACCAGATCCAATTGGCTCACTATTGTATTCACTAAAAGGAAGCTCTTCGATTGTTGCATTTTCCCAGATATGTTTTGGGATAATTCCAACAGTTAAATATTCTATGAAGGGCGCATATGCTTGTTTAAGTACAAAATTAAACTCGAGATCGCTAATCTTTTCTATAACTACACCTTCCCATGTTCCTCGCAGAGGACTCTTAAGTGAAGGATCTTGTATGCGCGATATGGTGAACAGGGCATCGTCTGATGTGAGTGGGGCGCCGTCATGAAACTCCAGATCTTGTTTTAAGACTACGTTATACGTGAGACCATCGTCTGAAATGGTGAGCGATTCGGCGAGGTCGGGCACAAGAATTCCTTCAGGAGAGAGTCGCATCAAGCCTGCATACATGAGGGCAGACATGTCTTTGTCTGCGGCACTCACTGCAAGGAGAGGGTTAATGAATCGAGGTGTCCCGATAATTCCTTCTGTAATAGCGCCACCTTGTTCAGGTACTTCTACAGAAAATCGCATACTTATAAAAGCAACGACCCACAGAAAAGTAACCACACAGCACACTAAAAGTATTTTAAGTATGAGTCGGTCGCTTGGAGGTAATGTTTCAATAAAATGAAACAAACGATCTAGAAGTTTCATGAGTATATGTAAGAGAGAACGTAGACGTTCACCCTAATAGAGTTGTTAAACGACAGGATTTAAGCGTGAAGCTTGAGTGCAAGAAATGCTGAAGCAACGAACAAGAAGGCAAGGACAATGGTAGCCCTGAAAAGGAAAAGTTCTGCGCCACGGCGCTTGTGAAATGCTGCACTGAAGTTGTCGCCACCAAACGCACCGCCGAGATTAGATCCTCGCTGCTGCAAAAGGATCGATACGATGAGTAAGATGGAGAGGGTTATCTGTGCGTACGGAAGTACGGACTGAATAATTTCCATGTCCAGACCACTATATCAAATAAGTGAGCGCACCGCAAACCTGCGCGTTTTGTGCGCGCTGTGCATAAAAATATGGTAGGGTGCGTATAAGAAGAGGGCGTTTTGACACGGCATATGGTCGCTCGTATAATATGAGCGCTTAAATTTATCATTGTAATAATCTTTTCAAAGATATATGGCGAAAACAAAAAAGACTGTTGCAAAAAATATGCAAAAAAGTAACTCTCTCCGGAAAGAGGCGGTACGCGTTCCACTCCGTCCGCTTGGAGATCGAATTGTTGTGCGTCCGTTAACGCCTGAGGAGATTGGAACTCGGTCTCCTTCAGGGATCATTATTCCTGACACGGTGAGTAAAGAAAAACCAGAACAAGGAATCGTTGTGGCTGTTGGGCCAGGGAAAATTGATGACGGTGATCGTATTCCTATGGATATTTCTGTGGGAGATAAGGTCCTGTTTTCAAAGTATGGATATGAAGAAGTGAAAGTTGGTGGCGCAGAATATTTTATCGTTTCAGAAAACAGTGTATTAGCAGTTATTAACGAATAAAACATGGCGGCAAAAAAAATTCTCTATGATGAGCAGGTAAAAAAAGCCCTCAAGGTTGGCGTTGATGCAGTTGCTAACGCAGTAAAAGTTACGTTGGGTCCTAAAGGACGAAACGTTATCCTTGATAAAGGTTTTGGTGCTCCGACCATTACAAACGATGGAGTATCTATTGCAAAAGAGATCACACTCAAAGATAGGTTTGAGAACATGGGTGCTGAAATCATTAAGGAGGTTGCAACAAAGACAAATGATATTGCGGGAGACGGTACGACAACAGCAACTATTCTTACGCAAGCACTCGTTTCAGAAGGTTTTCGTCAGACGGTGATGGGGGCAAGTCCTATGGCGGTGCGCGTTGGAATGGAGCATGCAGCCCAGGATGTCGTTGCTTCTCTCAAGAAGATGGCTATTAAGATCAGCAAAACTGATGAGATAAAGCAGGTAGCCACAATTTCAGCAGAGAGCGAAGAAATTGGAACTAAGATTGCAGAAACAATTGAAAAGGTTGGAAAGGATGGCGTGGTGACCGTTGAAGAGTCTCAGTCATTTGGCATTGAAACAGAGCTCACAGAAGGAATGGAATTTGATCGCGGATATGTATCTCCATACATGATCACTAATTCAGAACGCATGGAAGCTGAGTATCGTGATGTGCCGATGTTGATCACTGATAAAAAGATTTCAACAGTACAGGCAATTTTGCCACTTCTTGAAAAGCTTGCGCAGTCAGGTAAGAAAGAATTGGTGATTATCGCAGACGATGTTGATGGCGAGGCGCTTGCAACATTTGTGGTAAATAAGCTTCGCGGAGGTTTTTCAGTGCTTGCGGTGAAGGCACCAGGGTATGGAGATCGTAAGAAAGAAATTCTTCAGGATATCGCTATAACAGTGGGAGGTTCTGTGGTGTCGGACGATCTCGGTATCAAGATTGAAGACACAGAATTAGCGATGCTCGGACGCGCGACTCGCGTGGTTGCAACCAAAGACCGGACAGTTATCGTAGGAGGAAAAGGCAAGAAGTCTGATATCGATGCTCGCGTGAGCGCGCTTCGTGCTCAGCTCAAAAACAGCGACTCGAAGTTTGATAAAGAAAAATTTGAAGAGCGTATCGCAAAGCTTTCAGGTGGAGTTGCAGTGATTCGTGTTGGAGCAGCAACTGAGACTGAGATGAAGTATTTGAAGCTTAAGATTGAGGACGCAGTGAATGCAACAAAGGCTGCAATTGAAGAGGGTATTGTGCCAGGCGGAGGTACTGCACTCGTTAAGGTTGCGGTAGAACTTGAGCAGAAGCTTATAGCTCGCGAAGAGAAGCGTACTATTGGTAGAGAGGAAGCAATGGGATATCACATTGTACTTAAGGCACTTGAAGCACCACTTAAGCAGATTGCAGTTAACTGTGGAAAGGATGATGGTTCTGTAATTCTTAACCTTGTACGTGAAGCAAAAGGAAATGGAGGGTATGATGCAATGAAAGATGTGATGGTTTCTGACATGATCAAAGCAGGAATTATTGATCCGGTGAAAGTAACGCGAAGTGGGGTAGAGCGCGCAGTTTCCGCTGCAGCAATTCTCCTCACTACAGAAGCTGCTATTGCTGACGAACCAGAAGATCCTAAGCCACCTATGGGAGGAGGTGGAATGCCTGGAATGGGGATGGACTATTAATAAAAATAGTCCATCGACTTTACGAGATACCATTATGAGCAACGCGAAATAATGTATCCGTAAAGTGTACTGTCCCTGTAAGGGATGGACTACTAAGAAAGTAGTCCATGGACCTTGCCAGATATTTTTCGAGCATGCGAAGAAAAATATCGACAAGGTGTACTGCTTCTGTGAGGCTATCTGAAGATAGAAAAGAAGGGCATTACTAAAAATAGTCCATTGATGGCACCAAACAAAAAACACCCTTGAGGGGTGTTTTTTGTTTGGTGCGCTATACTAAATAGTAATGGAGAAAAAAAGCTTTGAAGAACGTAAAGCAGAATTTCCGCAACAATTTATTGCTCCTTTATATGTAGAGGATGCGAAGTTTCTTTCCCGCTTCGGTATCGTGATTCCAGGCAAAGAATCATTTCCTCTCGCGTATGTAAAACATACTCCTCAAGACTTTGTGGTAGAGGAAATAAGTCCTGAAGGATTGGTGTATACGATTGAGTATAAAGATTTTTTGCAGAATATTAGAGAGCTTCCAGAAAGCGCACCAACATTTTATGCGACACTTGTTAAGTGCTCGCTTACAACATTTGAAGCGATTAGAGTTCTTGCGGAGCAATTAGGATGCAGTGTGGAGAATGTTCAGTACGCAGGAATTAAAGATCTCCGTGCGGTTACAGCACAAAGAATTAGTATCCGTGGCGTAACGCGCGACCAGATCGCACGCGTAGTGCACCCACAATTTTTTCTTAAAGATATAGAGGCAGGGAAAGGTGTCCTTACTCAAGGTGAGCTTACAGGTAATCGCTTTACCATTTTGGTGCGTACCGAAGAGTCTGTGCATACTGAATTTCATACACAAAATATTGTAAAAAACCTTATTAGTGCTCGTGACCACGGTTTCTATAACTTTTTCTATTTGCAGCGTTTTGGAACACCTCGGTTAATCAACTATAAGTGGGGGAAAGACATTCTTCTTGGAAATTATGAAGCAGTTATAAAAAGTCTTTTAACAGAAGCGTCGGATACGGAACTTCTGTATTTTAAAGATGTTCGGTCTAAGCTCGGCCTCTGCTACGGCAATTGGATAGAAATGAAACGAGTCATTGATGACTCAATCCCTGATAGCTTTGGCTATGAGACCCTTGTACTCACTCACCTTATAGAAAATCCTAACGATTTTCTCGGTGCACTTAAGATAATTGAACAACAATCAATCTTCTGGGTGCATGCGTATATGTCGAAATTATTTAATGCCTGTATTTCAGATCTCTTAGTTTCGAATAAAGCGGTGCCTGCACATTTACCGTTGCCACTCAGTCATGAGTTTCAAGATTTACTCCTCTATAAAAAATTCTTTGAAAAAGAAGGTATGTATCCGCCCCCATGGAAAAATCTTCGTCCGTTTCCCAAAATACGCACAGCGCATAGAGAGGTTTTTGTAAAACCAAAAGTAACTATTCATATGGCTGATGTATGTCCTGAAGGTATTCGCTTTTCATTCTCATTAGACAAAGGTCAGTACGCGACTACGTTCTTATCCCATGTATTTAATTTGGTTTCTGGAGTTGATCCGGAGACCGAGAATAGATTTATTTTAAATCATGTGCAGTCGCTTTCTCAGAAGACATATGAGTACTTCAAAGATTCATTAGAAGGAACGGCAGCTGTGGTAGAGGAATAAAAAAAGACCCGCACGCGCCACCCTAAGGTATTGCATGCGGATCAGGAAGTTGGAAGAACTTTTTGGTGACCGAGCAGAATCGCTCGATCACATGGCTACGGGGCGATGTTGATCACCTCGAGCTCGCCGTCGATCAGAGCGACCCGCTTCGACGGCTTTTGGTCTGGCAGACGACCGACCAGGTTGAGGGTGTTCACACCTTCGGTCGCGCTGTTGTCCCATCCGTGGACATTGCCCCAGGTTGTGGCGGCGAGCCCCTGGATGCCTTCGAGGGTGGTATGGCCGAGCTTGATCGCTTCGCCGATGCCGAAGCTGAGGACGACCACATACTTCGTCGTCTGCCGACCGTTCTTCACCTTGGTCTGGACGATGTAGTGGGCGTCCAGCAGCTTGAAGCCGGCCGCTTGGATCTCGCTCATGAGCTTGGCCACGCTGATGCGCGTGCCGTCCTCCTTGAGCATGTTGTTCCCAGTGTCCACGCGACCGTCACGGACGCGCCCGACTTCACCGAGCTCCGCGGCACCGCTCTTGCGCGCCATGATGGCGTGCACGCGATCGCGACCGAGCTTGAGCGTCGTGCCGTGAACCCCGTCGGGATCCACCATGCGCAGACCTTGCGGAACCAGGGTGGAGTTGGTGAAGAAGAACTTCACCAGAAGGACGGCGGTTCCCGTTCGGGTTGCCGTCTGTTCGTCACCTTTTGGCATTATCGTGCCTCCATTTTTCCCTCCACGTTGTGCGGGGGATTCTA
>JAIETH010000011.1 GCA_019745315.1 Patescibacteria group bacterium | reverse complement strand
TATCACCGCATATGGATGAGTGGCATGAAGTTTTCTATTGATATTGCATGGGTTGATGAAAATGGGGTTATTGTTGATATAAAAGAAAATGTAAGTCCGGATACGTATCCAGAAGTATTTGAACCTAAGGTTCCTGCGCGATACGTCATAGAAGCTCGTGCGTATTTCCTGGCATCGTATTCTATTGGAATAGGAGACAGGGTTACTTTGCCTAGGGAGGCGCTCTAGTTGTACAGATCTATTGCGTATATAGTTTTTTTGTGGCTTAATGGTGATGATGTTGGATAGGTGCCGAGCGCTTTGGCGCTTGGAGGAAAGTCCGAACATATCCTCGTAGTAATACGCGGAGGATGGTAGTGGGTAACTCCCACACAGAGTAATTTGAGAGGTGCGAGCAGAGACGGTTCCAACGAAAGAATGGAACCGCCCATCGTAAGATGGGCGAGCTCTTTGGGTAACCAAAGAGGTGAAACGGCTAAATCCTTACCTATATGCAAGGCCGTGCTAAAAGCCTATGGTTTTTAGAGAGCCGCTCGAGGTGTTCAGTAATGAGCATCCCAGATAAATACCTATCGCTGTAGAAGTCTCTAGAAATAGAGGGTTATACAGTACAGAATTCGGCTTATAAACATCCGTTTCAACAGCTCCAGCTCGGAGCTGTTTTGCGTATGTGGTATTCTTGTAGGGTATAAGTATGCAACCACAATAATTTATAATTATGTTCACCTTAGAAAATCAGTCAGATAAAGCAGACGGAGTGGCTGCGCAATTGCTCGGAGTCTCACGTACGATAGCCTTTGTAGTTTTTGGATTTTTACCACTCTTTTTCATACCGTACTTCTTTGCTCCTCTAGGGTATACGAAGGTTGTCGTAACAACTTTCGCTCTTCTTATTGCTGCGATATTGTTTGCATTCTCCGTATTGCGACAAGGATCAGTGCGTGCATATTTTGATGTACCACTCATTCTTATGTGGGTAAGTTTTGGCGTTGCAACAATCTCTTCATTTTTCTCTCAAGACTTCTTTGACTCGTTTCTTGGAACAGAGATAACGCCACACTCAGGCGTGTTCATGGGAGTGTTGGCTCTAACAGCTACTGTGTGGATGTGTATTGGTGCTCATAAGAAAACAGTACTTCGTCTCTATCTTCTTCTTGCAGCTTCGGCGTTAGCATTGGCGGTATTCCACCTTTTCCGCATCATCTTTGGTGCAGACATGCTTTCTTTCAAGCTCTTTGGAGATGCTGCTTCAACTCCATTTGGAGAGTGGAACGGACTTGCAATATTCTTCGGTCTCGTGGTGATACTTTCTCTTCTTGCTATTGAGCAACTCACTCTTCGCCTTGCAGGGAGAATCATGTTTGGTGTTGTTGTGGTTGCATCTCTCATAATGCTTGCGATCATCAATTTCAAAGCAGTGTTCTTTGTGCTTGGTATTGTGAGTCTCATGATGATCTTGTATGCGCTTACAAAAGGGCATCTCAAAAGTTCTCGGGTAGCACTGCTCTCAGAAGAAGCTTCGTCATTTCCTGTAATTATTTCGCTTGTTACACTCGCAGTGTCTATCGTCTTCATTATTGGAGGTCCAGCGGTAGGAAGTATGGTTTCTCGTGCGACGGGTATCTCATACATTGAAGTTCGTCCATCATTCCAAGCAACTGTTGGAATTGCTAAAGAGGTATATAAAGAAAGTCCGATTCTTGGAGTTGGGCCAAATCGATTTGCTGATGCATGGAGAGAGCATCGTGATGCGTCAATAAACACAACTATCTTCTGGAACACTAACTTCCAGGCAGGGTTCGGGTATCTTCCCACGCTCTTTGTTACCGGAGGTTTGGTTGGAGGGCTCGTATGGATGATTTTCCTTGGATGGTTCACCGTTCTTGGTACTCGTACACTTTTGCGACCAACACAAAACACAGATACTGTATGGTACTTCGTTACCTTCTCATCGTTTGTGGCAAGTCTCTATCTCTGGGGTATGTCACTCCTCTATGTTCCAGGCCCGGTATTACTTCTCCTTGCGGCAGCATGTACTGGTATATTCCTTTCTGCGCGCAGAACGTATCTTGCGCAGTCAGGATCACTCTTTAGTGTTGCAGATGGTCTTCGCGTAACATTTGTAACAGTAGGGGCAACCGTACTCCTTGTCGTTGCTTCTGTTGGGTCTCTCTACTATATGAGCCGTTACTATGTGGCAACTGCAATGTATGCAGATGCATTTGCTGATCTCTCTTTGGGAGGAAGCCAGGAGGCTGCTATAGCTCAAATGATGCGTGCTTTTGAAATTTCTCAAGATGATCTTTTTGCTCGTCAGGTTGCAGCATATGAGCAAGCACGACTTCAGGAAAAGGTTGTTGCGACTCTCTCAGAGACAACAGCTGACGATGTTGACCAGAACGATCTCCAGCAGAGCGTGCTTGCTTCAGTGAATAACGCGCAGACGGCTGTTGGACTTGATAGTACTGATCCAGAGAACCACGCGCTTCTCGGACGTGTGTACGCGACTGCTGTTCCTCTCAATATTCCAGAAGCGTATGATCTCGCACGTCAATCACTCGAGCGCGCGCGTGACCTTGATCCACAGAACCCTTCTCGTCTTTTGGCTCTCGGAGAACTTGAGCTTCTTAAGGGCAACAGAGCTCCTGCACGTGAGTTTGTGAACCAAGCAATTGCACTTAAGCAAAATTACACAGACGCAATCTATATGCTTACTCAGATTGAGATTGCTGACGGAAATGTTGCTGCAGCAATTACCTCAACACAAGCCCTCACATTCCTTGAATCAAATAATCCTGTTCGATTCTTCCAGCTTGGTGTATTGCAGTATAACGAGAAGAGAAATGCTGAGGCAGCAAAGTCATTTGAGCAAGCAATAATTTTGAGTCCTGACTATTCAAATGCACGCTACTTCCTCGCATTCGTATACGATGCGCTTAATCGCAAGGGAGATGCTGCTACACAGCTTCAAGAAGTACTCGCACGAAACCCAGATAACGAAGAAGTGAAAGCGCTTATACTCGCTCTTTCTCAGAATGGTGCATTGCCACAGCCTACAAACACAGCAGCGGGGCGTGAACCTATCTCTGAATCTTCTGAAGGTGCCCCTGATCAAGGTTCAGCAACATCAGGATCTGCTCCAGATTCACGACTCTTGAGTCCAGTGAATGAAGATACGACAGCCGAGTAGTATGTGTCATGAAGGCAATCCTGCGGGCGCTTTATTCTGAGATACGAGGGTTGCACCAGTCTGCGTACATCCTCGCTTTCTTCTCTGTTGCGTCGCAGCTTCTCGCGCTGGTGCGTGATCGACTCTTTGCTGAACAGTTTGGTGCAGGAACCGATCTCGATCTCTACTACGCTGCATTTAAAGTACCCGATCTGCTCTTCGTGCTTTTCGCATCAGTATTGTCGGTGTACGTACTTATTCCATTTGTTGTTGAGAGAATAGAAGCAGATAAAAAGGAAGCCGCACAGAAACTTCTTTCGAGCGTTCTTACTGTGTTTGTTGGTGTGTATGTTCTAGTGGCGTCTGTTGTAGCGATATGGGCTCATCCGATTGTTTCGTTTGTATTCCCTGGCTTTTCTTCTGAAGATAAAGAAGTACTCGTATTGTTAATGCGAGTACTTTTGGTACAACCATTTCTGTTGGGTATTTCAGGAATGTTTTCTGTGGTCACTCAGATGGGTCAACGGTTTGTACTCTACGCAATTTCGCCACTTCTCTATAATGGAGGGATTATCTTTGGAGTACTTGCGCTCTATCCTACGTATGGTCTCTTGGGAATTGTATATGGCGTCATTATCGGCGCCGTGCTGCACCTACTCATCCAGGCGCCTCTCTTATGGATGAGCCCGATCACTCCTCGTCTTACGCTCGATATAGACGTTCGTGCGCTTGGTGCAATATTAAAAACATCTACTCCTCGAGCACTCACACTCTCGCTCAATCAGTTGGTCTTACTTGGCTTTGTGGGACTTGCAAGCGGTATGGTTGCTGGTTCGGTTTCGGTATTTCAGTTTGCGTTTAATCTTCAGTCGGTTGCGCTCACTATTGTTGGAGTGAGTTATTCGGTTGCAGCATTTCCTGTTTTGGTTACGTTGTTTTCAAAGGGGGAGTATAAAGAGTTCGTCCTTCGCGTAGAGACAACACTGCGGCATCTTGTGTTTTGGATCGTGCCTATTATCGCTCTTCTTGTTGTGTTGCGAGCACAATTTGTTCGTGTGGTATTGGGTTCAGGACAGTTCGATTGGGATGATACTCGCTTAACAGCAGCAGCTCTTGCTTTGTTTTCTTTCTCCCTTCTTGCTCAAGCAGTCAACCTCCTTATTGTGCGTGCATTTTACGCGGGAGGTAATACTCGCACTCCATTTGTTGTTACATTTGTATCGGTGTGTGCAACGTTTAGTGTTGCTGCACTACTCTCCGTGCTCTTTGTGGCGTGGCCACCATTTGCGCAATTGATAGAGTCGCTCCTTCGCGTAGAGGGTATTCCAGGTACATCTATTTTGATGCTGCCACTTGCGTATTCTCTTGTGCACTGCGTTCATGCTGGATACCTTTTGTATGTGTTTATGCGAACATACGAAATGCCGTGGCGTGTACTTGCTATGACATTTGGCCGTGCACTCGTAGCTGGTGTTGGGGGTGGATGTGTTGCGTATATTATATTGAATATGCTAGTTCCGGGCGTCCAGGCAGATACATTTATCGGCGTCTTTTTACAAGGAGGTCTTGCAGGGATCGGAGGCTTTACTGCTGTCGTCGGACTCCTCTATCTTATGCGTAGTCCTGAGCTTAAAGAGCTCTGGTGCACTTTTAGAAAGTGGCCTTTAGTGACTCGTATATTGGGACCGGACAGTATTGACACTCTGGCTCTTTAAGAGAAATTTGTGTAGAGTACCTTTGTGAAACAGATTCGAAATTTTTCTATTATCGCTCATATTGACCACGGCAAGTCGACTCTTGCTGACCGTATGCTTGAAATTACGCATACGGTTGAAGTGCGTAAAATGAAAGAGCAGGTGCTTGATTCTATGGAATTGGAGCGCGAGCGCGGCATCACTATTAAGATGCAGCCTGTGCGGATGAGTCATGTCTATGGAGGGCAGACCTATGAACTTAACCTCATAGACACACCAGGACATATCGATTTCTCCTATGAAGTATCGCGTGCCCTTAAGGCTGTGGAAGGGGTATTGCTGCTGGTTGATGCTACGCAGGGTATACAAGCTCAGACACTCACAACGCTCTCTATGGCGCGTGAATTGGGGCTCCGTATCATTCCGGTATTGAGCAAGATTGATGTGCCTCATGCACGTGTTTCAGAGATCCGCGACGAAATAGTGACTCTCTTGGGATGTGATCCCTCTGAGGTGCGTGCTGTCTCTGGTAAGACAGGGGAAGGTGTTCTCGACCTCCTTAATACTATTTGTGAAGTGATACCTCCTCCACGCGCCTCACTGTCTGATAGTTTCCGAGGATTGGTATTTGATTTTCAATATTCAAATCATCGAGGAGTTATTGTCTTTTTCCGTGTATTTGATGGTACGGTGCGAAAAGGGGATAAGCTTGAATTTCTTGCAGCAAAGAAAAGCTTTACCGCTCTTGAAGTCGGCTTCTTATCTCCAGAAGAGAAGCCTATTGAAGTATTAGGTCCCGGAGAGATCGGGTACATTGTGACTGGTATTAAAGAGCCAGGAGTTGCGTCTGTGGGAGATACGCTCATTCGCGAGCGCAGTGGTTCAGAGTCTCTTGCGGGCTACATGCAGCCAAAGCCGGTTGTGTGGGCGTCAGTGTTTCCAGAAAGCGCTGATGATTTCACAATACTCAGGCAAGCGCTTGATAGACTGAAACTTTCAGACTCATCCCTTTCATACGAAGAAGAATCATCTGGTGTGCTCGGTCGAGGTTTTCGTTGTGGTCTTTTGGGAATGCTTCATCTTGAGATCATTGCTGAGCGTCTCCGTCGTGAATTTGATCTCGATCTCGTGATTACGCTTCCATCTATCGCGTATGAAATTACCTATAAAGATGGAACGATAGAAAATATTTATGCGGCGTCGCGTTTTCCTGATCACGGAGCAGAAGTATCTGTTCGTGAGCCATGGGTGACTGCCAAAATTATTATGCCTCCTGCATATGTTGGTCCTGTTATGACACTTCTCTATGAGCATGAAGCAGTTATGGGAGATACTGAAATCTTTGGAGATGGAAGAACGCTTATTACTGTTGAAATGCCGCTTCGAGAATTAATGCGTAACTTCTTTGATCGCCTCAAGAATGCAACATCGGGATATGCATCTCTCTCATATGAGATTGCTGACATGCGATCAGCTGACGTTGTTCGGCTCGATGTTCTTGTTGCTGATGAGGTAGTACCAGCGTTTTCTCGTGTGGTGGGAATACGACGTGTTGAAACGGAAGCTCAGGCAGTGGTAGAAAAACTTCACGGAATCCTTCCTCGACAAATGTTTGTTATGAAAATACAAAGTCGCGCACAGGGACGCATTATTTCTTCGCGCACTATTTCAGCGATGAAGAAAGACGTTACGGGGTATCTCTATGGAGGTGATATTACGCGAAAGATGAAATTGCGTGAGAAGCAGAAGAAGGGAAAGAAGAAGATGAAAGAGCATGGTACGGTAAATATCCCACACGAAGTGTTTATGAAGATGGTGAGGGATGATGCGTAAATCTTCTACTGGAACGAGAAAGAGAACACCATACTAATGATAATGATGATGGAGAGGGCTATCCAAAGCCACTTTACGATTGCGCGTGTTCGTTTGTGAAATAACATAATTTTTCTGAAATAAGACCCTGCTATAATACCACAATGCTCGATTTCCATGAAAAAAGAAAGCTAAAGGCATACTTGTATTCTCGGTATGTCGTAGGGGCGCTTTTTTTGTTTGCCATCTTTCTTTCTGTGAGTGTTTTTGAGCGATATGTGGCGGAACGTAAGGTAGCGCAGAAGCGTGATGAAATAAAAAATGAGCTTGAAGCTTTGCAGCAGAGAGAATCAGTGCTCGAGGCAGAAGTTTCTCGTCTGAAAAGCGACCGAGGGCTCGAGGAAGAGATTCGTGATAGATATGAAGTTTCAAGGGCGGGAGAGAGGATTGTAGTGATTGTTGGCGATGAGGAACGTGAGGAGGCATCTTCTACGATCCCATCCAAGGTCGTTGAATCTCATCCTTTTTGGGCTTTTTGGAGATAATTTACGTGTTGCGTCGGGTTTTCCGAGTGGTATACTAACGGTTCAATTTACGAGTTAGAAAATCGGTATGGATCAAAAAGAGGTAACAATTTATAGCACAGCGTCATGTCATTTTTGTCACATGGCAAAAGATTTCTTTGCTGAAAAGGGAGTAGCGTTTACTGATCACAATGTAGGGGAGGATCTTGAAAAGCGCAAAGAGATGGTAGAGATGACAGGCCAGATGGGGGTGCCAGTGATTCGTATCGGAGACGATGTGATTGTTGGCTTTGATCAAGCAAAGGTTTCTGAGCTTTTGGGTATTGCATAAGGAGTGTACACACAAAAAAAGATCACTCGTACGAGTGATCTTTTTTTGTGTCCTTTAAAGAGGGAAAGCTGAATGTGGTTTATGCCAACTTCTTAGTCTTGAGGGAAGAATAATATGCCAGACTCACGATACATATACCAATCATGCCGATAAAGACTTCTGGAATATGAAAAACAAGATTAAGAAGCATGGAGACGGCAAGGCCGAGAATGGCCCAATGCGCACCATGCTCGAGGTACTTTAGCTTTGTGAGTGTCTTGCGCTCAACAAAGTAGATGGTAAGTGATCGGACAAAGAATGCGCCAATACCGAGGCCGACCATTATGATAAGTAGATTGTTCGTGATCGCAAATGCACCAACGACTCCATCGAGTGAGAAAGCGGCATCGAGTACTTCAAGATAAATAAAGAGGGATGCACTGCTCTTGACCACGTCTTCTGATTCAATCGAAAGAGTGCCAGTGATGCCTTCCATGAGAACAAAGAGAATAAGTCCAGTTATACCTGCCACGAGGACCTGTGACTGGTCGTATGACGTAAGGAATGAAAGTGTTACGAGGGTTGTGAGTGCAAGGGCTATCTCGATTGCTTCGATTCGACCCCACTTCACGAGATGAGATTCAATTGTTTGTATCCAATGTACCGACTTGGCCTTATTGAAAAAATATTTAAGAGACACCATCAGCAGGAAGATCCCTCCAAAAGCAGCGATTGCACCGTGTACGCTATCAAGGAGTCGTCCATACTCGGCTGGGTCGTTAAAAACAAGAGTTGTTATATGCCATGGTGATGTCCATACTGCCACACTCACAATCACTATAGGGAGTATAAAACGAGTACCAAATACCGCTACAAGGATACCCCAGGTAAGAAAGCGGCGTTGCCATACAGGACTCATGTGTTCAAGTACGCGAGCATTGATAACAGCGTTATCGAAGGAAAGGGTTACTTCGAGAATTGAAAGAACGATAACTAGAAAGAGTGCCGAAAGCCCGAGTTCAAAGAATACTGTCACAAAAGCAACAAGACTGATAACGATAGACCAGAATAATGGGTGTGACGTAATTTTTTTCATATCGCGCAATTATAGCAGATGCGAATGTCTTTGCGTCTATCGTTATGCTAAACAGTCCACAGATTGAGTTGTTTTATCTGTTATTATATGAAAGTGCCAAAAAATCTAACTAAAACTGATGTTGCAAAAATAATCAAGCTTCGGGAGTCTGGGCATAGCTTGCCTGAAATAAGGAAAATTACAGGTAGATCAAATGATGCGGTTTTTAAATATATTAAAGGCGTGAAAGTTAATCCAGCCTTTGCGCAAATCCTTAAGGAAAAGCAAGGTGGAAGTAAGGTGCGAGCACTTAAAAATTGGGAGCTAGCAAGAAAAGAAGCAGAGCAGCTGATTACGACTCCTCTAAACAAGAAAGAAAAATTATTAATTTTGGCTTGTTTGTACTGGGGGGAGGGTACAAAGCAAGAGCTTAATATTATTAATAGCGATGGAAACTTATTAAAAGTTGTTGTGAGCTGCTTAAAAGATTTAGGTATACAGGATTCTGAATTCAGGATAACTTTAAGACTTTATGGAGATTGTGATGTTGATAAGGCCAGAATCTATTGGTCAAATATCCTTAATTTACCAGCCAATTCAATAAAAAATATAAATATTCTTACAGGTAAAAAAGAAGGAAAATTGATGTATGGAATGTGTAGAATTCGCGTTACAAAGGCAGCTAGATATTTTAAGTTAATAATTAGTATAATTAACTTAATTAAAGCTGAAATTACATAGAGTTTTTGGGTAGCATATGCCTCATTACAAAAATATGTTAGCATCCATTTTGGTTCTCATTTGCCCCTGTAGCTCAATGGATAGAGCATCGCACTCCTAACGCGACGATCAAGGTTCGACTCCTCGCGGGGGCACAATTATAAAAAGATCTCGTAAATAGAGATCTTTTTATAGAAATAAGTCTTGATTATAATCGAGGGTTTCTTATTCGATTGATTGAAAAAAGATACATCCCTATGCCACAGAGCATAAAAGAAAATAAAGCGGATGCCATGCAGTACATACAGAATGCACCTATTACAAACGCTTGGAGATAGACAAAATAGAAGGAGAACGCAGCTCCCAAAAGAGTGCTGAGGCTTACCACTTTTAAAACAAATGTATTCTTGATGTCTAAATATAAAACAGTACCAAGGAATACAAAGAGGTAGTACGCCATGCCAAAAACCGCAAGCGGTATGCCGAAGAAGTTATTGTACGGACTTGTGAGTACCTTATCGCAGCCAGGGAGGAGGCCGCACACAGGAAGTTCCCCACGAAAATACTCAATAGCTAGGTATGACGCAACGGTGAAGCCTAGCGTACTGAGTACAAGTATTGAGATGTGAAGTGCGCGAGCCTGCATAGACTATTGTTTATTTACTTCTGCAAGTACTCGTTCTTTGAATTCAGCATATGAGTTTGTTGGTGTAATTTGGGTGCCGTTTATGAAGAAAGAAGGAGTTCCTGTAAGTCCGAGATTTTTCCCTTCTTGTTCAGCAAGAGCAATCTTTGTTTTGAGTGCATCTGAATCAAGATCTTGTATGAATTGTGTTTCGTTAAGACCAATTTTTTTAGCATATTCTATAAATATATTTCGTGGGTCGCTCTCTTTAGACCAGGTGGTTTGATTGCTGAAAAGCTCATCGTGCATTTCAAAGAATTTTCCTTGGATTCCCGCTGCTTCTGCTGCGCGAGCAGCAAGTGGTGCGCGAGGGTGAATTCGAGTGAGAGGGAAGTGTCTGTATGCAACAACCACTTCTCCTTTGGTCTCTTCTTCAAGT
Organism: Patescibacteria group bacterium; assembly: GCA_019745315.1. GTDB lineage: Bacteria > Patescibacteriota > Minisyncoccia > Phycocordibacterales > UBA918 > JAIETH01. The sequence continues at coordinate 4,962 of JAIETH010000011.1, read as the reverse complement.
TTTTTAAGCATAGGTGCATAGAATGCACAGGCAGGACATTCAAAGTCGCTGTATTCCACAAGCACGGCTTTTGCAGCTGTGCGATCACCACGAACCCAATCGCTTTCGGTTACACCAGGGGCAGTAACACCTTTAAATACTGGTTCTGGTGTGCTGAAGTAAGCAAGGCCAGCAAGAAGTGCAACGATGCCAATACAGACACTTCCCCAGATAAGTACATGTCGATTGGTAATAATATCCTTGAATGTTGTCTGTGGTTCCATATAACAGTTATGTAAAACGAATAGGTTTCTTTATTCTATCCTATAGAAGTCCAACTTTCCATTTTTGAATACGCAGGTCTTTGGTATACTTACTAAATGCACGATATACCCGATGAAACGAAGCGTTTGCTTGAGGAAAATCTCACGCTTGCTAAAGAAAATAACGTTCTTCTCAAGAAACTCTACCGGGATAGTATCATCGGCCTTGTCATAAAGGTTATTTGGTTTGCAGTGGTTATAGGTCTTCCATTTGCCCTATATTTCTATATACTAGAGCCGTATCTGAAAGCCCTGGGTTCTTCCTATGGTCACGTACAGGATGGTATAGTCAAACTGTTCTGGAAGGGGGAATAAGGGTTAAAAAGATATAAAATAGGTGCTTACGGCACATATTTTGGTTCTCATTTGCTTGGGTAAGAAAATCTTGCCCAAGCTGCATTCGAACAAAATGTATGCTAGCATCCATTTCGGTTCTCATTTGCTTGGGTAGCTCAGTTGGTAGAGCATTTCCCTGAAGAGGAAGGGGTCGCCGGTTCGAGCCCGGCCCCAAGCACAAAAACGTTTTAAAAATCTGCCTTGAGGCAGGTTTTTAGTTTTTGTGAGGCGGAGCGATGTCGCTTTAGCGACCGCGAGCCCGGGGAGGAAGTACTTAGTAGAATGCGAATGCTTGGAGCATTATACTTAGTAACTTGACCCCAAGATGACGGGGTAGTAACTCGTGACCGAGCCCGGCCCCAATAAAAAAACTCAAATCAGAAATAATTCTGCTTGAGCTTATGGTGCGATTTTGATGACTCCGGTTTTGCTCACTGTATTGAATGTACCAGTCACTTCGTTGCCGTGCTGATCAGAGAGTTCGAAGCTTTTCCATATGAGCTCTCTCACACGACCTTTGAAATTCCAGTTTTCTCTACCGATGTATTCAAGACCTTGTATTGTGATTCTGATGCTGCCGGTATCACCCGATCCACTGAGTGTGAAAGTGACAGTGCGCTCTGTCTCACGATCGAGCAAGGCAATCCCAAGATGAAATTGTGACGGACCTTCTGTAATATGTGCGTACGTAATGGTGGTCATCTGACCCCTCCATAATGTATTTGGTCTCTAATTTGAATAGATCGCTCTATTGATTCATAAGAGATGTACAGTTTTTACTACACCTTAAATTATGTGTCAATTTACGGGAGAAAAAATTTTAAGTGCAGAAACAAAAAATGACACGTATGTGTCATTTTTTGTTCCTTTTACTTAGTGGGCCTTCACCCGGAGCTTTGTGCTTCTATCTTTATCTACTTTAGGAAGGGTGATTATAAGCATGCCGTGCTTTTCTTTTGCTGTTGATTGATCGATAAGTACTTCTTCTGGGAGTACGATCGTGCGAGAGAAGCTCCCCCAGTATAATTCGCGAAAATGATAGTCCTCGTCCGGTGCCTCTTGGTCTTCTTCACGAGATCCTCGTATGGTCACCATGTCTCGTGTGATTGCGATATCGAGATCATCAGGGTCAACACCAGCGACAAGGGCGCGTATAACGATATTGTCTCCCGTGTGATACATGTCGATAGGGAGCTCTCCTTCCTGAGGTACTTCTTCACGTTCTACGTGCTCAGAACCCCACTGTGATCCAGGATGAATAGACTCGTCTTCGCGTGATAGTTCGTCCTCGTATTCCTCAACATGAAGTGAGCCGGTGAGGCGCTCAAGGAATGAAGGTTTTTTAAACATAAGATATATTAACGAAGATGTTTTTTCTCTAGCAACTTCACTTTTTCAAAAACTAAGAACAATGCAATGACTCCCATCCAAACAAAAAGGAAAACGGTGAGAATTGTTTCTCCTGTAGCATCTATTATAAAAAAATTAAACAGCATGTGCAATACAATAGCAACGCACAACCCAAACGTGCTCCAGAAAACACGTTCCACTTTCGGTCTATAAAATGCAAACGCCATTGCAGCGCCAACTGTACCAGACGCAACTACATGGAGGAGTGTTGCGCCAAGAAAACGAAAGTTTCCTGTGAGAAGTGATTCAACAACTCTTCCTTCTGCAAGCGGTGTAAATATAAAAAGTGCATTTTCAAGCGCAGAAAAACCAAGTGCGATGGTGATCATGTACACAATTGCATCAATTGGTTCATCAACTGCTTTATTCCAGAGCACGACAACGAGCGCGGCAGCGTATTTCAATATTTCTTCGATCACAACCCAGACAAATAAGAGTTCTGTGCCAGAAAAATTGTCGAGCGCTAGTTTTTGAAGGGGGAGTGTTATAACAACGACTCCCATTCCTGCAAAAAAAGCTGATGCGATAAGTAGTTTTGGTTCAGGGCGATTCTTGTCTTCACGAAGCCAAAACCACAACCAGAAAAAGGCAGGGATAAATCCACCCAAACAGGCAAGGGCAATAACGCTTGGTGACATTACTGTGTATTGTATCAGAGGAGGAGAACCAAATTACTTATTTCTGTGGCCAAGGGGCAATCATCAAGAATTCAGCATCTTTCTTTGGAAGATTTTGCCAGATAACTTCTGTAACAAATGGCATGAATGGATGAAGGAGTTTTAGCGAGGTGGTGAGGCATTCATAAAGCACATATTGTCGTGCTGTTCTTGCTTCTACATCCTCTCCTGCAAGAATTACTTTTGATTCTTCAAGGATTTTATCTGCAAGTTCATGCCACACATAGTGGTATGCTTTTTCACTTGCGAGATGAAATTGAAACTTTTCGAGGTGAAGTGTAATTTCCTCTGCTGTAGTTCTAAGTTGGTCGAGTATGAGTTGATCAGTGGGTGAAAGATTTACAGAAGTAGGGTGAGCAAAGTCAGAGGTAGCGTCAAGGACAAATCTGCTTATGTTCCAAATCTTATTCGCAAATTTCTTGTATGCATTTATCTTATCAGGATCAAGATTGAGATCAGTACCTGGTGTATTGCCAACGATAAGTCCCATACGGAGAGCGTCAGTTCCATATTTTTCTGATATTTCAGTTGGAGCAGTTACGTTTCCTTTTGACTTACTCATCTTGAGACCTTTTTTGTCACGAACGAGTCCATGCAAATAGATATTCTTAAACGGAGTTTCGTTTGTGCGATAGATACCGAGCATCATCATGCGCGCAACCCAAAAGAAAAGTATATCGGCACCGGTTTCCATTACTGTTGTCGGGTAGTAGTTTTTGAAGTCAGGATTTTCAGGGTATCCGAGAGTCACAAAAGGCCACTGTCCAGAAGAAAACCATGTGTCGAATGTATCAGGATCTTTTACGAGGCTGTCGGTGCTGCCACAAGTAGGACATGCGTGGAGCGTGTCATCTAGGTCTACAAATGCTCCTTTGCAGTCTTGGCATAACTTTGCGGGTATTGGAATGCCCCAAATAATTTGTCGAGACACATTCCAATCTTCAATAGAGGTAAGCCAGTGCCGCAGTACTTTTTCATGTTGTTCAGTAAGCACAACAGTTTTTTTATCATCGAGTGCCTGGAGAGCTTTTTCTGCAAGTGGTTTGGTTTTAACAAACCATTGAGCGCGTACCTGTGGCTCTATTTCGCGTTCGCATTTGTAACATACTGGTACCGAGTGCTTGTATTCCGTGTCAATTTTAACCAAAAGACCTTTTTCTTTCAGTTTCTCAACAATTTTTTCGCGTGCGTCTTTTATAGACATGCCAGCAAATTCTCCTGCAATAGGGAGGAGTTTCCCATTCCAATCAATAATTTGTTCACCTTCAAGGTTGTGCCGTTTTGCAATATCAAAGTCAATTCCTGAATGGTACGGAGTTATGGTCATGACTCCTGTACCCATTTCTGGATCTCCTGCTTCATCTTTTATAACGGTTGCAGTAATAGGGCCGTTGATCCATTCAAGTTCGATAGTTTGTCCATGTGTGAATTCTCTATACCGAGCGTCGTCTGGATGCATCACTACATATTTATCGCCAAACTTAGTTTCAGGTCGCGCAGTTCCGATAGTGAACGGTCCATATTTGAAGTAATAAAAAGAATCAGTGCGCTCTACATGTGTTGTTTCGAGATTTGAAAGTGATGTCTGATGTTTTGAGCACCAGTTCACAATACGTTGTCCGCGATAGAGGAGTTTATCGTCATCGAGCTTTTTAAATGTTGTGTACACATTTTTTATGACTCGTGGATCAAGAGTAAAGAGGGATCGAGACCAGTCGCATGATGCGCCGAGCTGTCGAAGCTGGTTCTCCATGAAAGACTTATTGCTCAAGGTGAAGTCCATGATCTCTGTGTAGAGTTCTTGTGGATCCATACCGAAACGAGAACGACCTTCTTTCTCTAGTTTCTTTTCATACACTACCTGTGTTTCAAATCCTGCATGATCTGCTCCGGGAAGCCAGAGAGCTTTCTTGCCATTCATTCGCGCAAAGCGGATCATAATATCTTCAAGGGTCACAAAAAGGGCGTGTCCCGCGTGCAGGCTTCCGTTTGCGTTAGGCGGCGGCATTATTATGGAGAAAGCCTCAGTGCGGTCTCCTGGTAGATTGTCGGGGTTAAAGTAACCAGAAGCCTCCCACGCTTTATAGATAGCGTCTTCGTGTTCTTGAGGTTCGTATGGCTTCAGAAAGAGCTCGGGAATGGTAGAGGGATTTTGAGTTTTTTCGCCTTGTTTTTCTTGCATGGTAGTCGAATGGTACCACGGGTTTTTTAGGAGGGGAAGGAGGTTGCTATGCGCG
>JAIETH010000009.1 GCA_019745315.1 Patescibacteria group bacterium | reverse complement strand
AGCTCTCTTTGATCCAGCCTTTAAAGCGCAGAGTGAAGCATTTATTGCTCAGGTTCGTGCGGGTATAAAGAAATAATGGTATAGATTAAAAAAACTTCTCAATGAGAAGTTTTTTTAATCTATACTGGGAAATGGGTGCGTGATACTCTAGATAGTACCAAAGATATCTTCCTCTACTATGAATTTTGAAAAAAACATTTCCTTAAAAGAGTATTCAACCTTCCACATAGGGGGAATTGCTGAGTACTTTGCTGTATGTAGTAATGAAAAAGATTTGCGGGAAGTAATACGGTACGCTTCTTCAGAAAATATCGAGTGGCGAGTTATTGGTAGTGGATCAAATATTCTTTTTGCAGATAATTTTGTTTCTGGTCTTACCATTAAAAATGAAATAGAGGGTATTTCGCATACAGTTTCAAAGGAGGGGGTGATTCTCCGTGCGGGCGCAGGAGTACTGCTTGATGAGTGTGTTGCGTATGCATGTAGAGAGGGGTGGTGGGGACTTGAGAATCTCTCAGCAATTCCTGGCACAGTTGGTGCGACTCCTATACAAAATGTTGGAGCGTACGGAGTTGAAGTAGCAGATATCATTGATTCTGTTTTTGTATACGACGCAGTACAGGATGCATTCATACATCTTTCAGCGCAGGAGTGTCGTTTTGGTTATAGAGATTCTCTCTTTAAGCGTGAGAATGGTCGGTATGTCATTCTCGCTGTATCTTTCAGATTATCGACACACAGTTCGCCACGTCTCCACTATAAAGACCTACAGCAGGCATATGGTGATACGGATCTAGCTGCGCTTACACCTCAAAACATACGTGATGGAGTAATAAAAATACGAGAAAAAAAGTTTCCTGATTGGCATGTTCTTGGTACGCTTGGATCTTTTTTTAAAAATCCTATCATTTCGCGTACATCGTTTGAGACTTTACAAGAATCATATCCGGATATTGTTGGTCATGAAGTTATCGGTACAGCTACTGTAAAAGTTTCTCTTGGGTGGATATTGGATCGTGTGTGTGGGCTACGTGGATTTCGTGAAGGTAATGTTGGTACGTATGAAGCACAAGCACTGGTAGTGGTGAATTATGGAGAGGCGACTGCACATGAAGTACTTTTATTTGCAGAAAAAATTGCAAACAGTGTAAAAGAAAAAACAAAAATTGAAATTGAAAAAGAAATTAGATTTATAAAATAATTTTTTTTATTTTATTTTTTATAAAAAATAAAATGTTATCCACAATAAAAATATTTTTTTTGTTGTGCGTATACTTCTTCTGCATGATAATTGTATTCAGTAGCAACGTTGCATTATTTTTTTATGCAATAGTGCGGTCGAATTAGCAGGTTGGCCTAACAGCTATCATCACCACAAAAATTAATATGGCAGCAAAAAAGAAGACTGCAAAGAAAGCAGCAAAGAAGAAGACAGCAAAGAAAACTGCAAAGAAAGGAAAGAAGCGTTAAATTAATTGATCCACACGGGATCAAGAATCACAGAACGTCCTCCGGAACACGGAGGACGTTCTGTTTTTTATATGATATGCTTGTCCCATGTCATTTTTAGATACTTTCTTTGGAAAGCCATATATAAAAGAACTTAAAAGCGCTCTTGCGGTTGTGCCGCAGGTTGCTTCATTTGAGGCTGAGCTCCAGAAGCTCTCGGATGCTGATTTACAAGCAAAAACACCTTATTTTATAAGCCGCCTCGAGAAAGGGGAAACACTCGACGCTCTCTTGCCTGAGGCGTACGCAGTTGTGCGTGAAGTTGCTCGTCGCACCCTTGGCCAGCGACATTACGATGCTCAGATTACAGGAGGTGTGCTTTTGCACAGAGGAAAGATTACAGAGATGCGCACCGGAGAAGGAAAGACGTTGGTAGGAACGCTTCCTGTATATCTTAATGCGCTTACAAAAAAAGGCGTTCATGTGGTTACTGTGAATGATTACCTTGCTCGTCGAGATGCTGCATGGATGGGGCAGATCTATGCGTTTTTGGGATTAAGCGTTGGGATAATAAATCACAATGCATCATATATATATGACGCAGGTCACGGGGCGAGTGATGATGCGCTTCGCGATGCCGAAGGTTCATATAAGATTGTGTATGAATTTTTGCGCCCATGCACACGCACCGAGGCATATGCTGCCGATATTACCTATGGCACAAATAATGAATATGGCTTTGATTATCTTCGTGACAATATCGAATACGAAGTATCGAGCGTTCGACAGCGTGAACACGTATTTGCTATGGTTGACGAGATAGACTCTATTCTCATCGATGAAGCGCGTACACCACTTATTATTTCTGCTCCTGCTGCTCAGTCAGAGGATCTGTATGGTCTCTTTACTGGTATTGCACGGAAGCTTGTACAGGATGAGGACTACACGGTTGATGAAAAACTCCATAGTATTTCTCTTACTGATAACGGTATTGAAAAAGCACAGTCACTTCTCGGTATAGAAAATATTTATACAGATAAGGGTATTAAGTATGTGCACCATCTCGAAACTGCGGTGCGCGCTAAGGCGTTGTATACACGAGACAAGCAGTATGTGGTTAAGGACGATGAGGTGGTGATCGTTGATGAATTCACGGGACGACTTCAGCCAGGCAGGAGATGGTCTGATGGCTTGCATCAAGCTGTCGAATCAAAGGAGGGTGTGCGTATACAGCAAGAATCTCGTACCTTTGCGTCAATTACATTCCAAAACTATTTCCGTCTCTACAAAAAACTCGCAGGTATGACGGGTACTGCACTTACTTCATCAGAGGAGTTTTATACCGTGTATGGACTTGAAGTGGTGCCGGTGCCTCCGCATAGACCGGTTGTACGTATTGACTCCAATGACCTTATTTTCCAAACTGAAAAAGGGAAGTATCAAGCGGTTGTTGAGAAAGTGCGAGAATTAAACAAGGTGGGGCAGCCTGTTCTTGTGGGAACAGCTTCGATTGATCGCAACGAAGTATTGAGTCAGTTATTTACAGAAGCTGGTATACCGCATGAAGTTTTGAATGCAAAAAACCATGAGCGAGAAGGAGAGATTATTGCTGGAGCTGGAGAAAAAGGAAGAGTCACGCTTGCAACAAATATGGCGGGACGTGGAGTTGACATCAAGCTTGGTGGAGTTAAAGCGACTCCGGAAGAGCAGGCTGAGGTAAAAGCTCTCGGCGGGCTCTTCGTGCTTGGTACTGAACGTCATGAGGCTCGTCGTATTGATAATCAGCTCCGAGGGCGTGCGGGACGACAAGGAGACCCGGGAGGCACACAGTTTTTTGTTTCAATGGAAGATTCGCTTATGCGGGTTTTTGCAGCAGATACGGTAAAGAGCATGATGGGACGTTTGGGTATTCCAGAAAATCAGCCTATAGAAAACGGTATGATTACGCGCTCTCTTGAGTCCGCTCAAAAGAAAATTGAAGGTTTTAACTTTGATGCACGAAAGCATGTGTTGGCATATGACGACGTCTTGAATCGACAGCGACTTGCTGTGTATGAAATACGAAAAAAGCTACTCTATGGTGCTGTAGAAGAAGTTGAAGGGTTGCTTGCTGAAGTATATGACCGTGCCCCAGACATAGAGGAGGCAGTTACGCAGCGTCGTGCTGAGATAGGGGAATCAGAATGGCTTTCTGCTGTTCGGAAGCTCATTCTCCAGGTTACCGATATGCTGTGGGTAGAGCACCTTGAACTGATGGACTATACACGAGGAAGTGTGAATTTGCGTGCCTACGGTCAGCGAGATCCTCTTATGGAGTATCGTAAAGAAGGAGCTCGATTGTTTGGGGAGATGAATGAAGCTATATATAATCGTATCGCTGAGATTCTTCCTCACTTAAAAACTGAGGCCGTAGAGAAAGAAGAAGCTGAGTTACGAAAGGTTCAACAAAAAGCTACGTTGATTGGAGGAAGTGAAGTTGTAGAAAAAGCTCCACAAGCAGGAGTAGCTTCACCTCTCCATACGTTTGGACGAAATGATATTGTGACCATCACAAATGGTACTGAGACTCAAAAGATAAAATATAAAAAAGCAGAAGATTTATTAGAGAGTGGTGCGTGGCGTTTGGTAGATAAGTAATTTTAAACATGAATATTTTACTCCGTATCGTTATTGTCGCAGTGGCACTCATGGCATCCGCATACGTTATTCCAGGAATTCAAGTTTCTAATGTATACGTAGCACTTGGTGCCGCACTTATACTTGGGATTATGAATGCGTTTGTGCGTCCTGTTTTAGTTATTTTGACACTACCACTCACTATCGTGACTTTTGGACTCTTTGTGTTTGTTATAAATGCGCTGATGTTCTGGTTAACGGCGTCGCTCCTCTCTGGGTTCGTAGTCTCAGGTTTTTTTGCAGCCCTCATAGGGTCACTTTTTGTGTCTATCGTGAGCGCGTTTGTCTATAAAATTCTCACCTAGCACATATCTCGCGATGAGAAAAAGCTGTTGCATAGGCGACAGCTTTTTGTTTCTGTGGTGGTATTCTAAGCCCCTTTAGTATATGCTGTTCACACAGTATCTTTTTATATGTTTGTCGATGAAATAGTTATATACGCAAAGGCAGGAAATGGCGGCAATGGAGTTGTACGCTGGCTTCGTGAACGTAGTCGCCCGCTCGGTGGGCCTGCAGGGGGTAATGGGGGGAGGGGCGGCAGTGTTTTTGTGCGTGCGGTACGAGACAATAACGTTCTTTCAAAATATACGGGCTCAAAGATTTTTACTGCCGAGAACGGCGAAGCAGGTTCGGGTAAAAGTCGTTTCGGTAAGGACGGAGAAGATATCTATATTGATGTACCCGTAGGTTCAGTAATAACTGATATGCGTACTTCAAGAAAGTACGAGCTTTTTACAGCAGGAGAAACTATTCCTTTGCTTAAGGGAGGTGGGGGTGGACTTGGTAATGAACGTTTCAAGTCTTCTATTAATCGAAGTCCTGTTGAACATACTGATGGGAAGCCTGGTGAAGAAGGTGAGTTCCAGATCGAAGTAGAGCTTGTAGTTGATGTGGGTCTCATAGGACAGCCTAATGCAGGCAAGTCTACACTCCTTAATCTGTTCACTCGCGCAGAGTCTAAAGTCGGTAGTTATCCGTTTACAACAATTTCTCCTCACTTGGGAGACCTGTTCGGTTTTATTATTGCCGATATTCCAGGACTCATAGAAGGGGCTTCAGAGGGGAAAGGTCTTGGTCATACATTCTTGCGACATGTAAAAAGAACGAAGATGCTACTTCACTGTGTTTCTCTGGAGCACGAAGATCCTGTAAAGATCTATGAAGATATTCGACGCGAAATTAAGCTCTACGATAGTGTCATGCTTGAGAAGCCGGAGTGGGTTGTTCTCACAAAAAAAGATCTTGTCAGTGAGTCTGATGTTAAGAAGTATGTAACGTTTTTTGAAAAGAAGGGGAGCTCCGTATATGTCGTATCTGAATACGATGATGCGTCAGTAAAAAAACTCAGTGATGACCTCGTCAAGACTTTGAGAGAAGTAGAGAATTCTGCTAGTATACGTTCATTGAATACGTAACCTTTCTAAGCATGAGCACGGAGTCATATCTTCCTACTATCGGACTTGAAGTACACGCAGAATTAGACACCTTAACCAAGATGTTTTGTTCGTGTGGTAACGCACAAGAGGCAGCGCTTCCAAATATTCATATCTGTCCTATTTGCATGGGGCATCCGGGCACTCTTCCGCATATCAACAAAAAAGCAGTCGAGTCAGTTGTGATGGTTGGTATCGCGCTTAACTCAACTATTGCAACGTACACAGAATTTGATCGTAAAAATTATTTTTATCCAGATATTCCAAAGGGGTATCAAATAAGTCAGTACGCGTATCCACTGGTTCGTGGTGGCGAGCTTGAAGGAGTGGAGATTACACGCGTGCATCTTGAGGAAGATACAGCGCGCTCACTTCATGAAGGCGGGGACGGGAGCCTCGTTGACTATAATCGTGCCGGGGTTCCACTTATGGAATTGGTGACAGAACCTGTAATTCATGACGCAAAAACGGCCGCACGTTTTGGTCGTGAGTTGCAACTCTTGCTTCGAGCCTTGGGAGTATCTACTGCGCATATGGAAAAAGGTCAGATGCGGGTAGAGGCAAATATTTCAGTGGGTAAGGGTGGGGTTCTGGGTACTAAGGTTGAAGTAAAAAACCTCAACTCCTTTAAGTCTGTAGAGATGGCTATAGATTTTGAGATCGCTCGGCATATTGAGCTTTTGGAGAAGGGGGAGAGTATTGTTCAGGAAACTCGCGGATGGGACGAGACCAAGAGTAGAACCTTCTCTCAGCGTAAAAAAGAATCGTCCCACGACTATCGATACTTCCCAGATCCGGATCTTCCAAAGATAGATTTGTCTTTAGATGGCGGTATAAATATATCTCGGATTACCGAGATGATGCCGGAAACACCAAGTAAAACAAGGATAAAATATGAAAATCTCGGATTGCCGAGAAAACAAATAGAAGTAATTATTGAAAACCAAGATTTAAAGATCTTCTTTGAAAATCTTCTTTCTCTGGGGCTCGAAAATGAAATAGTGCATCTGTCGGCAAATTATCTTACCTCTGATATTTTGGGACTTTTGGCTCAAGACCAAAATTTAACTATCGCAAAGGCATCATCTAGAAACTTGGCTACATTGATGAATTTTATAAAGGAGGGGACAATCACCTCTCGGGTTGCTAAGGATCTTCTAAAGGAGGTTGTATTTGAGGGTGCTGACATAGAAAGCCTTATTTCATCTAAAAATCTCGGCAAGACCGATGAAAAAGAGCTCATTGAAATAATTAATCAGGTTATTGCAGCTAATCCGACCGTTGTTGCAGAATACAAATCTGGAAAGGTTACGGCACTCCAATTTCTTATTGGGCAGGGCATGAAGGCGACGCGAGGAGCCGGTGACCCAGAAACAATTAAGGCGATTCTTATCAAAAATCTCGGCTAATAGCCGAGATTTTCTTTTTCTATATAGGTTTTTTGTACACAGTTCTCGCCTGCAGAGGTCTTGGTCTGCCGTGTTTAGACAGTATACTGGTGGGAATGAATACCGTTGATATATCTGGAGTTCGATACCTGACAACAAAGGATGCTGCTAAGCGTGTAGGCTACACTGCGGACTATGTTGGGCAGCTGGCTCGTGGAGGGAAAATTGATGCGCGCCAAATAGGTCGTGCATGGTATGTGAGCGAAAGTGAGATTCTTGAACATAAAAAAGGGAACTACCGATCTACAAAACAAAAAACACACGAAGCACTTCAAGAGAGTTCGCCTTCTTCACTTCACGCAATTTACAACAGTGTCCAAATTCCTGAATCAGCATTGCCCGAATATAGAAAACGACTTTTAGATACCTCGGTTACGTATCAGAATGATCCGCATCCATTGACGCCTAATCCTGATGAAGGAATGCGATATAGAAGCAGCCAAGATTTCTCAGCTACCGTGCAAAATACTCCGAGCGAAAGCCATGGCTTTATGTCAGAGGAGTATGAAGAGGGTGATAAAACTGAAGACCCAGAAGCGCTCACTTCGGACGTCGATGTTCGCGAGTCAGAGGAGGACACCATATCGATCCCTATCAGGAGCACCTTTAGTGAGAATACAGAGAGTGAGCCAGAGCTCACTTCAGAACCAGAAGAGGATGTTGATCTAGAAGATTCTGAGGAGGAGGAGCAAGAGGTGCGTGGTGTTGAGATAAGAAAACCATACCAGGAAGAGGTATTTGCGCCGAAGAGGGCGATACCCTCAGAGCTTTCATATATCCCAGCGCCTCTGCCTACTACACGAAGACCTATGAGTGTAGCTTTGCGAGTTTCTACTGCGCTGGTGCCTCTCTCGCTCGTTTTGGCACTCTGCGGTCTTGTGTCCGGCATTTTTATGCAGAGAGTTGTTGTATATACACAAGGTGCAAAGCCCCAATCCCAGCCTGTATATCAAACATCATATAAGTTTTCTCAAATGTCGGCTCTTATTAAAGCTTTTGATAAAGGGAAAGAAGACTTGATGAAGTAGGCTTCTGGTGCTGATTTTTGTTCTGCCTGTCCACAGATGGCAACAAATCGCATATCATTGCACCTTAAAAAAATATAGAATGAGTAAGAATCGAACCACAGGAGGGTGGTCGTGTTCTATACTCTATGAAAGACAGCACATATGGCTCAACTGCGCCTTATATTTCTGCCGTTGAGGCAGGGAAACAATTTGGGTATACCAATGATTATGTTACGCGCCTTGCTCGAGAAAAGAAGATCCGAGCATCTCGATCAGGGAGGCAGTGGTTTGTAGATGTGGATTCTTTGAGGAATTTTATAGCTGAATCTGAGCAATTTAAAAAACAAAACAGTGAAAAGGTCCGCGAAGAGCGCAGAAAAGAGAGATTTATAGCTGAATCTCTGGAGCGGAAGCGGCGTCATGATGAAAAAGTCCGAAAAGAATTAAGAAAACAGAGAGTTGGTCTTACAAAAGTCCCCTCGTTATTCGTTTTACCTCCTACGTATTCACGTTCACATGCTCTCGCTAAGGCCGGAATAGTCTTTTGCGTGGTTGCCATGCTCATGGGAGTATTTTTTATGGCGGAAGGGGATGTACGAGTGGTGGGCGCATGGTCAAAGCGCGCTCTTGTGTCAGTATATAAGGGGGGGCAAGAAGCATATGTACTCGGCGTGAGGGTGTTTAAGGGGGATACTTTTGGTAAACTAAGTACGAATGCTGAAATGGGGGACGCTAACGGAGCTGCGGCATATTTTGGGACGCCAGAGGCTGATCAAGCCGTTGTTGTTGTCCCGCCTGGCGAGCCTAAGACAAATGCTGAGATAGCCAAATCATTTTCTGATGAAGTGTTAATAACGCAAGACAATAATGAAAAAAGTGGTATTATTAAGCCGGTATTCCGAGACGAAACCAAGGATGCATACCGCTTTCTAATGGTACCCTTACGTGCACCCTGATACACAGTTGATTGATTTCTTGTGAAATTATCCAATTGTGTAGGAGGAAATCCTTATTATAATGTTCATCACATACTCATGTTTGCCATAAAATATATAACTGCCGGTGAAATGCTCGCATATATGCGCCAGTCTGTCTGGATGTCATGTGTGGTTATTTCAGCTTTTATGGCATTTTTCTTCCTTACCGAACCAACACTGAGCCACTCTCAAGTGTATGATCAGTTTATAATCTCTCAGACTGTTACTGCAGAAATTTCTTTTCTTGCTACAGCGAATGATGTAACTATGAGTCCTTCTATCCCAGGTCTTACAGGAGGAACTGCAAATGGTGTGACGCAGGTTCGTGTATATACAAACAATGCAACGGGATACTCAATGACCATTGCGGCGTCAGGTACTCCTGCGATGCAGGGAGTAGCTCAAGGAGGGACGATTCCTAATTACACTAGTGCCGCAACAGGTGTGCCTGACTTCACGTTCTCAGTTGGGGCTAATACAGGAGAATTTGGATATACCGTTTCAGCAAGTACTACGTCAGATCTTGCACAAAAGTTTCTTGATAACGGAACTACATGTAACGTCGGCTCAGCAGACACCTCAACTTCCGCTAGTTGTTGGTATGGCCTAAGCACTACAGCAACTTCTACAATCAACAGGACTACTCCAACAGCAGCTTCAGGTGCAACCACAACTCTATTCTTTAGAACTCAGATTACCTCAAACCCAGTTCCTTCAATACCTGAAGATATATACATCGCAACAACCACATTGACCGCTACAACAAACTAACCATCCATGAAGAGTTATCTTTTTCTCCCTGTATTCACTCTCATGTGTTGGATGTCCCTGACATCTGCTGTTGATGCTGCGTATAGAGTTGAAAAAATCCCTGGAGGAGACGAGGTTGTTGGCGACTTTGTCGTAGGACCTACAAAAGTTGAATTGGCAATCATGCCGGGGTCTGAAAAATCTCTGGAGCTTTTGGTAACCAATAGAATGGGGGATCGCAGGCAGTTTAATCTAGAAATTGAAGATGCGAAGGGTTCTACAGATCCCTCTCAGACAGTAGTTCTCTTAGGTGCTGACAGAGGACCATATTCTTTGCGAGATTATATTTATTTTGATGAAGCTTCGTTTGTGCTAGAGCAGGGGGAGCGGGCGCGTATTCCAGTTACTGTACGAATACCCGAAGATGCTCCGCCAGGAGGATTGTATGGAAGTGTGCTTGTGACTACGAGTTCAGTTGCAAAGGAGGGGGATGACGCACTTCAGTCTGGTGCGGTTGCGGGTTCGGTTATCATATCTCGTATCGGAGCACTTTTTTTTGTAACCGTACCAGGAGCTGTGGCGCGCGAAGGAGCGCTTGAAAAATTTACAACCGTCCCTTCCGGCAAAGAGTTGTTTGATTTAGGCCCTATTAATTTTCAGGTACTTTTTGCAAACACGGGTTCAGTTCACTTAAATCCAAGTGCGGTGGTGAGTATTAAAAATATGTTTGGTAAAGAAGTTGCTTCAATAGAAGCTGAGCCATGGTTTGCGCTACCGCAGTCTGTTCGTATGCGCGAAATTACATGGCCACAAAAATATTTATTTGGCCGCTATACTGCAGACATAACACTTAACAGAGGGTACGATAACAAGACTGATACAGCCTCTGTATCTTTTTGGGTTATTCCAAAAATGTTGGTGGGAGGAGCGTTTATAGTTCTCACCCTCATATTCTTCTTACTCAGATTTATTTTGCGAACATTTGAAATAAAAAAGAAACGGTAGTAATTTCATGCACAACTGGCATTACGTTTTACTTATAGTATCTATCTGTGCGCTCTCATACAACGCCCAATCTGTTTTAGCGCAGGTGATGCAAAGTTCAAGTTATCGAATACAGGAAGACAGTATAAACGTAGGAGGAGGATTTTCATCAAGTACTAATTACCGTATGGAGGATACGGTTGGAGAGGTCGGTACTGGTTTTTCATCAAGTACTAATTACACGCAGTCTGCTGGCTACCAAGGAATGAATGATTTCTATCTCGCTCTTTCGGGTGCGGCTGATGTTGTGCTCTCACCAAGTCTTGGAGGTATCACCGGAGGAGAGAGTAATGGCTCTACAACGCTCACAGCGACCACAGATAGCTATGCAGGCTATCAGATGACTATTGCTGCCTCAACGAGTCCTGCGATGGTTTCTGGCGCGAATTTTATCCCAGACTATGCACCAGCGGGTGCAAATCCAGATTTCTCTTTTGCTATAGTTGCGGCACAGTCTCGCTTTGGTTTTTCTCCGGAAGGATCAGACATAGTGACGCGGTATAAAGATAATGGATCTGTGTGTAATACAGGATCGGGGGACACTTCGTTTTCATGTTGGGATGGTCTTTCTTCATCTACCAAAATCATTGCCTCTCGCGCATCATCAAATCATCCTCTTGGAACACCAACGCGACTTCGTTTTCGTGTTGGTATGGGAAGTGGTGCTGGACAAGCTGAAGGGGAGTATGTAGCTACAACGACAGTAACATTGCTCCCGCTATGATGATATGTTTGCTCGGATATTACTTATAGTACTTTTAATAACTTACGCACCTGGAGCGTCCGCTGCTACGAATCAATTCATAATCTCTCAGTCGGTTACTAATGTCGACACAACTGCGCCAACGATACCAACCGCTCTTTCTGCGGTGGGAGTTTCGGTTAATCAAATAAATCTTACGTGGAGCGCGTCGAGTGATGCGTATGGCGTTACGGGATACCAGATCTATAGAGATAATGTTTTTATAGCAACAAGTACAGGGACCTCATACTCTGATACGGGCTTACTTGAATCGACGTCATACACATATAATGTTACTGCATTTGATGCATCGTTAAATATTTCTGCTCTCTCCGCTTCTGCTATAGGCACTACGTTTTCGTCGGTGGAAGAGGGTGATGGTATTGATGGAGGGGCGGCAGTGCCTCGTCTTGTTGAGTTCCAGGTTATAGCAGATTACTACTCTGCAGAATTAACATGGATCACGTCGTACCCGACGCGCTCTATTGTCCGCTGGGGACTAACGCCTGAGTATGAAATAGCGTCTCTCTCAGAAAGTTCGTATCGAAGCGACCACGCAACGCAGCTCACAAACCTTACTCCGAATACAAAGTATTACTTTGTGATCCTCGCTCAAAATGGCGTAGGGACTGAGTTCGTATTACTTCAAGAATCATTTGTTACTAAGGAGCGTATTGACCTTCAAGGTCCTCCTAACGTGCGAAATTTAAAAGGGAATATAGATAGCGAGCTCGTTCGGAGTCTGACGTGGGAAAATCCTGACGTCTCTGATTTTAGTTATGTACGCATAGTTCGAAAACAGACCGGTTTTCCGAGCGATGCATCTGATGGTGAGTTGGTGTACGAGGGCGACGAGGAACGTTTTGTAGATAGTGCTACACAAGGCATGCCAGGACCTTTTTACTACGCTGTTTTTGCATACGATACGCAAGGCAATAGCTCATCAGGAGCTGTGGTTAAAATTGTTGATCCTGGGTACATAGAACCACCAAAAGAAATCTCTCCTTTTGCAAGTACAACCATATTTCGATTTCAAGATCTTGTTTTTATCCAAGATGAAAAAGAAATTTCATATATTGGCGAAGAGGTCTTTATAGAAGGAACTGATCCGTTTTTAATTAAGATACCGTATGGAAAGCTTCCAGAGCATTTAAAAACAATATTGGTGACCATTCGGTTTGCAACAGATGATAGCTTAACGTTCTCCTTTCTTCTTCGTATAAATAAAGATAAGACGGCATACGAAGCCACAATAGATGCTCTGGAGACAGAGGGTAAGTATCCAATAGATATCGCAGTCTTTGACTACAAAGAGCGAACCATTACTGATGTTTCGGGGTATCTGATTGTGATGATGCTTAAAAGCATGGGGGCAGAGATATCTTTTGGATTTTGGAAGTCCCTTTCTGCCAAAGCAGCCCAGTTAAACTACTTCCCGTGGATACTGATATTCTTCCTACTTCTCATCATAAGCTGGCTTCTGAGCAGAAGAAAAAAAGAAAATATTGATGCCAGAGATTAGCCGAGATTTTAATATATCTCGGCCAATAAGAGCTTAAAATAACAATATCTCGTTTAAACGAGATATTGTTATTTTAATAAATCGTATAAAAATCTCGGACAAAAACAAGAGATGGTAGACGGATTAATTTGATGAGTTTTTGATGCAGGCGGGCATATGGATTTGAAGATCTCTCCAAGTTTTCAGGCAAAGTAGTGTTTTCATAAAAAGTGTCGTAAAAATTTATTTTTTTACGTCTAAAAGTCGTGAATTTTCTAACATTTGGATAGATAAAAATTTTTATCAAAATAAAATTTAAAAAGTATTTAAAAAATACATAAAACATATATATTTTTTTAATAAAGTTATACCCATTTTTTGTATGCATTTTTGCGTATGTTTTATGCCGCAAGATGATAAACTTTTTGTATGATTTGTGTAGCTCTTTTGGGTTCATAAAAAATGGAGAAAGAAGCGAAAAAGGTAGATATGACAAAGAGATATCGTTTCTTAAGTTCTTGGATCACAATTATGCCAATTGTGATATTTTGCTTTGTGCAAACCTTTGGATTCGTATCTGTTTTTTTCACACCAGAAACAGCGCACGCTGCACCTAATTCTCAAATCAACTATCAGGGTAAGTTGACCGGTTCTTCAAACATCGCAGTTGCGGATGGAATCTATCACATGCGCTTTTGGCTTTTGACTTCACCGACTGCGGCGACTTCAACTGCGGTGTGGGCTGAGGATCGAAGTTCTGCTGCTGGAAATCGGGTGCAGGTGCGCAGCGGACTTTTCAGCGTTATGCTCGGAAGTTCAACTCCACTAACTGGAGTTGATTTCAATCAAACGCTTTATCTTGGAGTTGAGATTGGAGGATCAGCAGGATCTCCTGCGTGGGATGGAGAAATGTCACCACGTAAAGTTTTGGGAACAGTGCCTGCTGCATTTGAAGCGGGAAAGATTGATGGTCTTGATTCAACACAATTTTTGCGAAGTGACGCGCCAACATCACTTGCTTCATCAAGTGCCTCAACACTTTTTACAATCACACAAAATGGGAGCGGCGATATTTTAAATATTTTTGATGGAGGAACAGAAGTGTTTTCAATTTTGGATGGCGGGAACATAGGAATTGGAAGCACAACTCCTTCTACAAAACTTTCAGTGGGAGGGAATGCATATATCGGCGGAGACTTTACTGCAACAGGTACTGCAACAATTGGAACGCTCACTGGATTTATCTACGGCACAAATGGTGTACTCACGGCGTCTTCAACTCTTGGCGCAAATTTTTTGGATCCAGCAGTTGTGTATTCGTATGAAATCGATACATCTGCAGAATTGGCTGCATTCCTCACTGATGAAACAGGGACAGGTACTGCAGTGTTTTCTGAAAGTCCAACCCTCACAGGAAATGTGGTTGTTGCAGGAGATATAAATTCAAAAGGAATTAGCTGGGCAACACATCCTGCGGCTACAACGAATCAGTGGGGCGCTGTTGCATACGGCAACGGAACATTTGTCGCTGTTTCAACTGACGGTACTGGTAACCGTGTGATGACATCACCTGACGGAATTAACTGGACATCACGCACGAGTGCCGCAGATAACGCATGGCAGTCAGTGACTTACGGCAACGGACTCTTTGTTGCAGTTTCTTCAAGTGGTACTGGTAATCGCGTAATGACATCTCCTGATGGAATTACATGGACATCACGCACGAGTGCAGCAGATAACTCATGGCAGTCAGTGACTTACGGCAACGGACTCTTTGTTGCAGTGGCTGGAAGTGGTACTGGTAACCGTGTGATGACGTCTCCAGACGGAATCAGCTGGACATCACGCACGAGTGCAGAAGATAACTATTGGATTTCAGTAACGCACGGCAACGGACTCTTTGTTGCTGTGTCGCTTGATGGCGCTACAAACAACGTAATGACATCTCCAGATGGAATTACATGGACACCACAAGCAGGTGCTTCAAGCAATCAGTGGACAAGTGTCACGTATGGAAACGGACTTTTCGTAGCGGTTTCATACGACGGACTTGGAAGTGATGTGATGACATCTCCAGATGGATCAACATGGACAACGCGTACCAATCCTGCTGACTACTTCCTCAATGGAGTAACCTACGGAAATGGATTGTTTGTTGCTGTTGCGGATTCTGGTCCTGCTGATAGTTTGGTAATAACATCTCCAGACGGAATCAACTGGACATCACGCACGAGTGAGCCTAATCAGTGGCAAGCGGTTGCATATGGTAACGGAACATTTGTTGCGGTTTCTCTTGATGGCACAAATCGCACAATGTCATCAGGAAAAACAGAGACCAATGCATTTGCACGAAATAATTCATACCAAGGTGGAATGAATATTTTTGGAAATGTTGGAATTGGAACAACAACTCCATCAGAAAGTTTTGTCGTACAGGGGAATGGTTTGTTTACAGGAAATCTCACTGGTGCAAACCTCACTGCAACGGGAACATTGAGCGTTACAGCAACATCAACGCTTGCAAATTTCTCAGCGCTCTCTGGTACAACTACAAATCTTGCAATCACTAACATCGCATCAACTTCAATTCTGAGAGTTTCAACTTCAGCAACAATTGGAGGGACACTCAATGTCACGGGAGCTTCAACGCTCGGACTTACCACGGTAACAAATGCAACCTCAACAGGTTCTCTCTACACAACCACTCTCGGTGTTGGTTCTGACTACATCACCGACCTTACCGGAGCAGGTCTACAGAACGTGGGAGGTGTTCTCACGCTCAATGCGACTGGTGCTTGGACAGGAACATTCGATGGTCAAGAAGGAAGCTACTACCTTGCGAACTCTTTCTCAACAACGAGCGCAAACACATACATCAACGCATCATCAACCATTCCAAACCCAGCAGGAGGAGCAACAGGAAACCTCATCTCATGGAATGGAAGTCGTTGGGTGAGTGTGGCGACCTCAACACTTGGTTTTGCTTCTGCAAATCAGATTGGTTCAGGAATCATCGGACAAGTACCATACTATGCTGCGAATGGTACGACATTGAGTGCGACTTCTTCACTCTTTATTGGAGCTAATGGGAATGTGGGGGTTGGGAGTACGTCTCCTACAGCTCTTTTGACGCTTACCGCATCATTTCCTCAGATAACCTTCTCAGACACCGACAATGGCTTGATGGCTAGTATCAACGCAAATAATGCGTCTCTCACCTATAACACTGCGACTGCTAACCGAGATCACATCTTCCAAGCGGCAGGAAATACACTCATGACCATTCTGGGAACAGGAAACGTCGGAATTGGTACTACGACGCCTGATACAGCACTGACCGTGTTGACGACAGCAGCAGCAAACGCGAGCGGACAGAATGTCTTAAAACTAAGTGCGCCGGTGAACGGCAGTACGGTGGGTAGCGGTGCGCGTATTGTCTTCACAGGAGGTATTGCTAATAGCTTTGTTGAATTAAGTGCTATTCGCAATTACTCGTTTGGTGGTGGAGATTATGGACTTGCCTTTGATACTGGTATTACCACTCCGACGACTAAGATGGTAATTCAAGCAAGTGGAAACGTCGGAATCGGCACCACCACCCCAACCAACCCGCTCACCGTACAAGGAAACGCAAACATCTTCGGCAACCTCTCATCAGCTAACCTTTCTGCAACAGGAACCCTCTCAGTGACCGGTGCTTCAACGCTCTCAACACTCTCACTCACCGCAGGAACCACCACCAACTTCGCAATCACTGGTATCTCTTCAGTACTCTTGAAGACCACTGCATCAGGAACCGTGGTACCAGCAATCGCAGGCACCGACTACGTTGCAGGTATCACTGGCGACTGGACAGGAACGTTCGATGGACAAGAAGGAAGCTACTACCTTGCAAACTCTTTCTCAACCACTTCTGCAAACACCTGGCTCACCACTCGCTCAACAACAAACCTCGCAGAAGGAACCAACCTCTACTACACTGATGCACGTGTTGCTGCATACATCAACGCATCATCAACCATTCCAAACCCAGCAGGAGGAGCAACAGGAAACCTCATCTCATGGAATGGAAGT
>JAIETH010000012.1 GCA_019745315.1 Patescibacteria group bacterium | reverse complement strand
GCAGATCACGTGGTTATCGATGGGGAGCGTGTGAAGGTGCGCGCGCGGATTCAGACGATACGCGGCTACTCAGGACACGCAGATCGAGATCAGCTTTTGGAGTTTGCGGCGCATTCGCAAGAATCTTTGAAAAAGGTATTTGTTGCGATGGGTGAAGAAAAAGCGTCACTTTTTCTTACCCAGCGACTCCGAGATTATCTAGATCTTGATGCCGAAGCGCCAGAGGCTGGGGCAGTGCGAGAGATTGATTGGTAACAAAAAAACCACTCGCTGAGTGGTTTTTTTGTTCATGTATAAAATCTTATGAAACGCTCTTGAGGATTCGAGCAAATGTCTCTGGGCGGTTATGTGCAATTTCTGAGAGAGATTTGCGGTCGAGTACAACACCTTTAACTTTAAGCATGTTGATGAATTTGCTGTATGTAGTACCAGCTGTACGAAGCGCTGCATTCAAACGAACAATCCAGAGACGACGGAAGTCATTCTTCTTGTCTTTGCGGTGTGCAAATGCATGAAGCTGAGCATGCACAATAGCATCGTGTGCAGCACGCTTCTTAGTAGAGCGTCCAAAACGATATCCTTTAGTCTGAGCAAGTATGCTGCGACGGCGCTTGAGCGCGGTCACTCCTCCTTTTACGCGTGCCATAAATAGTTAATTAATAGAATGAATACTGAGTAATTAGGTTGAAGAGGGAAGGAATCGGCGACGGTCACGAGTTTTCATGACAAGAGTCGCGGTGCGCTTGCGAGCAAGGCGCTTGGTGCCAGACTGCTTTGCATTAAAGTGGTTTTGACCAGGCTTTCGAGCAATAATCTTGCCGTTTTTGGTCACCTTAAGGCGCTTTGTGTATGATTTGTTAGTTTTCATATTATTTTTTTGCTTCTCGCTCTATTGTTGCGCTCAATCCTTTCGGACTTTTTTTGATCTCCTCAGCTATTTTGTAGTCTGTAGGTACCAGTTTTATGAAGCGTTCGAGTCTTTCCTTAAGAAAGCCAAACTCCATATACTTATACCGACCCCACAAGAAAAGATCAATTTTGACTCGGTGTCCCTCTGTGAGCCACTCGGCGACACGCTTTGCTTTGAGCATAAGATCGTGTTCGCCTGTCCCTATCTTCACTTGAACACTTTTAGTCTCAGTTGTGTGAGATTTTGACTTCATCTCACGTTGCTTCTTTTGAAGCTCATACTGATACTTGCCAAAATCCATTATTTTGGCAACCGGAGGTACTGCAGCAGGGGAGATCTCGATGAGGTCTACTCCTGCCTCGGCTGCGAGAGCAACTGCTTCTGCAAGTGTGATCACGCCGACATTGTTGCCGTCCGCGCCAATTACCCGCAATTCTGGTGCTCGGATAGCCTGATTAATTCGTACTCTGGTGTCTTTCAAGTGGTTCTATGGAACTAAGGAATACAGGGGAGAATGTACCATATAACACGGAGAAAGGCAACTACAAGCGCCCTTTTAGAGTGTCGATATATCCTTTGTTATGCGGTGCTTTTGCATGCCCCACATCGGCAGCCCTTAGGCTTAATGAATTCAGTCCAAAACTCCTTTCCGTAGTTATAGGTCAGTTCTTCGCCAGGCTCAATCTTCCTTCGGGCAAAGATGAAAACGCGCGTCTCGCTCTCATTGATCTCCGCTCGACAATTTGGCTTACATGAGTGATTTATGTATCTCGCAAGATTTTCACGACCTGATCCATCGATGGTGAGTTTTTTACTCACATCAAAAAGGTATTGCCCGCCGCGTTCATTCGCTTCCTCTTCGGTGAGATGGTCTCCGGTGTACTCGATAACACGCGCACCGCGCTTTAAGGGGACTTTAGAATAGAGACCGAGACCATTTAGTCCTCGCTTCACTTCAAACCGGAGAGCATTTTTCTCGAGTGTTTTTGTGGTAGTTTTTTTCTTCATGTCGTATATGTGTACCAGATATGAGGCAGGGAAGGCAAGAGTGTGTTGAGTACAATAGAGCACGATAAAAACCGCGTACGCGGTTTTTATCGTGCTCTATTGCAGAGATGCTACTGAATGGGATTCTTTCCTTGAATGATGCGGACCAAGAACATGATGACCGCAATAACAAGAAGGATGTGAATAAAAGAACCAAGTACATTGAGTCCAACGAAGCCAATAAGCCATAGAACGATAAGGATGAATGCGATTGTAGTAAGCATAATTATGTGAATTATTTTTTTAAGTGCGTTTATTGAGTCCTTGCTCCGTATGTTGCCTGCGCTGCTGCTTGTATGTCTGCGACAAGTTGTGTTTTTGCTTCAGCAGAGAGACTTCCTTCTGCTATCATGTCTATATTATTTTCTATTTCTGACTCTATTTGATTCTCAAATTCATTTGAGCGAGTTTCTGATGTTGCTAGGAATGACCACCATGATTTTGAGACGCGCACACTAGATGCATCACCTTCAACCTTCACCACAGCTTTTTCGGTGAGGGTAACCGGGATAAAGCCAAACAGTTTTGCGGGTCTCTCGTAGACAACTACTACGCTCGTGTCGCTCGTTGTGTCTATAGAGGCTGCGTCAGTATCGGCTTCAGCGTTTATTTCAAGATCAACAGCTGTTGTGGTAGTTGATTCTGTTACAACTGCTTCGCCTAACCCGAGATCAACAGCAGCAGAAGATGATGATAATGGCTGAGCTCGGAGCGAAGTACCATCTCCAGTAAGAGTTATATTTGTTTTTGTTTCTAAGCTTTGTCCGTGTACCACTGGTGTGAGAAATAATACAATGGCAACAAGTGCGGCGTATCTTCCATGGTAAATAGTTTTTGTTTTCATAGTTTATATTACTTACATACTTCTATTTCACTCATAATGGCTTCACATATAAGTATAGCAACTAAAATAAACCTATTTTAAATAGAGCAGATTTCTTTGAGGTGTAAAGACAGACGTATGTATGTGTGAAATCTGTATGAAAAAATACAAAGTTTATTTTTGTTTCAGAGCCTCAATGTCTTTAAGGAGATGTTCAAGCTTTTCAGTTATGCCTTGGAGAGCAAGTGTCTGAGTTCGTTTGCGTTTCTCATCCGCCTGCTCGTCTTCTTCAATTTCTTCGATATCTTCCTGAATTTCATCCACGTCTTCTTGGATCTCGTCGACATCTTCTTGAATACCTTCAATATCCTCCTGGATCTCGTCTACGTCTTCCTGAATCTCTTCAAGGTTTTCTTCCACTTCAGCGAGGCTTTGTGTTGTACGATTTACCGTCATCTGAATAAAGATAGCGAGATAGATTGCCTCAAGAGATACTGCTGTTGTGAGCACAAGAAGCACTGTATCCCACGGTACTCCTAACAATCCGAAACCA
Source organism: Patescibacteria group bacterium (assembly GCA_019745315.1). GTDB lineage: Bacteria > Patescibacteriota > Minisyncoccia > Phycocordibacterales > UBA918 > JAIETH01. Next base: position 20,454 of record JAIETH010000012.1, on the reverse strand, counting down.
AAAGCACAGGAGAACACTATGGTGTGTGCAATGAGAGACTGGCCTGAGCCGATCCACGCCACCGCTCGTTCTCCGAAAGGAGTTGTGTCTTTGCTTTTTTTCATATTTTTAAACTATAGCACTTTTATTTATGGTCGGTAGTGAGGTGGAGAATATTGTCCCCGCCTTAATTCGCGCCCTTTCGAGAGCTGTGTATACTTTATGTATGGATATACTTGCAATTAAAACATTTACAATCGTTGCAGTGATGTTGGGCGTCACTGCGTTTGGCAGTAAGTTAAACAAGGCTTTTGAAACCAGATGGGAGTTCTGGGGTCTTTTTATCGGAAGTCTCGCGCTCTTGTTCATAATTCCGGGCTTTGCGTTTCCTATCAACCTCATTCTCACCCTCATCTTCGCGGTGCTTATGGGTCTTATGATTGGTCCTGCAATTAAAGGCATGATGATCTCGTTTGTTGTTCGGAAGCGGCTCGAAGCACAGGGATATACAAAGGCGCGTCTCAAGGAAGTGTCTGTTGAAGAACAAAAGGAGTTGGTTGCCACTATTCAGAAAGAGCTATCAGAGGGTAATGAGCACGCAAGCCTCGCTCAGGATTGGAATAACATTATGGGGCTCGCGATCTACTCAACCGCTGCCATAACTATTTTGGCTGCAGTCATTGTGTTTTTTTCTGGAATTGATTTCTCGTTTCTCGGAACAGGTCTCTTTATCGCACTTCTTGGACTCATTGTTGTTGGAATTCTTAATGCGTTCTTTTTTAAGAGTCCTTTGATGCGTTTGGTATCGGCGTATGTGGGTGCAGTTGTATTCTCCCTATACCTTCTCTATGACTTCAACCGCCTGCGTGAGGCGGTAGGGGATACGAGCTGGGAAACAGCAATTAATATCGCGATAAGTATCTACCTCGATATCATCAACCTCTTTTTAGATTTACTTCAGATACTGGGAGATAGTAATTAAGAAAAATCACCCAAAAGGCGAGCAAGAATTCTTGGGTGTAGGGAGCTTAGTTCATCTGTACACACTATTTTCTCAAGCATTTGTAAGATCTCACCACCATTGACATATCTAGTACGCGGTGTATTTTTTATTTGGAGAAGCGAAAGGAAATCAAATGAAAAACTTCCTTAAGCGGTCTTTGGCCGCTTTCGCCTTGGTTGCGGTGATTTTCACCGGCTTCGTCATCAGTGTCTACAGCAATCCAGCGGATCGCCACTACGTGCGATGGGCGGTCTCTGACCTACAGCAGTGGCTCGGATTGTGAGCCAAAAGAGGGTAGCTAAATCAAGCGATCCTCTTTTTTGTATTCCTATAGCAACAAACTTTTTTAATAAGGACCGCTGCGCGCTATGGATGGAGATAGTGCCAAGTAAGACAGCGAATCCAGTGGTCTCATTTTCGGACAATAATAAAAGCGCCCGAAGGGCGAGTAAGAAAATGGCAATAAAAAAACACCACAGAGGGTGTTTTTTTATTGAAGGCGTTTTGTGACAATACAATCACAAAACGTTTTGTGGAGATGGCGGAAATTGAATCCGCGTCCGAGAAAATGCATGAGTATGGGTCTACGGTGTGTAGTTCGCTTTAAGGTTTAAGCATTCTGTGTATGAAGCGAGCGAAATCACAGGATGCCGAGTTTCTTAATTTCAAAGTTACGCTGAAACGACACGCAACTTTAGAACCCAACTAGATATAACACAATCGTGCCATAGTGGATGTCAGACACGATCACGTCGCCTGTGCGAGCGTAATTAGATTACGCGAACGCAGGAGCGAGCCCCATACCGCTAAAGTATGGAGATTTCACAGATGTTTTAGCACGTGAATGTTCTCGAATGTCAGAGAGTTTCGAGAAGCTCTCACACAGCGCATACTCATAGACATTAACCGTCAAAGCCAATCATCCCCCACAGAAAATCGCACAGGAATTGAAATTGCCTGTGGGGAAGGATAGACCAAAGGGTTGGGTCTATGTATTTTTTTGATTTTTCAATGTGCGTAGAATGGTTCGGTCGGTTTCGCGTTCCTGAATCTTGTCGCGCTTGTCGTAGTTCTTTTTTCCGCGCGCAATACCGATTTTTACCTTGATGTACCGCCTATTATTATACATCGTAAGTGGCACTACTGTCAAACCACGCTTTTCGCTTTGCGCGAGAATTAATGCAATTTCTTTCTTAGAGAGAAGGAGTTTTCGAGGAGTTTCTGGCTCATAGTCTTTTGCTGTGTTTGCGGTCTGGTAGGGGGCGATAGAGACGCCGACAAGGTACGCTTCTCCGCCACGTACTACGACGTGACCACCTTCAAGTTTACATCTGCCGAGACGCACTGATTTTGTTTCAGACCCAGACAACACGATGCCAGCCTCAAATGTCTCGAGGATTTCGTAATCAAAGTGTGCGCGTTTATGTTGAATAAGGTCTTTCATATGCTGCGTATTATAAGAGCATAACATACGCATTTATATGCGCACGCAGCGCAAATATTCCTCGCCAAATAGGCTATTTTCTGTATAATGACCAAACTATGACACATGATGAAAACAAAAAAATAAATACTGAAAATCCTGACAAACATCAGGCTCATAATGATGCAGTAGAACGAGAAAAAAATATGCTTCTTGAGCAGGCAGGGAATACCGATCCGGTTTCACCTCTTGATAAAGACAAAAAGGGTGGACCGATGTCACATGTACCACTTGGTCCGGGACAATTCTGGAACAACTTACTGATGACCATCCTTATTCTGATTGTCCTCACAAGTGCATATTCATACTTTGCAGATCAGTCAGAAGCAGTTGATGAGGTTGCAGTCTCTACTCTTGCAGAGCAGGTAAAGAAAGGTGAGGTTAAGACGGTGACTGTTCGCGGAAGTATCTTGGAGGTTGCGTATAAAGACGAATCACGAAAGGGTGCTGAGTCTAAAAAAGAAGCTGATGCAGCATTGACCGATACGCTCGCAAACTACGGCGTGACCGGAGAGCAGCTTGCAGGTGTCACCATTGAGGTAAAAGATCAGACAGGATTTAGATTCTACCTACTTTCCTTTGCACCATTTCTATTTCCGATTTTGATGCTCGGACTTCTTGCGTGGTTCTTTTTGCGCCAGGTAAAGGGAGCTGGAATTCAGGCGCTTAACTTTGGAAGTTCAAAAGCTCGCATCATTGATCCAAATGATCAGAGTCAACGAGTGACATTTAAAGATGTTGCGGGAGCAAAAGAAGCAAAGCAAGAGTTGATGGAGATTGTGGACTTCCTTAAAAATCCAAAGAAGTTTCTTGATATTGGAGCACAAATTCCGAAAGGAGCACTTCTCATGGGAGGACCTGGAACAGGAAAGACGCTTCTCGCGCGCGCGGTAGCCGGAGAAGCGGGTGTACCATTCTTCTCAATATCAGGAAGCGAGTTTGTTGAAATGTTTGTAGGAGTTGGTGCGTCGCGCGTGCGTGATCTCTTCCGTATGGCAAAGAAAGCAGCTCCTTCAATTATTTTCGTGGACGAGATTGATGCAGTGGGGCGTGTGCGCGGAACAGGAGTGGGTGGGGGGAATGATGAGCGCGAACAGACACTCAACCAAATTCTTGTTGAGATGGATGGTTTTGAACCAAATGAAAAAGTGATTGTGCTTGCAGCGACAAACCGCCCTGATGTACTTGACCCAGCACTTCTTCGTCCTGGTCGCTTTGATCGACGTGTGATGATTGATAATCCAGACCGAGGCGATAGATTGGAAATACTTAAAATTCATTCTCGCAAAAAGCCGTTTGGCGAAGATGTAGATCTCTCAGTGGTTGCTGAGCGTACACCAGGATTTTCTGGAGCAGACCTCTATTCACTTATGAATGAGGGAGCGATACTTGCTGCACGTGAAAATAGAAAAAAAGTTTCTCAGTTTGATATCATTCGCTCTATTGAAAAAGTAATGATGGGTCCTGAGCGACGTAGTCATCTTCTTTCAAAGAAAGAGCGTGAGATTACCGCATACCATGAAGTGGGGCACGCACTCGTGTCGTCCCTTCTTCCGTATGCTGATCCGGTACACAAGATTTCTATCGTGTCCCGTGGACGGGCGGCAGGATACACGCTCAAGCTTCCATTTGAAGATAAAAAGATGCAGTCACGAAAAGAATTTCTCGATGACATTGCTGTTTCAATTGGAGGATACGTTGCAGAGAAAATGATTTTTGACGATATCACGACTGGTCCTTCAAATGATCTCCAGGTATTAACTGCACTTGCGCGAGATATGGTAACCAAGTATGGAATGTCTGATTCTATCGGACCTATTGCTTTGGCTGACGGGGGAGGGCGTGTATTGTTTGGACACGGCGTAGAAGGAAATGAATTTTCTGAAAAGGTTTCTGAAGAAGTGGATGCTGAAGTGCGCCGCATGATTAGTGAGGCGTATGCAAAAGCTGAAGCTATCCTTACGACACACAGAGCTGCATTTGATGCGATTGCCGCACGTCTCCTCAAGGTAGAGACACTTGAACGAAAAGAGTACGAAGATCTTCTTCGTGAGCATGGCATTAAAGTTCGCGAGCGTGATCCTATGAATCTCGCGGATCCTACAAAAGAGCTCGCTGGTACAGCCGCAGAAGTGACCGCCTAACAAGCACTAAAAAACTCCATCAGGAGTTTTTTAGTGCTTGTTTCTTCGTTGCTTTTTTTCTTTTACTATTCGTCCATCTTCCATAGAAATGATTCTGTTGCATTGATGAGTATATTCAGGTTCATGCGTTACCATAACAATCGTTTGACCGCGTGCATTGAGTTCTCCTAAAAGAGCAACTACCTGTTCTCCAGATACTGAATCGAGGTTTGCAGTTGGCTCGTCAGCAAAAAGAATTTTGGGCTTACCCACAATGGCTCGCGCTATTGAAGTGCGCTGCTGCTCTCCTCCAGAGAGTTGTCCGGGAAGATTGTTGTATTTGCCCACAAGGCCAACACTATCGAGTGCGCTATCTGCAAGCAGGGAGGCGTCTACCCATTTTTCTCCTCGCATCAGAAGTGGCATCATTACGTTTTCGCGCGCAGTGAGGTCGGGGACAAGGGCATAATCCTGAAATATAAAGCCGAGTGTATTGAGACGGAACAATGTTTTTTCTTGCTCAGAAAGAGTGAGAACATCGACCCTGTTAAGAGAAAGAGATCCTTCGTTTGGTGTATCGAGGAGTGAAAGTTGATAGAGAAGTGTTGATTTTCCAGCTCCAGATTTTCCCATGATTGCCACGAACTCTCCTTCTGCAACATGTACATCAACGCCTTTCAGAACATGGGTCTCAATTGTTCCCGTCTTGAATGTTCTATAAATATTTGTCGCGTCTATCATATGAGTATTATCTGCCGAGAATGGCATTAAGGGTGTTTTGGCGTGCAATGAGCCATGCAGGCACAAATCCCGCAGCAAGTGTGATTACAAACAGGATGCCCGTTCTGATAAGCGCGCTACTTGTTTCGACCAAAAGGATGCCGTCTGAAAACGGGAAGTTGATCGGGTTTGCGTCAAAAAAAGGAATCAAAAATCCGTAGGTTATGAGTGCACCAAGGAGTGATCCTGTAAAAGCATAAAACGCTGCTTGTGTAACGTATGCGAGTTCGATAACGCGCTTATCTATACCAACCGCCTTAAGAATGCCGATATGTCTACGGCGTGAGAGAGCATTGATAAAGATGATAATAAAAATAGTGATGGACGCAACCACGAGTCCGATTGAGCCAATAAATGTACCAAGAAGGTTAAATGTATTTTTTATGTCAGTGAGAAACTTTGGCGTACCCTCGGTAAATGTTTCAATTTTTGCATACTGACTCATCCCGCCGGCAACCATAAATTTCTTCACTGTATTTTCATCAACGCCTGGTTTTAGCCGAATTGAAATTTGATCGGCATTGCGATCAAAGCGATTGAATATGCGTCGAAATTCTTTTTCAGGGATAAACATTCCCATTGATACGTCTTCTACCTTTGATTGCAAAATGCCTTTAACGGTAAATTCCTTACTAGTGTTGCCGACAGATACGCGTACTTTGTCACCAATCTGTACGTCGCCTAGCGTATCAAATGCATCTCCAAAACCAGATGCATAGCGATCAAGTGTGAGGGAGCCAACCAAAATTTTCCCTTCATCATCAGGACTCAAGTAGCTTCCTTCTACTATTCGTTGTGCGAGTCCGGTTGTTGTATTTTCAACTTCGGGGTCGATGCCTCGTATGCGAGTACTTACTACATCACGTTCTCCTCGCAAGTCTCGACGCTCACTGTAGTTTGCTTCTACGGAAGCGCTCTCAATATATCGCACAGTGAACGAAGATACGTCAGGGTAGGTGGCAATTTCTCGGGCGAGCGCTTCACTCCCTAAGATCGTCTTTTCATCAGCTTTTGCGCTTACCAGAATATCTCCAAGAGATTGTTCGCGAAACGCTCGTTCAGATCCAGCGATGAGTCCAACGAGAAGTCCAGAAACAGCTATCAAATTAAGAAAGGTCAGTGTCATTACAAAAATAATGAGCACGTTTGTCCAAACATTCGCACGCTGTATTTGTCGAAGTCCTAACAAAAGTCCGATTTGAATATTACGCATAGTCTAGGGGGCGATAAGTGTTGTACCAACAGAAAGATTCTGTACCTCTACAAAGCCGTCGTTTCCAGCAAAGCCAGGTACGACTTCTACACGTTTTTTGTTTTTTCCTTCGGGTACAAAAACATACGATACACCAGCTTCTTTTTGAATATATCGTTCGGGTATTCGAAGTACATTTTGTGCAGACGCTGTGATGATATCGACATCTGCATTCATTCCTCCACGAAGCCAGTCAGTCGTTGTTGCAAGAGTAAGGAGTGCTTCGTAATAAGGGACACCATCAATTTCTGTTGCGAGCGGAGATATAAAGGTGACAGTGGCATGTAGCACTTCTTCAGGACGCGTGTCGAGGTAGATACGTGCATCATTATTTAAAGAAACCTTTGTCACATCAATTTCTGGGATGCGCACTTTAAGCTCGAAACCACCTTCTGAAGCAACAGTAATGCTTCCTCGTGTATTTTCTTCGCCCACGAGCAGTGACACATTGGAAATGATTCCATCAAATGGCGCACGAAGAGTCCTTTCGTCTATGTCTGCCTCTGCTGTCGCAAGTCGTGCTTCTGCTTGTGTTACTCCTGCTGCGGCGCGAGATAGTGATTCGGTGCGAGGAGTCGCGTTCTCAAGAGTCTGTTCTTTTTCTGCTTGCTCAAGATCTTCTTCTGCATTTGCAATGGCAATCGCTCGCTGTTCCTGAGCAAGTTTATATGCATTTAAATTAGTGACATAGAATGAAGATCGAGTATTAGGTATCGCAACTTTCCAGCTCTCGTTTTTATATGATGTATTTGCATCAAATTGAATAAAAAGACCACACGTACCAAAAGGCTGTGCGCTTGCAGTTTCTGCTTTTTGTCGTCGTGTTAATTCAGGAAGGGTGTATACGTAGTTGCCACCACCAGTCGATTCAATTTTGAATGAATATACTCTTTCTTCGCATGTATAAATACCGCTAATTTGTGGGGGTGTGTCTGTGTTGTTTGCGTATGCGGGCACTGCAACAAGATCAGTGGAAAGAAGTGTTCGTCGTGCATTCTCGACCAGCTCATCTTGTTCGCGAATAACACGCTCAAGATTATTCTTTGCATTTAAAACGGCAAGTTCTGTGAGCGCGCGCTCCTCTCCGCTCGGGCCATTGAGTAATTCTTCTTGGTCTGCACGCGCTATTTTAAGATATGCAAGAGCATCTTTACGATCCGCTTCCTGTTTTTGAGTATCAAGTACTGCGAGCACATCTCCTTTTTTGACTAACGTTCCTTCTGTAACAAGTATTTCTTGAACAATTCCACTCTGAGGGAAGGTAAGTGTCGCCGCATTAATGAGATTGAGAGTTCCTGATACTGAAACCAATTGCTCAATGGGTCCTTGGGTTACTGTGGTGGTAACTCCGGTAGAGGTATCTGGATTGTGGAAAAGTATAAACATTAGTCCCGCTAGAGCGAGTATCCCAACACTAAGAAAAACCCATTTCCACACGCGAAAAGAAAAAAGTAACGCCATATATATGTGAGTATATCAATAAAGGTTTGATATGTAGTGATACGTATGTGTGTTAGGTGCGAGAGCATGGTTTGCTTATGAGGTAAGAAATAATTTTTTTATTCCAAAAGCGAAACACTGCGGCTCGGACATGTCATAACAAGTATTTTTTCTGACGAAAAAATCTCGCGATCCCAGCTCGCAATTTTTGCCTTTGCTACGCAAAACAAAAATATAGCTGCGCTGCGGACTAAAGAGAAAAACAGCACGCAGGTGCTGTTTTTCTCTTTAGTCCGCCCTCTTGGACTCGAACCAAGGACCACAGAGGTATAAGCTCTGCGCTCTAACCAACTGAGCTAAGGGCGGATAGTGCAGTATTCTGCTCACAAGACTATACCTCAGACTGCGTCGGTTCTCAATTAGCTCAGTTTGTAGGAAAGAGGAAATAGACAAGTGCAGCAAAAAGCGGAAGACGGTTTAAAAACCAGACCTACCCCCAACCTTTTTAAACCGTCTTCCGCTTTTCTCAGCTGTTTCCACTCGCTCTATTCTAGATGGAGAGTTTCACCGATAGATAGAGAGCGCTTGAGGATAAGGGGGTGTTTTTTAAGTTCAGGGTCTTCCTTGATTAGATTTGCCGCTTCATTTCGTGCTGCCTCTACCATCTTAATGTTTTTTATGGCGTCCATACCAAGGTCGGTAAGTCCCCATTGTTTTCCTCCATAGAGCTCACCGCTTCCACGTTGGGCGAGATCATATTCAGCAAGCTCAAATCCATTCTTTGCAGTTGCAAGCGCTTTAAGGCGAGCAATTGTTTTGTCTGATTCGCTTTCGGTGAGAGCAAAGCAGTATGCTTGGTCATTTGATCGTATGACACGGCCGCGAAGCTGGTGGAGCTGGGAGAGGCCGAAACGCTCCGCTCCTTCAATCAGAATTACAGTAGCATTAGGCACATTGACGCCGACCTCTACTACTGAGGTCGCCACAAGAATATCAATATCATGAGCAAGAAATGCTCGCATCGTTTCTTCTTTTTCTTTGGGAGACATCTTGCTGTGAAGAATGCCGAGTCGATATTCTTTAAACACTTCTTTTTTAAGACGAGCCATTTCCGCTTTCACTGACTTTGCTTGGAGCGCCATGAGCATTGTTGGGTCAGGTTCGTCGATACGCGGACATATAACATATGCTTGTCTGCCAAGACGCAATTCTTTCTTCATTGCTTCATATACTTCTTTCCGTTCTGCGTTTTTTACAATACGGGTAATGATTGGTTTGCGTCCTACCGGCATTTCATCAAGAAGTGAGAGATCGAGATCTCCATAAATGGTGAGTGCAAGGGTTCGCGGTATTGGAGTTGCTGTCATTGAAAGAAGGTGGGGGAGACGCTTGCCTTCTGATTCATCTTTTTTTGCAAGAAGACGTCGCTGGTTGGTGCCAAAACGATGTTGCTCATCGATAATGACATATGCGAGGTGTTTAAAGGAGACTGATTTTTGAATTAAGGCGTGGGTGCCAATGAGTATTGGTATCTCACCACTTTTTACCCACTTCAAAAGCTGGGCTCGCGAAAGTTCTGTTGGTTTTTTTGGATCAACTTTTGAAGGAAATTTCATACATCCACTTCCGGTGATAAGTCCGACAGAGATAGGAAGATGTTCAAAGTATTTTATAAATGATTCAAAGTGTTGGCGCGCAAGAATTTCTGTTGGTGCCATGTAGGCAACTTGCAGGTTTGCAAAGCTCTCTGGCATCATCGCGTGTTTCGTTGTGCTTTTGGTTTTAAATCGGTGACTAGTAGCAACTGCGTACGCGGTTGTCGCTGCGACCGCAGTTTTGCCACTTCCCACATCTCCCTCAAGAAGGCGTGACATTGGATGGAGACTTTCAAAGTTTGTGAGTATCTCACGTATTGCTTTGTCTTGTGCGCGGGTGAGAGAAAACGCAAAGCGCTTCGTAAATTCTTCTATATGGGACGCCTCGGTGTGTATTTGGTACGCGTCTTCTCTATGGAGCTGTGCCCGTTCTTGTTGTTTGACAATCTGAATATAGAAAATTTCTTCAAATGCAAAACGCTTTCGTGCGGTCTCTGTGTGCTCTGCTTTTTTTGGTGCATGGATCCATACAAGAGCGGTACGGAGGTTGGGTAAGTTATATTTTTTGACCAATGATTCTGGGAGCGGGTCTTCGAGAGTTTCCAGAACGCCACCTTTAAAGCATTTTTGAATCGTATGATACATCCATTTAGAGGTAACTCCTTTTACTTCTCGATAGACAGGATAGAGTGTTTCATCGGTTTGTTCAGTTCCTTTAAAGAGGGAATCATGTCGGTCGATAGGAAGTTCTCCTACAATCTCAATCTCTGGATTTGAGAGATAGGGTTTTTCTGCAGTTCCTGAAACTCTCCCCGCAAGTTTTACATATACACCTTCAACAAGCATCTTCGCGATATATGGTTGGTTAAACCACATGATCTTAATGCGAGCTGAGCCATCTTCTACCCAGCCCTCAGATATAGGGCGACGACCCTTCCAGGTCTTTCGTGTTTTAAGGCCTCCTACTTTTCCATAGACAACAGCGTCACCCCCGACGGTGAGTCCTCCGACTGATTGGATAGCAGAAATATCCTCATAACGGGTAGGGAGGTGATACAAAAGGTCAAAGATGGTTGAGATACCAAGCTTTGAAAGTGCCTTTTTGTGTAGTTCGTCTATGCGAAAGTGGGTAGAGAGGGGGTCGCTGTGGTGCATAAGGTATACTATCCTGGTTACTACAGTATAGCCGACAAAATCATGTCAACAAAAAAAACAACGAAGAAAGTAGCCACAAAGAATAAGAAGGTTGTAGCACAGAAAAAGGTTGATTACGGAAAGGTATCACTTGCTGAGCATAAGCGACTCCACGGAAAGATCGCTATTTCTTCAAAAGTAAAACTCAAAGCGCGTTCTGATTGGAGTACCTACTACACTCCGGGAGTGGCTGCTGTCTCCTCTCATTTAGGAAAGCATCCTGAAGATGCGCGAATCTATACTATTAAGCGTAATACGGTTGCAGTTATCTCGGATGGATCTGCGGTATTAGGGTTAGGAAATATCGGTCACTATGGTGCATTGCCTGTTATGGAAGGGAAGTGTGTGATCTTTAAAGAGACAGCTGATATTGATGCATTTCCTATTGTTCTTGATACACAAGACACAGATGCAATTGTGGACACTATAAAACGAATTGCTCCCGTGTTTGGAGGTATTAACCTTGAAGATATTAGCGCACCGCGCTGTTTTGAAATCGAAGAGCGTTTGAAGAAAGAGCTTACAATTCCCGTTATGCACGACGATCAGCATGGTACCGCTATCGTAGTTCTTGCAGGGCTGATTAATTCAGCGAAAGTGGTTAAGAAAAAAATTAAGGATTTAAAAGTGGTGATCGTGGGGGCAGGGGCGGCAGGGAGAGCTGTTGCACTCCTCTTGGTGAAGTACGGAATTAAGGATGTCATTGTGACTGATAGTACAGGTGTGATACATGCGCAGCGTGCTGATCTTGCCGGATATAAAAAGGATTTGGCCGATGTTACCAACCCTCGCGGAGTGGTGGGTGTGGTGGCAGATGCAGTCTCCGGAGCAGATGCAGTTGTTGGTGTGTCGGGACCGGGAACAATCACTGAAGAGCATGTGTCGTCCATGGCGAAAGACGCAATTGTCTTTGGTCTTGCAAATCCAACTCCTGAAATTATGCCGGAGCTTGCGAAGCGCGCAGGAGCTCGTGTGATTGCCACCGGTCGCTCAGATTTTCCTAACCAGATTAATAACGCACTAGTATTTCCAGGTATTTTCCGCGGAGCGCTCGATAAAGGAGTTTCTGCGATTACTGATGAGATGAAAATGCGTGCTGCAGAAAAACTCGCAGGTCTTGTTAAAAGTCCAAAGGATAGTGAGGTTATTCCTCAGGTAATGGATCCACGAGTGATGAAGGCGGTCGCGAGCGCTGTGAGGTAGGCTTGTTAAATAGTGATCAAAAAAAGCGCATTCGTGCGCTTTTTTTGTTTCTGATATAGTTCTCACGTGAATTTAGACAATATACGAGCAGAAGTTTTTAAGTTGCGTCCGCACTTTGGGGGCGTGGTGCGCGAGTGGGGAGGTCGTACATGGCTTGAGTATTACTCTCAAGATTTTCCGGGGCTTTCTGTGCCATCAGAGGATGTGCTTAGTGCAATTCAGTACGAAACATCTCTAATTTTAGGTGAATCTGTAGGGCAAAAAGCACGTTCATCCATTTCTCTAAATAAATGGGTTAACACCGCAGATCACCACGGGCTTTTATGTCACCCGTACTTTTATTCTGCAGCGTTAGCGCGTAGTCACAGAGATGTTTCAAAAGAAGCTGAAGCAACAGTAACATTGCCGTTTGGCGGCATATCTCTGGGGAATGATTCCTTTCCAAGAGGTTTTTCCTTTCATGACCAGAAGGGAGATGTTGTGCGTATGTTTTTTAAGAGTCTTAAAAAAAGACGTATGCCTGTGTACGGACTTGCTCCGATGAGCATACAAGAGCTGCGTCTTGAAAGAGATCGTGTGGCGTCACTGAACTTGCATGCTGACGTGAGCGCTCGGCTCCAGTCTCTCTTAGATGCTTTTTTACAAGCGGAGCGTATATGGACTGCAGAAACATATAGCGCACAGCTCAGCGTTATGAATAGTATTTTATGGAAGCAGTTATTTGGTGATAGCAGAGGAGAGTTTGTATATCTTGAAATTGATACTGTGGTACGCAGACTTCTGCTTACCAAGCACCTAGTTTCTGATACGCCTATTTTTCAACTTCTTTTTAATAAAAAGTGGCGCATGTTATTTGTAGAATTATTTTCTGGAGTATCAGGTTCTCATACCCTTGATACCGGCACGCATTTCTTTTGGTATATTGATCAAGAACAAGAGAGGCGGCGGGGCTTATTTTTGAAAGGAGATCTTCTGAGTACAGAAGAAGGGGATGTGGCTGTGACGCTTACCCCTGAATCTATCGCACAAGGACTTTCTGCGCGCACGCTTATGCCGTCCTCTGCGCTCGTGCTTATTACACTTCAAGGAGTCGAAGGTCTTTCGTGTGGCGGCGGCTCAAGCCAGCTTGAATATCTTCCTGTTATGATGGAGCAGTGGAATATGATATTGGATACCTTTTCGTATAAAGTGACTGTTCCTTCGGCTCAGATTGTCTGTGGTCATAACGCGCTCTTTTCTACTACGAGTGTTTCTGGTAGACAGTCATGCTCGTCACTGTTTGATATTTTATTATATGAAAAAAATAGTAAAAATATCATAGATACTGCCCTGAAAGATGTCACGGTCAGAGATTCGATCAATGCAATGATGCCCATTTTGTATCAGCTGCAAACAGGTATCAAAATAGAAACACCTTTTCCAAAAACAATACACAAAATTTTGCCACTATGAGTACACATATAAAAGAAAAATCTGGTTGTTTGTATTGTGGCAATAATCCCGTGAATCATACGATCTCGTGGGTTTCCCAGACACTGTCAGTATTGATGTTGCCAGTTGCGCGTCTTGGCTCTGTGGTGCATGTGTTGTTTGTAAATCGTGCAATCAACGCACTTCTTGTTCCGTATATATACTTTTTTCGAGCTCTTGGGCTCGTTCATTTTTCTTCTGATATCACAAAAGCATGTTCAGAGAGGAGTCAGGTTATTTGGGAAGAGGCGAATAAGAGAGGGATTACAATGGAGCAATTTATTCTCTACGATAAGCCGATTGAACAGTATCGAGCGTATATCCACGGCGCATGGCATTACTTCGGCAGCCTTCCTATTCCGCCATGGAAAAGTTCTCGCTCGTATGTGTGGATGGATGACAAAGCGGTTTTGAAAAAGCATTTGATGCGTGCGGGTGTTCCTGTTTCTCGAGGGGGGCGAGCATACATGCTTGGGCAGGCGCGTAAAATATTTGATTTATTGGAGAAGCCAGTGATTGTAAAGCCAGAGATGGGTTCTCGTGGGAGACACTCGTTAACACATCTATATACATACGAGGAATTTATCAAGGCATTTAAAATCGCTCAGCAGCTCTGTCAATTTGTTGTGGTAGAGGAGCATCTCGTGGGTAGCGTATATAGGGGTACCTATGTCGATGGTCGTGTGTGGGGAAGCTTGCGCGGAGATCCTCCACGGATTACTGGAGATGGAGAAGCAACTATTGCAGCTTTAATAAATGCGAAGAATCAAAATAGAATATCGGATGTCGCTGCGTTTCAGGTAACGGATGTCACAGTATCTTTTTTGGCTCGTAATAAATATGATCTCGATACTGTTTTGGAGAAAGGGAAGACTATTGATCTTACCGAGAAAATTGGCCTTTCGTATGGAGGAGATGCAATTGAAGATTTTGCTCGTGTACATCCAAAGACCTTAGAGTATTTGAAGAAAGCGGGAGATAGTCTCAAGGCGCCGATTGTAGGCTTTGATTTCATTATTGAAGATATAACCAAAGATCCTGATCTACAGAAATGGGGAATTATTGAAGCAAATGCTGTGCCGTTTATTAATCTTCATCATTTTCCGAGAGAGGGTGCTCCTATAAATGTTGCAGCCAAGGTGTGGGATATGTGGGATGCTTAGTACAAAGGAGTAAAAGGAAAAACAAAAAACCGGCATATGCCGGTTTTTTGTTTCGTAAGTGTGTATCTTATGAGAGGTGCTTTGAAACGAGCTTTGTCATTTCAAACATAGAAACAGTCTTTGTTCCACCAAACACCTTAAGAAGTGCGGCATCAGCGTTGATGTTTCGCTTGTTCTTTGGGTCTTGTAGATCATTCTTCTTGATGTATACCCAGAGAGCCTTTACGACTTCGCTACGAGGCATTGGTCCTTTTCCTACAACAGCAGCGAGGTCCTCACTGATAGTCATTGGCTTCATAAACGCTGAATTTGCTTTTGGGGCAGTAGTTTTTGGCATATATTATCTATTCTTAGTAACGTCAGTACAGTATATAGCATTTTTCCTCTAGGCAACACAAGGGTGGGGATGGGGTGGTGGGGCTTGAAAAAGGTGCGGAGAACGATTGATTCTCCCTCGGCATAAGATATACTTTTGTCGGTCAGGCAAGAATTATAAAATTTGTACTACCTGATACTATATACATATGTCTGATATTTTTACTTTTTCGCTCGCGATTGACCCGCTCACTATTGCCTTTATTTTAGATATTTTCCTGGTCGTCGTACTCGGTTACTTAATTGGCGCTGAGCGTGAATTACGAAACAAGGATGCTGGTATTAGTACGCATATATTTGTTATCTGTGGAGCGATGCTTTTTACATTTATGTCGATGACTGTAGATCCATCTTCAAAATCTCGCATTGCCGCCCAGATTGTTTCTGGTATTGGATTTTTGGGGGCCGGTCTTATTCTCAAGGACGGCGCAAGTGTGAAGAATCTAACGACAGCTGCAAGCATCTGGTTTGCGGGGGCTATCGGTATGGCTATTGGTTTTGGGTACCATCAAATTGCGATTGTGGCAACAATAGTATCTATTTTTGTGCCTCGGATTCCGCATGTGCGTCCACGATCTGTCTCAGCGGTTGTGCCGATTAAAAAAGAAACTGAGGATCCGGAGGAAAATTCTTCACGACACGTTGCTGAAGACTAATTTTGAGATTAAGACTCAAAGATTCGACAACCTTTTCGAATCCCCAGACAGTGCCCCGCACCGTCTGCTCTCCTACACTCACTTCGTTCGTTGCGGAGAAATGTGGTTCGATCGTTACACGATCAGTATCCTGATTGGATTTTTTGTTCGCATTAAAAAATGCTCCATAAAATGCTCAATCAGGCTTCGAATCCCGCCGAACGTGCCCCCGGCACGTTCTACTCTCCTTGTTCACTACGTTCACGGCGGAGAGTGCGGGATTCGAACCCGCGAGGGGTTTTACCCCCTACCTCGTTAGCAGTGAGGCGCTTTCGGCCACTCAGCCAACTCTCCGTATATTTGCTTTATTCAAGAAGACTACAACATCGTCGATTTTGTAGCTAGACGGCCTCAAGTTTCGTCCAGGGAATTAGCGGAGCTAATCCCCGTAAAGAAGTGCCC
Source organism: Patescibacteria group bacterium (assembly GCA_019745315.1). Taxonomy (GTDB): domain Bacteria; phylum Patescibacteriota; class Minisyncoccia; order Phycocordibacterales; family UBA918; genus JAIETH01. The sequence continues at coordinate 4,297 of JAIETH010000012.1, read as the reverse complement.
CGCACTTCTTTACCCACTCAGCCAACTCTCCAGTTTCTCTAAGGTTGGCACGCTGTGCTTTTCCTCAGAAATACATGCCAAGGATAGCATATTGTTGCCAAAAGAGAATATTCTTAGTTTTTGAAGTTCTGTTTCAGTGTGCGATGGCGATACAGTCGACACTCGCGGCTCCGGCGGAAAGAAGGGTGTCGCGAGCTTCTCTCAGGCTTGCTCCTGTCGTAGTTACGTCGTCTAAGAGTATAAAGGCCTTATTATCTATCTGAGTATGGTCTGCTAGTGTAAACACGCCCCGCATGTTTGTGAGACGCTCTAATCGTCCTAGTTTTGTTTGTGGTTTTGTGTGAGCGCTTCGGATAAGCAATTTTTTTTCTATACTAATATACGGTATGTGGCGAGCAGCTACGTCCGCGATGCTTTCTACTTGGTTGTAACCTCTTTCTAAAAAGCGAGTTCGCGAAAGAGGGAGGGGGATCAGTATGTGGGGAGTTTTATAGCGAGAGGCGAGGTAATCTCTGAGCGCTGTTCCGAGCAGCTCCGCTGCCTTTGTGTCATTTTTATATTTGAGTTGCCACAAAAGTGCACGGACCTTTTTGTTTTTATATGAAAAAAGATACGTGGCGTATGCAGTATCCGTAATAGACATGTGGTGCATGAGGTCTGAGTAGGAAAGATTTCGTACACAGAGCTCATCTGCTGATGGGGGAAAGAGAAGATCTATACAAAGAGAAATGTATTTTGAAAAATACATATATGTATAATCATATACTACGAACAATACGAAAAGACCTGTCTGATCGGTGTGGTACCATGAATATCTATGGATTTGATGTTTAAAAAAATAGGAAAACTTTTTGCTGGTGCTTCTTCTACGGGAGGCAGCGATGTTATTGGTATTGATTTTGGTTCGTCTTCTATAAAAGTTGTACAGTTGCGCCAAGAGGGTGAGTCAATTTCGCTTGTTACCTATGGAGAATTACAGCTTGGTCCATATGCAGATACTGTGGTGGGAAGCGCTACCAGCCTCGACCCTTCACGTCTCATAGAAGCGCTTCTTGATATAGTTCGAGAGGCGTCCGTCACTAGTACCTATGCGGGAGTTGCTATTCCATATGCTTCAAGTTTTGTTGCCATCATTACGCTCGCTGCTCAGGATCCAGCACAGTTGCCGAGCATGGTTCCTATTGAGGCACGAAAATATGTACCCGTGCCAATTAATCAGGTGACACTCGATTGGTTCCCTGTGCCAGAGAAAAATGGTATTGCTGCTCCTGGTAAAACACGTATTTTGCTTGCCGCTATTCATAACGAAGCTCTGTCAAAGTACCGAGCTGTCGTTCAGGGGGCACAACTTAAAAGTGCATTTAATGAGATCGAGATTTTTAGTACTATCCGATCGAGCGTTCAAAATGTTCATGAGACAGTACTCATTCTTGATATTGGTGCAGCAACAACAAAGTTATACATAGTCTCCGAAGGGATGGTTCAAGGAATGCACAGTATTAATGTTGGTGGGCAGGATATGACAAGTTCACTTTCCAAGTCGTTGGAGATCAGTAAGGATGATGCAGAAGAAATGAAACGACAGGTGGGGCTCACAGCAAAAGACAATCCTCGTATTGAGCGAGCATTAAGCTTTGCTCTCGAGCGAATTTTTAGTGATATACGAAAAATGCTTATGTCATATGAGCTTGATAAAGGAGTGCCGCCTGTTTCGTCCGTGGTGTTTGCTGGCGGAGGCTCAGCTCTTAAGGGTCTTGAGGATTATGCACTCTCTGCTCTCGGGAGAAGGATAGTACGTGCGGACCCTTTTTCTAAAGTAGGATATCCGGCTTTTCTAAAAACCACTCTTGATGATATAGGACCTTCGTTTTCTGTGGCGGTGGGAGTTGCATTGCGTGCACTTTCTGAAAAATAATTTTAAAGGATCACATATAACTGTCCACACTCGGTGTGTTGTTTCTATAATTTAGTTTATATGTTCGTATATAATGAGTTGTAAATGGACTATTCTCCTAAAACTTCTTTTATTCCGAAACAGGGAGCAGCGAGTGTTCCTCAGAGGAAGCAGCGGCGTGTGATCAATGTGCTGGTATTTCTTGCAGTGGTCGTTTTCTTGGCGACGCTCGCTCTTGCAGTAGGAGTATTCTTCTATCACAACTATAGCGAAGAACAGCTTGCGCTTCGAAAAAAAGAGCTCGAAGAAAAAAGAGCATCGTTTGTCCTTGGCGATATAGAAAGCATACAGCGGTTTGAGCGTAGGCTTGATGCCGCACAATCGTTGCTCGATGGACATATTTCTATGACCAAGCTCTTTGATATTATTGGAGATCGTACTCAAACCAATACCCAACTTACTTCGTTTAAGTACACACGTCAGCCTTCAGGAAGCGCTCAGGTTACTCTTAAGGGAAGCTCTGATTCATTCAATACAATTGCCCTGCAAGGTCAAGAATTTAGGACAACAAAAGCATTTGTTGAAAAATCTCTCCGTCTTTCTAATATTTCTATAGAAAATGAAGAAGAGACAAATGAGAGCGCGATCACGTTTGAGGTAGGGGCAGAGTTGTCATTAGATCAGGTTGCGTATGTACCAGCGATTTCAACAACAACAAGCGTCGTGAGTCTTGACGATATGATTGCATCGACAAGTGCTCCTCTTCCCACAGCAGCTTCTACAACCGCATCAACATCAGCACCGACTCGTCCGCTGCCATCAATTCCAGCACCTGTAACACCGTAATTGTATGTTTAAAACACTCACTCCAATTTTTGCGCTTATCATTGCAGCTGGCTTGGGATTTACCTATGTCCAGCCGACCCTTGTAGATATAAAAAGACTCCAGACAGAAGAAAAGGAATATCAAAATACCATTGAAAAAGCGAGCAAGCTTAAGGAGTCGATTGATAAAAAGAAAGCAGAAATAAATGCATTTGACGCCATATCAGTTTCTCGTCTCCTTACCATGATTCCAGACGCTGTAGACCCAGTGCTGGTTGTTATGAATCTCGATAATTTGGCGAGTGAATATCGTCTCAGTCTTTCAAATATCACTATAAAAGAGTTAGAAGAGTCTGGGGGTGGCGCAGCAGCTACTCCTGAGGAGTTGGTGGATCCAGAAGGGGGAGAGAGTTCTGTTTCTGAAAAAGCGCCCGTCATTGAAAAAGAGATAGGCTTCACCCTTACAGGGACCTATGAAGATTTTACTGAATTTCTTGGAAGTTTGGAAAAAAGTCTTGAATTTTTTGAAGTCGTTAATCTTGAATTTTCAAAAGAAGAAGGAGACCTCTTTGATTTTGACATAACTCTACATACCTATACGTTTAATCCTGAAAAATAATATGTCATCTCTTCTTCGTAATATCCTATTCGCCTTCGGACTCGCTGTGTTGGGGTGGCTTGGGTATACACTTTTTATAGCGGATTCCGAAGATCTTGTGACCGGAGATGGATTAAGTGAGGCGTCGTACGCAGGCCAGGATCTGTTGGTTAAATTACAAGAGATCGAGTCGGTATCAATAAGCGGGGAAGTCTTACAAGATGTGCGATTTGAATCCTTGGTAGATTTTAGAAAAGAAGTTGTGAGCGAGCCAGTCGGACGAGATAATCCTTACCTTCCTGTTTCAGGTACTTCAAGATAAGAGTTTAATTGCAGGGGTTGTGTATGTACATTCTTGATCTACTCAAAAAAAAGGGGATTTTAAGTGAGCAGGCTGCTACAGAAATTTTAACTGAATCTGAAGGAGGAGGGGTTTCCATTGAAGCAGGCTTGCTGGCGCGTGGTGTGGATCCAGATGTTCTCTTGCAGAATATGGGTGAGTATTATCGCTTGCCCACACGCCGTATTGCTCCACAAGAAAAAATTACCTCCGAAGCATTGCGATATATTCCCGAAGAATCAGCGCGTCATTATAGGTTTGTTCCCCTGGAAGAAAAAGATGGAGTTCTTGAGGTGGGTATTACCGACCCAGATAATCTTCAGGCAACAGATGCACTGAATTTTATTTCATCAAAAAATAATATACCGTACAAGCTTGTTATAATCCTGCAGGAAGATTTTGAGAAGGTTTTGGCAGGGTATGAAAATCTAACAGGTGAGGTGGACGAAGCATTGACTGATTTGGAGAGTGAGTTGACGAGCGATATTGAAGACCGTAAAAAAGAAGCTGCTGAAACAGAGGTAGAAAAAGAAACTGTTATAAAGGAAGACGCCCCTGTTACGCGTATTGTGGCAACCATACTTCGTTATGCGGTTGATGGTCATGCCTCTGACATACATATTGAACCTACGGAAGAAAA
>JAIETH010000006.1 GCA_019745315.1 Patescibacteria group bacterium | reverse complement strand
ACACAGTTACCTGCAGTATCCTTAATCATACCTGCTGGAATAGTTGCTTGGTCTCCTGCAATGTTTGGACATACGTCTACTGTAGGGATTGCAGGACAACTAAATCGTACGCTTACTGCATCAGTAACACCAACAGTATTAACTGCATGCACCCACGCATTGTATGTTTGGCCTGGTGTACCAGTAAACGAAAGACTTGTTGCTGATGAGTTGTTTACACAGTAATCTCCAGGATTGAGAGATGTACACGAACCAGTCCATGAGCTTGCTGCAGCATCAACTCGGTAGTTATAAAGCACGCCTGGACCACCGCCTGACCACGAGATGTTTACATCTGTACCCACACATGACCCAACGATACTTGGGGTAGTTGGAGGAGTAATACAATTTCCAGCGCCGTCCTTAGTCATGCCTGCTGGAACAGTTGCCTGAACTCCATCAATATTCGGACAAACGTCTACAGGAGGAGGTACACAGGCACCATCTCCAGCACGCACAAAACGGTATTGGATAGGGTCTGTATTGGTAGTTTTTTCCCACCACTGCCAATCATTGGCTCCACCTTCAGCTCCAGTACAATAAAGTACCCAGATAGGTGTAACTGTTGGAGTGGTGTCTCCACCTCCTCCACCGCTATCTCCACCTCCTCCAGTAGAACCACCGTCGTCTCCGCCGGTACCACCACAACAACCACCACCGTCTCCACCTCCTCCACCGCCACCGTCTCCACCTCCTCCATCTCCACCACCATCACCTCCGAAAGCAGCACTAAAGTGTGCCTTCAAAGTTGTAACCTGAGTTGCAGATGATGTTTCAATTTGAGGTAAAAGTGGGAATATAACGAAAACTGCAAGTGAAACTAATGCCAAAACGAGCACTCCGTAAGAGATCTTATTTTGATATTTTTTAATAATGGATACGTTCATAATAATTGTTGTACAAGTGATAAATAATTCTTCTCCATACCCCCACGTGCAGTGCACACGAAAGTATCAAAAGAAAGTAGTGTGGGTGGCAACCGGAGTCGCCACACCACAACCTACTTTTTTGATCAGCGGGGATTCCCGCTGATCTGTCGCCTGAGTCTCTCGCACTCCGGCCCGCAGAGAACTTCGTCCCTGATGCATACCCCTTGCGGAGTGATGATCACGATAAACCAGTTCCCACAGATGTCAGGCTGGCCGACGAGAGCGATGCTCCCATCGGACAGCGCAATCCGGTAGAAGGACGCCATTCTTGTGGCGTTCCCCCATCGAGCAGTATCTGCCACCACGTTCGGCAGCGTCTGCCCCCCGCGGAAAAGCATCCGCGTCGCCCTGAAATTGGACGGAATGTTCTCGCGCCAAGACGGCGTGCCGATGAGGACGAAGCGACGGATCGCCTCGCGATCTGCTGCAACCGGAACGATGTCCGGCGTCAGCAGTTTGTCGAGCGCCGCAGGCACGAGTCGTGAGTCGTGCCCGTAGGGAGCGATGCCAGGACGAACCCAGCACGACTCCGTTGCCGGATTACAGGCAGAGCCCGTCTCCGGTTGCTGCGCAGCCACTTGCCCCGAAACCAATCCGAGGAGAAGCGCCGCGATAGCAAGAATGTGAGCCATGAGCTCTCCTCCTTGTAAGGGTTAACGCTTGACGACGCCGGCAAATCCGGTCCAGACTTCCCTGCGAGCAACGCGCTGGCTGAAGAGTGTGGTTCCAGGAGTCGAGCCCGGCAGCCCACAAAGGGTGTTATCCCTGCTGCGCGCCGGACCGTCAACGAGACGAGGCGCGTGCACGGGGATACCCCAGGTCACGCACGGCAGAACGTCGCGGATCCCCTCGAACAGATTCCGGGGGAAGATGACGCTCACTTGGCCGAGATGTTCACCGCCGCGGACAGGCACGCGCACCGTGATCCTGTTTCCAGAAACCACGACCGACGCATACCCGCGACAGATCCCATCCATCCCACCCGGCGTAGCTGCCATCCCCGAGAGGAACGGCAGTCGCGAAGGAGCGAGCCTGCCGCGAACACCATGGATGGTGATCTCGACGTAGGTCTCACTGCCCTCGAAGCGCGGAACCGCTTGCTGCTTCGCATCGTTGTACACGGTTGCGAAGTAGTCTCCAGGCGTACGCCCGCCACTGATGCGCTCGAGCGCCCTGGAATTCTCCATGACGGTGAGCGTATCGATGCGGAATTCGCCAGCACGGACTTGCCGCGGCTGGCCTTCGACGCAGTGCACTTCTTGCACTGCGTTCTGCGCCGGCAACATCGTCACCGGCCGCGCCTCCTGGTCGCAGGCTGCCAGCAAAGGCAACCCGAAAACCAACAGAAGCAGAGCGGGGATCCATTTGCGCATCGCGCGTTACTCCTTTTGAGTGTTTGAGAGATGAAAAGAGCATTCTTCCCATAATCATCGTATCGCACGATGTTCATGATGGGTTTCCTTCACAAATAAAATTTGTAGAGATAACCAACCACAATACACACACCACTTCTTAACTTAAACAGACCTTACACACAATCTTGGAGAAGAACCTTATGTGTTAATACTACACCATTTTAATAGTTTTGTCAATAGTTTCGAGGGCCTATTTTGTGGCTCTATAGAGGCTTTTTTTCGACAAGCTTCGCCTCAACTACAAAGCGATCGTCCTTGCTTCCGAATGAGTTACAGGTAATAAGAACGAGGGTCTCCTTCCCTTTTTCGAGATCAACAGAGGCATCACTCGCCGCAGCTTTGTAAACACTTGTCACTACGTAGACATACTCAGTCTCTTCTGAGAAAACACTGACCATATCACCCTTAGCAAGCTTCTGAAGTCCATTAAATGCCTGGAAGTTCTTATTACGAACCGTTGGCAAATAACTTGAGTGCCCAAAAAGCACCATAGTACCTGTGTTTTTGAAGTCAGCTGAATCTGGATGACGAACCACACCGCTAAGGAGTGCGGCATCCAAATCAGCAATTGAACGACTCTGTGGGTTAAGCACATCCACATCTGACCCAAGTTCAGGAATCACAATACGTGTCGGATACTGAGCCCTCTCACTCATTGATACAACAGGCTCCGCAACAGGAGCCGGCGCAGGCGCAGGGTCTGTTACAACGGCTGCATCCTCTCCCGACACCTGAGGTTTTTCAGGAATAAAATCAATAGCAAAAAGAATCCCATATGAGAGTGCGCATACAAAGAAAAAAGTAAACAAAAATGGTCCCTTTTTGTCCCAAATTTCATCAAATAGTGTGGTTAGAAAAGTCATATATGAAGCAAAGTAGTGCATATATACTACATCATAAGTTATAGTTTGTCAAATAGCATTACTTGACAAAGATTATCATTGTGTTATTATCTATGCATTATGAATGAAGAACAAAAAGAGGCGCAGAAAATTTCTGCTATCAAAACATTAGCTATTATTGGCTTTATAACCTCGATTGTTCTTTGTGTATGGCTTGCAGTGCAGCTTGTACGACTTGTACCGAGTGGCTTTAGCTCACTCGCCTCTCTAGCAGAGAGTATTAATAGTAGAGAAAAAGAGTTTATCGTAACAACTGAGAAAAATATCATTAACTCAGGAGAACTCTTTACACTTACATGGACTGAAATGAAGCGTGAAGGTGTCTATACCCTTTCATATACATGTATGGATGGCGTATCAGCTGAAATACAAACTGCTTCAGGTGAACGAGCGGCGCTTGCATGTAACACTTCAATCTCTTTACCAAACGATACAAGCGAAACAAAAATTCTATTCCGCTCAGAAAAGAAGCGCTTTACTGATATACCGTTCAGTATTACCTACACACCTTCAAATGATATCGATGCAGCGACTTCAAAAGCAGGTCTTGTGACCATAGTAAATGAAACATATACAGAAACTGTTGTAACAGCTCCAGTAACTACCCCACAAGCAACAACCACACCATCCGTTACTGCAACCACTACTAAACCTGTAGCCAAACCAACACCCACCACCATTCCAAAGCAAATCGTTACTACCACCTATCCGGTATCAAACCCGAGCGGCGTAAGCGATATGCAAATCACCTATCTGGGCATTGGATCTTTTAACGAAGGAAATCAAACATTCATTCCCCAAGACACTCTCGAAGCTGACTCTAAAGGAGCTATTCGTTTTGAAGTAAAGAACATCGGAACGAAAACATCAGACAGCTGGAAATATGAAGTAGAACTTCCTGATTCAGAGAGCCGTCTTTTCACTTCAGCATTTCAAGAATCACTAAAACCTAACGAGCGTGCAGTTATCATTGTTGCATTCAACATTGGAGACGCACGCCAAAGCGAAGAGCTTGAAGTTACTATCACCAGCAACAGTGACATAAACTCACAGAACAATTCATTCTCAAAGAGAATTGAAATTAGAGACTAATACTTCGTCTAAAGAAACAAAAAATCCCCATACGGGGATTTTTTGTTTTCGTAAACTAGATATCGAGATTTGCGAGATGCGCGTTTGACTGTATGAATGACTTTCGACTTGGTACATCAGTTCCCATCAAGATGTCAAATACTTTATCTGCCTCCTGAGCATCAGTAATTCCTACTTGCTTCAAGATACGGTTTTTTGGATTCATAGTTGTCTCCCACAACTCTTCAGGGTTCATTTCTCCAAGCCCTTTGTAACGCTGAATACGAACCTTTGCTGACTTAGTAACAGCAGTCTCTTCCTCAGGCTCTTCAGCATCCTCGCCTTCTACTATTTCAGCTCCAGCAACCAAATCGCTTCCTAATATTTTTGCCTTTTCCTGATCGGTATACGCGTACGTTACTTCTTTTCCTTTTTGTATTTTATAGAGCGGAGGTTGTGCGATATAGAGAAATCCTCCGTCGATAATCGGTCTAAAGTATCTATAGAAAAGCGTGAGGAGGAGCGTACGAATATGTGCTCCGTCTACGTCAGCGTCTGTTGCAATAATGATCTTGTGGTAGCGAAGCTTTGAGAGGTCGAATACATCCCCAATAGCAGTACCGAGTGCGATAACGAGGTTTTTAACCTGCTCACTTCCAAGCATGCGATCAAGGCGTGCGCGCTCAACGTTGAGAATCTTTCCTCGAAGAGGAAGAATAGCCTGCGTTCTTCGATCACGACCCATCTTCGCGCTTCCTCCCGCAGAGTCTCCCTCTACAATGAAGAGCTCAGATTCCTCTGCGCTTTTTGTCTGACAGTCTGCAAGTTTTCCTGGAAGCGCCATTCCTTCAAGGGCGCCTTTTCTCAATACTGAATCTTTTGCTGCTTTTGCCGCTTTACGAGCCTTCAGAGCGAGAACCACCTTGTTGATCATCGCCTTCGCATCATCAGGATTCTCTTCGAGAAACATGTTAAATGCTTCTCCAAAAACTGATTCAACAGCACTTCGAGCCTCAACAGATCCGAGCTTTGCTTTTGTCTGTCCTTCAAATTGAATCTCAGGCATCTTGATAGACACAACCGCAGTGAGTCCTTCAAGCGCATCATCTCCAGTAAAATTTTCCTCGGCCTCTTTAACGAGCTTATTTTTACGTGCGTAGTTATTGAGCGTACGAGTAAGTGCGGTTTTAAATCCAGTGATGTGCGTTCCTCCTTCTGGGTTATAGATATTATTTGCGAATGCAGTAATGCGCGCGCTTATATCATCCACGTACTGAAGCGCAACTTCAACCGACATCACTGCTGCATCATAGTCATTCTTCTCAACGTAGAAAATATTTTTATGAACAGACGTTTGGTATTGGTTATAGAAAGCAACGAGTGAACGGAGTCCTCCTTCAAAATAAAATGTCTGAGATGGTGCTTCAATATCTGTGTCACTCAAATAGTAACCGTCTGGTATTTTTTTAACATTACGCGCATCAATAACGGTAATACGCAACCCTTTCACCAGGTATGCCTGCTGGCGCACATGGCTCACGATCTTGTTGTAATCAAATGCAATTTCTTTAAAGATTGTTGCGTCTGGCTCAAAGGTAACGATAGTTCCATGAAGTTTTGACTTCCCTGTTTCCTTAACTTTCGCTTTTGGCTTTCCAATCACATACTCCTGCATAAAGGCACCTCCATCACGATGAACCTCTACTTTTGTATTGGTAGAAAGAGCGTTTACCACAGAAACTCCCACTCCGTGAAGTCCTCCTGAAACCTTATATCCTTCACCACCGAACTTTCCTCCTGCATGGAGCGTGGTCATAATCGTTTCAAGTGCAGACACCTTTGTCTGCTTATGCATATCAACTGGAATACCACGACCGTTATCCGCTACACGAATACGGTCTCCTGGAAGAAGTACAACCTCAACACGGTCTGCGTAGCCTCCCATGGCTTCGTCACGAGAGTTGTCAAAAACTTCCCAAATAAGGTGATGGAGTCCATCAAGTCCGGTAGTACCAATGTACATTCCAGGACGCTTTCGCACCGGATCAAGTCCTTCAAGGACGGAGATTGAAGACGCGTCGTACGTGCCTTTCTTTACTTCCTTTTCTGATTCTTTTTTAGCCATAGAAATACTGTCTCGTAAAAATACGTATGCGTATAGTATACCAAAAATATAGAATTGGGGCTATCAAAAAACCTTAACGAATTTCATACCCAAGCCCTCTAAGTGCACCTGAAACAGAATCCATAGCGACATTTATTTCTTCTGTAGTCAACGTTCTCTCGTATGATTGAAAAATGAGACGAAACGCATATGAAATCTTCCCTTCTTTTAGAAAAGCATCAAACATATCTGCGCGCACAAGCAAATTGCCTGCGCTTGAAACAATATTCTTTTTCACCTCCTCTGCATCTGTGCCCGCTTCTGCCCAAAACGCAATATCACGTGATGCATATGGATAGTTTGAAAACGGTTTGTATGCAACATCTGGCGTCTTTTCAAATGTTCCATAGACAGTGGACTGAGGTAACGTTGCTAAAATATCTGAGAGCACCACTTCTGCAACTCCAGCCTCTTTAGTCCAAGAAAGCGTCACACCGAGCACTTCTTCCGCGGCAGATATCCCTCTCTCAAGTACGACATCATCTTTTTTTGCTTTGTATCCAGATGGACTACTCACTCCAAGAGCAAGTGAAAGCATTTCCCCTTCTTTTTTAAAGATGGTTCCTATTTCAAATATCGCAATTTCTCCTACACCCAAGAGATCCGCATTTGGTGCATTTTTAACAAGTGCTTCGGTGATATTTTTTGAAAGCGCGCTTCGCAGATACCCTTTATCTGAAGCAAGTGCATTTTTAAGCTTTACCTGATCGAGCTCTTTAAATGAACTCGTGAAAACTTCGGAGAACCCAGCGTTCTGTAGTGCATTTCTGAGTGCATCTACATAATAAAAAGACTTATTTATAGCAGGCAATGCTATAGGTGGAGGTGTTACAGAAACCACGTGATCATACCCATGCATACGCCCTATTTCTTCTATAAGGTCTTCAGGAATAACAAGATCAGGTCGCTCAAACGGAGGTGTCACCGTGAGAGTGTCTCCTGCCCATGAGTGCGCGTACCCGAAGCGAGTAATGATTTCTTCTACCGTATCCTGTGGGAGTGAAAGCCCGAGGACGCTATTAATTTTTGAAAGTGACACAGAGACAGAGGCACGAGTAGGTGTATCTTTCCCAGTGTCGACGTATCCAACAAGTGATCCTCGCGCAACCTCTTGTATTAATCGCACCACTTCATGGAGTGCATATGTGGTCACGTCAGAACATATGCCATTTTCATAGCGCATTGATGCATCAGTGCGCAGCTTTAATCGCTGTGATGTTTTGCGTACCGAAATTGCATCAAAGTGTGCGGATTCAATAACAAGATCAGTGGTGTTCATATCAACCTCCGCATGTTTCCCACCTTTTACTCCTGCAATACCGATAGGAGTGTCGCTCGCACCATCAACAATAATGGTGTCTTCCGGACTTAATACATACGACTCTCCTGTCAGCGTCACAATAGTCTCGTCCGCACGCGCAGCACGCACACCAACAGATACACCTGTAAGTTTTCCTGCATCAAATGCATGAAGCGGCTGACCCAAAAGAATCATTACATAATTAGTGGCGTCCACTACGTTATTTATGGAGCGCTGTCCAAGAGTTGCTAAGTTTTTCTGTAACCAGAGAGGAGACGATCCTACACTCACGCCCGTAATATACGCAGCGGTGTAGCGGTCACATTTTGGCGTCTGGACTGAAACACTCAATTCATTTGCAATCGGCGCGAGTTCTTTTCTGTGAGAAAAGGGATCGTGTGCAAGTGAAATATCCAATACCACAGAGAGATCTTTTGCAATTCCTCGGTGAGAAAGTGCCCATGCACTTTTATCAGGCAATACTTTAATATCAAAAAGAGTATCGCCATCTTTTTCAATCACCTCTTCAATTTCCCATGAGTGGAATGTAAATGCATTCTCAATCTCTAAAGGAGACGGGAGTTTCCCATCAAAAAATGTATTTAAAATATTGTAGCTTACTTTCATAGCAGAACTAAAACTGATTGACCACACGCAAATCTCCACCATAAAAAAGGCGCACGTCGTCAACGCCGTATTTCATAACCGCAAGTCGGTCTGCCCCCATACCAAATGCAAAGCCCTGATACACTGCAGGGTCAATACCAGCAGCAGCAATCACATTAGGATGAACCATACCTGCCCCCATCATCTCGACCCATCTACCCTTAAGCTTCGGAGGAGCATCGTCACCAGTAAGCCGCATGTCAATCTCAAGTCCTGGCTCCACAAAAGGAAAAAATGAAGGGCGAATACGTACTTCTACCTCTCCTCCAAAGAAGCGCTTAAAGAAATATTCGAGCGTACCCTTTAGATGCCCGACAGAAATATCTTTGTCTATCATAAGACCTTCAAGCTGATAAAACTGCGCTTCGTGAGTCGCATCAGTGGCCTCGTTGCGGAATACCTTCCCCGGACAAATCATACGGATCGGCGGCGTATGTGATTGCATGTATCGGACCTGCACAGGAGAGGTGTGTGTTCGCATCACCATATCTTCCTTCCCTTCAATATAAAATGTATCTTGCATATCGCGTGCAGGATGATCCTTCGGGACATTGAGCATATCAAAGTTGTATTTGATCAACTCCATTTCAGGACCCTCTGCAAACACGAAACCGAGCTCACCAAAAATAGTATTGATCTCGCGGATCATCAAAGAAATTGGATGGAGATGACCTTTTTTGATTTCTTTTTCTGCCATATATTACTCAGTCAATATAATCTCATAGAATTGAGTACCGTCATATATCACAATTCGTCCATTTTGAATACGAAACGAAAGTCCCTGACCCTCAAGGATCGGCTGCACGTTTTGCCATGAACGATTATCAATCTCGACTGCGTACACACCACTCTCACGACCAATCACAACAATATCCGTACTTCCTGGGAAAAAATCAAAATTTGATACTTCTTGCCACTTTCTATCGAGACTGATACGAGGAGCACATACTGTTTCTTCTGATACTTTTTGCACAGGAGGATTGAGTAATTCATCGGCCCCCATCTCTTCATCGAGCAAGGCACTAATCGCTGAAGCGGTTGCGTCTTCCACATTATCTACATCACTCGCAACATCATCTTTTTTCAGAGCCTCAAACGGTTCTGCACAATAGTAGTACGGCATATCTTCGCGAGAACCTATCCATTCTGCGAAGACATCTCCTTCATCCTTAAAAAGGCGTACATCTGAGTATTCCTTTGTGGTTGTTGCCGACGTTGTAGCTGTCGGAGTACGAAGAAGTCCAGAGCTTATTAGAGATTCACTAATTTTGTTTTGGGTCGTAGTGGGTGCAGTATCTTCAAAAAAAGCGAGCGTCTCAAGAAACTCTGTATTAACTACAAAGTTTTTTGTAACTTTTGTAGTTGTTGCATATACGGACTCGGTCGTTGAAGCTACAAGGAGTTTAGTTTCAAAAATCACTGGCGTACCTGTCGCGGTTTCAAAGCGAGTAATCACACGAGCCACCGGCACAAGTGGTAAGTTAAAAGCCTGAACTTCAGTTACCAAATGAGGGTACACTGGCAGTTCTTTGACCCACGTATGAAAACCTTCTTTTTGAACGTGCACTTTATGTGTGGCAGGATCAATATTTTGTGCATAGAAAGCCTTTGTAAAGCGCCGCGTCTCACGCACCAGCTCATCGTCAATATAGATCTCTACACCCACTTCGTCTGCTGCAATAAATAGTCCTCCAGTACTAATGAGACTGGTTCGGTCGTCGAAATTAAACTTGTACCCCGTTGCATAGAGGTACAAAAATGGTATTGCAACCACAAAGATACATATCATAAAAATAAGTACGTATCGTCTCTTTGAGAGCCCGAGAGGGCGAATTGTTGGCTCAACTATCATAGTTATATAGTACCATTTGGGGCATTCTCTGCATCAGTAGACCTACTTTTAGGCGTGACCCAAAATCCCATATACTTACCGAGCATAAGGCGTGTTTGTGCGTCGAGCCCAGGAAGTGCACTAAAGAAAATCATTGTAAAAGGAACTAGTATCCACTGGAGAAACATTGGAACATACCCCCACTTACTTCTACCCAGAGGACGCGGAGGAAGAAGCGACAGAGAAATAATTGCAGACACCACCAGACCGAGCATGGCGACACTCAACACATTTCGTACTAACAATGGCAGATTATACGAGAGGACAGTTTCGTGAAAAACACGTCCCCCAAAAAAGATAGGTGTTAGCCCTAAGATAAACAACATAATAGGATTGGTAACCAAAGACCAATACCCTTCTGCTTGTCGCAGAATAACAACTATTCTTTTTTTACGTGAGATCGCCTTATTTTTCGTAAAGTGATATGCAGTGTATACAAAATTTTCCACTCCATATGTCCAGCGACGATGCTGTTTATAAATATTCACTCCCGTCAAAAATAGCTTGATAGTGCCGTATACAAAGTTAAAAAGTTGATTCAACACTACGATGCGTGTAAATCGAGGTCGTCGCGACTCCATATACTGAACGGATGGCGGTGTTTCTGAGATTACATTTGCATCCATACATACAGGATATGAAAGAGGGACTACATCGTATTCACCATTATTAGCAATCATGAGATTCCAAAAAATACGCGAGTCTTCACTCACCATATTATTTTGCCAATAGCCTACCTCATAGAGCGCCTGGAAACTCACTGCGTGCGATGAGAAAGTTGCCATACGCTCTGCACGCTCCTGCTGGATCATTTCCCAAAACGTACTCGACATTGCCACAACACGAGAGAGCGACGGCGCAGACCATATGTTGTTATTAAAGAGAGGTATCGGCTGAAATGAGCTTTTGAGTGGTCGTGGCGCCGTCATGAAGTGCCATACCAAACAATTGAAATAATCGGGGTATACAACAGTATCAATATCAAAAATCGATACGAGTGTGTGGTTGTAGCGAATACCATGAGGATCAAGCACCTGTGTTCGCACCTGCTCTGCTGCCCATGATGCATTAGAACCCTTTCCTGCCATTTCTCCAGGAACATCTTGCGGGTGTGTCGTTACTAGGAAAAACCCGAATGTTTCACCCCACTTTTCTTTCATACGACGAGCAACGTTCTGCGCATGAACACCAGCTCGCTCTTCCTGAGCGAGAACAATAATAATACTTTTGAGGTCGTATCTCGATGCCGCAAGCGAGGCAAGAGAGCTGTTAATGATTTCCTCAGGCTCTTTATAAAAAGGCAAAATTACCACGTGATAGAGGTGTCCATATTCAAAACGTGCAATAAGCGCAGCCCAATCGAGAGACAGGTGATGCTTCATGCGCTTCCAGTTATACCGAAGATGGTATGAAAGAAAGGCCGTCTTAAGAAGCCAGTAGACGGAGAATGCAATTATGAAGTAGGCGGTAACAAACGGAATATAGATAGAGGCAAGAACCATACCCACCAACGTAGCCCACGAAGCAGCCCCTGGAAGGATTTCAAGGAATCGATAGAATATGCGATCCCTGCCTTGGAGCTCTGATGCACGACCTACCTTGAAATCAGCTCGACGTGCATACGGCAAGAGGTGACTTTTTCCATCTGTAGATAATGTGTCCATGAGTTAGATATCTCTAGACCAAACATAGTATAAAAATCGTGACTGAAACTATATTGAAATGCAACGCTTCTTAGTCCCTGCTCAGATTTGAAGTGATAGACATCATCGGTTGCCTGTTGGATGCTTTTAAAATCCTACGCAGTGAGCCGCCTGTCAATTGAACGACCAGCGGTTTATCTACAATTTTTTCCTAGAGCCGCCTGTCAGATTTGAACTGACGACCCACGGTTTACAAAACCGTTGCTCTACCAACTGAGCTAAGGCGGCTCTAGAAAAACATTGTAGCCTTACAAAACTTCAAAAAAGCATCCTACTGCTTCGACTCTACCTGCCTAAGCCAAGGCGGCTGAACCCCTCGCTCTGTCGCTCGTCTAGAGTATCATCTTTTACTCTATTGCTGCAACTCATGAGGTCGAGAAACCTCTCCCCGAAGTGCCTTCTCCTTTCGCTTCTTTTTTTCAGGCTCTGAGAGGGCGCTTTCTTGTTTATGCGCAGCAATTTTATCAAGATGCGTCTCTTTCTTTTCTAATCCTGCGGTTGCCTTTTTCTTATTGAGGCGAACAATCTCACGGAGCATTCTCTCCATGTATCGAGTAATCTTGAGCACCCCTGAAAGAATCAAATGAATGCTGTAATGAAAAAACTGACGAACAAATTCTTTGTTAACAACAGGAATTTGTTCGTATGTTTTTTCAAAAAAATTAGTCAACGCCTGATCAAGGTATCCGCGAGCGCGGGGAAAATACCGTGTGCGACCTGCGCTTCGTTCACGAACCAAAACCACTACCATCACAACCGTAAGCGACCACACTATAACTGCGGCAGCAACTGGGGACATATTATTTTACAGACACGCGAGATATGCTCTGTATCACAACATTCTCTCCAAACTTTTGGATAGCATCAGTGATAAGGTTAGCAACTGTGCGTGTCGGGTCTTTTATGTAGTCTTGCTCAAGCAATACTTGTTCTTTGAAGTATGAAGCGAGTTTCCCTTCAAGAATTTTTGCCTTGAGATCCTCTGGTTTCCCTTCAACTTCAGCAGCAAAAACCTCTGCCGCCTTTGCTCTATCGTGCTCGCTAATTTCTTCCTTAGAAACATAGCGAGGAGCCGTTGCTGCCACCTGCATCGCGATATCACGAGCAAGCGCAACAAATGCTTCATTTTTAGAAACGAAGTCAGTCTCACATGAAAGCACTACGAGCGCAGCAACTTCATACGTATTATGGACATACGCCCCAATCGAACCAGCTCCGAGTACGCGGTCAGCTTTTTTAAGAGCAGCCTCACTTCCCTTCTTACGAAGAATAATAAGAGCCTTCTCCATATCGCCACCCGCCTCTTCAAGCGCTTTCTTGCATTGCATAACCGAAACTCCTGTTGAGTCACGGAGACTTTTAAGCTGTTCTGATGTGATTTCCATTGTAAAAAACGTTAAGAACAATAAGACCTCGTACAAACATCTATTCCTCCTTATGCAACTCGTGGCGACTTTGCAACAACTGGCTGCTTTGGTACAAACGAAGCAAGACCTGCTTCATATGCTGTCAGCAACTCACCAAGCGCAAGTGAGATACTTGCTCGCTGCGCATCATTTACCACAACTGGCTTCATAACCTGTCGAGCATTACAGTCAGAGCTCATAATTGCAACTACAGGAATTCCCAACTGATTTGCTTCCTCCACTGCAATAGCTTCATGACGAGGGTCAATCACTACAAGAACTTGTGGCAACTGATTCATAGAAAGAATTCCACCGAAGTTTGTTTCGAGACGAACCATTTCGCGCTCCAACATAAGACGCTCCTTTTTAGTAAACTTTCGCTCAAATTCACCAGATTCTTTTTGAGCACGGAGAGAAAGGAGGTATTCAATGCGCTTCTTGATTTCTCCAAAGTTTGTAAGAGTCCCTCCTACCCAGCGATTCGCCACAAAAGAAACACCGTGCTTCGCTGCAGACTCACGAGTAAGACCTACGACTTCTTCTTTAGTACCAACCAGAAGAATGCGCTTACCTTCTTTTCCCATAGCATTGAGGTATGTAGACGCATCAGAAAGAAGTGCGCTTGTTTTCTCAAGATCAAAAATATCAAAACCTTGCTTGCTTCCAAACAAATACTGCGTAACTGAAGGATGACGTCGTGACTTTGAAAATCCAAAGTGAGCCCCCGCTTTGAACATGCGGTCAATAAGTGTTTTTGTTTCTGTAGTGTGTTCTTGCATTGGAATATTGTATAAAATAAAAAAATCGCTACAAACCTATACGGGTGCTTGAGATACAAGCGCGTGCCCTAGAGAGTACCACGGAGTTACTCACTCTGCAACCTCAGCCGCCTGTCGAAGTGCCTCTAAAATTGGACCAATCCCCCCAGCCATAACCTCCTCGATGTTATGCCACGACTCCTTGATACGGTGGTCAGTAATACGACTTTGAGGGAAATTGTAGGTTCGTATCTTTTCTGAACGGTCACCGGTGCCTATCTGATTCTTGCGGACCTCAGCATGCTTTTTTGCTTCCTCTTCTTCGTGAGCAACCTCAAGCTTGGCTATAAGCAAGGCCATGGCTTTTTCACGATTTTTCAGCTGACTCCGTTCTGACTGTGAGCGCACCTCTATACCTGTAGGCTTATGCACAAGTCGTACCGCACTTTCTACCTTGTTAACATTTTGCCCTCCAGCACCTCCTGCGCGGGAAAACTCCATTTCAATATCCGAAAGACTAATATCAATGGTTGGTTTTCTGCGCATTGGCAAGATAGCAACAGATGCAGTTGAGGTGTGAATACGACCCATTTTTTCAGTTACCGGAACTCGTTGCACACGATGAACACCTGTCTCGTGTCGTAGAAAATCGTATACACTACTTCCCAAGATCTCAATCACCCCCTCTTTAAAACCACCCTGACTTGAACGCGATTCAGAAAGAGAGGTGGTCGCCCAACCCTTTGCCTCGGCAAACCGTGAGTACATATACGCGAGCTCTTCAGCAAAAAGAGCAGCCTCTTCTCCTCCTGCCCCCGCACGGACTTCAAGCACAACCCCGTACGGCTTTTCATCTTCCACCTTGGAATCTTCTATAATACGAGCCATGTCGGCACGAATAGTATCCTGTGCTTCTGTAATGGTCGCGAGCTCTTCAGCAACAAGATCTCCCATGGTTGGATCTTCTTTGAGGAGCGCTTCTACCTCCTCTCTCTTTTTTTGGAGCGCGTCATATTGTGACGCCATGAACTGCGTTTTTGGGTGTTCCTTGTATATCTGAAGCTCAGTGGATTCCATACGAATAGAATAAAGGGTCCGCTACGCGAACCCTTTAAGCATACACCATGTCGTTACGCCTTCTTCTTCCCTGCGCGAGTAGCACGCATCTTGAATTTCTCTACACGACCCGCTGTGTCCATAACCTTCTCGTTACCTGTATAGAATGGGTGAGACGCACTTGAGATTTCAACGTACGCCACAGGATACTCTTTACCATCTTCCCAAGTATCAGTTGCAGTCGTCGCAACTGTTGAGGAAATGAGAAATCGCTGACCACATGAGTTGTCATGAAAGATTACTGGTCGGTAGTTTTTTGGATGTGTTTCTGTCTTCATACGTGGCGATTACTATACCAGAACAAGGGAAAAGTGCAAGAATTAGGTTCCCTTAAGAATATTGATCTCTTCTTGAATTCGAGTTGTATGACCCATAACTCCATCTCCATAAAAGGCATATGCGGGATTATTTGCATTACCCCAACCCGCAAAATAGCGAAGAGCTGCAAGACGCTCTGCTGCGTATGTTTGAGCAACTGCTCCATTGTCTCCCATAAGAAGCCCTGTTGCCACAAACGCATCCTGTTTTTCATAAGGATTTGAAGGAGAGCTCTTTCCCATAACCTGCCTAATACGATCCTTAGACGCATCATACATCCATCCACCCGCACCATCAGAAACAAATCCGCCATACATTGCCCACGTTGAAGGGATAAACTGACTAGGACCCATTGCACCACCCCACCCATAACTCGGTTTTCCAGACACAGGAACTGAATCAGGATCGAGTCCAAGTTCTTTCATAATAACTTCAAATACGGGCTTATCTCGAGTTGGATGCATCTCTGTTTGCCATCCTCCCATAACTCCAAGGAACGACCCGAGATTTGTTTCCTGCGTAAGCACACCCATGATGAGGGCTGCGCGTACACCCGTTTTTGCACTCGCAAACTCTGCATATTCTATCGCGTCCATAAAAGGAATTGACCCTGAGTCACGAAGCTTGAAAAGTTGAGCTCTAATTTCTGATGCCGTTTTTTGCTGCGCACGCAAGAGTCGCTGATATTCAGCTTCTGTACCTTTTGTCTCCGCAAGTATTTTTGCTTTCGCTCGCTCGTTTGCTTCTATCTCTTTTTTTTCGAGCGCCTGAAGTGCACGCAACTCTTTTTCGCTCTGCTGCTTTATTTCAAGAGAGCTTTTTTCTTGCAGTGTAAGTTCACGAGTAGATGCCAAATCATTGAGCGAAGTATACAAAGACTCTTTGATAATCTGGAAGTTTTCAAGATCTTGGAAAAATTCAGAAATAGACTGGGTTCCAAGCAAAATTTCTACCAAAGAATAGTCATCGATCTCGTTTGTCTTTCGAATAAGTTCTGCCAACGACTGGCGCTGCTTTTCACTTCTATCAGTCAAGACTCCAACCGTTTCTTCCTTATCTCCAATTTGTCCACCAAGCCTCGTTATTTCAATATCACGTGCCTGGATCGCAAGCTGCGCCTTTTTAATTTTAGCGTCAAGAATTGCCACGTCTCGCTCAAGAGATTGTCGCTCCTGTTGCTTCCCGTCGAGAAGTACCTGCTGACGCGCTATCTGTTCTTCAATGGTTGCAAGACGCGCACGCAGCTCATCTTCAGTTTCAGCTGAAACAATAGACGTAAAAGCGCCTACGCATACAAGCGCTATAGAAAATAAGTAAAGCCACAGAAAATAGTTCTTATAAGAACCTGAAGATGCGTTCATAATATTATTAACTAATATTACCATAAGAAATAGAGACGTATCCCTCTATGACATACCTTGAAGAGGAGTCGCTTGGAAGGCTAGCGGAGAGGTATGTCATAGAGGGATATGCGCAAAGAAAAACAAAAAAACCGCATCAAATGCGGTTTTTTTGTTTAGTGTATTACTCAGCAGGAACTTCTTCCTCTTCTTTCTTGCCCTTCTTTTCAACATCAATTGCAGCCATATCCACCGCCTCAACAGGAGCCTCAACCTCTTCCTCAACAGCACTCACAACCACAATCACATCGTCAGGATCAGCTAGGAATTCTACACCTGGGAGAGCTGGTATATCACGAACATGGATTGAATCTCCAATCTCCGCAAGCTTTGAAAGGTCGATATCTATATGTGATGGCATATCACGCGGCATACATTCAACTTCAATTTCATAAAGCACCTTTGTCAAAACGGTAGACGGGAGCTTGAGGGCAGGAGCCTCTCCTGTAAAATCAAACTCAACATTAACCTTGAGAGATTTGCCTTGCTCAACAGCATAGAGGTCTACGTGTAGTGCGTGACCCAATACTGGATCATACGCAACTTCCTGCACAAGAACGTCTTTATCTGCTCCAACACCCTTAAGAGTAAGGATGGTTGACTCTCCCGCAGCTTCAAACACTTTCTCAAATACCTTACGAGAAATACTAAAAGATACAGGGCCTTCTTTTGGACCGTACACAACACCTGGAAGAATGCCGGCAGCTCTAAGTGCGCCAAGTTTTTTCCCTGTTTCTGTTCGCGGAGATGCTTCTAATATAGTTACCATACCCGAGAAAAATACCACACACAGCAAAAAATGCAACCTATTTTACGCAAAAGACCACAGATCGGTGGCTACGTACTGCGCACAGGAGCGCATCTTTAGAACACACGCAGCCTGGTACAATATAGACATAAACAAACAATAGTGACCCTATATGACACACGACATCATCGCCATTGGCGACATAGTAATAGATGCGTTTATCAGCCTCTCAAAAACAGACGCGCAAGTAGTCTGTGACGCCAGCGGGCGCGCATGTAAACTCCAAATGAACTTTGGAGAAAAACTACCATATGAGAGTGTTGAAGTAATAAATGCTGTTGGAAATTCACCAAATGCAACAGTAGCTGCTCACAGACTCGGACTCAAAACTGCTCTCGTATCTAATGTTGGTCACGACCGAAATGGTAAGGACTGTATAGACACACTTCGAAAAGAAGGCATCTCTACCGAATTTGTACGACTTCATGAAGGTAAATTTACCAATTATCATTATGTACTTCGTTATGGCGCTGAACGCACCATTCTCATAAAGCACGAACAATTCGCATACGCACTCCCTCGCTTCGAAAATGCACCGCGCTATATATATTTATCTTCTTTAGGATCAAACTCACTTCCCTTTCATCATGAACTCGGCGCATATCTTAAAAAGAACCCAGAGATTAAACTAGCTTTCCAACCAGGAACATTCCAAATACGTTTAGGTATTGAAGAATTAAAAGATATTTATGCAGCAACTGAAATCTTCTTCTGCAACAAAGAAGAGGCACAATATATTTTAAAAACAGAAGAAAAAGATATTTCTGTACTTCTCAAGAGAATTAAAGAGCTTGGGCCAAAGATTCCTGTTATTACAGATGGCAACAATGGCGCATATGCGCTCGATGGCGATAGTGTTTGGTTTATGCCAATTTACCCAGACCCAGCCCCTCCTGTAGACCGCACAGGCGCAGGAGACGCATTCGCCTCAACATTTACCTCAGCGGTCGCGCTCGGTCACGACATTAAAACAGCGCTTTCGTGGGGACCGATTAATTCTATGTCAGTCGTTCAGTATGTAGGAGCACAAAAAGGTCTCCTTACACAAAAAGAATTAGAAAATTTCTTAAAAAATGCGCCAACTGATTACCAGGCTCAAAAGATCTAAGGTGCGACATCGCAACGAGTATTGCCTGAATAGCCTCCTGGAGTTCCGGACACAATCCCAACAGGACACGGCACTATAGTTCCTTCTAATATAAGGATAATCTGATACGAAGCGCCATTTGTTCCCATATCTCGATACATAGGACCATTTGAAAATGTGGTCGGACCAGGCACAGGAAATGTAGTCATATATGGAGCAAGTGCAGTACTCAACTCAGTTCCTTCAACATACGAAGTGGACCAACAATTGGCACCAGAGTGTCCAAAACCAATACATTCATATGCTTGCGCATTAATGAGTGGGTACTGACCATTGTCTCCATAATAAAGCTCAAGAGCTTTTCGATATTCTCGTATCTGAGAAAGATATGCCGCATTTCGTGCTTTTTCGCGCGCAGTATTGAGAGAGACAAGAATAACTGACGCAAGAAGTGCAATGATTGAAATAACCACAAGCAACTCTATAAGAGTAAAACCCTTGGTGGAGTTTTTAAATATGTACATTATCTTCTCAATGTAACAATCTCACTCAGAAAGAGAAGGTCAGAAATCCACAAGCTCCGTAAGAGTAGCTTTGACAATAGCAGCGGTATCAAGGTTATAGTGCGCAAGTAATTCCTCTTGGGTGCCCGATTGACCAAACATATCATGTACACCTAGCCGCACAACTTTTATTGGATGCGTTTCACTTAAAAATTCAGCAACGGCGCTTCCCATACCGCCTGCGGTCTGATGCTCCTCCACCGTCACAATGAAATTGTGTGTCTTTGCGAGAGATAGAACCATAGCTTCATCAAGTGGCTTAATGGTCGCCATATTAACAACAGTTGCACCAATTCCCTTTTCATTTAAAATTTTCCCTGCACGCAACGCCTCAACAAGCACAGTACCAGACGCAATAATGGCGACTCCATGAGGAGCGTCAACCCTCTCCATGTACACCTCTGCTTTTCCGACAACAAATGGTGTTTTAGGAGTTGTAATGACTGCTGTTTTTTCTCGTGCAAGACGCATATAGGCTGGCCCCACATACTCTGCGAGTGCATGCGTTGCACGATCTGCCTCAAGAGCATCGCACGGCGCAACTACAATCATGTTCGGCACCACGCGCATGAGGGCGATATCTTCAAGAGCCTGATGCGTTGCACCATCAGGCCCCACAGAAATACCTGAGTGCGCACCAATGATTTTTACATTCACATTATTATACGCAATGGTAGTACGCACCTGCTCCCAGGAGCGGCCTGGAGAAAACATTGCGTATGATGCCACAAAAGGAATTTTTCCCATTGCCGCCATACCAGACGCCACTGACGCCATAGATTGCTCAGCAATACCCATCTGAATAAATCGTTCAGGAAACTTTTCTGCAAAAAGATGTGTCTGTGTTGATTCGGTAAGGTCAGCGCAGAGGGCGACAACATCTTCATTTTTCTCACCAAGCGCGAGCAATCCCGTACCGTACCCGACGCGATTAGCAATAGTTTCAACGTCAGCATCAAATAATTTTTGATTGAGGTGTTCTTTAAGCATACAGAATATATTTATGAGATATCAGTACAGGCAATATTATTTTGGAGTGTTCGAAGTGAGCGCAAGGCTTCTGCTGCTTGCCTACTTTTCGGTACTCTATCTTCAGGACCTTTGCCTGGAGGATTCCCATGCCATCTAAAATCTCGCTCAAAAAGATCAATACCTTTTGAAGGAATCGTATGCGCGATAATAACTGATGGCTGACTATACACTGCCTGCGCTTTTCCTATCGCATCATTAACAGCGCGCATATTGTGTCCATCAACTTCTTGTACGTCCCAATTAAACGATTCGAATTTTTCGCGAAGAGGCTCAAGTGGCATAACATCTTTTGTATACCCATCAATCTGTATACCGTTTCTATCAATAATCATAATGAGATTATGAAGTGATTCTTTTCCGCCCAACATCAAAGCTTCCCACATTTGTCCCTCATTCCATTCTCCGTCTCCTGTAAGGCAATAAAAATATTTATTCGAGTACGGGTTGTTGATACGCTCGGCAAGCGCCATACCTATGGCTTGAGAGAGACCAGAACCAAGGGGTCCTGATGTTGTTTCAAGCCCCGGTAAACTCTCTCTATGTGGATGACCCTGAAGACGTGAGCCAAATTTTCGAAGCGTCATCAGCTCTTCTTTCTTAAAATATCCCGCATGCGCAAGTGTTGCATACAATACAGGACAGATATGACCATTCGAGAGAATCAATCGATCACGATCGATCCACTGCGGGTCTTTTGGGTCATGACGAAGCACATGAAAATACAAGAGTGTAAAAATATCCGCCATACCAAGAGGACCCGCGGTATGTCCAGAGCCAGCAGCAATAAGCATCTCAATAATACTCTGCCGAATAGCATTTGCTTTTTTTTCTAAATCACAAACATCAGAATCACTTAAGTAATGCATTACTGGTAAGTATACCGCAGCATGTAGCAAAAATGCAGAATATTCTGTTTAGAAATATTTCTATGCAGATGCGAGTTGTTGTAATTTTTCAAATGCTTGCACTGGATCAGGTTCTGCAAAAATCGCTGATCCTACAACAAAGCGTACTGCACCGGCCGCCTTCAAGAGTGGCAATGTAAACGTTGAAACGGCACCATCTACACTTATCTCAAGATCAGGATATATCTCATGGATCTCTTTTATATTTTGTAACACACGCGGATCAAATGGATTACCTTGAACACCAACATGTGCTATGCCCATACACTGAATAAAATCGACCGAACCTCCGTACTCCTTAATAGCCTCAGCCGAAATATCATTTGTAAACGCAATACCTATTTTAGTATTTGTATTTCGGTATCTAAGGCACTCTAAAATCTTTTCAGTACTTCCATGATGAATTACAACTCGAACAACACCAGTGCCTACAATGTTTTTAATAATTTTTTCCGGGTCGTGAACCATTAAATCAACCTCAATTTCATATACTTGAGATAATTCGGTAAGCGCATCAAGTAACTTCTCAAATTCAGAAGAAAAATCTTTCTTTGAAACATTCCACGGCCACGAAGACTTTCCTGCAAAAACACCGTCTACCAAATCTATTTGTAGTGATGACGCCTGACCGTCGAGCTTTTCTATATGAGCTGTAATATCTCCAAGGTCTGTAGGGATAATGGCAGGAATTATTTTCATAGATATATAAATATTGATGCAAAACTATCTACACTGAGAATAAGAAGACATCCAACTACATGCAGTACCAGGAGCACCAGTCACATAACACCATGTACCAGTTCGCTCAAGGCGAGCAAGCAATACATAATTATTCACTCCTGCACAATACCGATAATTACTTGAGCCTGTTTGGGTGGGATCATTTGGTAGCGCAGGTATATATGTAGGATCTAACCCTACTATTTCACTCACACGAGTATTGGCACCGTCAACCGGGTAATCCGAATTAGCACTACGATAGAGCTCAAGAGCATTGGCAACCTGCCGTAGATCAGAAATCCGCTTAGTATCTCTTCCCTTGCTGCGTGCAGAATTTAAACTTGTCAGAACAACGCTCGCTAAAAGTGCGATTATGGAAATAACAACAAGTAGTTCAATGAGTGTAAATCCTTTTTTAAAAAACAATTTTTTATACATACACCCGCGCACAAACTAATCCATGGCTGCGTTTCGCCGAGCATACCGTAGCTCTGTAGAAAATTCTGTTTTGAGCCACAGATTCACGGCTTCCTTGGCAGTCTCCTCATTAAGAAAGCGTGCGCCGAGCGAAAGCACGTTGGCGTCGTTATGTTCGCGAGAAAGACGCACCACATCAAGTGAGCCACCATAAAATACTGCTGCGCGCACTCCTTTAAAACGATTTGCGTATATTGCTTCTCCCTGCCCTGAACCTCCAAGAATAATTGCTCGAGAATGTTCTGTGTTTTTACTCACCATATCAGCAGCACGCCCCACAAAGGTCGTGTAGTCATCTGTATCGTCCATGATGTGCGCTCCACAATCAAACACTTCGTATCCAAGCTCATCTCGCACATAAGCAAGAAGTGCATTTTTTAACTCGTACCCAGCATGGTCTGCCGCAAAAATAATATTCATACAGATAAAGTATATACCATCATCCGCCCCACTGCATGGACTGAAATTAGGCTGTGTGACGAAGGACTTTAAACACAGAGATTACAAATACTCCAGTGCCCAGCACAGAGCTTAGAATAAAGACGAGTATGTTGCTTGGAAATACAAAGCCGATCGAATTACACACCACATAGATTAGCGTCGCAACCGCAGGCATACACAAAAGCGCACTATATTTTACAAAAGACACAGGGCGACCGAATTCACTAAGCATATGCTCGTGTTGTTCTTTCTTTCTATTGAGGATAAGTGGAACAAACGCAATGAGAAAACAGACAACGAGTACCGGCATCAAGAAAGGAACTACAGGGAATGTGACAAGCCCAGCAAATAAAAGAACAACGGCGCAGAGCACTACTCGCTCAACGCGAGTAGAAATAAACTCTGCAGGTTTTGATATTGTCATGAGCCACTCTGCAATAATGAGGAAGAATGTAGCTACAAATGCATGAGTAGCAAACTCCACTGGAGTCACCAAAAGTGGAATCTCTTCAAACACCCACGCAAGTGCCCACACACCCCAAAATAATCCAAGAGCGCTCGCTGTTACTACTGTATGGAAAAAACTTTTATCTGAAAGAGATATACGAAGATAGTAAAGCCCTATAAGAACAGAAATCAATGCATGCCACGCAACCGCAGTCCACACAATAGAAAATGGAAGCGGGATACCTGCTCCCCCAAAAAACGTCATCGCATACACCCCCTCCACGAGCCATCCAAAAATAGACCCCGCAAGAAAAAGCGCCCACACCGTGCGGACTCTAAAGCACTCAATGACGACAAGCATCATGTACGCAAAGAGCGAGTAGAGTATCGCCCCAAACACAAAACCTATAAGAGAATCTGGATTTTCTGGCTGAAGCTCTGCACTTCGAGCGAATGACCAAAAGACACGCTCACCAAAAAAATAAATGACATATCCAACCGAGAGTGAGAGGAGTACTCTTCGTAGAAATGCCATAGAATTTTTGAGAAATTATTTTGTTTGATTTCCTGCCTTCACTACATGTGACACGAGAGTTGCCGTGTATGATGTCTCATTGTCGTACCAGCCCAATACCTTTACCAACGTACCATCGACAACGCGGGTGAAGTTAAGATCTGCAATAGACGCATGCGTTGTTCCTACAATATCTGAAGATACGAGTTGTTCTTCAGTAACAGCAAAGAGATCTTTCCATTTCGGTGAAAGCGCAGCTTTTTTCATCACCTCATTCACCTCCTCTACTGTTGTCGGTCGCGATGCATCAAAGGTTATGTCAACAATCGATCCAACTGGCACTGGTACACGAAGCGCAATTCCATCAAAGCGTCCAACGAGAGACGGATATGCTTCGGCAAGCGCGAGCGCTGCTCCTGTTGAATTCGGAACAATATTTTGAGCTGCAGCACGTCCTCGTCTAAAATCTTTTCCACCAGGCCCGTCCTGAAGAGATTGTGTTGCAGTATATGCATGCACCGTATTTAAAATCGCTCGCTCAATACCAATTCCTTCATGAAGAATTGCCATGAGTGGACTTGCAGCATTTGTGGTACACGATGCATTAGAAGTAATAGTGCATCCCTGCATCATAGTTTCATTCACCCCCATGAGTATGGTACCGCCCTGCACACCTGCAGCATTTGGATCCCCTTTTGCGGGAGCTGAAATTACAACATGACGTGCTCCAGCAGTGAGATGCATTTTCGCTTTTTCATATGTTTCAAAAACCCCAGTTGACTCAACAACTACATCAACATTCATTTCTCCCCATGGTAATTTTGAAGGATCACGCTCGCTCAATACAGGAATCGTTTTTCCATTAATCAAAAAGCCGGTGGTGACCATCTCCACATCAAAGGTACTTCGCCCATAGACCGTGTCGTACTTAAGAAGGTACGCGAGATTTTCAAGGTCTCCGAGATCATTGATTGCAACTACCTCGATATCATCACGCTCTGCAACCATACGAAAAAAAGTTCGCCCAATTCTTCCTAAACCATTGATTGCAACGCGTAATGCCATACGATTTTAATTTTTATATATAATTTTTTAATACCTCTTGATGCACATAATAGTACCATGCAGCTGATCTGAAAAAAGAAACGTTACTCACCGTTTTTAATAAAAAAATTTAAAACTGATATTAATAAAATAAAAAATCCTGAGCGAGGCTCAGGATTTTTTATTTTATTATTCTTCTGGAACTGGTGCCGGTGCTGGTTCGGGCTCTGGAGTTGGTTCTGGCTCAGGTTCAGGAGCCGGAGCCTCTCCGCCCCCCTCCTCCGGAGCTGGTGCGGGCGATGGTTCTGGTTCTGGCTCTGGAGTCTCTCCACCTCCCTCCTCCGGAGTTGGTTCCGGTGACGGCTCTGGAGCTGGAGCCGGTGCTGGCGCCTGTCCTCCTCCTACCGGACTATTTTGTACTTGCTGGAGAAGAGCCGAGATATCGTCTCGAGTCAAACACTGATCATCCACACAGATTTCATCCTTTGCATGGAAGCTTCCTGCAAATACGCTACCAATACCGTTTCCAGCATTTGCAAGCCATGTGGTAACTTGTGCAAACATCTGAGAGAAGAATCCGCTCATGAATGAACCTTCAGTCAAGAATCGTGACATGTCAGTTGATGTTGGCATTTCTCCAAATGCAAAGAAGTCATTCAATGCTGCGTAGCGAGTCTCTGACATATACATACGATTCTCAACGAACACTTCAAGGAGTCCGTCTTGATCAATTGAATCAAGTGCAAGACCAACAATCTGTGTTGTTGTTGTTGCCTTTGTTCCAACTCCAGGGACTGATGAAAGAGTGATTGGATCTCCTGCCTTGATCTCTCCTCCTTCCATGTTGACCATAAGGGGTACGCGACCCTTAAGAGCAACTGGCTTGCCGCCCTTAATATCCTGTCCGAGAAGAAGTCCCGGAGCGGTTGAGATGATTCCGAGAAGCGTCTCACCTTTCTCTGCACGCTTGATAGCTGATGTTGTTGAGGTATCAAGAGACACAATTTCAGCTGCCTTGATAGTTGGGTCAACCACTCGGTAATTTTCAGCCAAGTCGATGTCCGTCACTGCAGCAGTTGTTGCGTAAATAGTACCTGCAGTAGTTCCGCAACTTCCTGTGTCACGTACACAGAGTGATCCTTGGATAGAAAGGGTCGAAATAGGAGTAGTGGTACCAATACCTACAGTTCCACCAAAGTAACTTGGAGCAGTGCTTGATGCATAGAGCGCGTAGTTAAGACCAGTGATTGTAGCGCCTGAATGCGCCCCATCAATATAGAGCGATGCAGTATCTTGTACTGTTGCAGTACCAGCAGTAATTGTTCCGAGGCCTTTAACTGCAAGGTTTGCAAGCATCTTGTGATTACCTGATGTACCTTCTGTCAAAATAGCACTTCCCACAAGCACTGATGCATAGTTACTGTTTGCAGTTACTGCAGTCGAGCTGTTTCCATAAAATGCAGTACGAACGTTAACTCCCGCAGCTCCACCAAAAATATATTGCGCTACTGCGGAGTTTACGCTTGTGTTTGCTCCCACAACATACAAGTTACTGTTTGTAGTTGCTGAAGTTGAGAATGCACCAGCTGATGTTATACCTCCCGTAAGAGTAAGTAATCCTGCGCTCGAAATCGTTGCTGGAGTTGTATACGCACCTCCGTTTACTGAATACCCAAGTGTCCATGTTGCTGACGGAGCTGTGGTTCCCTGAACAGGCAAAACGTGTGCTCGGAATCTTACAGATTGAGATGCCGCAGTAGCTGTTGTTTTCCAACCTTGACCTTCCCATACAATTGAAGGTGACACCTGCTGAGCTCCTGCCGCTGCAGCAGTTCCATTTTGAAGCATGATGCCACTTTCGTTTGTTGCGAGCGCCCCAATGTTATTAGATGTTACAGAAAACTTAGCAGCAGGAGTTGTTGTACCAACTGCAAGGCGCTTGTTTGTATTATCCCAAAAGAGATCAGCGTCAGCCGCCATAACATTGCTTCCGTCATTGAATTGCAATTGACCTCCTGACCCAGCTGCGGTCGCCACTCCACCCGAACATGTTACCAATGTATTAGAAGCAGAAAGACAAAGTGAAGTTCCTGATCCTGCAGATGTTCCAAGCAAAGCTACTGTTCCGGTAGTCGTAGAATTTCCTCCTATATACGCATCTCCACCAACAGTGAGGAGTGAAGAAGGGGTTGAAGATCCAATGCCGATATTTCCTGAAGTAGCTATATACATAGCTCCAGTGCCGTTGGCATCAAACTGAATATTATTTCCTCGTACCCACAAATCTCTCCACACAGCAGACTCTCGACTGTATGACTGCATCACCGTACCTCCCGATCCACCCGATGCCGAACCTGCAGAGGCATCGGTATCAAAGACAATCTCAAGGCCTTGACCATTTGATGGATACGAAGGAGTTGCTCCTGCTCCTTGAATTTGTGTCGTACCCGCAACTACAAACTTCGCGGTTGGAGTCGAAGTACCAACACCAATATTTCCACTCTGCTGAATTCGGAGCGCCTCCACTGGCACAATCGTATTTGAAGGGGTTGTTGAGAATACGAGATTTGTACCATATCCACCAGTACTGTGTGCCTGTGCTGCAATCGCTTGAATAAGTGCAACTGTAGTACCAGTTAGTCCGTCGTTATTGTCATTTGAATCAAAGGTAATTCCTCCAACAAGCTCACCGAGAGTTATTGGTTCAAAACTACTTCCAAGAGTAAGTTGCTCATTTGTCCCCGCAGCAGATCCATTTGCGATAATAGTAAGCATATTGCTTGGTGTTGTTGTTCCAATTCCAACATTACCCGCAAAAGTTGCTGCATTTGCAGTAAGTGTACCGCTGAGCGATGTGTTTCTACTATCATCAATAGCCAGAGCTGAGACTCCTCGAATTCTGAGACTTATACCATTTGTACCCCCGCTCGGCACTGTATTTGCAGCATCAGTCGTTGAGTCTATAACAAGGGTTTTTGCAGCAGCAGCAGCCGAGTAGCTCGTAAGATTATTTCCTCCAGAGTTACCAAAAATAGTAATATTTTGCGTTGAGCTTCGTCCCGCACGGAAGGAATCTGATCCATCAACAAGAGACGAGAGGAGTGTACCATCATAAGTAAGCGCTGAATTTGTAACCAGCGCTCCTCCTGTTGTGGTATACGGCACACGACTCGCAGTCAAAGAAGTGACTGCAAGATTGGTTGTAGTAGCACCAGTGAAGGTTGCCCCTGCAAAGATAGCAGTACCAGTGAAGGTTGGTGATGCTGAGAGAACAAGGTTGGTTGTTCCTGTAGATCCTGATACATCTGAAATTGATGAAATGAGGTTGCTGAGAGTGATTGTTGAAACCAAGTTCTTGCTTGCGTCAGTTGCCACAAGGCGAGATGCGGTGAGACCAGCAACATTCACCACACCTGTTGCGTTGATGGTCATGCGCTGTACTCCTGCAGTGGTGAACCCAATGGTATCAGTTGCTGGTCGGTAGATACCAACGTTGGTGTCTCCTGTCCATGAAAAACTCGGTGCTTCTATGGTGTCTGCTGGCTGTCCAAGGAATTGTACATCAGTATCAATTGAGCCAGACGCTTTGATAGTACCTGCAACTGAAAGTTTTTGACTTGGTGAAGTAGTGCCGATTCCAAAGTTTCCAGCTGAGGTAAGGGTCAAAGAGTTTGCTGGCGCACCATCCTGAAGAGTGAGAAGAGTATTGGTGTTATCTCTAATAGTGAAATCTTCTGAAGCAGATTGACCAAAGAACCACGACATCTGCGTATTTTTAACTTGAAGCTCTACTACTCCTCCTCCACCAGTAACCTCAAAGAGTCCTAGAGTACTAAATGCAGCATCGGTGACCGCAAGAGGCGCAGCAGAGTTATTTCCAGTGATTGAAAGCCAGTGATTTGGTGTAGTGCTGCTTATTCCCATGCGACCACTGTCAAGCATAGTGAGGCGCTCTACTCCTGATGAGTTTTCAACTACCATTAGCTTTGTAAGCGCACCACCACTTACCACAGTAAGCTTTCCTGAAGGCGTACTTGATCCGAGTCCAACATTTCCTGTGGCCGTAATACGCATAGCCTCTGCAAACGTACCTACGTTCCGAGTACTAAGTGAAAGTCCATTAGCTGAACCTGTAGTACTTTCTGCAATAAGGCTCATACTTCCACGAGTAGTACCTGCAAGCGAATTACTTCCATCACTACTGGTGAAGTTAAGACTCGACATAACATCACCTACAGCAAAGGTAATGTTGCGAGTGTCATTGATTGTAATCTCAGGAAACGAACTGCTTACTGAAAGAATACTTGCAGGAGTAGTTGTTCCAATCCCCACATTCCCCGTACTCTTGTTGATGAACAAATCATCAGTATTAATAGAGAAGTTTCCTGTCGCATTAAAGTTCGTCGACGCCCCATCAAATGCAATGTCAGTATCAGCAATTGAGAGGCTGGTGGTATTGAGATCAAGTGCTGTTGCTGCATCAAAGGTGAGTGTTCCTGAGGTGTATGAGTCAGATGCATTTGAGCGGAGGAAGTCTGTTGAATCGAGTCCGTCGAGGAGGTTTGCGTTCACACTGCTTGATGCGTAGGTGAGAGTGCCGCTGGTGAGAGTGAAGCCTGTTCCGAGTGTCACACTTGCAAGCTGCTTGAAACCATTTGCAAACATAAGAGTGTCTGCGGTGACATTTGAAGGAATGAGGCTGCCAACCACTGCAGCACCAGTAACACTAAGCGTTCCTCCGAATGCTGCGCTGGTAGCAAAGAGGTTTGTTGAAGACGCAGTTGTTGCGAAGAATTGGGTTGAGGTTGCTTGGGTGAGTGTTGTGTTTCCAGTGACTGAAAGGGTTCCCATGCTCACCGTTCCATTAGACGCCACCTGGAAGAGCGGGCTTGAAGTTGCTGACTTATTATAGATATTAAAGTTTGGAGCTTGTGTTCCATCATTGTCCATTACAAAGTTAAAGCCTCCACGAATCCCTGCGTTTTCATTTTGCTCTGCAATAAACCACACATGACTATCATCAGCATAACTGTAGAGACCTTCGCTATCATTAACCAAGTTCCATGGGTACAACTGACTACCAAATCTTCGAATATTGAAATCGCCCGATATCTGCAAAGAAGCTGATGGTGACGCTGTCCCAATACCCACACGGTTACTGCTGTAGTTGTAGACGAATCCTGATGTTTCAAATGCAACTCCGCCAGCAAAGGTTGATGTTGCGGCTGTATCATTAACTGTTAATGCCCCCTTTATGGCCAAGTTTCCACTATTCGCATTCAAGGCCATTGAAGGAACAGTACCGTATGACCATACGAAGCCACGTCCAGTTCCTGAAGACATAATATTTGCCAAATAGTAGTCAGTCACATCACCGTATTGATATGACGCTGAGTTGGACATCAGAATACCGTATGTAGTTGGCGCACCGCCCCAGAATCCAATACCGTTACCTGCACCTGATGCTATAGAAGGGCCAGTTGATGTTATACGCATACGCTCCGCTCCTGAAGTGGTGAATCCAATCACATCAGTAGCTGGTCGGTAGATACCAACGTTGGTGTCTCCTGTCCATGAGAATGATGGAGCTGATACGGTATCTGCTGCTTGACCGAGGAACTGTACGTCTGCGTCGATTGAGCCGGTTGATTTGATGTTGCCGACAACAGAGAGTTTTTGAGATGGTGAGGTGGTGCCGATTCCGACGTTTCCTGTTCCCAGAATGGTCATGAGTGTATTT
>JAIETH010000013.1 GCA_019745315.1 Patescibacteria group bacterium | reverse complement strand
CATTTCTTCGTGGCATCGAGGATGTCTTCAGAAAGAATAAGTCGATCACACGAGGAATCAATTGGGATGGGTTAATTAAATTGCTTGTTGCTATTAAAACATCAGGCGAAGCGACTCCGTTTGAGCAGGATAAAGAAGAACGTTCATTTGATGCGTGGCTTGCAGGATGGACATCGGTTCATGATGCTGTGTCCGACGTTGTTCAGCAACTTTTGATTGAAGAAAATAATAAAACGCCTCTTGATTTTACTAAATACAGAGATGACATCTTCGGTGTAATTAGTTACTTGCTTACATATCCTGATCCAACACCAAAGAAAGAAAGTCTTGAAGATCCAGCCATCAGTACCACTCACGAGGGACAGCGGTTGGTTTCAGATCCTCATTCCATTGCAATTAATACTGCTCGAGGGCGAGCATTCCAAGCACTGGTGTATTTTATTTATCCAGATGGTAAAGAGCTTCCTGAGGGTACAAGAATAAAAGAAGATACAAAGGCACTTTATGAACGTGTGCTAGCAAAAGAAGACACCCGAGCTTTGATGTTCATGTTTGGTCATTATCTTCCACAGTTTTATTTCCGTGAAATTGCTTGGATGCAAAAGCTTATACCACAAATCTTTCCAGAAGATCCTGAAAAAAGTCATCTGTATCTCGCTGCGTGGGAGGGCTACTTGTCATCTAATCTGTATAAACAGATATTTGAAGATCCGAACATCCAACCTCTGTACTACCGAGGAATTGATATCGTAAAAATAAAAGAAACTGATCGACAGTACAGTAAAGACCCAGAAGAGGGATTGGCTAACCATATCGCACTTGCGTACATGCACTACAGCGAAGAATTCAATTTTGATACCCCACTCTTTAAGGAGTTTTGGGAGAAAGGCACTCTTGCGGAACACAGACACTTCATAGACTTTTTGGGACGAAGCTATGTTACAGGTGGAAACTCAGATATAGATAGTTTTGTAGCTAAGGATAAATCTGCTAAAGAGAATCTTAAGAAGATGTGGGAATGGGTTCTTGATAATCGAACAGAACCTGAATTATTCGAAGAGTTTGGTTTCTGGGTGAACATACAGAAAGAAATATTTGATGTGACTTGGCTTGCCGATAAGATCAAGCGAACACTGGAGAAAAGCAATGGTAAGTTCGAGCGTGATTATGAGCTTACAAAATCAATCGTAACTCTTTCTCAGAAAGCACCAGAGGACGCACTGAAGATTGCAGAGTTTGTATTGCTGGTTGATGGAGTGCGTGGAAATAACCAGCGGAGGATGTTTTACATCGAAGCTGAATGGCAAGAAGCTCTCAAAAACCTTTATCAAAGCTCAATTACCAAACAAGGCACCTATCGCCTTATTGATGATCTCGTCAGAGAGGGTGGTGGTCCATTTTGGGGGCTTAAAGATATTGTTAAAGACCATATATGACGATTACTAAAACAGACTTTAAAGAATATCTAATTTGCCCCAAGTGGCTATGGGTAAAAAAGAATAAACCTGAACTCTATGTTGAGGGTGAGATGTCTTTATTTTTGGAGAAGCTCATCAAGGATGGTTATGAGGTAGAAGAGTATGCACAAAAACTCTTTCCAGATGGAATTGAGATCACTGGAGACAAACCTACACTTATTATCAAGACGAACGATCTACTGCAAGAGCATAGGACGATGTTCCAAGCGACCTTTCAAACAGAGAATGGTCTGTTTGCAAAAGTGGATGTTCTGGCTTTTAACAGCGAAACTCAGAAATGGGATCTGTATGAAATCAAAGCCAGCTCGGAAATAAAAACAGATCTGCAACATAATCACCTGAAAGACATAACCTTTCAGACTATTACCGTTGAAGAATCAGGCGTTGATGTTGGTAGTAGTTATATAGTCCATATTAATAAGGAATACCGTCGTAACGGAGACATTAATCCAAGTGAACTTTTTGTTATTGAGGATGTGACAGACAAAGTTCAGGCAGATAAGGAGGATGTACGTCTTGAAATAAACAAAGCACTAATTCTGTTGAGTAAAGAAGAGATATCCTTTGATGGATGCGAATGCCTATATAGAAGTCACGGTCAAAGATGCGATAGTTTTGAGCTATTTAATCCAAAAGTGCCGAAGTACTCCGTCCACCATATTGTTGCAGGCAAGAAATTGCAGAGCCTATTGGATGAC
Source organism: Patescibacteria group bacterium (assembly GCA_019745315.1). Classification (GTDB taxonomy): domain Bacteria; phylum Patescibacteriota; class Minisyncoccia; order Phycocordibacterales; family UBA918; genus JAIETH01. Next base: position 28,844 of record JAIETH010000013.1, on the reverse strand, counting down.
AACATTCTCGATGTAAAGGATATCCCTGATGATTTTGATCTCACTGATATTCAGCGAGGAAAGGTCGTGCTTCAGAAATCAGGTAAACCACTCATCGACACAGACTCAATTCGAGAGACACTTTCAAATCTTACATTTCCTTTATATTTTCTTGACTACGAGACGTTCGGAAAACCATATCCAGTGCTTGATGGATACAAGACGAATCAACAGATCGTGTTCCAAGTATCTATCCATATAGTGCAGGAAAATGGTGACATCGAACACTGCGAGTACTTAGGTAATGATTTTGAAACATCAACAACAGGCTTGCTTGAGATGATGAGAGAAAAGATTGGTCCCACAGGAAGCGTAATTGTATGGAATGAAGGATTTGAGAAAGGAAGAAACAAGGAGTTGGCAGAAATTCATCCTGAGTATGCAGAGTTCCTAGAAGACATAAATCGCAGAGTGTATGATCTTATGCTCATATTCAAAAAGGATTATCTGCATCCAGACTGCTTCGGCAGTGCTTCGATCAAGAAGGTCTTACCAGTCTTGCTTCCTGAGCTTTCATACAAGAATCTTGAAATCCAAGACGGAACGATGGCATTGAGCGAATGGGAGCGAAGTACCACAGACAGTGTCAGTCCAACAGAAAGAGAAAGTATCAGGGAGAATCTCTTAAAGTATTGCAAGCTTGATACTCTGGCGATGGTAGAGATATGGAAAGTTCTTAAACAAGTCGTATCAAAATAAAATGGAAGGATTATTTAAAGAAAATATCTGTTCAATTATTACTACTTCATCGAGTACTTCGGGATCTGCTTTCTTGTGGCAAATTATTACCTCACTATGGCCATGGCATTGGTTATGGATCACGCTCGCTCTAGTTGTATGGGTCGTGTTTGAGTTAAAGACACGTAATGGTACGGCACACTATAATTCAGAAAATGGGTTTTCACCAACATTCAATCGGTTTGTTGGAAGTGGTACTTATCTCGGACTTCAAACATTGTTGTTCCTGATTTTCAAACTCATCATAGGTGAAGGAGTTTATTGTATGGCTTGGCCGTATGCTGTTCACGCCACAGTGTTTATGTCTACAGGATTACTGCTCCATCTTTTAGGTTTCTGGCCGTATTTGAAAGAACCGAGGAGAAGAAGACGTCGTAAAAAGTATTAATTTTTATCACAGAATATTTTATAATTATTCTGTGATAGTGCATCTTAAGTCAAAACAATACTACATAGACCTGTATGACAAACACACAGTCGAACGTTGTCGTCGTTTTGACAGTAACCGAACTGTCCCTGATGTACCGAGAGGTAAGAAGGTTACCAAGAAAGAAGCTGAAGCGGTTACAAACTACGTTCACGAGCTGATGCTCACGTTTGAAAAGGGTGAGCGATATCTCAGTAAGGAAAAGACCATCAACGAGTGGATGGAGCGAGACCGACAACGAGACGAACTATTGGAGCATGCCCAACCGCCAGAAGACATCCGATGCCTTACCTGTCGCAACCGTATCGTCGTCTTAGACAAGCAACTTTGGCACGGAGACGAAGACAAGCCAGACCGTGTCCTCTTTATGTTTGAATGTCCGAACAAGTGCTTGCCACGTCGGGCATTTTTTAATGACGGTGAGGAGTGGCGATCCAAGCCACATCTTTGTGCCAAATGTGCCAACCCGACCAAACACACAGTCTCCGATGATAAGGAAAAAATGGTAACCACGTACACCTGCCCGAAGTGCAAGCACGTGGAGACGGACGAGTATGTTTGGTCCAAGACGGAAGATGAGTACGACGAACACTTTGTCGAGGATTGCGACCGCTTCTGCCTGACTGAGGAAAAAGGTCGAGAGTTTCAAGATATGAAATGGAATATGGAACGAGCTGGTAAGTTTATGGAGGAATGGGACGAGAAGCAGAAAGCACTAGATAAGAGACTCGAAGAAAATCCCAAAGGTTTTCATCGGGAAGGAGTTGGCTATAGGTGTGCTATTTGTGGAGACAGTACTCCCGAGGGAGACAACTGGTATGACCAGTACGGCGTTAAGTGCCTTGTCTGCCAGAAAGCAATCGACAAGAAAGAGATACCAGCGTCTCTCGCAAAGAATAAGGATAGCTGGTACACCAAGCACGATTTCGACCACTACTTCAACGTCAAAGGTCAGACGCTCCAGAAATGGATCAGAGAAGGTATCATCAAACCTCGCACTGTCACTCATTACGGCGAGGGCGTGCATACCCAGCTGTTCCTGATCAAAGACAACAAGGATTTTCTGCCTCCGAAAAAGCTTCTTGAATCGCATATGGTTAAGGAGATAAAAGATGGAAAGGAGTGGAATCAGATGCATCCGTGGTATCACTTCGGCGATCCGCACGTAATCCTCAAAGGATACAAAATCATGGATCACCTCCGTGTGGTTCCGCCTGAGGAGATGAAACAGCGTGAAGAAGAGCGGAAAGCCAAAGACGAAGCTCGTCGACTGCATCGAGAGAAGGTCAAATCAGCCCGAAAGGGTCGCAAGAAGCGTAAATGAGACAGAGACCGAGACGGGTGTTTTGTGTCTCATCTGTATCATTCACAAAATGACCCCTGAGACCGAGACACCTCATACAAGGAGTAGAAGGGATGGTGAAATACCCTTATGGGGTCTTACTACGCAAGTTCACATCCGTGACAGCCAGCATATCTGTGCCATATATTTGGTAGACTATACTTAAACAATCATGAACGAATCTGCGTACCAACGAATCGTTACACTTTTGGATAATCGCCGTGTTACATATGCTGTAATAAATCATCCTCCTTGCAAGACAAGTGAGGAGTCGCAGGCTGCTCGAGCTGCAGCAGGGTATCCAGGAGTAATTGGTGCAAAAGCTATACTTGCAAAACTATATTTTAAAGAGGGCGACCAGTTTGCAACTATTGTTTTGCCAGGTACTCATTTGTTGGACAAAGACAAGCTCGTCGCATTGATTCCGAGCCTTAAAAAGATCCGCTTTGCGACTCCCGAAGAAATGAGTAGTTTGGCTGGTGTTGTCCCTGGCTGCATGCCGCCCTTCGCCTCTGCAGTCTTTCCTGAAATTCCACTTCTTATTATTGCATCAGCATTGCGAGAATTTGATCGGCTAGGTTTCAATGCTGCCTATCTAGAAAAAAGCATTATCCTTTCTACAGAAGACTACTTCTCTACAGCTATTCCTTCATATGTCGTTGATTGCTCAATTCCTAAAGTGTCCTGAGTGTGCGCAATATAGTTTCAACATTGTCCCAGACGATCACCGTGTTTCTTTGTTCTGTTGAGTAAATTTATACGTATAAAATTTGTATTGGTAAGGTGTGTTTTGTGGTAGCTCAATCGGAGAATAGGGACTATCCCCGTTTTTGAGACGTTTTCTATTTCTGATAAGCCCAGGTTTCTGATATAGTTTTGCCTATTATGTTTGTCACAAGCGCACTCTTCGGTATTGGTTTTGTGTTGCTTATAAAGGGAGCCGACTATCTTGTTAGTGGTGCATCTTCCTTGGCGGCTCGACTCGGTGTTTCAGCATTAGTGATAGGGCTTACAATAGTTGCTTTTGGTACGTCAGCCCCAGAGCTTATTGTGAATATTTTAGCAAGCCTTAATGGAAATACTGATATTGCGATTGGAAATATTCTTGGAAGCAATATTGTAAATATCCTAATCATTCTCGGTGTTTCAGCTATCTTGTGTCCGCTTACTGTCGGAAGAGGAACTGTTTGGAAAGAGATTCCGTTCGCACTCCTTGCAGTTGTTGTGCTCGGATTTCTATCTCTCGACATCATTATTGATGGGACGGTGTCGTCCGTGATTACACGGAGTGAGGGGTTGGTGTTAATCTCTTTCTTTGTCATATTTCTCTACTATATTTTTGGATTGGCTCGCGCTGATGCGCAGGCTTCGGAGGAGTCTGTTTTGCCGGAAGAGAAGCTGTCATATGGACGCGCAATTCTGTTCATCATTTTAGGATTAGTTGGCCTTGTTGTTGGTGGTAAGTGGATTGTTGATGGGGCAATTATGTTTGCAACTATGTTGGGTGTGAGTGAAGCCTTGATTGGACTTACGGTGGTTGCGATTGGAACCTCACTACCTGAGCTTGCTACTTCAGTTACTGCTGCACTAAAAAAAGAAAGCGATATCGCAGTGGGCAATGTGATCGGCTCAAACATCTTTAATATTTTTTGGATTCTCGGTTTATCTGCAACACTCGCGCCATTGTCGTTTTCGTCAGCGCTTATATTCGATTTGGGGGTTACATTTGGCGTTACACTGTTTTTGTTTATCGCGCTCTTTGTTGGCAGGAGGTATACCATTGAGCGGTGGCAAGGAGCGCTCTTCGTGGTGCTGTATGTCTTTTATGTGGCGTATCTCATCTGGCGTGGGTAAAACAGATATTGCTGCTGTGTATGATATTTCCTGGTCTTCAAAGCTGGTATACTTTATTGGTATTAAGTAACTAAATGTATTATGGCTACCTATGTAGATGGTTTTGTTATCTCTATTCCAAAAGCAAAGAGTGCAGAATATAAAAAGCTTGCTCGCGAAGCAGCGAAGGTGTGGCGAGAGTTTGGAGCACTTGATTATAAAGAGTGTCGTGCTGACGATATGGCTCCTGAAGGGATAACGCTCACATTCCCAAAAATGGTAAAAGCAAAGGAGGGTGAGGAGGTATGGTTTTCATTTATCGTATTCAAGTCACGCACAGAGCGAAATGCAATTAACAAAAAAGTGATGGCGTATTTTGATAAAAAATATGCTGACAAGCCAATGTCTATGCCGTTTGATATGAAGCGCTTCGCGTACGGAGGTTTCGCTGTCGAGGTTGAGTAGCTTCATATGGACAGCAGTATAAAACTTTTAGCTGAAATTAGTGAAGGCAGTCTTGGTTTGAGTAGTGAATTTGAGCAGCTCGGTTATAATTACTCACTTCGAAAAAGTGCACGGGCTATTCTCTTGAATAAAGAAGGAAATATTGCAACTCAGTATTTAAAAAACTATGCATTCCACAAACTCCCGGGTGGGGGGCTAGAAAGTGGAGAGCTAGTAGAAGAAGCATTGCGGCGCGAAGTGTTTGAAGAGGTTGGGTGTGACTCAAGAGTTCTTGCGCCCGTCGGTATGGTGATTGAGTATCGGAATAAATACAAAATGATCCACCTTTCTTTTTGTTTTGTTGCAGAAGTTGTTGGCGAAATGGGTGAGCCATCTCTTGACGAAGGAGAGGTTGAAGAAGGGCAGGTCACACTATGGCTTCCCGCAGAAGAACTTCTTCAAAACATGAAGAACGATCAGCCGCAAAAATTTGAGGGGCACTTTATTTTGAAACGAGAAATAGCATTTCTTGAAGAGTATATAAGGTCAGTGCACAGCTAAATATTTTTAGTCTGTTTCTGGGGGTGTGGTATAGTCTAGGTATTATTTTTTATTACAACAGTTGAGGCACTATGAAAGAATATAAAATTGGTATTTATCAAGAGCCGGTAGCGTCTTCTATCCTTCTTCCGGGAGGAGCGAAAGTAAATCCGCAACGATTTGCAGAATTTTTAAATCAAAATGCCAAGGAGGGATGGCGAGTGATTACCATTGAGCGAGAGTCACGAAGAGCGCTTGTGTTCTTTAAGATAGAAGCCATGGTGGTTGTTTTTGAGAGGGAAGCTACACATTAAGAGTAACTATATAGATAGTGATATGAAAATACTTATCGGCACATCGATGGCTACTGGGTTTTTGGTGGTGGGGGCGGTTATTTATATGATTTGGTTTGAGGCGAGTGACATATTAGCAAAACTCCTTGTTACACTCGCGATACTTTTCGTCGTGCAAATTATTGCCTATTTGATGATCAGGGATATACAAGAAGAATCATCAGGAAAAGAGGATGGTACAATAGCCCGGTAAGCGGCGTGTCTTTATTTTTTTAGAACGTACGAGATGTTCAAAACACCAAGCAGAGATCGCTTGGTGTTTTTCGTCGATAAGAGGTGTATACTTTTTTGAGCATGCCTATGGTGGTGTGCGAAAGCTCTTTTGGGGATTTGAGGAAGGATCAGATCATGAGCACGCGCGTCTCACGCACCTTTCGGTGCGCAGTGTGTCCAGCGGAAGTCTCGGAGGGGAAGCTCCTCAAGGTGGATGATGAGGATGCTGTCCACTTCTTCTGTGGCCGTGCCTGTGGAAAGAAGTTTTTTGCCGGACGCACAGCTTGAGCTTGGCTGATCGGCAGGAAATTCCGTCGCTTACTCAGCGACTTTTTCTTTGCTCGCTACTTTCTTTGCCTTTAGATATTCAAATAGAATAGGAAGAAACGAAACAACTATTATTCCAAGTGCTATCCATGATATGTAGTGCTCAATGCCAGGAATGAGGCGTCCTAAAAAGTATCCGGCAAGCGTCACTCCTGCACCCCATATAATTCCTCCAATGATGTTGTATTTAAGAAATAATGGGTAGGACATAGAACCCATTCCTGCAAGGATTGGTGCAAAGGTGCGTACGATCGGAACAAAGCGCGCAAGAATAATCGTTTTTGTTCCGTGTTTTGCATAAAACTCTTCTGTCCGTATCAGGTATTTTTTGTTAAAGAAAAGCGAGTCTTCTTTTGAGAAAAGTTTTGGGCCAAACCGTGCCCCAATCCAATAGCCTGTGCTGTCGCCAAGTATGGCGGCAAGTGTCACGATGAGTGTGAGAGGGACTATGGAGAAAAAGCCTTGAGATGCGATAAGTCCTGCGGTGAAAAGAAGACTGTCTCCAGGAAGGAAAAATCCAAAAGGAATTCCTGATTCAAGGAAAACAATACAGAAGAGACCCACATATCCAACGGTCTGTATGATCTCAGGGAGGCTTGCGTCAACAAACGGTATCATGTCTGTGAGTATACTATGTAGAGCGCTAAATAAAAGTGCGTCCACAGGTATGGCGATATGTACTCTATGAGAGAGCTACTGTTCAAAGTATACTTTGACTATATGAAAATAGTATCAATATCGAGGAATTTTTTTGTTCTCAGCTTAGCAGCCGCGTTATTTATTTTGTGTGCGTATGTGCCTCTGCCTGCGAACGCAGCCACTTGTACGTTTACCCGTGATCTTGAGCTCGGGGTTGAGGGAGAAGATGTGCGTTGTCTCCAGCAGTACCTCAATGGTGCAGGGTATACCATTGCAACAGAAGGTGTTGGATCAAAAGGGCGAGAAACGACTCAATTTAAGAGTCTTACGCAGCTCGCACTTATTAAATGGCAAAAAGCAAACAATCTTTCTCCAGCAATAGGATATTTTGGTGCTAATTCACGATCAATATATAAAAAGCTTACAAGTGGTGGAACTACTACTCCAGCAACATCAGACTATTCTGCTCAACTCGAAGCACAACTTGCTGCTCTCCGAGAGAGTATAAAGGCTGCTACTCCTTCAAGTGCTCCGACTCCATCATCAGATGATGATAATGACGAAGATGAGAGCGAGGAGGATGCAGATGAGGATAGCGTGCGCGACCTCATCGAGAAAGCTCTAGAAAAAATTGAAGAAGCAGAAGATCAGATAGATGATAACGGAAGTGCGACAAATATTTCTTCTGCAAAGCAGAACTTGGAAGATGCAAAAGATGATCTTTTTGATGCAATGAGAGCGTACTTCGATAATGATTATGATGATGCGCAAGAGGCTATAGAAGATGCGATTGATAACGCTGAAGACGCATTTGAGGATGCTGGTGGAGTCTCTGAGGAAGATAAAGCTGAAGATCTGATTGAGGAGGTGGAAGACAAAATTGATGCAGCAGAAGAAAAGATTGAAGACGCTGATGATGATGGAAAGAAAGTAGAGAAAGCGGAAGATCTACTCGACGAAGCAAAAGAATTGATTGAACAGGCAAATGACGCGCTCGATGACGATAATGCCGAAGAGGCGCTTGACCTTGCGCAAGACGCAGAAGATGCTGTTGAGGATGCAGTTGATGCTATTGGAGAAAGTACAAATGGTGATGTTGAAGATATGCTTGATGATGCTCGTGATGAGTTGAGTGATGCACGAAAAGAAGTTAAAGAGGCTAAAAATGATGGAGAAAATGTAAATGATGCAGAGGAGTATCTCGACGATGCGGAAGAAAAACTTGATGACGCCGAGGATGCTATTGATGATAATGAAGAAGATGATGCTGAGGATTTGATTGAGGATGCTGAAGACCTTATAGAAAAAGCGCTCGACGAAATTTAGTACCTAGCCAAATTCGTGTACGTAAAACTTTGTATAGGGGGGTTGCTGTTGGTGGGTGCTGGGGTACTATTTTCTTTGTACCACAATACGCCAGAACCAGTAGTTGTTTTAGATTCTGACTCTTCAGAAGAAAGTACTCGTTCATATGATTCTAATTCTATGTGGAGTCCCTCTGCTTATTTCGTGTGTACAGATCAGTCATATTTTATAGCGGGGTTTCCAGACAATGAAACGTTGAATGTTTTTGTTGATGGTATTCTTACTGAGTCATTCCCGAGGGCTTCAAATACCGGGTATCGCTATGAAGATGTCAACTCTGTGTATGTATTTGCAGGAGAAGGAGTGTCTGTTACAGAAAAAAGTACTGCCACTACGATAACGTGTATGCAGCCGCAGAACGCACACAGTGCTCCGATGAATTTTGGAGACGCTCTCTCTTTGTAATATAAGAAAAGCTATGACGGCTCTGATGAAGGGCTTATTTCTTAGTAATTATATATATTTATGGATTCACACATATCTCCACGCACTAAGCCGTTATATAGAGGTACACAAATCGTATGGTATATTCTCGGTGCCATTGAGACCCTCCTTGCTTTTCGCTTCGTATTGAAACTTTTAGGAGCAAACCCTGCTGCAGGTTTCTCCGATTTTATATATACACTAAGTTATCCCTTAGTAAGTCCATTTTTAAATGTATTTAAGGTTGCAAAAGTGCAGGGGAGTGTCATTGAATGGACAACTGTCCTTGCAGGGCTCGTATATTGGTTTGTTGCGTGGGCCCTTATCCAACTCTTTGTTATGAGTAAGTCAGTCTCTACTCCTGAAGCAGCGGATAAGCTTGATGCAGAAGGATAATGTTTTCTATTACGTGATACTATAATCCTATATGGTAATACTTTTCATACTTGGTTTATTGCTTGGTGCCGCAGCAGTCATTTTTATCGTACAAAACATAGCGCCTATTACGGTTACTTTCTTTGCGTGGCAGCTTACCGGCTCGCTTGCAGTTATACTGATGCTCGCACTTCTCTCGGGTGTTCTTATTACACTTCTCCTCATTCTTCCTGAGAGTATCGGTAATTTCCTTAAGTATAGAAATCTAAAGAAGGAGGTGGTAAGGCTTGAGGAGGATCTGCGAAAGCAAAAAGAGCTCACCCACTTTGCACACAAGACACCTCCAACATCTGAAGATATTACTGCTATTGAAAGGGGTGCAACTACAGAGAATCAGTCTCTGTAGTTTTTTAGAAGTACACGTAAGCGGTTTATTATGAATATAAAAGAAATATTTAAAATAAGTTCTCTGCCTGTTATCGTTGCGTCTTTGTGCTGCCTTTCTCCGGTAGTTCTTGTGTTGTTTGGAATCGGAACCGTGAGCTTCGCTTCGTCCCTCGCAGATACTTTTTACGGAGACTATAAATGGTTTTTTCGTGCCGCAGGTATTATGGCGATGGTGATTTCACTTCTCATTTATTTTAGGCGTACCAAAGGTATATGTACTATTGATGACGTTAAGCGAAGACGTAATGAGGTTATAAATATTGTTGCTATCACGGTAGTCACTTGTGTGGTGGGCTATATCTTTTTTCTCTATGTGGTGGTGCACTATATCGGAGTAGGTCTTAATATTTGGAGTGATACAGAGCCCGTTTCTGTGAAGACGACCGTATCAGAGACGACCATTGGCACAAGTACTGCATTGTTTGCCGGAGGATGTTTTTGGTGTGTTGAAGCTGATTTTGAGAAGCTATATGGAGTAGGTGAGGTTGTGTCAGGGTATGCTGGAGGCTCTACACAAAATCCTACGTATGAAAACTATGCAAAAGGAGGGCATAGAGAGGTGGTAGAGGTTAGGTATGATGCTTCAAAAATTAGTTATGAAAAACTCGCGGTGCATCTTATGACTCATGCAGATGCAAGTGATAGCGAAGGCTCCTTTGGTGACAGAGGTGTTGAATATAGTCCCGCTCTCTATTATGCCAATGAAGAAGAAAAAAAGAGTGCAGAAAATGCAATACAGATAGTAGAAGAAAAGGGCGTATATGATACGGCTCTCACAATACCAGTTCTCCCGCGTCCTGACTTTTTTGCTGCTGAGGAATATCATCAAGATTATGCAGAGAAAAATCCACTACGGTATTCATACTATCGAACTGCATCAGGGAGAGATGATTTTATAAAGTCTCATTCGGGATTAACGCCGTTGCAATACCACGTAGTCAAAGAAGGGGGTACAGAAGAGCCATACACAAATGAGTATGATAAAAATTATCGTGACGGAATTTATGTAGATATTGTATCTGGAGAAGTTCTTTTTTCTTCAAAGGATAAGTACGATTCGGGTACTGGCTGGCCTTCGTTTGTAAAACCAATTACTGAGGAGGCACTCACATATCACGAAGACAATACTTTGTTTACGACACGCACAGAAGTGCGTTCAAGGGTAGCGGACTCTCATTTAGGGCATGTATTTCCTGATGGTCCAAAAGATCGAGGTGGGCAACGATACTGCATGAATTCAGCAGCTCTCAGGTTTATTCCAAAAGAAAACATGGAGAAAGAAGGGTATGGAGAATATCTTGATGCAGTATAGCTAGTTGTAGGTGGTACAATGCTGCCGTATGTCGCGCTCTGTACGCACAAAAAAGAATTTTCTCTCTTCAAAAAAAGTACGTTATAGAGCTATGGGTCTGATATTTTTTCTATTAATAATAGCGGGTCTTTCTGTGTATATCTTTTTTACCAACAAAAAAGATGTATTGGTAGATATGCCGTCACAAAATGCACTATATAAGAATCCTAAAAAAACTGTTGATGCGCGAGTAGAAGATTTGTTGAAGCGTATGACCTTGAAAGAGAAGGTGGGGCAAATGACATTGATAGAAAAAAAGAGTATTAGTGAGGAGGGTGATATACCGCTCTATGGTATTGGTGGTTTGTTAAGTGGTGCAGGGGCAAATCCAGAAAATAATTCCCCAGAAGGATGGTTCGAAATGGTTTCAGGATTTACTGAGGCATCTAAGCAAAGTCGTTTGGGGATTCCTATTTTGTATGGAGTGGATGCTGTTCATGGTCACACTAATGTTGTGGGAGCTACTATTTTTCCACATGCAATCGGTCTTGGCGCTACAGGGAATGCTGATTTAGTCTATAAAATAGCGCGTGCGACTGCGCGCGAGATTAAAGCAACAGGTGTATCGTGGAGTTTTTCTCCGAATCTTGATCTCCCGCAAGATATTCGATGGGGTAGAACATATGAGGCGTTTGGAGATGATCCAGTTTTGGCAGGCACGCTCGGCGCCGCGTATGTGAAAGGTTTAGAAGAGGTTGAAGATAGTAAGGACAAGAATGATGAAGAAAAAGTTTTTATCTTAAGTACGCTGAAACACTATATTGGTCTTGGAGGTATGAGGTGGGGTACTGCGACAAATCCTGAGTATCGCATCGATCAGGGCGTGACAGAATCAAGTGAAGAGTTGTTGCGCAGTGTGTACTTACCTCCCTTTAGAGAGGCGGTAGAGGCCGGTGCGGGGAGCGTGATGATCGGACTTAATACGTGGGGCGACACAAAGTTGGCTGCTCAGCGTTATTTGGTAACTGATGTTCTCAAAGGAGAGTTAGGGTTTGATGGCATCGTGGTTTCAGATTGGTACGGAGTATATGAAATTCCTGGTAGTGAATATGGTGCATCTGTAATCGCAATCAATGCAGGAATTGATATGGTTATGGTGCCTTTTGAGTATAAATCGTTTACCAACAATGTAATCAGCGCTGTCTCCCGTGGGGATATTTCTATGGCTCGCATTGATGATTCTGTTCGAAGAATACTGCGTGCCAAATTCAGATTGGGATTATTTGATGAATCGCCTACGTTTGACGCTTCTGTTGTGGGAAGTAAGGAACATCGCACACTTGCGCGCGAGGCAGTTTCAGAGTCGTTGGTGTTATTAAAAAACGAAGCAGAGGTGCTTCCTTTGCGTGATGATGTAAAGCATATTCGCGTCGCAGGAAGTGCTGCTGATAATATTGGACAACAATCAGGGGCCTGGACCATAGAATGGCAAGGTGTTGACGGTAATTGGTTTCCAGGTACTTCAATCCTTACAGGAATTAAGGAGATTGCGGGGAGTGATGTGCGCGTTGAGTACAGTAGCGATGGAGTCTTTGAGAATGACTTGGAATATGCTGACGTAGGTATTGCGGTGGTGGGAGAATCTCCGTATGCGGAAGGAGTTGGTGATAGAGAAAGCCCAAAACTTAGTGCGGTAGATCTTGCAGCTATTGAACGCTTGCGGTGGGTGAGCAAAAAGGTAGTAGTGATACTCATTTCTGGTCGCCCGCTCATTGTTGGAGATGCTCTGTTGAATTGGGATGCGGTTGTCGCTGCGTGGCTTCCAGGAAGTGAGGGGGCTGGAGTTGCGGATGTGCTTTTTGGTAAAAAACCTTTTGTAGGAACATTGCCGTTACCATGGCCTGCGCGCGTGCGACAGGTGCCAATTACACCAGACGGTAGAACGCAGGACGGTTCAAATCCACTGTTTCCTCGCTATTTTGGATTAACAACAGACTGACTTTTTCTGTTGTATACTGTACAGGTATGCAAAAATATTACTTTAGTATCTTTTTAGGAATTTCGTGTATCGTGTTGGCAGTTGTTGGTGTTCAGTTTTATCATGTTGTAGTAAGTGATCGTCTCAATGTATCACCGAATGGTGCTGTTGTTCCGGGAGAGGGGAATGCTACTTCAACAGACAAAATTAAAGCAGATGTTTTTTCCGGAGCTCTACAAGAAGTTAATACTGGCTGTTTTGCAGATGGGGAGTGCTATGTTGTCGTTGGAGGTAAGCGTGTGACAGCTCTTACAGGTATGCGGATTAATCCTCAACCGGTAGGGACAGTGCAGGGTGTTCCTGGGTTTGGAGATCTAGAAAGTTATATCGGTTCAACTGTTGAAGTCTATGCGCAAGAAAATGCGGATGGTACGTATACGCTCTATGGGAGCGAAGGATTCTATATAAAGCTCATGCCTGTTGGGATTGGAGACGGATCAAAGCCCCCAGCTGTTGCGGGTGGCTGTATGGTGGGTGGATGTAGCGGGCAATTGTGTGTTGATGAATCAGAAGGTGGGCGCGTAACCACTTGTGAATACGCTGAATACTACGCATGTTTCCAGACCGCAAAGTGTGAACGTCAAACAACAGGGCAATGTGGATGGACAGATACTCCTGAACTCAAACAGTGTCTCGTTTCAAAAAAAGGAACGGCTGAGTAGATCCGAGGAAACTCTGTGCTATTGCTTTTTCTCTAATTTTGTGATATAAAAGTTTCAGAAAAAACTCTGAAGGATGTGTGGCATGAACAAGATTCTTCTTGTCCTCAGCCTCCTTCTTGGAGGGTGCGGATCATTTCATTTTTCTGAGAGAACGTCTGCTGTGCCTCCTCCGGAGACGCAGCAGCGGCTATGGGTCGATGGTGATTTTGCCTGTAGAAGCGATCAGTGGTTTGCAGATCCCGACGACTGCTTGGCAGTTTTTCTTGCTCGTCAGGCTGATGCACACATTGTGGGGATCTCTACTGTTGGAGGTAATGCCCGAAGTGATGTTGCGTTTGCTGTCGCACGAGAAATTGCAGGAACTATCCCTGTATATCGCGGAGAGTCTGAGTGTGGCTCCTCGATGGTTTCGGCTTTCAGGGCAGAAGCTCAGTCTGGTCAGATGACCATTCTTGCACTTGGTCCGCTGACCAATATCGCTACCATCCTCCGGTGCGATGCTTCGCTCCGGAATTCAATAAGAGAGATCGTCTTTGTGGGTGGTCGGCGCCAAGGACAAGAGTTTATCTCAAATCCTCGCTGGCTCTGGCACATTGCACTTCGTGATCTCAATGTTGAGGAGGATCTCAGTGCGGTCGCTTCAGTGCTCCAATCGGGAGTGCCGATTCGTCTTGTACCGTTTGAGGCAGGGAACGCCGTACCGATTCGGGTATGGACAGAAGGGTTCCGTAATTCGGACATTTCACCTTCGCTCCTCGCCCAGCTACGCAGATGGAGTGTTCTGACTTCAGTGTCATGGGGATCCGAAGGAATCCTTCCTTTTGATCCTGTGGCTGTCGCTGCCATTCTTTGGAGTAGCGAGTTTGAGTGCGTAGCCGTGGCTACTACCATGGTCGGGAACAGGCTCGAAGTTACAAGTCAGGTCGGCTCAACTACCCGGTACTGCCTTCCGAAGAATCCTGCTCTGCTCCGAGACTACATCTTGCACTTTATTCTTGGACGGAGAACGGCGCCCGCACCTCTTGTTGCGCTTCGGTAGACGCTCGAAGACGGGTATTCGCACCTCCGTAAGGCACCTCCCAATAGGGGGTGTTTTTTTGTACAAATAGAAGTTCAGTCAATCCCCTTTCATAAAAATACAAGGTGTGGTATAATAGAAATCTAAGGTAAGAAATAGAGTCGAGTTTTGCCTTATATATACAAGCAATCAAAGAACAATATATGAACGGAACTATCAAGACTCTGAATCCAAAAGGATACGGTTTCATCTCTCGCCCAGGCGAGGAGAAAGACCTTTTCTTTCACTCTTCAGAATTGAATGGTGTTATGTTTGATGAACTACGCGAAGGTGACTCAGTTACTTTCGAAGTTACAAACGGAGACAAGGGACCTGCTGCTACAAACGTAGCTCGCGCGTAATCCTACACTAAAGAAAAGCCGCTTCTCGCAAGATAAGCGGCTTTTCTTATTTTTTCATTGGTGAGGCAGTCACATAGAGTTTTTGAACCCAGACCTACCCCCAACCTTTCAAAAACTCTATGTGCCTGCCTAAAGCATACATTTTTAACCCAGCTCTATCCGAACTCTCAAAAATGAAGTAGGATGGGCAAGGTTCAGGGATCTCAATAGATATGGCTAAGAGCGAAACAATCATTTCATTTGAAGACGCGTCGTTTGAATACAGCGCTACAAAACCTATTTTAACAGAGGTTAATTTCTCTGTGCGTCGTGGGACGAAGACCACATTTATGGGGCAAAATGGCGCTGGGAAAAGCACTATTTTTTCACTTATTACTCAAGATCGAAAGCTTGATTCTGGAAAGATTAATATATTTCCAAAGCTTTCTATCGCTGTTTCTCGTCAGGTGATTCCTCGCGAAGAATTGGAATTGACTGTGCGTGAGTTTTTTGAACGTAGATTTTCTGAAAAAAAATATGATATTGATCCACGGATTGATGAAGTGCTTGAAGTTGTAAATCTCAAAGGTCACGCAAAGCTGCATGACAGGATTGTAAGTAGCTTTTCCGGTGGGCAGCAAGCACGATTGCTTTTAGCTTCCGCACTCATCCAAGATCCAGATCTTTTGTTGCTTGATGAGCCTACTAATAATCTTGATAAAGCTGGGATCAAACACCTCACCGACTTTTTAATACACTATGAGAAAACGGTTATTGTAATTTCTCACGATGCTGAGTTTTTAAATTCTTTTACCGATACTGTTCTCTATCTTGATGTGCATACACACAAGGTAGAGCAATATTCAGGAAACTATTTTGATGTGGTAAAGGACATTAGTGCTCGTATTGAAAAAGAGAATCGCGCAAATGCTCAGATTGCAAAGAAGGCACAAGAGAATAAAGATAAGGCGAATGTGTTTGCAAATAAAGGAGGAGGTATGCGACTCGTTGCAAAGCGGATGCGCGAAGAAGCAGAAGAGCTTGAAGCGGCTCGTGTTGATGTGCGCAAGGAGGATAAAACAATTCGCCCATTTACTATTCCTGTGCAAGCTGACGCAGGAGGAGATATCCTCACCATCACTTCATATAATGTGATTAATCCCTCAACGCATAAGCCCGTTTCAAAAAAAGCTGATGTTGTGTTGCGAAGAGGAAATCACTTATTGCTCAAGGGGCCGAATGGTATCGGAAAAAGTACACTTCTTGAATCTATTGCTAAGGGTGAGGCAGAAGGTTGTGCGATAGGAAAGGGGGTGCGAGTTGGATACTACAGACAAGATTTCTCAACGCTTAACTTTGACGAAACGGTTCGGGTATCACTCTTAGCTGCTATGGAGAAGCAAGAAGAGGAGCGAATGCGCGCTACTGCGGCAGGCTTTTTGATTACCTCAGATGTAATCAATACAAAAATTGGTAATCTCTCAGAGGGGCAAAAAGGACTTGTAGCATTTGCACGTCTTGTGCTTGAAGAGCCAGGCCTTCTTATTCTTGACGAGCCGACAAACCATATTAACTTTAGACATATTCCACTCATTGCAAAAGCACTTCATGCGTACCAGGGAGCAATGATTCTTGTCTCTCACGTACCTGACTTCGTGGATCAGGTACGAATTGATGAGGTATTGGATTTGGAAAAAGGAATCTAAAAGCAGAGCAGTTTTTAGAAAAAGCCAGGAGAGGTTTTTTAAAAGGCTGGGGTAGGTCTGGTTTTAAAAAACTTCTCGTGGCTTTTTGCGTCTTTTTGCTATATTTTTTAAGAGAATTAGATAAGGTCGAGAAGTTTGAGAAATTCAGTACATTCAGCTCCTTCAATGGCACGATGTGCGCCTTCAGGTAAATTGTTGAGACGTATATTCATGATACGGATACGCTTGAGGGTTCGTACTTCTTGGAAAAGTGCAACACACATGCGGCGCACTTGATGTTTCTTTCCTTCTGTAAGTGTTACTCGGAAAGTGTTCTCGTCAATTATGGTTACCTTACATGGCTTTGTTGTTTCATACTCAATACGAACACCGGCTTCCATTTTTGCCTTAAAACTTGAACGGAGTTTTTCTTTTGTTGTTACTTCGTATTCTTTTTCGTGGTCAAAACGAGGGTGAAGGAGACGCTCAGTAATACGTCCATCATTGGTAAGTATCATGAGTCCGCTTGAGTCTTTGTCCAAGCGACCAATAGGGAATACACCAGGAACAGAGACTTCGCCTTTGATATCTTTCTCGCCTGGTTTTGCTGAATGGGTCAGTACGCCTCGAGGTTTGTTGTATGCGTAGTATACGAGGTGTTTTTGCTTGCCTTTAAAACGGACGTCCACAACATCTCCTTCATGTACCTTATCTCCAAGGACAGCTAGTTTGTCATTGATAAAGACCTGCCCTGTCTCAATAAGGGTATCAGCACCTCGTCGAGTAGAGTATTTCTTGAGGGCGAGGTATTTATTGATCCGCATAGGAAAAACCTCCTCATCCTGAGGCTGTTGGAAGGGCCGGGAGACCAGTTTTCGTTTGGGTAGATATGCCATATGTATTTGACTTTGGATCAATGCAGTGTAGCATTTTGGCTCAAAAAAAGCTCCTCTCGGTCTTTTTGGTGGCTAAGTTCATAAAAAGCCCGTATGCTAATCTAATTGCTATATGTCTACAAATAAACTATCTCAAAAAGAGCTATTTTCTACCCTTTGGGATGTGGTTGTGGTTGGTGGCGGCCCGGCGGGCATGATGGCAGCGCTCACAGCTGCGGCTCGCGGTCGAAAGGTTTTGCTTTTGGAAAAAAATGAGACACTTGGGAAAAAGTTGCTTATCTCAGGAGGAGGTAGGTGCAATATCACGAATAATACGCCAGAAGTACGGGCGATACTTGCAAAGTACAAGGAAGCAGGCAAGTTTCTTTTTTCAACCTTTTCACAATTTGCGGTTACTGACACGATTACCTTTTTTGAAGAGAAAAAAGTTCTCCTGAAAGAAGAAAATGAAAGACGAATGTTTCCGGTGTCCAATACAGCCCTCTCTGTTCAAAGCGCTCTTGTTGATGCAATGAAAAAGCATGGAGTAGCCGTACAAACGCGTAGTGTTGTTTCAAGTATTGTGAAAGATGCTACAGAGAAAAATTTTACTATCTCTCTAAAGACAGGCGAATCGATTATTGCTCGAACATGTGTTGTTGCAACCGGCGGTACATCACATCCAGAGACCGGTTCTACAGGAGAAGGATTTGCGTGGCTTAAAAAGCTGGGACATACAGTTATAGAAAATAATTTTGCACTTGTGCCTATTGCACTTAAAGATACGTGGGTCAAAAAGCTTGGCGGAGTTACGTTGCCGCAAGTCACAGTAACTATCTTTTCTGATGCCAAAAAAGTAAGTTCGCACAGTGGCAAGCTCTTATTTACTCACTTTGGTATTACTGGTCCAACAGTACTTAATATGAGTAGTGAGGTAGGAGATCTTTTGGCGCATAGTTCTGTGACTCTTTCGCTTGACCTTGTGCCTAATATTCCACAAGACGAAATACGTAAAAAAATAACAGAACTTTTTAAAGAAGAATCTAATAAGAAGGTAAAAAATGTGTTAGGTGTATTTATGCCCGCAGCTCTTATAGCACCCTTTCTTGCCATTGCTCAGGTTGATGGCGATACGCCTAATCATAGCGTTACAACTCTCGAGCGCGCGCGTATAGCGCACCTACTTAAAGCTGTTCCTCTTACCGTAAAAGGTCTCCTTGGTGCAGATAAGGCAGTGATTTCAGCAGGAGGAGTTGCGCTGCCTGAGGTTCATTTTAAAACAATGGAATCTCGTATTGTGTCAGGTCTTTATCTTGTTGGAGATGTGCTCAATATAAATCGACCGTCGGGCGGCTACAGTCTTCAGCTTTGTTGGAGTACTGGGTTTGTGGCTGGCTCATCAATTCCGTAGGTGTAATTATATGAATTTGATACGGCTTCTCTTTATAGAGATAGCGAGCTGATCTCTCGCTGCGTCTCTCAAGCGTAGATTGTTCTTTAACGGGGACATGGTGGTATATCCATGTAAACAAAAAGATTCACATGGGTGAATCTTTTTGTTTTTAGAATAAGCTCGGTGCCAGATATTTTTTTATATATGCGTTTGTATCGAATTTCTTATCACAACCGCTTCGTGCCATATAACGAATTTGTCCAAAGATGGGGCGGGTAAACCACGCTCTGTCGTGAACGCCTCCTATGCTCCACGCTATGCCCGCATACCCATTTGGATCTCTCCCATCCAGTTCGTATTTGTCATTCAGATAAATAGCAGTAGCGAGTGCGTCTTCAGGTGTTGCCGTCCACTCAAGAATTTTTTTTGCCCAATACATGCGCATATATCCATGCATTTTCCCTGTTGTTACCATTTCTTGCTGACATGCATTCCATAATGGATCATGAGTTAATCCTTTTTCAAATTCTTCTCGTGCATATATGTATTCTCGCGCATCTTTTCTGTGTACTGCATGTGACTTTTGTGCCCATGCAGGGAATCCTAGTGTAGTATCGTAGTTGTCGTTGTAGAGACAAAAGTTGTCAGCAAGCTCTTTTCGTACAATAAGCTCTTCAAGAAATGCGCCTGCATTATCTGAAAGTGAAAGTGTGGCATTTTCTTCTACAGAGGCTTTATTTTTATGCTTGTCAATAAGTTTTTCTATAGGTGTTTCTGTCGCTTCCATTATTGAAAGAGCTATGTGTTGAGCCCCTATCATTCCATAGTGGAGATAGGGAGAGAGATCGGATTGAGCTTCGGCGAGAGGGTCGTTTCTTTCTGTTGCATATCGCGCCAGTCGGGTACGTATAAAATCTTCAAGTATGGATTCTGCGTGACGTGAGCCTGGCTGTGCCCATGTTACCTCAGTGGTATCTTTTGGAATATCTGCATGAGAAAGGAGTGCCGACCAATCAATGGCTGGTGGTGTATGGGTAGTGCTTTGTGTTTTGATATCGGGAAACGAATCGAGGTAGTTGGGAAGCAATTTGTATAGTTTGGATCGGATTGTGTATGCGCCGTATTCTTGTTTTTCTGAAACAATGCGAGCGGGCACAATATTGTGCGCATCAACTTCAATGAGCGGGCATTCTATAGCTTCTGCCACATTTTTCTTCCAGTTTCTTTGTATTCGAAGAGGGGAGAAGTCAGTCACCACCGTACCTATTTTGTGTGTACGTATGAACTCAATAAGAAGCTGAGGAGAATTTTCCCCAGTTGTGTCATGTATGCAATAGAAAGGAATATTCTTTTTTCCACATGCTTCTTCAATTTCTTGTAGTGCTTTGATTTTAAAAATCCACTGGCGCGCGCTCCCGTTGAGAAAGTTACTGACGAGGTTATAGGCAATAATAAGAGGCTGGTTTTGTGCTGTAGCGATTTCCTGTGCGTGGATGAGAGCCCAGTTATGGTTGATGCGCATATCTCGATCCATCCAATAAAGTACAGCGCCTTTCTGGGTAGGTTTCGTATTGAGAGGGTAGGCTCTGTTTCCTATCATGATCTGAAGTATAGCAAATATGTTTCCTGGTGTAAGTTGTTTTTTCTCGTTAGAATGGCTCTATGGATACACTTTCTCATGGACTATATGGCGGAGCTTTGTTTGGACGAAAAAGTAAAAAGAAATTTTTTACAGCATTCTTTTTCGGTATCATGCCAGATATTTTTTCATTCGGACCATATTTTGTCTTGATGCTTCTTGGTTTGTATCCTATGGAGGATCATAGCCACGGCCAGCCGAGCATGGCTAGTATTCCAGATTTTGTCCACGTGATGTATCAGGTGACACATAGTCTCGTTATCTACGCAGTGGTGATAGCTATCCTCGTATTGCTTGGTCGCAGGGCGTGGGTATGGCTTACCTTGGGCTGGCCTCTTCATATACTTGTGGACATGCCGACGCATACGCAAGAATTTTTCTCAACGCCATTTTTATGGCCTCTTTCAGATTTTTCATTCAATGGTATTTCGTGGTCGAATCCATGGATTTTTATCCCGAACGTCATCGTGCTTGCGGGTATATACGGTCACTGGTATTTAGAGCGCAGACGCGCAAAAAAGAATTAAGCAGTTTTTGTCAGTATACCTTTGTGAGTGGAGTGCTATACTATTTTCATGACCGCTATTGTATACGCACTTTTCGCAGCTTTTTTTGCATCTCTCGTAGCTATTTTTGGCAAAATAGGAATTAAAGGAGTTGATAGTAATCTTGCTGTTGCACTTCGCACCATCGTGATCGTTGTTTTTGCCTGGGGTATTGTGTGGATTCAAGGGAATGCGGGAGATATGTGGAAGATCTCACGTTTCTCGTACATCTTCATATTTCTTTCAGCACTTGCTACAGGACTTTCGTGGCTTTTTTACTATAAAGCACTACAGCTTGGAGAGGTGTCCCAAGTGGCACCGATTGATAAGCTTTCTATAGCATTCACTATTATTCTTGCATTTGTTTTTCTTGCAGAAAAACCAACCCTAGGCAATGTGACGGGTGGAGTGCTTGTGACGCTTGGTGTACTTGCTACGGTTTTTATTAAATAGCTTTTTATTGTTATGAAAAAAGGATATACAGACCATATTGAAACTCTCACAAAGGAAAATACTGACTTTCGCCGCGTTCTCTATACAGGCGCTCATATTCAATTAGTCCTCATGGCACTACGGCCAGGAGAGGAAATTGGGCTTGAGGTTCATGAGGACACAGATCAGTTTTTTCGCTTTGAAGCAGGAGAAGGGGTGGTTCATATTGATGGGGTAGATCATATTGTAAAAGATGGCGATACCACGATTGTCCCGGAAGGAGCTTCTCACAATATAATAAATACATCTACAACAGATTATTTAAAGCTGTATACGATTTACACTCCTCCACACCATAAAGATGGTACGGTGCACGCTACACGTATTGATGCAGAATCTCACGAAGAGCATTTTGATGGAGTAACAACAGAGTAGTTCGTGTCGTATGTTTGGTTTTTTGAAAAACAATTTCGTATTTACTCACGCTGATTCAAAGCAGGTAGTCTCTGGGTTTACGGGAGAGAGTGTAACTGATGAGATGTCGCTTGAAGCGTACTCACGAGATGCGAGCGCATTTAGGGTGGTTCCTAAAAAGGTTTGGTATCCAAAAAATACAGAAGACGTCGTTGCGTTGGTTGTTTTGTGCGACAAAGAAAAAGAGCACGACGAAAATGCGTCTCTTACAGTGCGCGCGGGGGGTACGTGTCTCAGTGGCGGACCTCTCAATGCCGGATGGATTGTCGACATGACGAAGTATATGAAGAAGATTCACATTGACCCGATTGCCCAGACAGCAACCGTTGAGATGGGGGCCTATTTTAGGGATATTGAAGACGCAGCACTTGAGCATGGTCTTATGTTTGCGCCATATCCGTCATCGCACAGGCTGTGTGGTATTGGAGGGATGATAGGGAATAATGCGTCAGGAGAAAAAAGCTTACGACATGGAGCAACGATAGATAATGTTCTTGAGCTTACTGTTGTTTTACCGAGTGGAGAAGTTGTCACGATGGGTCCTCGCTCTATTTCTTCGGTAGATTTGCTACGCGAGAAGGAGGTCTTGTCTCTTTTTGAGAAATATGGGCAGGCACTCCAACGTGCTGCTGGAGATGTTAGAAAAGTTGCGTCTGGGTATCGACTCGATAAAGTCGTCTCAGGAGAAATGTTCAATGAGGCGGCGCTTTTTGTTGGATCACAAGGTACGCTCGGCGTTGTGACTCAAGCGGTGCTTAAACTTGTTCCTGTGCCACAATTTCTTGAACTTTTAGTTATTTCTGCTCAAACATTACATGATCTCGGAGAGGTTATCGAATTGGTTCGCGCATATAACCCAGAAGGACTTGAGACATTTGACAGCAATACATTTAAAAAAGCTGAAATATATCTAAAAGAACATGCTGATAGAATGCATGCATATATCGATCCAAACGCACATCTTTTTATTTTGGTTCAACTAAGCGAGAGCACAAAACAAGAGACTGAAGCGCAGGCAGTCCGTTGTCATGATGCACTTAGAGATAAAGGATATTTTGTCCGACACGTAACTACTGAAACTGATGTTGCGTCTCTGTGGCAGATACGAAGAAATTCTCTTTTGTTGATACGAGATCATAACGAAAAGGGGTATAAGGCGGTACCGTGTATAGAAGATGTAATTGTGCCTATTGTTTCTTTAGGTGTCTTTTTAGAAAAACTAGGATCTATTCTTACACGACGAAAAATTGAATATGGATTCCATGGACATATCGGAGAAGGATCGTTTCGCATCATTCCTGTATTTAATTTTAATTCACCTTCTGTCGCAGAAGATATCATTGAGCTTATGCGTGAAGTCTTTGTGCTTGTCAAAGAAGTTCGCGGAAACATCAGCGCAGATCATAGTGATGGAATTATACGTACTCCGTTTCTAGAAGAGTTTTATGGAGCTGAGCTCTGTAGCGCTTTTAAGCGCATAAAGGACATATATGATCCCAAAAATAACATGAATCCTAAGAAAAAAGTGGGAGGAGATATTGCATTTTTAACCCAATCATTAGACAGAGAGTAGTAGACACTATACTATTGTTGATATGAAATCAGATGAAGAGTTAAAAAAAGAAAAGCCTGAACTCTATCGAGTTGCCCGCGAAGGAGGAACAGAAGCGCCATTTGCAGGGAAATATACTCATCATGATGAAGAAGGAATATATCGGTGCGCGGTGTGTGACGCTGAATTATTTTCTTCGGAGACTAAGTTTGATAGTGGTTCAGGGTGGCCTTCATTTACAGATCCAGCAAATACCGAAGCGGTGACTCTCGTAATGGATAGTAGTCATGGTATGGAGCGTACAGAAGTACGATGTAAAAAGTGTGGAGCTCATCTCGGACATGTTTTTTCTGATGGTCCAAAGAAAAACGGTGCAACTTGTGATAGGTTTTGTATTAATAGCATCTCTCTAGATTTCAAGCAGCATGAATAAAAAGGCAGTACTAGCAGGGGGGTGTTTTTGGGGTCTGGAAGAGCTCTTTCGCGATCTTCCCGGGGTCATTAGTACTGAAGCAGGATACACTGGGGGAGTTGATGAAAATCCAACGTACGAACAGCACAGCGGGCATGCTGAGGCGCTTGAGATTGAATACGATACAGACACAATTACGTATATTCAGATTCTAGATTTCTTTTTTCAAATTCATAACCCAACAACCCTAAATCAGCAGGGTAATGACAAAGGTACGTCATACCGTTCAGCGATTTTCTACGCGAGCCCTGAAGAAAAAGTAGAAGCCGAGCGAATGATTGATATCGTTAATGAGTCTGGTAGGTGGGCAGATCCTGTAGTGACAACACTTGAACCACTAACACGTTTTTGGCCAGCTGAAGAGTATCATCAGGATTATCTACAAAAAAATCCTAGAGGATATACGTGTCACGCTATATACTTTGATTCATACATAACATAGTTTGTATTCTCATGGCACTTCATACAATTCTTATGAATAAGAAAGGTGCGTATGCATACTGGCATACCATACCGTATATATCAGTTATTCACTTTATTGCACTTATTGGAGGTCTTTCGTTTATGGCGACTACCATCATGAATTCCTTCTCTGCTTTTATCGTTGAGCGTTCAATGGTCTCTATTGAGATCGCTCATCCTGCAGATAAACCGCATCAACAAGATCCTGTGAGGTAAGTGAATAGTTTACGTGCTTTTCTTTGCCTCAATCTTTAGTTCATGGCGGTAGAAGAGTGTTGGTACCAATACGAGTGTAAGAATCATAGCAAATGTAAGTCCGAACATAATAGTGAATGCAAGCGGGCTCCAGAAATCTGAAATTCTAGAAAGCGGCACCATTCCTATAACAGTGGTCACGGTAGTAAGGACGATTGGACGAAGGCGGGTTACTGATGCATCTGCTACCACATCGATAAGCGGAGCATCTGTGCGCGCTTTGTGCATATGAAGGAGGGAGTCCATAAGAATAATGGCATGGTTAATAATAACTCCAGCGAGAGCAATTACTCCAAGAAGTGAGGTAAAGGAGAGAGGTTGTCCTGTGAGCGTAAGTCCCACAAATACTCCAATAAGAGAATAGGGGACTGCAAGAAGAAGATAGAGTGCATATCGGATTGAGTTGAATGAGAGTACGAGAATTGCAAGCATAAATACAAGGCCTGCAATAAGAGCGACAAACATCTCGGTGAATGATTTGTTTATATCTTCAGTTTCTCCGCCGTATGAAATTCGTACCCCCTCAGGTATTTCAAGTTCGCTCTCGCGTGCTTTGAATGCGGATACTACTTCGGTCGCCGTAACACCATTTTGTGTGTACGCAGACACTGTCTCAACTCGTGTCTCGTCTTCGTGCACAATTGAAGCTTGTGCTGCTCCGAGTTTTTCCTCCACTATTGAGCCGAGAAGTACTGAGGAACCATCCTGTGTTTCAATTCGTAGCCCCTTGAGATCGGTAAGTGTAATTTTTGGTGTCTCTGCCGGATCTCCTGCTTCCGAGTCGAGTGCAATTTTTGCAATAATATCAACATCGTCACCATTTTCAGTAATAGTAGTGGCTGTTATCCCGTACACGGCTCCACGTAATACTTCTCCAACAGCACGAGGTGACACATTAAGTGCGCTTGCTTTTGCTTTGTCTATCGTGAGCACTATTTCTGTCGCATTGTTCTTAGTGCTGGTGGTAATATCTCGTGTACCGTCGATACTTGCGAGCAGTTTATCTGCTCGTTCTGCTGTGAGTGCAAGGCTTTCAAGATCTTCTCCAAAGAACTTGATAAATACAGGAGCACCTGAAGATGGTCCTGTTTGCTCCTCGGTGATACGGAATGTTGCGGTAGGAATTTCTGAGAATAGATCGCGAAGAATGATACTTGCGTCTGCACTCGTGATATCACGGTCTTCTTTTAATGTGACGCTAATGTTAGCAAACTTGCCTCCTGCATTGCTGCTTCCGGTAAATGATGATCCGCGACCTGCCGTTGAGGTAAATGATTCAACGTACGGAAGTTCATAGAGAATTTCTTCTGCGGCGCGAAGTGAAAGATCTGTCTCTTCTACAGGAGTTCCTTGGCGCGCTTCTACTTCAATGTAGATATTATCAACGTTTTCTCCCGGGAAGAAAACAACTTTCATTAGTCCACTTACCGGAAGTGTGAGTACTGCAAAAAAAGAAATCGCAAGCACCCACAAGAAAATCCGTTGAGATTTTTTATTCTGAAGGAATGAATAAAGTCGTGCTCGATACCACATTTGGGCTTTGTGTGCGTATTCTTCTTGGAGAACTTCAAAACGATTTGAGCTTGCGTTCTTTGTGATATAGATTGCGATAAGAGGGACCATACCAAGCGCCACAAAGATAGATGCGAGGAGTACAAATATAATTGTGTACGGAATTGACGCAATGAATTCTCCTGTTATTCCTGAAAGGAAGAAGAGGGGAACGAATACTGCGACTGTAGTCATGGTTCCGCCAATAAGTGGCCATGAGTATTCACGAATTGCTTCTTTCGCAGCTTCATATGGCGTTGCAAATTTTCGCATCCGCGTATGTATTGCTTCCGTTACTACGATCCCTGAGTCAACCAAGATACCCACTGCGAGAATGAGTGCAAAAAGCGATACAAAGTTTATGGTGTTCCCTGAAAGGTAAAGTCCAATGAAGGCGATTACAAAAGAAAGGGGGATAGATAGTGCGGCAACAAGTGACTCTCGCCAGCCGATTGTTAATAGGAGGCAGAGTACAACCAAGAGAACTGTTTCGACTCCTGTTGTCGTGAGTTCACTTAAGTCTTTTGTTACATTTTCTCCTTGATCAAACACAATGAGTACTTGGGAATCAGATAAGAGACCACTCGGCGCCTGTAGTTCCTCTAGTTTTTCTTTAACAAGCTTAGATATGGTTGTTACGTCACTTCCTGTGCGTTTATAGATAGCAACGCTCATGGCTGATTCAGCAGGTGCGCCGTCTACTGAAACACGAGAAATTGTCTCTGCACGCTCAACACCATTGGTGATGGTTGCTACATCGCGTATGAAAATAGTTTGCCCACCTTGTGTGCGTATTGGTATATCTCTGATCTCTTCTGCGTCAGCAATATCTCCTTCAAAACGTATTGCGTACTCTATATTCTCAGTATTTACGTTTCCTATTGGAATAGAAAGATTCGCTGCTTGAAGTGCTGCTGCAACATCGCTGAGGGTTATGTTGTAGGTAAGGAGAGCTTCTTGGCGGACAGTCACCTGTGTCTCTCGTGCACGGGTACCTGTGATCTCTACATCGGAAACACCACTCACTCCTTCAAGTTCATCTTGAATTTTTTCTCCAAGTCGTGTGAATTCTATCCCAGGAAGATCTGCAGAGATGGCAACGATAAATATTGGATCATTTGAAAAGCTAATTTTTGTTACAAAAGGATCGTTGGCGTCTTGAGGAAGCTCGCTTTTGGCAGTATCTACCGCATCTTTCAAATCCTGAATTGATTTGTCGATATCAGCACTTGCATCGAATTCAACTGTGATGCTCGAAAATCCATCTCGAGACACTGAAGACATAGTTTTGATGTTGTCTACATTGCCCGCCTTGGCTTCTATTTTGTTCGTTATCAGCTCCTCGATATCAGCCGCCGAAGCTCCGGGGTATGAAGTAGATATAACACCAATTGGGATTACCACTTCTGGCGCTGATTCTTTTGGGATTATATATGCAGAGTAAATACCAACTGCAATAAGGGCAGACATCAAGAGCCAGCTAAATTGGCGCTTTTTGAGAAAGAAAATCCAAAAAGAATGCATATGAGTTATTAGTTTATGGTAACAGCGTCTCCTTCTTTAAGTCCGCGAGCGTCTGTAACGATACGTGTATTTTTTTCAATACCAGATTTAATAATCACAAGGTCGCCAAGAATTGCTCCGAGCGTTACTGGTTGTGATACCAAGGTGTTATTTTCTGACACAGTGAATGCAACAGGTCCTTCTGCTGTTATCTTAAGGGCACGGAGTGGTATTTTAAGATCAGCGGATGGTGTTGTTGTTCCACTCAAAAGAGAAAGAGATACAGTCCCTCCGTTCTCCAAAGAGACGTTTTCTTCGTTTACACTTACTTTCACTTCAATTTTTCCGGAGAGGGGATCAAGGGCTGGAGCAATACGAGTTACAGAGCCGCGGATTGTTGTGTCCCCGGTAGAGATATCTACTGGGTTTCCTACTGTCACAAGTGCTCGTTCCTCCTCGCTTACGGACGTAGTGATTTCAAGCGCACCGTTATTCGCGATCACCGCGGCAGGAGTAGACATTCCTACGTACTCATTTGCCCGAAGGTAAAATGCATTTACCACACCAGAGATAGGAGATCGGACGAGTGTTTTTTCATAGGCTGCTTGTGCGGCTCGGAGAGATCCCAGCGCTTGTTTTATACGCGCATCTGTTTCAGAAGACGCTACGCCTGTCCCTTGTGTAGATTGTGTTGCTGAGAGAAGTGCATTTCGAGTCGAAGATATGCTTTGAATAGCACTATCTACGCGTGAACGCGCTCCGAGGAATCTGCTTTTATATGAAGCAATTACTTCCTCAGTAAATACGGCGTCAGGATCTTGTTCGGACATGAGGCGTGATATCTCCGATACAAAAGTACTAATTTGTGTCAGATCTTTCTCGGCTGCATCGAGAAGGGCCACATGATTTTTCGGAGAAGTAGTATTGAGAGAAGCTTGCCATTTTTCGAGGATGTTTCCAATTTCTATACGTTCGTCGTTCAGGTTTCCTGCTGATCCTTGGCTGTTGAGTCGAAGTCCTGGTCCAGGATTAGACGAGTTTGGATTAGAAAAAAGTTCATCGGTGAGATTGCGAATAGCGTCGTCAGCAATTGTATATGATGTGCGAGTATT
>JAIETH010000014.1 GCA_019745315.1 Patescibacteria group bacterium | reverse complement strand
TTGATTTTGACATAACTCTACATACCTATACGTTTAATCCTGAAAAATAATATGTCATCTCTTCTTCGTAATATCCTCTTCGCCTTCGGACTCGCTGTGTTGGGCTGGCTTGGATATACACTTTTTATAGCGGATTCCGAAGATCTTGTTACGGGAGATGGGTTAAGTGAGGCGTCGTACGCAGGGCAGGATCTGTTGGTTAAGTTACAAGAGATTGAGTCTGTATCAATAAGTGGGGATGTATTGCAAGACGTGCGTTTTGAGTCTTTGGTAGATTTCAGAAAAGAAGTTGTGAGCGAGCCAGTGGGACGAGATAATCCTTACCTTCCTGTTTCAGGTACTTCAAGATAAGAGCTTAATTACAGAGGTTGTGTATGTACATTCTTGATCTACTCAAAAAAAAGGGGATTTTAAGTGAGCAGGCTGCTACGGAAATTTTAACTGAATCTGAAGGAGGAGGGGTTTCGATTGAAGCAGGCTTGCTGGCCCGAGGGGTTGATCCCGATGTGCTTTTACAGAACATGGGCGAGTACTATCGCTTGCCTACACGTCGCATTGCTCCACAAGAAAAAATTGCTTCAGACGCGTTGCGATATATTCCTGAAGAATCGGCGCGTCATTATAGATTTGTTCCTCTCGAAGAAAAAGATGGAGTTCTTGAGGTGGGCATTACCGATCCAGATAATCTTCAGGCAACAGATGCATTAAATTTCATTTCCTCAAAAAATAATATACCGTACAAGCTTGTTATTATCCTGCAGGAAGATTTCGAGAAGGTTTTGGCAGGTTATGAAAATCTAACAGGTGAGGTGGACGAAGCATTGACTGATTTGGAGAGCGAGTTGACGAGCGATATCGAAGACCGTAAAAAAGAAGCTGCTGAAACAGAGGTAGAAAAGGAAACTGTTATAAAGGAAGACGCCCCGGTTACACGTATTGTGGCAACCATACTTCGTTATGCGGTTGATGGTCATGCCTCTGACATACATATTGAACCTACGGAAGAAAAGGTTCGTGTACGATTTCGTGTCGACGGGGTTCTTGCTACCTCAATTGAGCTGCCTATCAAGATTCATACAGCAATTGCGGCTCGTGTAAAAATACTCGCTTCTCTGAGGCTCGATGAAAAACGTAAACCACAAGACGGACGATTTTCGGCAACTATCGATGGACGACGTATCGATTTTCGTGTTTCGTCGCTGCCTACCTATTACGGAGAGAAGATTGTGATGCGTATCTTGGATCCTGATAGTACTGTGCGCTCTCTCTTAAGTATCGGTATTTCTGATTATTATGTTCCAATGATACAAGAGGCGGTGCGGCAACCGCACGGAATTATTCTTATTTCAGGACCAACTGGTTCAGGAAAATCAACAACTCTCTATGCGATGTTGAGTGAAGTTGATCGCCTTGGGAAAAACGTTATTTCTCTAGAGGATCCGGTTGAATATAAGATCGACGGAGTAAGTCAGTCTCAAATACGACCAGAGATTGGCTATACGTTTGCGAGTGGACTCCGTACCGTCCTCCGTCAGGACCCTGACGTAATCATGGTGGGAGAAATTCGTGATAAAGAAACAGCGCAGCTCGCTATTCAGGCAGCGCTTACCGGTCACTTAGTGCTTTCGACCATCCACACCAACAGTGCTGTGGGTGTAATTCCTCGCTTGATAGACATGGGTGTTGACCCATACCTCATAGCTCCTACGCTCATACTTGCAATGGCGCAACGTTTAGTGCGAAAGATTTGCCCTGATTCTGGAAAAGAGGTTCCTATAAAAGGATCTCTTCAGCTTATGATCGAAAAAGAGTTCGCCGGACTTGCTCCTGCTCTTAAAACTCGTATTCCAAACGTACAAAGTGTGTTGCGAGCAGAACCAAGTGCAGCATGCCCCAATGGAACGCGAGGTCGTACGGTCGTTATGGAGGTAATCAATGTGAATGATGAACTAGAAAACCTGATTCTCAAGGGTGCGGGGGAGGATGATCTTTTCCAGAGCGCACGAAAGAATGGGTTTATGTCTATGCGCGAAGATGCCATTATTAAAGCAATGAAACGAGAGATACCGTTTGAAGAGGTCAATGCTCTGGGAGGAATGCTTATTGAGCTTGATCAAGATGAAACGATTGCTGCAGAGGCTGTCGCAAAGTAGCTGTCGATAACGCGGATTTTATTTGTGTAAGCAGCGTATAATAGATGCATGAGTACCATCCTGATAGTTGATGACGATTCTTTCTTGCTTGATATGTATGCTCTCAAGTTTGGTGAGAATGCGTATACGGTTGATACGGCAAAAAGCGTTGAAGAAGCACTTAAAAAGCTCCGAAGCGGAACTTCGTTTGATATCATTTTGCTCGATATGATCATGCCGCACCTGACAGGACTCGATCTCCTTAAGGCAATAAGAGCTGAATCTCTCGGAGGGGATCCTTTGTGTATTGTTCTCTCGAATCAAGGAGAGCGAACAGATATCGAGGCTGCGAATGAAGCAGGGGCTGATGGGTACATTATCAAAGCAAATTCTATACCGAGCGAAGTTGTGCGTTCGGTAAAAGAGTACGCAGAGAAAAAGGCGAATGCAGTAAAATAAAATAATATGGCATCTATTGATTATAAGGGGGAGCTTGAAGAGCTTATAGACATCGTTGTGGGTGAGGGAGGTTCTGATATACACCTCTCTGTTGGATCACATCCAATGATTCGTGTGTCAGGCTCACTGATTCCACTTCTTAAGAAGCCTATTCTCGATGCAGATGACGCCCTTGGTTTTGCGAAAGCTCTTTTGACTAAAGAGCAAGCTGAGGCTTTTTTGAAAGCGAAAGAAGTAGACTTTTCATATGCATATAAAAATGGCGTGCGTTTTCGTGGCAATGGATTTTTTCAACGAGGAGGCATCTCTATTGCATTGCGTCATATTCAAAACGCTATTCGTACATTTAAAGAACTTAATCTTCCGCCGATTCTTGAAACATTTGCAGCGCGTCCTCAAGGATTCTTTCTTTGTGTGGGTCCTGTGGGGCAGGGTAAGTCAACCACTCTTGCTGCGATGATTGATCTCATTAATACAACTCAAGCGGCTCATATTGTTACCATTGAAGATCCTATTGAATATATCTACGAGCCAAAGAGATCATTGATTGATCAGCGTGAAGTTCGTGTCGATACTGCTGACTTCCATACTGCGCTTCACTCAGCGTTTCGCCAGGACGTTGACGTTATCATGGTTGGTGAGATGCGGAGCGCTGAGACCATAAGTACTGCGGTAACTGCAGCCGAAACAGGACATCTCGTGCTTTCAACGCTCCACACCAACACCGCTGCGCAGACAATTGATCGTATTATTGACTCGTTCCCAGGTGGACAGCAAGATCAGATTCGTGTTCAGCTCGCTGGATCTCTCCTCGGAGTTTTCTCTCAGCGTCTTATTCCACGAATTGCAGGAGGTCTCGTTCCAACATATGAACTTTTGATAAATAACAATGCTGTTGCAAACCTTATACGTGAGCGCAGAACACATGAACTCAACACTGTTATTGAAACAGGAACCGAGCACGGCATGATCGAAATGAATCGCTCTATCTCAGAGCTTGTTCATCGAGGTGAAATTTCTATTGAGAACGCATTTGCGTATTCAACTAATCCGAAAGGACTTAAGCGTCTTCTATAAACTATATGCTTTTTGACTATAAAGCGTTTGACCAAAAAGGTACCAAATGGGAGGGTGTGATTGATGCTTCCAATATTGATTCCGCAATAAACTCTCTCCAGAGACGTGGGTATACCGTTGCGGCAATAGATCCAGCACTTGAGAAAAGTTCACTGTTTGGTATTCAGCTCACGTTTCTTGAACACGTATCTCATAAAGAGATTGTTATTTTTTCTCGACAAATAGCAACACTTTTCGAAGCGCAGGTATCTGCTCTTCGAATCTTTAGGTTGCTGGCTTCTGAAACAGAAAATCCATTACTTAGAAGAATCCTCACTGAAATAGGAGACGATATTCAAGGAGGAAGTACTATTGCAAAGGCGCTTGCTCGGCATCCGGATACATTCTCATCGTTTTACGTGAATATGGTTCGTGCCGGAGAAGAGTCAGGACGTCTCGATAGTATCTTTACACAGCTCGCTGACTATCTCGATCGTTCGTATGAAGTGATGTCGAAGACACGAAATGCGTTGATCTACCCAGCGTTTGTTATCGCTACTTTTGTGACTGTGATGACACTCATGATGACCTTGGTTGTTCCGCGCTTGAGCGACATCATTCTCCAGTCCGGGCAGGAGGTTCCTGTATTTACATCTGTTGTGATGGCCGCTTCAGCATTCCTTACAAAATACATAGTACTCATCCTGATTTTTGTGGCTTTTGCTGGTGTCGGCGTATGGCGCTTTACTAAGACTGAAATTGGCGCACGTGCACTCGATGAGTTAAAGCTCGGAATTCCCTATGTAGGTACTCTCTATCAGAGACTCTATCTCTCACGTATCGCTGATGGTCTTTCAACCTTGCTCTCTGCTGGTCTTTCGATGGTGCAAACACTCGAAATAACTTCTGAATTGGTGGAACATCGTGTATATCGAGAAATTATTGAAGAAACGATTGTTGGTGTGAAGGCGGGGCGAGCTGTTTCAGATGTGCTCGGCAACTTTCCAGAGATTCCAGGAGTAATGTCACAGATGATGAAGGTGGGAGAGGAGACAGGTAGTCTCTCAGCGATTCTTACCACTGTTGCAAAGTTCTATCAGCGCGAGGTAAATAATGCGGTAGATACGCTTATCAATATGATTGAGCCGGCCATGATCGTGATGCTTGGACTCGGTGTAGGAACTCTGTTGGCTGCGATCATGATGCCTATTTACAACATAGCAACAGGGATATAGCTCTTTTTGTAGGGCTTTTCCCCAAGCATATCTTTTGTGGGTCAAGAAAGGAGTATAATGATGTGAGCCATTAAAACTCGTGGTCTATAATTAACTAAAAAAGAGTTTTTAATAACAATTCAGTATGAATATTTATAATAGAACAAGAGGCTTCACCCTTATCGAACTCCTTGTGGTGATCGCAATTATCGGTATCCTCGCATCTGTTGTGTTGGCGTCTCTCAACACTGCTCGTACGAAGGGCGCTGATGCTGCGATTAAGTCGAACCTTGCAAATATCAGAGCTCAGGCTGAGATTATTTATGATACACAGGGCAACTACCTGAACCTTTGTACTAACAGTACGGTCGCAGCTGCATTGGCATCAGTAGTGAGCTCTTCTGATGCAACCTCTGTAGTGAGCGCTATCGGTACTGCTGGAACAGCAACGACTGTTATTTGTCACGTAACTGCTACAACAGGAGCGGCATGGGCAATTGCGGCCCCTCTTAAGACAAGTGGTTCTGGGTATTGGTGCGTAGATAGTACTGGTGTTTCTAGGGGTGCTTCTACAACTCTTGCCGCTAACGCTATTGTTTGTCCGTAATAGATACTTGTTTGTATCGTTTACAAAAACCTCCCGAAAAAGGAGGTTTTTGTAAACCTCTGAGTACTTTTTAAAAATAAATATGATGTATCATATAGATACTATGACAATAAAAAATAAAACAAGAGGTTTCACCCTTATCGAACTTCTTGTGGTGATCGCAATTATCGGTATTCTCGCATCAGTTGTATTGGCGTCTCTCAACACCGCTCGTACAAAAGGAGCTGATGCTGCGATTAAGTCGAATATATATAATTCTCGTGCTCAAGCAGCGTTGTTTTATGATGATAACGGTAATGCGTATACCAGTCTCTGTGCTGATCAAAAAATCATAGATTTACAGGCAGCTGTTCTGGTTGCGGGAAGTCTTTCCGCAACATGTGCGGATGATGTGGATGCGTGGGCGCTCGAAGGCCAACTTAAGGGATCAACAGATTTTTACTGTGTAGACAGTACCGGCGTAGCGACAACGACTGCGGCATCTTCAATATCTGATGGCTCTGACTACGTCTGTGGTTAAGTGATGTGAGAATTTTTCATGTGGCGTAGAAGGCTTGGGTTGTATAATGAATAGTAATGCTCGAACATATAGTTGTAATCTGGTACGTACTTCTCGGACTCATTGTTGGTAGTTTTCTTAACGTAGTAATCTATCGGTTTCATACAGGAAAGTCTCTCGAGGGAAGGTCGCACTGTATGTCGTGCGGGCACACTCTTTCGTGGAAGTGTTTGTTTCCTGTTGTGTCGTATATGGCGCTCCGTGGACGGTGTCGCTATTGCAGTGCTCACATTTCTCCGCGATACCTCATGGTTGAGGTTCTTACGGGTGCACTTTTTGGGTTTGTTGCGTATGTGATACAAGATCCGCTTCTACGTGCTCTCTATCTGTGTCTTGCGATTATATTTGTTCTTATTAGCGTATATGACGTCCTTCATACTATTATTCCCGACGAGTTTGTTATTGCTTTTAGTGTATGCGCCGCGTTAATTTCTGGCATTCATTATTTGTATGCGCCAGATACATATGAGCTTTTACTGAGGGTGCTGGGTGGCGCCTCAGCTTCTCTGTTCTTTTATGTTCTTTGGCTTGTTTCTCAAGGAAGATGGATCGGGCTAGGAGACGCCAAACTCGCACTCCCTCTCGGGATAATTGCTTCATGGCCGGCATCAGTCTCTATGGTTGTTTTTTCATTCTGGATAGGTGCTGGAATAAGTGTTTCACTGGTATGTTTAGCGTGGGTAATAAAGCGTATTCGTACCTATATAGAATCTTTACCTTATCAGTCACGTATCGTACGCTCCACAGAAGCTCTACGAAAACGCTTTCATTGCGCGCGCATGGGGCTTACAATGAAAAGTGAGATACCGTTTGCACCTTTTCTTCTCGCAGGTTTTTGTGTGGCGCATTTTCTGGGGATTTCTGTTTTTGATGTCATGCTTTCTTTTTAATAACTTCATGTCATTTTTGAAAAAAAAAGTACATTCAAAAAATAGCTCACGGGGCTTCACGCTGATTGAGCTCATGGTGTCTATTTTTATAATCACAACTATCTCAGGAGTTATTATTTTTCAATATGCAAGATTTGATGGGCAACTCCTCCTCAAAAACCTTGCTTTTGAAGTAGCGCTCTCTATACGCGATGCACAGCAGCGAGGTATTACTGCACAGGATACTAAAGTAGGTGCCAATACGTTTGCGTATGGTGTTCATTTTACTCACGCAGCTCCTACGCAATATATTATATTTCGTGATGCGAATGACGACCTCACATATGATGCAGGAGAGGCGGTAAATACGTTCACTATGACTCGAGGCAATTCTATAAAACCACTGCCGTCTCCATTGTCTGCTGGAAAAGGAGGGCTGTGTGCAGGGGATCGCGATAGTGGTGGCGCATTTGCCACAAATGAGTGTTGGATAAGTACGCTTGATATAATGTTTGTGCGACCGAATCCGGATGCATTCTTTGCACGAACGGGAACATTGCCTTCCCCTGTGGGTACTGTATCGGAGGTTGAAATTACACTCATTAATGCACGCAATACTATTGAACGTACTGTACGTATAACCAATACAGGTCAGGTGTCCGTGCCATAATAAGTATTCATGCAGAAAGATATATCTAAAAAAGGTTTTACATTGGTTGAGCTCCTTGTTTCAGTTGCTCTTTTTTCTATTGTGATGATGATAAGTATCGGTTCTTTATTGACGCTTGTGGATGCAAATAGGAAAGTGCAAGCTCTCAGAGTTGTTACTGATAACGTTGCGTTTGCTATGGATACCATGACTCGGTCAATTCGTACGGGGTACAACTACTCATGTCCTGCCTCTGCCTCCTCTGTTAATTCTGCTAACACAGAAGTTGGTCCAGATTGCTCGGGAGGGGGCGACGGAATTGAGTTTACCAACTCAGACGGTACCGATCGAATCGGGTATAAATATGACGCTACGCTACAGGCAGTGCTACGCAGTGTTGATGGATCTAGCTGGGAGCGTATAACTGCTCCTGAGGCTCGCATTGAAAAATTACGCTTTTTTGTAACTGGTACAACTGTAAATGATGCTTTCCAGCCTATCGTTACAGTTATACTAGAAGGCGCTGCAGGTACTTCTAGCAAAGCAAGCACGCTGGGGAGTTTCAATGTGCAAACCACTGCAACTCAGCGAGTTCTTGATACGATCAATTAGTTATGCGTACTATTTCTCTACAAAAAGGATTTACATTAATGGAGACACTGATCGCCATTACTATTCTTGTTACTGCGATAGCTGGTCCAATGACAATTGCTGCACGAGGTCTTCAAACTGCCTATTACTCAAAAGACGAGATGGTGGCAGTTTTCCTTGCGCAAGAAGCAATCGAGCTTGTTCGTATGAAGCGCGATCAGTATGCGCTCGCAAACTCAGGAAGTAGTTTTGGCTGGTATAATGCTTCTACGGATGTAAATGGTGTTCCTACGATATGCAAAGAGCTCTTTACTGTAGCAGATGATCATGGATGTGGCATAGACACTCGAGCAAAAACTTTTTTTGATTGCGGCACCGATGGGGGAGGATGTCGACTTAAGTATGATTCTGCGACCGCTGCCAGTGTTAATGGGTCATACTTTAATAATGCCGTGAGCGGTGGTGCGCTCTCTCCTTATACACGCAAGCTCTTTATTTATGATTACTCAAGTCCGAATGATCGTGAAATTGTGGTTACTGCTCGCGTGAGTTGGCAAGCAAATTTGTTCTCTGGTAGAAAACAAATAACTATCCAAGAAAGACTTTTTGACCATTATCGATAGTGACTACTTATGGTTCAATTTAAACAAAAATTACAAAAAGGCTTCACGCTACTTGTCGCCGTTATTACCACAAGCCTTGTTCTTGCTATTGGTGTTTCAATATTAAATCTAACGCTGAAAGGTTTTTTGTTTGCAAATGTAGCTCGTGATGCAGAGGTGGCGTTCTATGCATCAGATGCTCTTGCTGAGTGTGCTTTGTATTGGGATAAGGTTGCTAATGCCTTCGCCGCGTTAGCTCCTGCAACTATTTATTGCGTTGCTGGTTCTACTATTACTTCGTCAATAAGCGGTGGCTCGCATACTTTTTCAATCGAGTGGGGGTCTAATCCGCAGCTTTCGGCAAATGTGAGCATTACAAAAGTTAACTGTGGTGTAAATTGTCAATCAACAGTCGTGCGGGCAAGTGGTTTTAATCGTGGCATAAGTGGTCAATCTGATGCTCGAGCAGTTGAGCGTGCTATTAAAATAGAGTATTAATAGAGAATGAAGCAAAAAGGGGTTTCAAAAGAGGTTTTGATGCGTATGCAGGCACTTCGTGCTCTTATTGAGTACCACCGGGCGCTGTACCACGAAAAGGATGCGCCAGAAATTACTGACGAAGCATATGACTCGCTCGTTTCTGAGTTGCAGAACCTTGAAGAAATGAGTCCCAGTATAGGGGAAGGTGTTTCGCCGCGAGATGTTATCGGAGGAGCTCCAAGTGATGCTTTTAAAAAAGTAAAGCACTCTGTGCGGCAGTGGTCGTTTGACAATGTGTTTGATGAAGCAGAGTTATCTCTCTGGAGTGATCGTGTGCATAAACTACTTGCTGGGGGTGGCGTATCTAAGCCAGCCCCTACGTACGTGGCTGAGCATAAAATTGACGGTCTTAAGGTTGTGGTTGTGTACGAGAAGGGGGTTTTGGTGCGTGCTCTTACGCGGGGCGATGGCATTACAGGAGAAGATATTACACACACTGTTCGTACTATCAAGGATGTGCCGCATGTGCTTAAAGAGCAGATATCTCTTATTGCTGTTGGGGAGGCGTGGTTGCCACACAAGGAATTTGTGCGTATTAATGCTCTCCGAGAAAAGAAAGGTGAACCAGTTTTTGCCAATCCTCGTAACGCAGCAGCTGGATCTGTTCGTCAGCTTGACCCGGAAATAACACGAGAGCGAAACATTCGAATGTTTTTTTATGACATTGATTTTATTGATGTTGTAAATACCGATGTACTGTCACCCGATACACAGGAGGATGAATTAGCTCTTCTCAAAAAAGTAGGTTGTACGGTAAATCCACACTTTGCTGTATGTCGTACATTGTCTGATGTTGTTGCGTACTATACAAAATGGACACCTAAAAAAGATGCGGAACAATATGGGATGGATGGGGTAGTGGTAAAGATAAACGAAATTTCATATCAACGTATCTTGGGGTATACCGCCAAAGCCCCTCGTTTTGGTATTGCGTTTAAGTTTCCTGCTGAGCAGGCGACAACTATAGTTGAAGACATTGTCCTTCAGGTGGGACGCACCGGCGTTGTTACTCCGGTGGCGCATTTGCGTCCTGTGCGTATTGCAGGCTCGCTCGTTTCTCGTGCGACGCTTCATAACGAGGATCAGATTAAGCGTCTTGATGTGCGTGTGGGAGATACGGTGATTATGCAAAAGGCAGGAGATGTTATTCCTGAAATTGTGCAAGTAGTACTTGAATTGCGTCCCCAAAAGACTAAGCCATATGTATTCCCTCGAAAGGTTCCTGAATGTGGAGGGGATGGAGCAATTGAGCGCGTTGTCGGAGAATCAGCATACCGTTGTGTTGCAAAAAATTCAGATACGCTTCATCGAGCGCGTCTGTACTATTTTGTAGGAAAGCATGCGTTCAATATTGACGGTATGGGTGAAAAAATTGTTGATGCACTTCTCGATGCTCAGCTGATTAATTCATATGCAGATATATTCACTCTTGCTCGGGGCGATGTTTTGGCATTACCTCACTTTAAGGATACCGCCGCAGATAACCTACTTACCTCAATAGAGCGGGCACGCACTGTGCCTTTAGAGCGACTCCTTATTTCTCTTTCTATAGCACACATAGGAAATGAGACAGCTCGTTTAATTGCTCGTCACTTTAAATCTCTTGCAGCAATACGTACTGCAACGCTCGATCAGCTTGAAGCTATTCATGGCATTGGGTCTGTGGTGGCGCATTCTTTGTACGTATGGATGCGTACAAAAGATCATATGGAGGAGCTTGATCGACTACTCGCTCATGTAACGATTGTAAATCCTGAAGAAAAAGAAGAACAAGCGTTCCTTGGCCAAATATTTGTATTTACAGGAACTCTTGCTACTCTTTCGCGCGACGAAGCTTCAGAGCGTGTCCGTGATTTGGGTGCACATGTAGCAAGTTCGGTATCTAAAAAAACTACGTACTTGGTGGCGGGAGTCGAGGCCGGCAGCAAGAAGGAGCTTGCAGAAAGTCTCGGAGTTCAGATTTTAAATGAGGAGCAATTTCTCGCTCTTTTGTCTCGTGCTACTGAAGGGTAGGTATTCGCCCGAGATGCAGATTTTAAGTCAGAGTGGTATCATGACGCCATGACAAAAGAAGAAGTACTTCATTTGGCAACACTTGCCCGGATTGAACTATCTCCTGAGGAAATAGTTCGCTTTGGTACAGATTTTGACGCCATTCTATCGTATGTTGCTCGGATAAAAGATTTGGCGGGCTCGGATACATCTACACCACACCTTGGTGTGGTTCATAATGTGTTTCGAGAGGATGCTGATCCGCATGAGCCAGGTCTATATACAGAATCACTTCTTGCAGCTGCACCAACACGAGAAAAAGAGTATATAAAGGTGAAGAAGATCCTTGAAAATAACAATGGCTAAGCGAACAATACAAGAGACGAGAACGTTGTATCAAAATGGGGAGCTTTCTCCTCAGGATGTTATTGCTGAATGCATGAATGTCCTTGCTTTACGCGAACCAGATGTACATGCATATGTCGATGTATTCTCTGATCTTGAGAAGAGGGCTGAGGAAGCACAAAAAACGTTAGAACAGAAGGGTGGGGAGGCACCGCTCCTCACGGGGATCCCCATTGCAATGAAAGGAAATATTTTGGTTAATGGGGAACGAGCAACGGCTTCCTCAAAGATTCTTGAAAACTATATTGCTCCGTATGACGCAACAGTTACCGCACGACTGCGCGCGGCGGGCGCGATTTTTGTGGGTGCGACAAATATGGATGAATTTGCAATGGGCTCTTCTACTGAAAACTCAGCATTTGGTCCTACAAAAAATCCACATGATACATCGCGTGTCCCCGGAGGTTCTTCGGGAGGCTCCGCCGCTGCTGTTGCTATGGAGAGCGCACTCGCTTCTCTTGGTACTGATACAGGAGGCTCAGTTCGAGGCCCCGCAAGTTTTTGTGGTCTTGTGGGACTCAAACCGACCTATGGAGCTGTGTCTCGATACGGTCTTATGGCCATGGGCTCTTCGCTTGATCAGGCAGGGCCACTTACACATACCGTCGGAGATGCAGAGTTGATCTTTAATGTTATTCGAGGGAAAGATCAGTATGATGCAACATCATGGGATGAAGGAGTGTACCCGGAGGTTTCGGTGAAAGAGATGTATCGCATTGGTGTACCGTATGCGTTTCTCGAAGGGCTAGCTCCTGATGTCCGTGCGCTCTTTGATGCTGCGCTTGCGAAACTTACGGCTGACGGCCATACGATCGTTGATATTTCATTGCCTTATATGAAAGAGGGGCTGGCTGCATATTATATTGTGATGCCTGCAGAAGTTTCATCAAACCTTGCGCGATTTGATGGCGTGCGATTTGGTCTCCATGTTTCAGGAGATACTCTGCTCGATGATTATCGAAAAACTCGCGCACTTGGATTTGGTGCAGAGGTAAAGCGAAGAATACTTCTTGGTACGTATGTTCTTTCTTCTGGTTATTATGATGCGTACTATGGAACCGCAGAGCGAGTACGTGATCGTATGCGTGAAGAGCTTGCTCAGAATTTTGAAAACGTTGATGTGATTGTAACTCCAACAACACCAACGCCTGCCTGGAAGTTTGGAGAAAAAGCAGACCCGCTTTCAATGTATCTTGAAGATATCTATACAGTGGGAGCAAATCTCACAGGTGTACCAGCGATTTCTATTCCTGCAGGTACGGTAACTAGAGATACTGTGCATTTGCCTATTGGTATCCAAGCGATGGCACCGCATAATGGTGAGAAGCGACTCTTTGATATTGCAAAACGATATCGGGGCGAATAGCCATGCAAGAAGGAAATACTATTGTAGTTTCAGGATACGGTCTTGATATAGAGCGGATATTTAATGCTATTTTAGAATTAGTTCTCGGTTCTCCTGAGAGAGTAGATGGAGTGTTCCAGTTTTTTGGAACGCTGTGGACGATATATGCTGTTTTCGCTTTTATTCTCAGCGCCCTTTTTCTTTTCGGGATCATATATTCCATAATTCGCCGTGGTGAACTTGCTGAGTTGCGAGATCATGCACTTCACGAGCTGGAGCATCATTTTGAAGAGCATCATCATTCATCTAAGAATGAACGATGGGAGCAAGCCTCTCATCATATTGAATCAGATAATCCGAATGACTGGAGACTTGCAATCATTGAGGCAGATATTATGCTTGAAGAAGCGCTCGATGCACTCGGATATGCTGGTATCACTATCGGCGATAAACTCAAACAGGCATCACCTCAATTTTTTACAACTCTTGATGATGCATGGAAAGCACATCGTGTACGTAACGAGATTGCTCACCGAGGTAGCGATTTTGTGCTTACAAA
Organism: Patescibacteria group bacterium; assembly: GCA_019745315.1. Taxonomy (GTDB): domain Bacteria; phylum Patescibacteriota; class Minisyncoccia; order Phycocordibacterales; family UBA918; genus JAIETH01. The sequence goes on along the minus strand of JAIETH010000014.1, from coordinate 18,586 downwards.
GCGTCTTGCAAAAGAAACTATTGAGCAGTACCGCAGGGTTTTCACAGAATTACATATTATTTAATCATGCATAGGTTTGAGCAGGAGGTCTTGCGATTTTAGTATTTTTTCCGTATAGTTTCATTACTGTAGTTTTTAAGGTATATAGCGGGGTAGAGGAAGAGGGTAGTCAATCTGGGAGATTGACTACGGGGAGGCTTGCCTCTCGAGGAATCTTTCGCTGCTCTCGTTGTATAAGATTTATAGCGGGGTAGAGGAGAGGTACCTCGGGAGGCTCATAACCTCCAGACCCCGGTTCGATTCCGGGCCCCGCAACAAGAATATAAAAAGACCGGCACTGTGCCGGTCTTTTTATATTCTCTACAGAGAGAACGGAATCGAACGACCGCAGGCGCGCCGACAAGCACTTGCGTGCTTTCCGTCAGAATTGAAAAATAAAAAACCACCTGGGTGAGGTGGGTTAGCGAATGATACCGAGAAGAGCTGCGAAGTTTTTTACCCGCACTCCGAGAGGAATATCGCGCATGAAGCAGGCGTAGAGGTGCCAATGGACTCCACGAATCCAGCGTCCGGATAGCTGTCTGTAGAGAGTGCCGAGCTTTCGGTAGACACGTGATCGTTGATTTGGATCCCGGACATATGCGGCTGTCTGCGACACCTCCCACAGTTTATTTGCTGCATGTAATGTGTCCTCATTTGTGATGAGGAGCTGCGAGTGCGTGAGCATAAGCAAGCACCACGTGTGACTGGTTGATCCGTCCGCCAGCATGGGATTGGCTCGCAGGAGGCCATACAAGCACACGCCAACGGCAGCGTTGTGGAGGTCTTCGCGCTCGTGTTCTGGCGTATCCTTGTGCCAGCTCATCCACTCGAATATCGTGGAGAGCAGATCTGCATTCTGCGCCATCTCGTTGTCATAGGGCGGCGCTTTTTCGCCGTCTTGCATGTTCGTGATTGCGTAGGTGAGCAATTCTATACGGTGTAGTACGAGCTCGAGCGCCAGATTGCGTTCTACTCTGAAGCTATAGAGGGTGCTGGCGAAGCGAAGCAGATTGGCGTCCGTCTGATCGTCTGCGTACGCTCTCCGCGCTTCGGAAACCGTAGCTTGATCTCCGTTCCATACACGGAGATTGAAGGATCTTTCTTTGTACATCGCAGGTGCTCCTCTGTGTCTGTTTGGATAATGACATATATATTTAATATTGTCTATATATTTTTGATATGAAATATCTTTCGTATTTTTGCGTATAAGAGGTAGAGTTACATCATGGTTGATTCGAGCTCACTCTCTGACGCGTCTGTGGTAGCACAGTCACTTAAAGATAAAGACTCTTTTGCCGTGCTTATTTTGCGTTATGAAGCAAAGCTTGATCGATATGTTCGACGGTTGGGTGTTGCTAATGCTGATGATCGACACGATGTGCTCCAAGATATTTTTATAAAAGTGTATCGAAATTTAAATGCATTTAATGCATCGCTATCTTTTTCTTCGTGGATTTATCGCATTGCACATAATGAGACGATGAGTTGGTTTCGCAAGAGGAAAGCTCGTCCTGAAGGGCATATGGCAGATGATGGAGATGAAATACTCGGACTTATTTCCGGTGGAGAATCGAGTGAAAAAGTGCATCTTGAGGAAAGTGATCGCGCCGCTATTTCAGAAGCGCTTGAGCGGCTTCCCCAGAAGTATCGCGACGTATTAGTTTTGCGATTTTTTGAAGAGCGGACATATGAAGAGATAGCAGATATTTTAGAGATGCCGATAGGAACAGTTGCGACGCTTGTATTTCGTGCCAAGGATCGATTGAGAATTTTATTAGAGAATGTAGGATATTTATATGGACACGCATAACACAAAACACAAAGAGGGGGGCATGTCTGAAAGCGTGCTCGCGTGCATTGTGCGTGATGGCATTTGTCCGAGGCCTCGGTGGCACTTTTTAATGAAAGAAGGAGTTATGTGGACGCTCGGCGGTCTTTCTATCTTCGTGGGTGCTCTCGCAATTGCTGGTCTTTTGTTTGAGTTGCGCTATGCATGGTGGGATGTTTATGAGGCAACGCATGATTCATTTTTTATGTTTATGCTCGATGCGCTTCCCCTCGTGTGGCTCATACTCTTTATTCTTTTCTTGATACCGGTATATCACCTCCTTCGATCAACATCTCGTGGATATCGGTATTCATTCTTACTTGTTGTGTGCGTCTCTCTGGTTTCTACAGGGGTGATGGGTGTGGGATTCTATTCTTTTGGTATGGGGCGTTTTATAGACGAGCGAGTTGGAGCATTTGTGCCATTCCATAATCCTCTCTTGTCACGCGAACGTATGACGTGGATGAAGCCAACGGATGGACGCCTTGCTGGAATTATACGAGAAGTTCCTTATGGGGACACTGGTTTTTGGTTGGAGGGAGCTGATGGGAGTCCGTATCGGATTGAGATGAATGTTGATGTGAATAGTCGACTTATGCTTCGTGCAGGCGAATATGTGCGTGTTGTAGGTATGCCCACCACAACACCAGGTATTCTCGAGGGATGTATTATTTTTATGAAAAACGATGACATATTGCGAAGGGCACATATGCATGAAAAATTCGAAACAAATGAAGAGGGTGAAAGAAAAATACTGATATCACGTACTAAAGAATGTAAGGACGTACGGCCTTACGTACGCTTTGCACCACTACCTGAGCGTTAAAAGTTAACTACATTAAAAATTGGTATCAGCGCACCTTCTATAGGTGTATATAAAAACTATTCACCATACATATGACAAAAAGAAAAAAAATTGCATTAGCCACACTTCCAGCCCTTGCGCTCATTATTCTCGGTTCTTCAGTTGCCTCAGCATATTCACCACGTGCGTTCGCTGAGCTAACCGAAGAGCAGCGCTCAGCGCTCGAAGAAGCGCGAGAGTTATTCAAAGAGGGATCTCGTGATGAAGCAAAAGAAGTCTTAAAAGAGGCGGGGTTGCCGGAATTTCGCGGTCACGGGAAAGGGCACGGGATGAAAGATATGACTGAGGAAGAGCGTGAAAAAATGGCCATCAAACACCAAGCCTTGAAAGAAGCTGTAGAAAATAACGACTTTGCCGCATTCAAAGAAGCAACGCTTGATGCACCATTTAGAGATATGGTGACAGAAGAGAACTTTACTAAACTCGTTGAAGCGAATAAGCTTCGAGAGGCGGGGGACAAAGAGGGTGCTTTTGAGATCCTAAAGGAATTAGGTTTTGGGAAAGGAATGCATCGCTCACCTATGGGTAGTCACATGATGGGAGGTCAAAAAGGTGAAGTATCAGATTAAAGTGGTCTAAGAAGCAAGGCATAGAAAAACTCCACACACCGTGGAGTTTTTCTATGCCTTTTAACCAAAAAGGTTTACTAGAAGCCTTATTTATATTATGGTATGTAGGCGTTGTTTTTGTCGGGGTAGCTCAGCTGGTAGAGCACAGGACTCATAAGCCTGGGGTCGTGGGTTCGAGCCCCACCCTCGACACACGGAGAGTACGGCGTGATCTTTTAGGTCAGTCACTGTCGCTCGTTCAATAAAATATCCCTGCTTTCGCAGGTCTTTTTATTAATCACCCTCTCATATAAAACAATATGTACAGTGTATAATACTGTCATGCCTATATACAAAGACTACAATAAAGATTTCTTTAAAAAATGGTCAGATGATATGGCGTACGTGCTTGGTTTTTTATTTGCGGATGGGAATATTACTCTTACAAAGCGTGGCACTCACTTCATTGCGCTTTACACAAAAGACAAAGCACTTCTCTTAAGTATCCGATCTGTAATAAAATCAAATCATATGATTTCTGAAATAAAATCAGAAACTGGTTCTGTGTACCGTATTCAGATTGGCAGTAGAGAGTGGTTTGATGATATACAGCGCTACGGTTTGCATCCGAATAAAGCCACACGCATGGAGCTGCCAATAATCCCACCCAAGCACTTTGGTTCTTTTGTGCGCGGATACTTCGATGGGGACGGGAATGTTTGGCAGGGATATATCAATAAAAAGAGAAAAACTCCTACTAAGGTTCTCTATGTAGCATTTACCAGTAGCTCATCAGCTTTTTTATTTTCGTTACGTGAACAACTCCAGGCTCATGGTATGCGCGGAGGGGGTCTTTATAGGGTTAAAAATGATAATTATGGGCGCCTTAATTTTTCAACTCTCGACTCTATGAAACTTTACAAAATTATGTATAATGTGCCCTGCAACCTCCTCTTAGAGCGCAAAAGGCGAGTCTTTGAAGGGTTTGTAAAAAGTCGAAAGTTGCGGGCGTAGCTCAGCTGGTTAGAGCGCTTCCCTGTAGACATGCAGCTTTCTCTTCGAAAGGGAGATTGAAACTTTCCGGGATATCGGTGAAGGCTACGTCTTAGTTAGGTCTAAGATATGCGAATACCGAGGGAACCTCATGTACAAAAACACATAGCATGAGGGCGCCGTAGAGACTAGATACCGGGGTACCTACGAGTCGAAAGACTTATGGTAAAGATATAGTCCATGCCGTTATGAAAATAGCGGATAACGTGCACGGAAGAGGCCGTGGGTTCAAGTCCCATCGCTCGCGCAACATGAAAAAAACCTGGCTTTGTGCCAGGTTTTTTCGTGTGAGCACGATGAGGACTTGAACTCATCACCTTCGATTTATGAGCAGAGTTTTAATTATATGATAATCTGGACGTATGGAAAAAAAGCTTATTCTTGTCACTGGGGGAGCGGGGTTTATCGGGTCGCATCTATGTGCTCGCCTTGTTGCAGACGGACATTCTGTTATGTCTCTGGATAACTACTTTACGGGCTCAAAAGAAAATCATGTTTCTGGTGTTGAGTATCGTGAAGGTCATACAAAAGATATTGCAGCGTTGGTGCCAGAAATCCCAGATCTTATCTATCACTTAGGAGAATATTCGCGTGTGGCAAAAAGTCTCTCTGAGCCTGAAACAGTTTTTGATTTAAATATTGCAGGGACGCTTGCAGTGTTGGAATATTGGCGAGAAAAAAAATGTAAGCTTGTCTACGCTGGTTCTTCAACAAAGTTTGCGGATGACCGAGAAGACGGTGTTCTTGGGCGGGATAGATCACCTTACTCATGGGCGAAAGCGTGTCTCAGCGAGTTGGTACACAACTATGGGCGATGGTATGAGCTACCATATTCAATTGCCTACTTCTACAATGTATACGGACCAGGGGAGCGCGCTGATTGGGAGGCAGGGTATGGGACCGTTATAGAGGTTTTTAAACAATGCTCATTAAAAGGTGAAGTTTGTCCGGTGAATGCTCCGGGTACTCAGACTCGTGCATTTACCCATGTAGAAGATACTGTTTCAGGACTTATGTATATTGGGGAGAAAGGTGAGGCTGATGAATATGCGATAAGTGCTCAAGAAGTCTACTCACTGCTTGACGTTGCAGAAATGTTTGGGTGCACCGTATCGATGATGCCAAGCACACAAAGTACGCGATCATCTGGCGCTGCACTGACCTCAAAACTTGAAGCGCTCGGGTGGCAACAGAAAAAAACACTCAAAGAATATATTGAAGAAAATAGGTCTCAGGGATAGTCTATGAAGAAAATACTTATTTTTTCGCTCGCATATTACCCTCGACATGTAAGTGGGGCAGAAGCAGCTATTAAAGAAATTACCGACAGAATCGATCCTTCTGATATTGAGTTTCACATGCTAACGCTTCGTTTTGATGCGCGTGACCTTCGCACCGAGAAGATTGGGAATGTCATCGTGCATCGCGTTGGTATTGGTCCGTCATATCTTTCTAAAATTCTTTTTATCCCGCTTTCGATACTACAAGGTATATATTTCTGTTGGAAATATAAAATAGATGCAGTGTGGTCAATGATGACCTACATGCTTTTCCCGATCGCAGTCATGCGCCTTGTAGGTGTACGCACGCCATACATGCTGACCCTCCAGGATGGAGATCCGTACAATAAAGTGTTTGGTCGTCGTTTTATAAAGCCATTATTGCCGATTCTTGATTATGGCTTTCGACATGCGTCTCTCGTACAAGCAATATCTCGCTCGCTAGCAGAATGGCCTCGCAAGAGGGGGTTTAAGGGGCAGATTGAGCTTGTATATAATGGAGCTAATCCTCGTGATATTGCTGATAGTGTTTCAGATGCCGAGGTGGAGGAATGGAAAAAGAAAGTAGGAAAAAAGGAAGGGATTGTATATTTAGTGAATACTGCACGTCTTGAATATCAGAAAGCGCACAACGATGTGATTCGTGCGCTTCTACTTCTCCCAGAAAATATTCATTTTTTAATTGTTGGAGGTGGTACTGATGAAGAAATGCTAAAGAATTTGGTGAGCGAATTAGGACTTGAATCTCGCGTTATATTTGTTGGGCAAGTTGACCGGACGGAGGTCACGATGTATCGAAAAATCTCTGATATTTTTGTTGCACCAAGCAGGTCAGAGGGTCTTGGCAACGCATTTCTTTCTGCAATGGCGTCGCGCCTTCCTGTTGTAGCAACCCAAGAGGGAGGTTTAGCTGAATTTATTTTTGATACAAAGCATAATCCCGACGTGCCACAAACAGCATGGGTGGTAGAGAAAGATAATCCTCAGGCTATAGCTCGCGCTGTTCTTGAAATTCTTGAAAATCCTCAAAAAGTAGAAGAAGTAACTACATATGCGCGTGATATGGTCGTAGAGAAATTTAATTGGGATATGATAGCGACTGATATGCGACGGAAAGTATTTGCTAAAATTCTCGGTGAATAGATTCTCGTCTTTTAATGAAGTCCAACTTGCCGTTGTTTTTCATCATCACTGCGAAGTAGATCGCGGCTTTTTTTGTACTCGGTAATCATTTCTTCATTCACTGACTCATGGCGTAGTGCTGCTTCAAGTACTTTTGACCAAAAAGATATGCGTTTTGTATTAAGGGCGAGTAGGTTGCCTTCTGAGCGCTCAAGGGTGCGTGTGTAATACCAGATAATTTCACCAAGCCTATAGAGACGCATGAGGTGGAGAGATAGAGTCTCTTCAGGAGAGCGATTATTTTTCACATAGGAAACGAGTGCTTCTTCAAGCGGTTTGTTATACAGCACCATGAAGTTAAGAAAACGAGCCCACCCTTCATATTTGTTTCCAAAGCGAAGTGATGAGTGATCGAGAAGGTAGATGGTATTGTTTTGTATGCGAAAGTTATGCGGCACGAAGTCAACGTGTGTGAGGAAGTCCGTGTATTGCTCAATCGTTTCTTTATTCCTCTCTAATTCTTCAAGGGTTCGCGCATAGAGGTTTGATAAGTCAGTATTGGTCGCGTGCGCGGCGATTGTCTTCTCTTTAAACTCTTTGAAGGTTTGTATATAGGTATTTGAAGTTGCGCGCGTAAAGCTATTTTCTATAAGCTTTCTATGTGCCCATGTGGTTGCATGAGCGCTTTCCTGTGCCTTAAACGCTCTAAGTGCAAAAGCAAACTGTTTTTCAATTGGTCGTTCAAGAAACGCGCATTCTTGTTCTATGAAAACATAGACGGCAATGAGGTATTCCTTTTCTTCTATAAACAGTATTTCTTCTGGGGAGAAAAAAACATCATACGCAAAACGAATTTTCTTAAGAAGTGTGCGACATGCTCGCTCGTGCACCAGTTCTTTTTTTCCTTGAGGATCTTTAGTAATCTTAATAACAATACGTTTTCCGTTTTTTGTTGTCCCAAGCAAGATCAGCTTCCGTCCGCTCTCTGTGGTAACAGCCTGCATTAAAAATCGTTCGCCTTGCGTATGCGGTTGTTCGGGGTCTAGAGCAAGTTCGTGTTTGGTCAAGAGGGGACGGATGCGCTCCATATCCTCTCGATAGAGGCGCTCCCAATTTTCTCTTGAGGATGGCAGGGTGTTATGTGTCATACGAAAAAAGCTTCATTACTTCTTTGATATGAGCAATCCACTCATTCTCCCATTTCGCGAGAGACTGTGTTGGATATGCTTCAAAAGGTAGTATCTCAGGTTTGTCATTAGGTACGGTGGATTGCGTTTGAGAACGATGTCTCATTAATTTTTCAAGTGAGCTGTGCCAAAAGCTCTTCTGCGCATGGAGAGATGCCTGTGTATCACCTATGCAAAACACTATGGGAGTCGACCTAAGGAAGCTGTGGAGAGAGACAGGAAGTTCGACTGATGCACCATTTAGGGAATAGATTCTATCTGCTTTTATTTTGAAAAGAGCAAAGAAAAAACGCGCAATTCGCACTAAGCGTGGAGCGTGTTTGTCGATAGTTATAATTTTTACTCCTTCTATTTTTTCTGGAATATATCCATACGTCAAAATGGTGATACTGTGAGTGGTTGTAAGTCGTGTTGCCAGCTCTTTTACGTATCGAGCAATGGGTGCTATTTCAGGAGGATAGAGAGGGGTAGCGATAAGGATTTTCATTATCAGAAGTTTACCATAAGAGAATTTCCTCTGTTTTTGAGCCATTGGTCGGGATTGAACCGACGACCTGACGCTTACGAAGCACCTGCTCTACCAACTGAGCTACAATGGCATACTGCACTGTGTTTAAGATGGTAATACAGTGCAAGTATGTTTTCAATTTAGAAGTTTTTCCGAAAAGATCGAATAATCTCAAAGATAATCACAGCACCAAATGCGCCAATTGTGTTTGCTACGAGGTCAAGTGAAAGATTGTAATATCCACCAACCCAGGTATTTGGAAGAGAGAGCGCTGCAATAAATTCGATAATTTCATTCACAACTGAAAGTCCCATTGAGCCGAGCGCAGGGAACATAATTCTGCCAAATACTCCCATTGTGGGCGCAAGGCGCGAGAGTATGTTGTGGAGCACGAGAGCTGCCACAGCAAATCCATACGCGTGTACAACCTGATCGTATTTAAGGATTGTGAAGTCACCATCAACATGAAACGGGTAAAGTATTTGTGCGTAGAGTGAGTGACCATCTATAAATATTCCTCCGCCAAGTACATGGAGTAACCCCCAAATAGACAGCAACCACAAGAGAGGGTTAGGGAGTTGGGATGCTCGATATGTTGCAAGGAGGATTCCGACAATTACGAGCATGGTAGCGACGTACCAAATAAATTCATAATTACGCTGTGCAATAAACCAGATACTTGAAGCGACTATGTAGCCTGAAGTAAATAGGCTGAGCACGAGTCGATCTTTAGTGAAAAATGTGTTCATAGAATATTTATATCATGCGTCACAGTGTACGAATATAGTTATTCGCAAAACAAAGTACTTTCTGGTATTGTTTTTTGGTCGCCACCGAATACTCGGCGTCAGAGGGCGGGTCAGTGACAGAGCTTCCAATGGCCGCTGTCCTTCACCATTTGGTGGAGTCGTCATCAGGCTGATCCGCCCTCTCACTTTTTTGTTCTTTACAGCAAAGATTCAGATTGCATGATATGGCAATTTGATTTCAGCCATCTTAGCTCAGTCGGTAGAGCGCATCCATGGTAAGGATGAGGTCCCCAGTTCAATCCTGGGAGATGGCTCAAAGAGCGAAGCGATATTGAGGCATATCGCGTAACTGTTGTTTTTACAACAGGAGCAGGGATTGAAGGGGTTGCCAGATTTTTTACGAACGAAGTGAAGTAAAAAAACGACAACCCGTACTGAAACTGTAAGTTTCAATCCTGGGAGATGGCTCAAGCGAAGCGTAGAGACAGCTCATCAATGCGAAGCATTGATAGGGATTGAACGGCGGAGCGATGTCGCTTGCGACCGCGAGCCGTGTCCCGCGGTCGTTATGAGCAAAGCGAATTACGAACCGTCAGGACAATCCTGGGAGATGGCTCAAAGAGCGAAGCGATATATTTGCATGCTCACCTGGGAGATAGCTCAAGGAAAGAAGTGGTACTATAGAGGTATGAGTGAGCTACCACCTAAAAAAGAGTCTGCTGAGTTTCTTAATGAAAAACGCATTAAAGAAGTCATAGAGAATTTAAAAACACAAGAAGAGGCTGATGGTTTCTTGCATCTTCTTGTTCGTCGTCTTAGAGACATTGAAGGGTCACTTAAGGACATTGACGATGTGCTTAAAAAACAACAACAAAAAGAGGTTTCCCGTGAAGACTGGGAAGAGCTTGAAGAGGGATTACTCGTTTCTCTTGGTAACGAAAATTTAAAGAGTTTTATTGAAGAAGTTCAAAATAAAATAAAGACTCTACCGAGAGATACAGCGAGCTATTAAACCTTCTCGTTATGGATGATACAGCTATACGCATAACAGAAATAGAAACCGCCATGCAGCAGGCGGATTTTTGGAGCGATCCTCGTGCGGCGCAAGCGATGATTAAAGAGCTTCAAGAGCTTAAAGACTCAGGGGCAGGAAAAGAAAAATACGACAACAATCATGCCGTGGTGACTATTGTTGCTGGAGCTGGAGGAGACGATGCTGAAGACTTTGCGCGCATGCTACTTGCGATGTATCAGGGTTTTGGAGCGGGTCGTTCATGGCAAACTGCAATTATTGATGAAAATCAAAATGATCACGGAGGGTATCGCAATATTATGTTTGAGATTCGAGGCAAAGGGGCATACGGACTTCTTAAAAATGAATCAGGTGTTCATAGGCTTGTGCGCATTTCGCCATTTAATGCAGGAGGGAAGCGGCAGACATCGTTTGTCCTTGTGGAGGTTGTGCCAAAATTTGATTCAACAAAAGAAATTGAGCTTCCTGAAGATGCGCTCGAGGTTTCTTTTGCTCGCTCGGGTGGTGCTGGTGGACAGAACGTGAATAAACGAGAGACCGCAGTGCGTATTACTCATATACCGACACACATTTCGGTTCATGTTTCTACGGAGCGAAGTCAGCAGCAAAATCGTGAACGAGCGCTCGCACTTCTCGCAGGAAAGGTCTATGCATTTACAGAAGAACAGCGAAAACGTGAACTCAAAGGATTGTCTGTTGAAAAGACGATGAAAATCGAGTGGGGAAGCCAGATTCGCTCGTATGTACTGCACCCATACCAGCTTGTGAAAGATCACAGGACTAACGTGGAGGTGCGTGATGTGACTCGTGTCCTTGAAGGAGATTTAACAGCTTTTCTAGACGCAACACCTTCGGTGGAGTAGAATAGTATGGTTCCAAAGAAGGTGTCTTTTCTATGATCTATTTCGAAAAAGTCTCAAAAGTATATGACAACTCTGCAGCTCTTCGTGACGTAACCTTCAAGGTTGCGCCAGGTGAGTTTATTTCTATTGTAGGTCATTCAGGTGCAGGAAAAACCACGCTCATCAAGATGCTTATCGCTGAAGATAAACCGACTGATGGCGCGGTCTTTTTTGAATCTTTGAACGTACACACTATTCCTCGTGGTCGCTTGCCACAGTACCGTCGAAAGATCGGTACTGTTTTTCAAGATTTCAAACTTCTTTCTAATAAGACAGCATACGAAAATATTGCATTTGCGATGGAGGCGAATGGTCGAAGTGATGAGGAGATTCGAGAGAATGTGCCGCAGGCACTTGAGCTCGTCGATCTCGGTGACAAGATGTGGAATTTTCCAAGCGAACTTTCAGGAGGAGAGAAGCAGCGTGTTGCAATCGCGCGCGCTATTGTAAATCAGCCAGATCTGATTATTGCTGACGAGCCGACAGGGAACCTTGATCCTATTGCAACATATGAGGTGGTTCAAATTCTTAAAAAGATTAACGATCTCGGTACTACAGTAATTATGACCACACATAATAAGGGTGTGATCGATGCACTAGGACGCCGCGTACTCACTATGGACGGAGGACGTGTTGTGCGCGATGATATGGATGGTAAGTATTCTCTATAATATTTTATGTGGACTTCATTCAAGCGAACGGTGCGATCAGGATTTGTAGGCTTTTGGCGGAATGCCTTCGTCTCACTCGCTGCAATCTTCGTAATGATGGTAACTCTGTTTGTTGTTGGCTCTGTTCTTTTCTTGAGTCAGCTTCTCAATGTATCACTCGCTCAAATTCAAGATAAGGTTGATATAAACGTATATTTCACAACGGACGCAGTGCCAGATGAAATCCTTGCACTTAAAAAATCACTCGAAGCGTTGCCTGAGGTAGAGGCGGTTACCTATATATCTCGTGAAGAAGCACTTATTGCATTTGAAGAGCGTCACGAGGGAGACGAGACAACTGCTCAGGCTATTGAGGAGCTTGGAGATAATCCGCTTGGTGCAACGCTTCGTGTTCGCACCAAGGAAACCTCGCAGTATGAAGGTATCGCGGCTTTTCTCGATGAGCAAAATGCGACAACTCCTATTGAAAAAGGGTTTATCGATAGCATAAACTACGACACTAATAAAGGTGCCATCGATAAGCTCACTGCAATTATTAATGCTATAGAGCGCGTCAGCTTCTTTGCAACTATTATTCTTATCGTTGCGTCTATACTCATAACCTTTAATACGATTCGTCTTGCGATCTATACTTCACGCGAAGAGATTACGGTGATGCGCCTTGTGGGGGCAGGTAACATGTTTATCCGTGGACCGTTTATACTCCAAGGTATTATGTATGGAGCGGTTGCTGCGATACTAACCCTGCTTCTGTTTTATCCTATTACGCTCTGGCTCTCGGATGGTACTCGCGCTTTTTTCCAGCTTGATCTCTTCCAGTACTACGTACAGGACTTTGGGCATATCTTCCTTGTTATTATGGGATCAGGTATTATGCTCGGTATGGTTTCAAGTATCCTCGCTATCGCTCGCTACCTTCGCTACTAGTTTATGGCAAAAAAACAAAACACGCGGAAATATATTTTTATTGTTGGAGGGGTAATGTCCGGTGTCGGTAAAGGAATTGCGTCTGCGTCTATCGGACGCATTTTACTTTCTCGTGGGCTTAAAGTTACCTCTCTTAAGATCGACCCATATATCAACGTGGATGCAGGGACGATGAATCCAACTGAGCATGGTGAAGTATTTGTGCTTGAAAATGGATTGGAGACTGACCAGGATATGGGAAATTATGAGCGTTTCCTCAATACCTCGCTTCCTGCTATTAACTACATGACGACAGGAAGTGTGTACCTTGATGTCATCAGAAAAGAGCGCAATCTTGAATACAAAGGGAAGAACGTAGAGGTGGTACCTGATATCCCTCTTGAGGTTATTAGGCGTATTGAGGCTGCAGCAGAGAAGGCTGACGCTGATGTTACAACTGTTGAAATCGGAGGAACAGTAGGAGAGTATCAAAATATTCTTTTCCTTGAAGCTGCGCGCATGATGAAGAGTAAGTGTCCTGCTGATGTTGCTGTTGTATTAGTGAGTTATTTGCCAGTACCAGGTTCCTTGGGTGAGATGAAGACAAAGCCGACACAGTATGCCGCGCGGACCCTCAATAGTGCAGGAGTATTTGCAGACTTTATCATCGCTCGCAGCGCCGTCCCAATTGATGAAAAGCGAAAAGAAAAGATTGCGTTGTTTTGTAATGTGCGGAGAGAGCATGTGATTGCAGCACCAGACGTAAAGAGTATTTATGAAGTACCACTTAATTTTGAAAAAGATAAGCTTGGCGAGTATCTCTGTGATATGCTCGCTCTTAATTGCAAAAAGCCAGACTTTGCTCCATGGGAAGACTTCGTACGTCGTGCGCGAAACGTAAAGAAAGAAGTACGCATTGCAATTGTAGGTAAATATTTTGATTCAGGAGACTTTGTTCTTTCTGATTCATATATCTCAGTCATTGAGGCTTTGAAGTTTTCTTCATACGTAGCTGGAGTAAAACCAGTCATTGAATTTGTGAACTCAAAGAAATTTGATGCAAGCGCTAAAGAGCTTGGTTCTCTTAAAAAATACGACGGCATCCTTATTCCTGGAGGGTTTGGTGAGACAGGTATTGAAGGAAAGATTCGTGTGATTGAATACGCACGCACACAAAAAATCCCTTACTTCGGACTCTGCTATGGGCTTCAGCTCGCAGTGATTGAATATGCACGGAATGTCTTGAAATTAAAAGGCGCAAATACTGTTGAGATTGATCCAAAAGCAGCGCACCCTCTCATTGACATCATGCCAGATCAAAAAGAAAAAATGGCTAAGGGAGATTACGGTGGCACCATGCGTCTCGGAAGTTATGTATGTGAATTAAAAAATGACACCATTGCGCGAAAGGCGTATGGAGCAGCAGAGATTGTTGAGCGTCATCGTCATCGCTATGAAGTAAATCCTATATATATTCCTGATCTCGAAAAAGCAGGCTTTGTATTCTCAGGCAAATCACCGGATGGTACGCTTATGGAGATAGGGGAGTTGCCGGTAGGAAAACACCCGTTTTTTCTTGGAACACAGTTTCATCCCGAACTTCTCGCGCGACCGCTTGCGCCGCACCCACTCTTCACTGCGTTCATTAAAGCGGCAAAAGTAGGAGCGCAGAAGAAGGATTAGAGAGATGGTTTGGCGAGAAAAAGTGTGGTACAGTACGCTCGCGCGAAAGCGCTTTTTTCATTGCCAGATCGTCTAATGGTAGGACAACGGACTCTGAATCCGTTTATCTAGGTTCGAATCCTAGTCTGGCAGCAGCCATGTGAGAGCTATCGAGACTCTTAAAATCGCTATATTTTCCAAAGCATTTTAAGAACGAGTCATGGGCTCGAACTTTTGCTATTTTCCTCGAAATCAGGAAAGCTATATTTCAAGCCGCTTCGTCGGTTCGAGTCCAAGATACCCCACACTTGATTATCAGGCCTTAGAAAATATTTAAAAAAAGCGTGGTGAAATGGTTTGGCTAGTAAACTCTATTTATTACTGATATGGAATCTGGCACTCCTCAAAACAATGTGCGTCCCGATTAAGTCTATATACTCGTTCTCGACCACGCGGTTCAATCTCGACTGCGTCCACTGACTTAAGGACTTGTAGATGATGTGTGACTGTTGGTTGAGTGAGTTTAACCATTTTGGTCAATTGACCCACAGTTATGCCTTCTTTGGACTTTCCTAGCATGCAGACTAGGTTATAACGACTACGATCACCTACCACCTTAAAGCAGTCAGGACAAAGCTCTTCTTCACCACTCTTGACCCATGAGGGTCGTGGATACGTTTTTTTCTCTTTACCGTGAGCTGATTCTGTCGTCTTATCTTCTGTCCCCAATGATTTCTTATTCATAGATACTCGTCTATATTATAATGCATAGACCACTATCAATATAACGCATCCTCTTGTATGTCACAATCAACTTCTTCAAAACTTGCCATCATTACGAAACGTAACGGTACCACGGCTCCTTTTCAAAGAGAAAAGATTGTAACCGCAATCAGTAAAGCAATGAAATCCGTTAGCGAATTTGAAGAAAATGCGGCAGAGACGGTTGCCCGTGCAGTTGAGAAGCGGCTCATGGCTAAAAAACTTGCTGACGAACACTTCATCCCCACTGTTGAGGGGGTGCAAGACGAAGTGGAGACAGGACTAATGTTGTTGGGATTTCTTAAATCTGCCAAGGCATACATCCTGTACCGTGCAGAACGAACAGAGAAACGATTTGAGATAGGAGAAATTCCCGAACATGTCCGCACTCTATCATCTGAGAGTAAGAAATATTTCGAAGGCAATCCTTTAGGTGAATTCGTTTATCTCCGTACATATGCTCGTTGGATTGAGGTTGAGAAGCGTCGTGAGACTTGGATTGAGACTGTCGATAGGTATATCGCTTTCATGCGTGAAAATCTCGGTAAAAAACTATCCGAGGAAGAGTATGCAGAGGTGCAGGAAGCGATCCTCAAACAAGAAATCATGCCTTCGATGCGCCTTATGCAGTTTGCGGGAGATCCAGCGCGTCGCTGCAACACTTGCGCATATAACTGCACCTTCATTGCACCAACCGCGTTAGAGGATTTTGCGGAAATCATGTACCTCTCTATGCAAGGGTGTGGTGTTGGATTTGCCGTTGAGAGTCAAAACATTGAACAGCTACCGCAGATACAAAAACAGACGTCAAAGAAAGTCTCAAAACATATCGTTTTGGACTCAAAGGAAGGTTGGTGCGATGCCTTAACACTTGGACTTAAAACATGGTACGAAGGAAAGGATATTGAATTTGACTTCTCACATATTCGTCCAGCAGGTGCGCGATTGAAGACGATGGGAGGTAAAGCTTCTGGGCCGGAGCCACTTCGATCACTTCTGGTATTTTCTCGTGAAAAGATACTTAAGCGTCAAGGCAGAAGACTGCGACCGATCGATGTTCACGATATTATCTGCAAAATTGGTGAATGCGTGGTATCCGGAGGTGTGCGACGGACCGCCATGATCAGCCTATCTGATCTCGATGATGTTGACATGCGCGACGCAAAAAAGGGTCAATTTTTCCTTACAGAACCCCATCGCTCGGTTGCTAACAATTCAGCTGTATATGGAATGAGACCGACTAGCAACGAGCTTATGGAGGAATGGGTTGCACTCATGAAAAGCGGTTCTGGTGAACGAGGGATATTCAATCGAGGGTCACTGGCAAACACTTTACCAAAACGTCGTGAAAAATACTTCAAGAAAGTTGGATTCATTGGTGACGATGGCGTAGTACAGGGTCCTATCGGTACAAATCCCTGCGGTGAGATCATTCTGCAGTCGAAACAATTTTGTAATCTTTCGGAAGTTATTGCACGTGCCGACGATTCACACGAAAACTTAGTAAGGAAGGCACGACTAGCGTCACTGCTTGGTACATATCAATCTTCTTTGTCGAAGTTTAACTACATCTCCAATGATTGGGCTAAGCATTGTGAAGAAGAGCGTCTTTTAGGAGTGTCTGTTACTGGGCAATGGGATTGCGCGACAGTACGTGATCCAAAAACCATGCAAGCAATGCGTGATATGGCCGTCAAAACAAATGAGGTGTACGCGAAGCGGTTTGGAATTAAACCTTCTCTCTCTGTTACCGCTGTGAAGCCTTCAGGTACCGTTTCGCAGACATTCAACTGCTCATCGGGTATTCATCCGCGTCACGCGAAATATTACATTCGACGTGTTCGCATATCAGCGACCGATTCACTGTTCAAAATGATGAAAGATCAGGGTGTTCCGTATCATCCTGAAGTCGGACAATCGATAGAGAACGCAACAACTTTTGTCCTAGAATTCCCGATCGAATCTCCAGGAAATGCAAAATTCAAAGATGATTTCTCCGCACTCGAGCAGCTTGAATACTGGAAGCTTATCAAACTCAACTACACAGAACATAATCCATCTGCAACGATATCTGTTGGAGAGGACGAATGGATTAGTGTCGTCGATTGGGTGCAGAAAAATTGGGACATCATCGGCGGACTTTCATTTCTACCCCGATTTGACCACGTCTATCAACTCGCGCCGTATGAGACGATCACTAAAAAACAATATGATGAGATGATGACAAAATTGCCCGTCATTGATTATTCAAAATTGCTTGCATACGAGCATGCTGATGAGACTGAACAGAAGCGTGAGCTCGCTTGTGCAGGTGGGACTTGTGAGATTGATGACACCATGTCTGTCGAAGCATCCGAACTGGCCGTAACACGCTAAATAAGTATGTTATACACTCGCAAAGGAGACAGTGGAACTTCCGGACTCTTTGGTACTAAAGAACGGTTCTCAAAGGACCATCCCGTGTATGAAGCTCTTGGTACATTAGACGAGTTAAATTCCCTTTTAGGTATCTGCAGAGTGTATGCTACTGGTACAGTCGGCGACATATCTTTGCAGGATGAAATCCGTAGTGCACAAGAAGCACTCTTTATTGTTCAAGCAGAACTTGCTGGGTCCAACAAGCATATTGATACAACACGAGTGCAGGGTATCGAAGCTGTCATTAATAAAGTAGAGGTTCTTATTGGGAATCCTCATGCTTTTGTAATTCCGGGCGCAACAAAGTTATCAGCTTTTCTTGACTATGCCCGGACAGTAGCTCGACGTGCAGAACGCTCAATCGTTGCACCAAGTGTGAAACAAAGGGTGTCCGACGAATCACTTACTTACCTCAACCGTCTCTCGAGTCTTTTGTACGCACTTGCGCGCTATGTCGCGGCGGAAGATGATAGGAAAGAAGCATCGCCGTCTTATTCGTAACAACAGAATCATGAGAAAAAATACAATTTGGCAAACAGTAGGAGTTGGAGCTGTCGCAATCATTTTGCTTTTTGGCATCTCTGCGACCATAGACCGAAATAATGTACCCAGTGAGCCTAGACAAAAAATATCGGAGACACAGACTTCAACCGTAACAATCGAAGGGCTTTATATCGATAAAGATATCCAGTTCATCTCTCCCAAGACTGTACTGGAGGTGTTGCAGCAACTTGACACAGAGGACGACGAAGTACGACTTACGACGAAAGACTACCCTGGACTCGGAACACTGGTCGAAAGTATCGGCGATAAAACAAACGGAATGGATGATAAGTATTGGCAATACAAGGTAAATGGGACAATGCCC
Source organism: Patescibacteria group bacterium (assembly GCA_019745315.1). Classification (GTDB taxonomy): domain Bacteria; phylum Patescibacteriota; class Minisyncoccia; order Phycocordibacterales; family UBA918; genus JAIETH01. The sequence continues at coordinate 182 of JAIETH010000014.1, read as the reverse complement.
CAGGTGGGAGCAGATACGCTTGAAGTTAAAAATGGAGATACTATTGAATGGTATTTTAGTAAATCAGAGTTTTAATCATATGAACAAGAAAAATATCATCTATGTCGTATGCATTCTGATTCTCTTCGGCGTTATTGTACGTCTCTTGCCTCACGAACCAAACATGACACCTATCACGGCCA
>JAIETH010000008.1 GCA_019745315.1 Patescibacteria group bacterium | reverse complement strand
GTCATAACACGCACACCAGGATAGAGCTCATCTTTCGCTGCAAGAAGTGATATGCCGTACTCTTCAGCTGTCGTGAGCGATTCACAGAGTTCACGAAATCCATATGCCGGATGAATTTTTGCAATGCTTGCTATGTAGCGGACAAGCGTACGAATCGCTTCAAGGAGTATGTGTGAGTCTTTTCGCGAAAGGAGATATGCAAGTATTCCTGAACGCTCAAGCGCGTAATGCACACTTGATTCAAGATCAGCATCTTTTGTATAGGTCACAATATCGGAAAGAAGCGTATACACTTCCTTGCATGACGCAACATTACCAATACCCGCTTCTCGTAAAAGATTTTCATCACTGAGCATCTCTGTAAGTGTCACACCGTGCGGACGCTTTTCTGTAAGACGATAGATGTCGAGATTATCAAGTGCAATAAATGGAGCGTAGAGAAGCGGGTAGAGGAAACTATCGTGCCCAAAAAACGCAACGGCGCGCATGAGGGTTACAAACGAATGTACCAAAGGCATACTCAAAACCTGCTCATCGTTAGCAGATATAACCTTGATACCAGCTCTTTCGAGTAAACGACTGACACGAGCAACGTCTGCATTTCTCCGCGCCAACACCACAACCTCGCGCGGATCTACTCCACTTTGAAGGAGTTCTGCTATATCAGAAGAAAGAGCGTCAAGCTCAGAATCTTCGTTCTGAGTATTCGTAAGGCGAATTGGAGAAACGACGTGTTTTGCATGAGCGGTCAAACGCGGTCGAGGTATGTCCTCATGACCCGCCGACGGCATGATCACGTCATGCGCTGCATCAAGTATTGTTTGGGTCGAACGATAGTTACTCTCAAGCTCTACGCAGACTGCGCCTTGATATCGTTCCTTAAAAAATAAAAAGTTGGCGAGAGAGGCTCCTTGAAAACGATAAATCGCTTGCTTCTCGTCTCCTACAATAAAAAGATTCGGTGACTCATGAAAGGAAGATAAAAGCTCAAGAAGTTTATTCTGAGCACCATTTGCATCCTGATGTTCGTCCGCAAGCACGTACTGATGCTCTTCTTGAAGAATGAGCGCAAGCTCAGCGTCAGCCTCAATCATACGCACAGCCTCAAGTATCGTGTCTTCAAAGTCATACTGGTGAGATTCAATAAGTTTTTCTTCATACACTGAGTACACAGACACAAACTCTCGCGCTTTATCCAACCGCTTTTGTGCGTCAACATAGACGCCTTTCATTTTTCCTTTATGCGCACCTTTCTCATGATAAAGATCGGGTGCACTTTCTAATTCGTGCTGCGCCTTTAAAATCAGTGCTGCAAGATCTTCTGGAGAAATATTTTCACGTTTTGTTTCAGAAATTTTGCTTTTTATTTCACGCACGTAATACGTTGGATAATTGACGGGTCGAAGTAATTCAAACTGTCCTTCGTTAAGAATGTTTTCAATAATGCGCAATGCATCAATTTCAAGAATTTGTTCGTTCCCGATAATTCGCGGAAAGCGTTCTGGATAGCGCTTTATAACGGTGTTGCAAAAGCCATGAAATGTATGGATACGTACATGGTATCCAGGAGCGCCAATCAGAGAGACGAGACGAGCGCGCATGGAAGCCACTCCTGCCTCGGTAAAGGTGAGCGCGAGGATTGCGGAAGGCGGCACGTCCGTCTTTCGGAGTATGTTTGCAATGCGGAGAGCTAGAATCTGTGTCTTTCCTGTCCCCGGACCCGCGATAACCATTACAGGACCCTCTATAGCATCAACTGCCTGCTTCTGGGCGTCATTCAAGGCCTCATAGGCCTTTAAAAATGCCTGCTCAGCGCCGAGTATCTCTTTCTGTGACATAACAGCTGCATTATACGTTTGAAATGCTTTTTTTGACAAAACAAAAGATATGTTATGTCCGGCAAAGCACAGTGACTATTTGCACAAAACTCAGACAAAGGAGTATAGTAGTTTTTCGTCATTAAAAAATAAATGTACGTATGCTCGAATTGTCTACCCTTCTTATAGTATGTGCGGTACTTACCATCTCTAGTCTTGCGGTATTTTGGTCGAAAGCACTTCGCGTACCCCACACAGTACTCTTGGTAGCATTTGGCGTTTTGATAGGACTGCTGTCTACCTCAGAAACATTTTCATTCCTCACGTCATTCCACTTAACTCCCGAGGTTCTCTTTTTCATATTCTTGCCTGCCCTCATCTTTGAGTCAGCCTACAACATAAGTATCAGAAAGCTTGCGAGTGATAGTGCAATCATTTCCCTCTTTGCAGTAGTAAGCTTACTTGTATCAACCGTAGCAATTGGGTATGGATTGTCTTTTCTACTCTCACTGATTGGAATAGAAGTACCTCTCAGCATTACACTTCTCTTTGGAGCGCTGATTTCTGCAACAGATCCTGTAGCCGTACTCGCACTCTTTAAAGAATATGGCGCACCTCGCAGACTCTCGCTTATTTTTGAAGGGGAAAGTTTGTTTAATGATGCGACGTCAGTTGCACTCTTCCTCATTCTTCTTGAAGTGGTACTTCACGGCTTTAATGGATCACAGACCCTCCTTGAAGGAAGTATCCTCTTTAGCTTTATGATCGCAAGTGGTGTTCTCTTTGGTGTTCTCTGTGGAGTGGTATTTGCTAAATGCATTGAATACACACGCGCCAATGAATTTGCAAGCATCACACTCACCGTCGTTCTTGCATACGCAACATTTCTAGGATCAGAGTTTATTTCTCATCATATTGAGATTGGAGGATACGATCTCGCCATTTCATCAATCATAGCAACCACCATAGCTTCTATTGTTATGGGAAACTACGGACGCCCTAAGATTCATCCTCGCGCTGAAGAATTTGTCGATAAGTTGTGGGGTCAGCTTGCGTTCATGGCAAACTCCGTAATCTTTATAATGGTTGGTATTCTCTTTACGAACATCCCCCTTGGAGAGGCTGACATCATATTCCCTATAGTCATTTCAGTTTTTGTTGTGGCTTTTGCGCGAGCGCTTTCTATCTACCCTGTAACCTATATCTTTAATCTTTTTTCAGACACCTCAAAACGAATTCCTCGGTCATGGCAACATCTCCTTTCGTGGGGCAGCCTTCGGGGAGCTCTTGCGGTGACGCTCGTACTTCTTATTCCGCCCGATATTACTATTCCTGGATGGGCTCTTGATATAGCGCCTCGAGACTTCATACTCACGCTCACCATCGGATGTATCTTCTTCACCATCTTTGTAAAAGCAACAACTATACAAGCACTCATGCGCACCCTCAAGCTTGATCGCATGACTGAGCTTGAAAAGATTGAGTACCAAGAAGCATGCGCCCTTACTCATCGAGAAGTAGCGGTTCGTCTTAAAGTATTCTTCGAGCGTGGGTATATAACCGAACATGCATACACAACACTTCTACACGAGCACGAAGCAGAATACAAAAAAGCGTGTTCGATTCTTCAAGAAAGCCATACAGAAACTCGCGACTACGTAGTGCAGGTATTGCGCATGTATGCTATCGGCATCGAAAAGAAAGCCCTCAAGGAGCTCTATCACTACGGAGAAATAAACGAGACAGTATACAAGCGCATACTTGGAAAGCTTACTGTCCAACTTGAAGAAATCGAGAAAGGAAACCTTGATCTTCCAACCATTATTGATGGGCGAGATATATTTGACCGAACACTTGCACGCATTGGGGCCCTCCTCAGACCACTCTCTGCTTCACAAAAAGCAGTCGAGCAATATGCGTACTACCGTGCTCAATCGATCATATCTCGTAAGGTGCTTAAAGAATTGAATAAAATACATCCCGAAGAAGCGCATTCGATCTTCTCAAAAGAATCTCTGTTGCATGTGATTGACCTCTATACTGAATTTCGTAGTGGCTCTCAAGCAAAAATGGAAGAAAGCATTGCAGCATATCCTGATCTTACTGAAAAAATAGGAACCCTCTTTGCTTCTCACGGAATTACTAAAGTAGAAGAGCGCGTACTCAATTCCCTTTACTCACGCGAATTGATTACGCCTAAGCTCTACGTGACTCTTAAAGAAAAATTCCACGTCGAATAAATGATATAGCATTAAAAAAGACCACACATGTGGTCTTTTTTAATGCTAGTAACTTTTGAGGCGTCGTGCCTTATCGTGAAGGCGAATCTTTTCGAGCGCCTTAGCTTCGATCTGTCGAATGCGTTCGCGGGTCACACCAAATTCTTTTCCTACCTCTTCAAGCGTGTGGTACGTACCATCGAGGAGTCCGTGACGCATTTCAAGAATTTTTCGCTCTTTTTCTGAAAGCGTGTCAAGAATTTCTTTTACCTGATCGGCAAGGATTCTGTGGGCTACTTCTTGGTCTGGAAGCAAAATTTTATCATCAGAAATAAAGTCAGAAAGTCGTGATCGATCATCCTCGTCTCCAATCGGTGTCTCAAGAGAAATGGTATCCTGACTAATTTTTTCAATCTGGTAGACCTTATCTACTTCGATACCCATTTCCGTTGCGATCTCTTCGGCAACAGGATCTCGTCCGAGGTCTTGAGAAAGCCGTCGAGATACCTGCTTATATTTTGCCATCGTCTCCACCATGTGAACCGGGATACGAATAGTACGAGACTGATCAGCGAGCGCTCGCGTGATAGCTTGGCGAATCCACCAAGTAGCATAGGTCGAGAATTTAAATCCTTTTGTGAAGTCGAATTTATCTACCGCCTTAAAGAGACCGAGGTTTCCTTCCTGGATAAGATCCAGGAGTGTAAGATCAGGACTTCGTCCGACATACTTCTTTGCAATAGAAACAACGAGGCGAAGGTTAGCGCGCGCGAGAAGATTGCGTGCCTCTCCATCTCCGTCAACAATACGCTTTGCAAGCGTTCGCTCCTCTACACCAGTCAAAAGTGGATACTGTCCAATCTCACGAAGATACATCTGAATAGAATCGTATCCGCTCTCGCTTCGTCGATAGATATTACGCTTATCAAGGAGATCGTCACTTGCATCGTTTCCGAGCATGCCGCCACTTTCAAGCACATCGATGCCTGCTGTTGCAAGGCGCTCGTAGAGTGTTTCAAGCACTTCAACACTATCTTCAATAGTGGGAAATACTTTTATAATCTCATCGTACGTTACATATCCTTTTTCACGAGCCTTCGCAATAACACCCTCAAGCTTCACTTCGCTTTGGCGATCAGCTTTTGAGAGAGGTGCTTTTTTAACCACTTTCTTTGCAACCGCTTTCTTTGGAGCTTTCTTAACAGCGGCTGGTTTTTTAACCACCTTTTTGATTGCCTTCTTTTTCTGTATAACCTTAGGCTTTGATACTTTTTTAACAGCACTCTTTGGAGCTTTTTTTACCACTTTCTTTTTTTGCGCTTTTTTTGGTGCCATATAATTCTTTTTATTTATTGCTCCGTAAATACTTTTTCAAATGGATTTTTTAAAATAATCTCCTTCAGTGTTTCATTAATACTAGAGCATAATGCGAGCTCACGCTCCTGGAGGGCTGTATCAAGTGATCGCTCAGACTCCCTCAATCGCTCACGAGCTTGCGCGAGACGACGCCGCAGCTCGACGACATACAGCTCATGGAGCATGCTCGCAACCTCCTTTTTGAGAGACTCACCAACCTCGGCATAGAGGGCCTCTGTCTTAAAAATAGCCTCATTTTTTGTATCTTCTCCCCAATCTACAAGCGATTGCATACTATCATGCCCGAGGACTAATTCAAGGTTTTTGTAAAGTACTTTTTCATCAAGGACTGGGGACTCTTCTCCCTGTTGCCAGAGCAAGATTCCATAGAGATGTGACACAAGATCCTCTTCACGACGCCGTGGAATCCGTACCTTTATTTCAGCCTGAACATCCTTTGGAATACTCTTTTGATCAACGGGCGCTCGTTCGTTTACTCGAGATATTTCATGTCGCACCGACTCTTCTGTAACCCCAAGCCGCTCTCCTACAATACGAGCAAAGTGTTCTTGATCGATCTTGTTTGGCATCAGGGCGATAAATGGAAGCACTTCCTCTCGTACTCGCAACTTAAACGTACGATCGTCGGCAACTTCATCGCGGAGTACATTAAGAAGAAATTCAACAACGTGGACTGACCCACCGACTGCCTGTTTCAAAAGCTTTTGATCTTCGCGCACAAGGTCTGCTGGATCTTTGCCCCCCATAATGCGCGCAACCTTAACATCCATACCACGCTTCAGCATTACTTCACTTAATCGCTTGGCTGACGCAATACCGGCACGATCTGCATCAAGTGCAAGTACTACTTTGTTTGAGAGACGCTGCAAAATCTCTACGTGAGAAAGGGAGAGTGCGGTACCCGAGAGCGCAACTGTGTTGGTATACCCTGCCTGATGCGAGAGCACGAGGTCAAACTGACCTTCAACCACCAGAGAGAAATCAAATGTGCGGATACCACTTTTGGCGTGATCATACCCAAAAAGTACTTGTGATTTTACAAAGAGCTCGGTCTCTGGAGAGTTTACATATTTAGGTGCTCCTGGGTCTTGGGTCACAATGCGTCCAGAGAACCCGACAACGCGCCCTGAAGAATCCGCGATCGGAAACATAATACGATCACGAAACACGTCGTAGCTGTTTTTTGATCCATCATTCGTCTTCTTAAGAAGACCTGATCTAAAAATAAAATCCTCTGTATACCCCTTCTTAAGAAGATGCTCTTTAAGGTTACGCCACCCCGCTGGAGCATACCCAATACGCCACTTTTCTATGGTCTCTTTCCGTAAACCTCTCTCTACTAGATACGCAGAGATCGCCTCTTTCTTTCCCATCTCGACAACAAAGTAACGCGTTGCGTCTTCAAGAAGACTAAGAAGTTTTTCTTTATCATCACGGGAACGCGGGTCTACTGCAGTCAATTCAACACCCGCACGCTCAGCAAGAATTTTAAGCGCACCCTTAAAATCTACTCCTTCCATCTCTTGTATGAACGAGAAAATGTCCCCTCCTTTCCCCGTAGAAAAGCAGTAGTACATTCCTCGATCGGGAGACACAAAGAAAGAGGGTGTTCGCTCGCTCACAAAAGGAGATTTTCCCTTAAAGCTCTTCCCTGCCTTCTGAAGCACCACATAAGAGCTCACCACATCAATAATGGAGAGTCTCTGTTTTATGTTTTCTACCGGTGTTATTGCCATTGTGATCAACCTTGGCTCAACCTTAGCTCGCACACACCGTGCACAAGATGGGTACTACTCAACTATATCAGCTGGACGAAGCGCTTCAACCATATCGTACTTCTTGCTTCCCGGGAAACCAGTACCAGCAGGGATCAAGCGACCGATGATAACGTTTTCTTTAAGTCCTGTGAGCATGTCACGACTTCCGCGAACTGCCGCATTAATGAGGATACGAGTTGTGTTCTGGAATGAAGCCGCTGAAAGGAAGCTCTTACGAGTAAGAGAAACTTCAGTAATACCAAGAATAAGCAGATCTCCCTTCGCTGGCTCACGCCCTTCTTCTTTAAGCTTGTTGTTTGCATCAACAAAGATCCATTCCTCAATAACATCTCCTACAGTGAAGTGACTGTCTCCTGCATTCGTAATCTTGAGACGAGAAAGCATTTGCTTAACGATAAGCTCGATGTGCTTACGAGCAATCGTAACTCCTTGGAGTTCATAGAGCTTGCTTGTTTCAGCAATGATGTATTCCTGTACTGCATGTTCTCCACCGTATTTGAGAATTTCAGGAAGCTCAGCTGAACCGTCTGTGATGAGTTGTCCCTGCTTAACAGTTTCTCCAACTGATACAAGTACGGTACGACGGTAGTGTACTGGGTATTCAATATTGTCCTTCTTCTTCGGAGCGCCCTTCGCACCCATATCAGGAGCAACAACAATAATCTTTTCACGTCCTTCAGTACGAATGTCAGTAACAATTCCTTCAGCAACAGAAACTGTAGCAGGAATCTTTGGTGCACGCTTTTCAAATACTTCTTCAACACGAGGAAGACCTTGCGTTACGTCTCCACCAACTGAGGCTGTTCCTCCGGCATGCTTCGTGTTCATCGTAAGCTGTGTTCCTGGCTCTCCAATAGCTTGAGCGGCAACAGTTCCCACCGCCTCACCAAGATCAACGAGGTGATTGGTTGTGAGGTCGATACCGTAACACTGCTGACAAATACCACGGAGTGTCTCACAGGTCATTGGTGAACGCACAGACACAGCGGCGATATCTTCACGCTTTTCAACCAAGAGTGCATCAGCGCGTGAGATAAGATGTCCTTTCTTGAAGAGCTTCTCTCCTGAAGGATCAACAATATCTTCTCCGAGAATACGTCCACGAATTGCTTTCGAGAATGCAATTGCAATACCTGAAGCAGAAATACGAGGAATCGTAATACTTTTCTTTGTCTTACAATCAGCTTCAGTAACGATGGCATCTTGCGCAACATCGAAGAGTCGGCGTGTAAGGTATCCAGCTTTCGCAGTCTGAAGCGCAGTGTCAGCAAGTCCCTTACGAGAACCGTGAGTTGTAATAAAGTACTCAATCGGACTCATACCTTCCTTCATCGAAGAAATAACAGGGAATTCAAGAGTTTCTCCTCTCGTGTTGACGATAAGACCTTTCATACCGGCCATCTGTGCGATCTGTCCGAGAGATCCTCGAGCTCCTGACTGCCACATGTCATACACTGAACCTTGCTGATCAAGAGTTCCTGGAATCACCTTTTCAAGATCAGTTTTTGCTTTGTGCCAAATTTGTACAATAAAGCGTCGGCGCTCATCACGAGAAAGAAGTCCTTCTCCGAACTGCTCTGCGATCTTTCGCTCAGACTGACGCGCAGCTTCAATAATTCCAGGCTTCTCTTTTGGTACCGTAACGTCATCAATTCCCCATGTCACACCTGATTGTGTTGCGTAAGTAAATCCGTGACGCTTGATCTTGTCGATAATTGGAGGCACTGCATCAGTTCCTTCTCTGTCAATCACATCTACAATGATGTTAAAGAGAGTTCGCTGCGTCACCATGTCATTGATAAATCCAAAGTCGCTTGGAAGTACGCTATTGAAGAGAAGTCGTCCGACAGACGTTTCAAATATTTCACCCTTAAATTCACGGTACTTCGCAGTTTCAGTTGCCATCACCTTGATCTTTGCGCGGAAATCAATTGCACCAAAGTCATACGCAGTAATAGCAGCGTTCGGTGATGGGAAATAGTTTCCTTCACCCTTTGCTCCATCAATAATCTTTGTCATCCAGTAACATCCGAGCGCCATATCGAGGAGCTTTTCAGAAACCACAGGCTCTCCTGCTCCTGGCTTAAGAATGTTTTTGTTTGCTGAAATAATCTCACGAGCCTCCATCTGTGCTTCTGGAGTAAGTGGTACGTGCACAGCCATCTGGTCTCCGTCGAAGTCCGCGTTAAAGGCACGACACACAAGTGGGTGCACCTGAATAGCGTTTCCTTCGATAAGCACAGGACGGAATGCCTGAATACCTTGTCGGTGAAGTGTTGGAGCACGGTTAAGGAGTACGTGCTTGTCGCGAATAACTCCTTCAAGAATTGCCCATACTTCAGGAACACCGTCTTCAATAAGGCGGCCTGCTCCACGAATGTTGTACGCAAGTTCCTGACGGAGAAGCTCTGAGATAACGAATGGACGGAAGAGCTCAAGCGCCATGTGCTTTGGAAGACCACACTGGTCAAGCTTAAGCTCTGGACCGATAACGATCACTGAACGTCCTGAGTAGTCCACACGCTTTCCGAGCAAGTTCTGACGGAAGTATCCCTGCTTTCCTTTAAGGTAATCTGAAAGACTCTTGAGTGGACGACGCTGCGCCTGACTCATTACTGAGTACGCAGTATTGCCATGACGAATTGAGTTGTCGATAAGTGCGTCAACCGCTTCCTGGAGAATACGCTTTTCGTTTCGAAGAATTACGTCTGGAGCATGAATATCAATAAGCTTCTTCAAACGATTGTTACGATTGATTACACGACGATAGAGGTCGTTAAGGTCGCTTGACGCATGACGTCCTCCTTCAAGCGCAACCATCGGACGAAGTGCTGGTGGAATAACAGGAATACGTGAGAGGAACATCCACTCAGGACGAACGCCTGAAGAAATCATTCCTCGTGTAAGAGAGAGGCGCTTATCAAGTTTTGCGCGCTCAGCAGCTCCTGCAGTCTCTCGTTCTTTTTCAAGACGAGCCAAGAGTACATTCATATCGAGGTTCTTGAAGAGTGAGAAAATAGATTCTGCACCAATCGCTGCCTCAAAGAGTGTACTGAATTTTACTGAGAACTTATGGTAGTGCATTTCATCAAGCACGGTACCAACACGAATGCGCTCAATATCATTCTTAGTCTCCTCAAGTCGCTCATGAAGTTCTTCGCGAGCCTTTTCGCTTGTGAGATCTTTGAGCTTTGAACGATATTCAGTATCCAATTCTTTAAGGAGGCGAGTACGAACATCTTCATTAACCTTTGTTACAAAATATCCTGCAAAGTAAATTACCTTCTCAACTTCTGTTGCTGGAATTCCAAGCAAGAGTGCAATACGAGACGGTACGCCACGCAAGAACCAAATGTGAGAAACTGGAACGCAAAGTTCAATATGACCCATGCGCTCGCGACGTACAATAGAGCGAGTTACTTCAACTCCACACTTTTCACAAACAATACCCTTATAACGGATACCGCGATATTTTTTACATGAACACTCATAGTCTTCAACTGGACCAAAGATTCGTTCGTCAAAGAGACCCTGCTTTTCTGGGCGCTGTGTACGATAGTTGATCGTCTCTGGTTTTGTGATCTCACCGTGGGACCACTCGAGGATTTTCTCCGGACTCGCAAGCTTGAGGTTTACGAAATCGAAGTTCTGTACTGTTCGATTTTTCATAGTCATGAATTAAGAGTGATTACGATGAGATTAATAAGAGCGTTCATCATTCTTTCCGAGATGCACATCGAGAGAGAGTCCACGGAGCTGATTTACAAGTACGTTGAATGACGCAGGTGTATGCGGCGCGCTAATTCGCTCGCCACGTACAATCGCATCGAATGCTGCTGAACGACCTACGATATCGTCTGACTTAATCGTAAGCATTTCACGAAGTGTGTGAGCGGCACCATATCCAAGAAGCGCCCATACTTCCATTTCTCCAAAACGCTGACCTCCCACCTGAGCCTTTCCTCCAAGTGGCTGCTGAGTAATAAGCGAGTAGGGTCCAATAGAACGCATGTGAATCTTGTCTTCCACCATGTGATGAAGCTTCAAGATGTACATGTATCCAACAGCAATCTTCTGTCCGAATCCTTCTCCTGTGCGACCATCACGAAGTGATAGCTTTCCATCAGCTGGAAGACCTGCCTTAACCAACTCTTCTTTGATCTCATCTTCAGTCGCTCCTGCAAATGGAGGAACAATTGCCTGGTATCCAAGAGTGTGTGCAGCCATACCAAGGTGGAGCTCAAGAATCTGTCCGAGGTTCATACGACTTGGTACTCCAAGTGGTGTGAGGATCACATCAATCGGGCGACCGTCTTCTGTGTACGGCATATCTTCCTCAGGCAAGATGCGTGAGATAACTCCTTTGTTTCCGTGTCGTCCCGCAAGCTTGTCTCCCACAGATACGTTACGAACTTGAGCTACAGTGATGCTAATCTTTTTGATAACACCGCTTTCAAGCTGATCTCCATTCTCACGAGAGAATACTTTGACACCAATAACGCGTCCACGCTTTCCTGCTTCGAGTCGAAGAGATGTATCTTTTACATCCTTTGCTTTTTCTCCGAAGATTGAGCGGAGAAGACGCTCTTCAGGAGTAAGCTGTGTCTCTCCCTTTGGAGTAACTTTTCCTACAAGAATATCTCCCGGGCGCACTTCTGCTCCGATACGGATAATTCCGTGCTCATCAAGGTTACGAAGCTTAAGCTCACTTACGTTCGGAATATCTGGAGTCGTAACTTCGGGCCCAAGCTTTGTATCACGCACGGCAACTTCCAATTCATCCATGTGGATAGTTGAGAACTTGCTGTCTTTTACCAAACGCTCAGAAATAATAATCGCGTCTTCGTAGTTTGCTCCTGACCAGCTCATGAAGGCAACAAATGCATTCTGTCCGAGCGCCATTTGTCCTCCATCAGTTGTTGAAGTGTTTGCAAGAACATCTCCTCGCTTCACCATCTCACCAAGAGAAACAGCAGGACGATGATAGAACGCTGAGAAGTCGTTTGTTCTCTCGAAGACTGCAAGAGTATATTCTTTCTTCTTTCCTTCTTTGTTCTTAAGTACGATGTGACGAGCGTCTACTTCTACGATTTCACCGTCTTCGTCAGCCACAATCATGCGTCCTGTGTCACGAGCTGAAAGCTCCTCAATACCAGTACCAACAAGCGGAGCTTCCTGGACGACACATGGTGTCGCCTGCTTCTGCATGTTACTTCCCATGAGCGCGCGGTTTGCGTCGTCGTGGTTCAAAAACGGAATCATTGACGTTGCAACAGAGAATGCCTGATTTGTTGCGATGTCCATGTAATCAACATCAGTCTTTGGCACTACAAACGGATCTCCGTGACGGCGCACCTCAACGAAGTCAGGGACGATGTTTCCCTTCGCATCTACTTCAGTCGCAGCGTGCGCAATCGTGTGCTTCTCTTCTTCGTGTCCATTGAAGTACACAATGTCGTCAGTCAATACACCATTCTTAACTTTTGCATATGGTGTTTCAATAATACCGAATCGGTTTACACGAGAGTACATTGCAAGACGCAAGATAAGTCCGATGTTTGGTCCTTCCGGTGTGTGAATTGGACAGAGACGTCCGTAATGACTGGTGTGTACGTCGCGCACCTCAAAACCAGCACGCTCACGAGTCAAACCTCCTGGTCCAAGAGCTGAAAGTGTTCGGAGGTGCTCAAGTTCAGAGAGCATGTTCTGCTGCTGCACGAACTGTGAAAGCTGGTTTGTCGTAAAGAATTCCTTGATCGTTGCCTGGAGAGGTCGTGGATTCACGAGCTGCATAGGAAGCGATGTTTCAGATTCAATCGTCGACATACGATCCTGGATATTTCGCTTCATGCGTGTAAGACCAACGCGAATTCGCTGCTGGAGCATTTCTCCAAAGTACCGTACGCGACGGAATCCAAGGTGGTCAATATCGTCAGGACGAGCTCCTGGAGTTTGGTTTGACTCAATGATGTTCTTGATCACTGTGATCAAGTCTTCGAGCGTTACCACTTTGCGAGCAATTTCTTTTGCTCCTGTTGCGCGATTGAAACGCTCATTGAAATGATGACGTCCAATTTCTGAAAGATCATATCGATCTTCGCTAAAGATAGAGTTTACAAATTCACGAGCATTTTCTACGGTCGCCAAATCACCGTCACGAAGACGTTTATAGATTTCAATATATGAGTCATCGACATCCTTCGCAGGATCCTTTTCAAGCGTCGCCTTCATGTACTCTGGTCCTTGAGGTACATTTTCAAAGAGTGACAGAATGTCCTTATCAAACTTTGCCCCCATAACACGTAGAAGTGATGAAACTGGGAACTTTCGCTTGCGGTCAATCTTCACATAGATCACTCCATCTGATTCAGATTCGATTTCAACCCACGCACCACGCGCTGGGATTATTTTTGCACCAAAGTAGGTTTTTCCTTTTGATTCAGAGGCAGTAAAGAAAATACCGTATGAACGAGCGAGCTGCGGCACAATAACGCGCTCAACACCGTTGATGATGAATGTTCCGTGATCAGTCATCACTGGCATATCAGTGAGGAAGATTTCCTGATCTTTTTCGCCACCAAACACTTTATTCTTCAGAGAAACAGTCGCTCGAATCGGAGCGTCGTAGGTAAGCTTGTTTTGCTTTGCAAATTCAGGTGTAACCTTAGGCTTTCCCACCTCATACTTCTTGAGGTGAAGTTCAAACTTCTTTTCAGAATAATCTGAAATAGGAGAAAACTCCTTAAATACTTCTTTGATACCTTGCTCAACAAGCCACTTAAAAGATTCACGCTGAGGCTCGATCAAGTCGGGCAATTCAACGAGAGGTTTACGATACTTCTTGAAGTACTTCTTTGGAAGTGACTTCGACTGCGCCTGAAGTTGTTTCTCTGCCATATGTGCACCCTAAATTTACAATAAGCTGACTAAGACTAAAACGTATGCACGAAAAATACTTCGCGAATGCGAATGTGGCCTCAACCTTCTTATTGAGCTTGTAAAAACACTATTGTAAAACGTTACTTCTTCCCTTCTATATGAAAATCAGGCGGACGAAACTCAATCAGTACCGTAATTTGCGTTCGCGCATGATACCAGCCTGAGGCATATAAGTCAAATAAGGCCTGGGGATAGAAAAAGACCCTGGGAGGAACGCGAACGTTCTTCCCAGGGTCTCAAAAATCACTTCCTTCGAGTTCGCACTCGAGAAACGGGACCGCTGAGCCACTGTCGGACAAAGCACCCCCAGGCACCCACGAGAGCCGAGCACTTCGGCTTCACTTCTGGAATTCTGTGAGCTCCCTTTTTTTCATTGGTCGCTCCTTTTGCCGCACAAACACCACGGCTCATAGTACCAGGCATACCCGACTCCCCTCCTTTTGTTTCACCGCAGACACAAAGTGCCTTATACAAAGCCTCTTGTGGTTGAGGTGGAAGAAGAACGAACCTTCGCTACTATACCATAGTTTTAACAAAAAAGGAACCTTTGTGTATATTACCCCTTCTTCAGCCGCCACTCATCTATGAGCTTATGATTTCCTGAATACAATACCTTTGGAACCTTATATTTCTTGCCTTTCCAGACTAACGTCTCAGGACGTGTGTACATCTCACCGCTTGAAATACGCGTCTCCTCAATAGATTCACTTTTTCCAAGCACTCCAGGAATATGACGCGATACCGCATCCACTATTGTGAGCGCCGGGAGCTCGCCTCCAGTAAGGACATAAGGGCCAGTCGAGACCTCTTCGGCTTTGAGTATTTTTTTTACCCGCGCATCTATGCCTTCATATCGCCCCGCAATCAATACAACATCTGTATATGACTTCGCGAGCTTCTTTGCATATGTTTGATCAAATGTTTTTCCACGAGGCGACATTATTAAAATTTTCACCCTATCTTTCTTCTCGCTTTTTTTACCTTCATTCTTTGAAAGAGCTTTTTCTACCGCAAGGAGTATTGGTTCTGCATACATCACCATACCTGGACCTCCACCATACGGACTATCATCAACCTTGAGGTGTACTTTTCCTTCTACGAAATCACGAGGATTATAGTACGACACATCTATTTTTTTATTCTCCTGCGCACGCCCTAACATCGACGCATTGGTATACGCCTCACACGCTTCTTTAAATAACGTCACGATATGAAAATGCATAAAATCTATAGAAGTTCTGTTTTTGCGCGGAGATGATTTTGTACCACGATAATAGAATCACGCATAGCAAGATGCATCGGCTCTGGCGCTTCCTCGAGCGGCGACCAATGCAATCCGTCGCACGTGTCAGGCTCTCCTATTTTTACTTCGCTCGGATCCACCTCAACAAGATATGAAAACACAATCCAGTGACGAGCCCCTTCTTCGCTCTCTGCGATATGCTCTCGATACCCAATATATTCAACTGCTTTTGGCTCCACACATAACTCCTCTTTCAATTCTCTATGAAGAGCAGCTTCTACTGTCTCTCCTACTTCGACCCCTCCTGCAGGAACTTCCCATTTGCCCTGCTCATCACGCGCTTTCGGCCCTCTTCTGGTAAAAAGAAAATTTCCTTTGCCATCGTGACACATAAAACAAACTGCAACACCTATATAGTCAATTCCTTTTTTCATTCCTAAAGTATGCCATACCACAACACTAACGACCACCAAAGAAATTACTGGTATTGGTCAAAAACACTTTTTAGTGTATTGACCTGATAAAAAAGAGCGCGCGGTGGCGCGCACTTTTTCAGCAAAAAAACCTGGGGCCGCTTCTTTGAAGCAGCTTTTTTACATCTTGAGGTCTTCAATCGCCTCATCAAGTGACTTAGGTTCGCGATTTTCTGCAATCTGCGCCTGAGTCATACCTGTGTTCATAGAACTTGCAGTATTTGGTCCACGACCACCTTCTGGCTCATTGATCTTAAGATTTACACGTGCGTCGTACTTCATACCAACGACACGAAGAAGTGTGCGGATTGCCTTTGCAGTATTTCCTGATCGCCCAATGATCTTCCCCATGTCTGCTGGATGCACATCCAATGTAAGAAGGACTCCCATCTGATCTACTGTTCGGTTGACCTTTACATCGTTTGGATTGTCTACAAGCTCTTTTACTACGTATTCAAGGAATTGCTGATCTCGTTCCATATTGAGGGTAAAACTGCTAGTCTCGTAAATGTTCGTTACACTGGTAACGTACTTATGTCAATCGTACGCTAGGAAGCTCTCAAACGCAATATACCTACCTGTATCAAAAAAACACCCTTCCGGGTGTTTTTTTGATGTTCTTTCTTTTGGCTTACGCTGCAGCAACCTCTTCTGCAACTTCTGCCTTTGGAGCCTCAGGAGCCGCTTCCGCCTCCTTCTTAGCTGGCACTCCCATAATCTTCTTTCCTTCAATCATCTTCTCAGTAATAAGCATATTGTGAACAGTCGGAGAAACTTGAGCACCCTTTCCGATCCATGCAGCCGCCTTTACGCCGTCAATACGTCGTGTACCTGCCTTAGGATCATAAAAGCCAATCATGTCGACAAACTTTCCACTCTTTGGTCCCTGACGTGAATCAACAATAACCACGCGGTAAGACGGGCTGTTTTTACGTCCAATTCTCTGAAGTCGCATCTTTAACATATGTGTTGTGTCCGCAAGCGTACCAGAATAACCCCCAGAGGTCAAATCCAATATATCTGGTATAGTATTGGGCACATGCAGAACACAACACATGAGGGGGTCATTATGATCCGAGGAAAAGGAGTAGGATACCTACGTTTACCCGATTTTGAAGAGGATATTACCATTGCCCCTGAAGACACCAATATCGCCCTTGATGGCGATATTGTAGAAGTTACCCTTACAGGCAAAAATCAATACAATCGTGAAGCTGGGAAAATTACAAAGGTTATTTCTCGAGCACGAGAGGAATATATAGGAACTGTCGTACTCCAAGACGGACTTCCCCATCTCCGCGCCGACAGCAAGCGTATCCACGTTCTTTTTACGCTCCCTGAAACAGTACGCGACAAAATGGGAATGAAAGTCGCTGTCAAAATGACATCGTGGGAAGATCCAAAAAAGCGCCCTCATGGAGAGATACTTGACGTCATTGGAAAAGCAGGAGAACACGAAACTGAAATGCAGGCCATTATCCGAAGTGGCGGATTTGCGGTTGATTTCCCCGCCGACGTTGCCGCACAAGCTGAAAAACTCCACGCATCAAAAGAGCAGATTTTTGCTGATGCAATCAATGATCCTAATCGACGTGATTACCGAGACGTACCTACCTGTACTATTGACCCAAAAACGGCAAAAGACTTTGATGACGCACTTTCATTCAAAAAGATTGATGACCACACTTTTGAAATCGGTGTACACATTGCTGATGTATCTCATTACGTACAAGAAAATGATGCCATAGATAAAGAAGCTGTTGAGCGCGGTACTTCGATCTATCTCGTAGACCGTGTGATCCCGATGCTTCCTGAGATTCTTTCAAATGATCTCTGTTCTCTACGACCAAATGAAGACCGACTCGCTTTTTCTGCAATCTTCACTATGGATCATCAGGCAGGAGTCTTGAGCACCTGGTACGGGAAGACAATCATTCACTCGAACAGACGCTTTGCATACGAAGAGGCTCAAGAAGTGCTCGATCAGGGTCACGGCGATATGCATGACGATCTTCGCATCATGATGGATCTCTCCCGCCTACTGCGCGCACGCCGACAGCAAGATGGAGCAATTGCATTTGATCAACCAGAAGTGGTTTTTGAACTTGATCCACAGGGGAAACCAATCGATGTACGCCTAAAGACCAGAGTTGAAACGATGCTCATGATCGAAGACTTTATGCTTCTTGCGAATCGCTATGTTGCAGAATATGTACACACACTCGCACAAAAGAACAAAGAAGATCTTGCATTTGTATATCGAATTCACGATGTGCCAAATAGTGAAAAAATAGAAGAACTTGGTCTGTTCCTCAAGATGCTTGGGTACGAACTGAAACACGAGAAAGGACTCGTGCAGGGAGTGGATATCAATACACTCTTAAAAGAAGTGACCGGGACCCCCGAAGAAAATCTCATCAAAACGGCAACCATCCGTTCAATGGCAAAAGCAATCTACACCACGAAAAATATTGGGCACTTTGGCCTTGCGTTTAAGTACTACACACACTTTACCTCTCCAATCAGACGCTATCCTGACTTAATGGTCCACCGCCTTCTCTACAAGCACCTTAATGGGACTAAATTGAGCCCACAGGAGTCTTCAAAGTATGAACGGCTCTCTGTACAGTCTTCTGCAAAAGAAGCTGAGGCAGTGGATGCTGAGCGTACCTCTATCAAGTACAAGCAGGTTGAATTTATGCTTCCAAAAGTTGGTCAGGTATTTACGGGTATTATCACCGGTACATCTGACTGGGGAATTTATGTAGAAGAGAAAAACTCAAAATCAGAAGGAATGGTTCGTATGGGCTCTATGAAAAAAGATTTCTTTGCGCATGAAAAAGATAAGTATCGTATCAAGGGGCAAAAAACTGAACAGACATATCGCCTTGGCGACGAAGTACAAGTGAAGCTTGTAAAAGCAAGCCTTGAAGATCGTACACTCGATTTTGAGTTGATATAAAAAAGAATCCAATCTGGATTCCTGGTAATGCCTCCTATTCGGGGGTATTTCTTTTTTCGCGCTCGGGACTGCCGCAGCACCCTGGGTGATACGGCACAAGACCGGAGACAGTCGGGTCTCGAGCAGGATAATGTGCTTCCTGGAGTGCGTTGACCAAAAAAAGAAAAGCGGCACGCAGTGACGGAGTCATATCGCCCCACGAACCCAACACCCTTCCCTCCGGCGTCCGTACGTCATATTCCATGCATTTGCCCAGTCGATCCTCCCTGCATACCCATATGAGATACGCTGAATTATCGAACACAACAACAACCGAACGAATCCCCGAAAGATGGAGCAGCAAACACTGCTCTCTCAATACAGGGAAACGACCTTCGACGCCCTCTAAAGACATGAAGCCCCCTCCTTTTTATGCTGTAACTTTTTGCTACAAGCCCATACCGATAAAACCACAAATACGGCGCAGGGGCAACTATTTGGCAACCTCAACTGCCTCATCAAACTTCACTGAAAGAATTTTAGAAACCCCATCGCCTCCCATAGTGATTCCGTAGAGAACTCCTGCGCGTGACATAGTCTCACGGTTATGTGTAATCAAAATAAGCTGAGACCTCTTCGAAAGCGCTTCAATCATATCTCCATAGCGCTTGCTATTTGCCTCATCGAGCGCAGCGTCTGTCTCATCAAGAATCACAAAGGGTGGCGGGTTAACCTGGCTCATAGCGAATATAAGCGCAATAGAGGTAAGGGCGCGCTCACCTCCTGAAAGCATCTCAAGGCCTCGCACACGCTTATTAGGAAGTGATACATCTATCTCAATACCTTCTTCAATAGATTCATCCACTTCCTCTTCCCCATTGCTAGCCAAGACGTGTGCCATATCGGTATCGGTATCTTTTTTCTTAACTTCTTTTGGCTTAATGCGACGCAAACTTGCAGTACCACCACCAAACATCAGTATGAAAAACTTCGTAAACTCTTCTGCTATTTTATCAATACCATCTTTGAATCGATTATTAAGCTCGGCAGAAAGTTCTGTAATCAACGATTGAAGTGACGCAACTGACGTTTCAAGGTCAGCGATTTCTCGTGCCAAAAATTCATCGCGCTCTTTTGCTTCAGCATACTCTTTCAAAATATCATCTGCTGCTCCAGCCCCTAACTCTTCGAGGCGAATCTTCATTTTTTCAAGAAGACGTCTACGCTCAATTTGATGACTGCGATCTTCTTGTGCAATCATTTCTCGCGTAAGCGGCTCTCCCATACTATCGACAACTACATGTGAGAAGTAGTCTGTTACAGAACGCCCAATAAGGGCAACGGCTTCTTCGAGTTCTCGCTTAAATTCATTTCGATCACGCTCTACAAGCTCCTGATCTCTTTCAGTTCGAGAAATAAGCTGCGTTAATTCTTGTTCACGCGCCATAATACGGAATACCTCACGCTCCGCCTCTCTGCTCTCACTTAATTCCGCTTCAATAGAAATCTTGAGGCTTTCGTAATCAAGGCGCAGCATTTCTTCTTCTTTATCAAGACCAAGGAGAGATTCATCGAGTTCTTTTTTTTGTGCAACGAGAGTATCGCGCTCTTCACTATCATTGTTTTCGGGAACAGATGACTCATTCGTACTTCCCGCCTCATTCAAGAATGAGCGGAGAACACTGACAATGTTAGTTATCAGTCTCTGCAGAACTTCTACATTCACCTCTCCACGCGCTTGATCAGCAAGATTTTCAGCGCTCGATATCGCATATTCAACCCTCTCATATGTAATTGCAGGACGAGCCACTGTTTCTCCACGGCGTCGCTCAGCCTCAGCAATCCTCCGCTCAAGATAACTTATCTGACCTTCGAGCTTTCCAATTTCACGCGCGCGCTGCTGGCGTTCATCACGAACGGTACGCAACTGACCTTCTATCAGCACAAGCGCATCGCGCTTTTCATCTTTCTCAGCAGCAGCAAGTTTTGCGTTTGCGCTTGCAAGCTCAGTTTCAAGACGCGCCAATTCAGCACGCGGAGCACAAAGAGCTTCAGAGAGTCTATCTTGATTAAATGCCAAATACTCATCTTCACGCTTCAAGTACTCCACATACATTTTTGTGAGTTCGTCGCGAACCTCAAGAGACTTTTCTATCTTCTTGACCTGACGCTCAAGGAAACGCAGGTGTGGTGTCACTTCTCTTCGGAGCGATTCTACTTGTGCAATATTAGCAGTTGTTTTTTCAAGCTTTCGCTCGCTCTCTGCTTTTTTATATTGAAATACCTTGAGCCCGAGCGCATCCTCGATCATCTCGCGTCGCTCGCGAGCACTTGAGGTAAGGATGCGATCGGCTTCTCCTTGAGAAATAATATGATGCCCTGTTGAACCTATATTAGCTGACGCGAGAAGCTCTTGTACATCCTTAAGGCGAGTCTTGCCACCGTTTAAGGCATACTCGTTCGTTCCATCGCGATACACGGTACGCTCAATCGTAATCTCATCAAAATCAATAGGGAAATGCTTTGCAGTATTATCAAGCGTTATTTTTACTGACGCCCTGTTTGAGCGACTGACTGACGTCGATCCATTAAAGATCATGTCCTCTCCTCGCTTCCCACGCATACTCTTAAGAGATTGTTCTCCTAACACAAAACGAAATGCCTCAGCCGTATTAGATTTTCCCGAACCATTTGGACCCACAATTGCGGTGATAGCAGTAGAGAACTCCAAATCACTCTTTTTTGCAAAAGATTTAAAGCCATTCACCTCCAAAGACTTCAAGTACATTGCCTCTATCCTACCATCGAGCGGCTAAAAATTCTTTATACGCTGTAGAAAGGTCTCATCGCTACGAGTTTCTACAACTATCACACTTTGCAACCACAGGCTGGACAAGACGGCCATACATTCGTATTTCTGAGAGGCTCATTGGATTAAAATTTCCTTTGGTAATCTCACGTGGGTCATACGGAACACCATTTTTATCAATAACCAAAATATGGAGCATACGCGTACCTGTGGCTCGAGCGAGCCTATTTACGATACCCATAGCACCAAGCAGTACTGATGTCCGAACAGAATACGCAAAACAGCCTGACTGACCCAATACTGAATCTTTAAATTGCTCTTTAATTTCTTTTTTATGCTGTGTAATGAAATGTCGAACAACACGAAATACAGCTGACTCATTCGTCATATCAACAAGTTGCTCATCCGCATAATGAGTAAATAAATCTATGAAACTCTTAAGATCATCAGGAGAAATGCCGAGCTCATGAACAAGCGTTTCAAAAGAAATAGTTTCTTTTTCAGGAGTTTTTCGTCTTACTGACTCAAACATCTATGCAAAATTACCACCCTTTCGCCTCATTCCCCTTTATAGCTGCCGCTTGTTCAGCCTCTTGCTTTGAGCGACCCATACCTTGCGCAATTTGTTCATCCCCCAAGAAGACACCGATAGTGAAGGTGCGATCATGATCAGGACCTTCTTCTTTTAAGGTTTTATATGTGGGGGTCTTTCCAAGAACCTCTTGCGCCTTCTCCTGGAAACGACTTTTCGGATCCTGCCACAAACGCTTGTCTACAATGTCGTCCGTTCGAATCAGAAGCTCACGCGCAATAAAATCACGTGCTGCGTTATATCCTTGATCCAAGTAAAGCGCTCCTGTGACTGCCTCAAATGCATTTGCAAGAATATACTGACGAGCTCGCCCCGTATCTTTTGCCTCTCCACGAGACAGACGTAAGAAATCATTAATACCAAGACGAGATGCGACTTCAGAAAGTGTATTGGTATTTACCAACGCCGCGCGTATTGCGGTTAACTCCCCTTCAGCTTTATCTTCAAATTTTGAAAAGAGAAAATCAGTCACCACCAACTCAAGCACTGCGTCTCCTAAAAACTCAAGACGCTCATTATGGTCATGCTCGACTGCGCGGTTTTCATTTAAAAATGAACGGTGTGTGACAGCGATAGAAAGGAGGGTTTTATCCTTAAACGTTGCGCCAAGTATGGTCTCTAAGGGCGATAAATCTATGTCCATGAAAAAGGTTATTTTAAACAATTATGCGTAACTCCTAAATAGTATAGGAAGTACAGAAACCTGCAATCGAGCTCACCTAGCGCTTTTTTGATACCAAAAGCGTAACAGCCTTGGTGACAATAGGAAGAATGTCTTCGTAAAAATTCAATTCAAGAATACTTGTCACCTTAAACCACTGCACTGCATCAAGTCCTCCTTTTTTTTCAAGAGTTAATTCCTCATAATTAGCACGCGCAAGAAAATATTGTACTTGCTTGCGAATCTTCCCTTTCTCGGGCTGAGAAGCGATGTACTCATTTGTTCCGAGCATATCTTCGATCACTACATCAATACCCAATTCTTCTTTCACCTCTCTCCGTGTTCCTTCTTTTGCGTCTTCATCTCCCTCAAGCTTTCCTTTAGAAAGAGTCCAGTGTCCAAATACATCATGCACCAACGCAAAATAGAGATCTTGACCCTCTTCGGCGTATACGACAGCTCCTCCCAAACGAAGTATCGGCATCTCATCATACGGCACATCTTTATTCTTTCTTTTTGAAAGCTCTGCTTTGCCTGGCTCTCCGATTTCTTTATACACCGCACCTAATACACCGTTTACAAAACGACTTGAATTCTCTCCTCCAAACTGCTTCGCAAGCTCAATCGCTTCATTGATTGCAACTTTCGCAGGAACTTCTTTTCGATCAGCAAACAGAAGCTCATACAGACCTAATCGGAGAATATTTCGATCTACTGGAGAGATGCGATCGATAGGCCATTCAGGCGCAGCTTTTTCTATAACAAGATTTAGTTCTTTTTGTTTTTGGAGAACGCCATCGAGGAGATTCTCCATAAATGGCATATCAGAACGGTTCTGAGCAAATTCTTCAATGTTTCGATTGAGTACTTCTGCGAGCGCAGTTCGATCAAGGTTATTTAAATCCCACTCAAAGAGAGTTTGAAGAACGATACTGCGGGAAAGGTGCCTGTTTGCCATACAAAATAGAATGCTACGTCGAGTATAGCATAGCTCTATACAACATGATCCCGCGTAAGCGGGATCATGTGGATTTCACTGCGAGTCTAAAAGGTTTAGTTTTCTTCTTTTGTTTTTGCAGAAGATGCTCCATCAACCTTTCGTGTCCGAGTAGTCTTGCGAGCTGTCTTTGCTTTTACCTCTTCCTTCACTTCGCCGGCTGAAAGCTGTGGAGCCTCTTCGCGAGCTGCAGTAGGAGTAACTCCTGACTCAGCGCGGATTCGCTCACGCTTTGCTTTCATGCGTGCATCGCGAGCAACTTTCAAGCTTGAGAGATCAAGTACTTGGCGACCCTTATAAAAACCACACGAAAGACACATATGATGAGGTCGTGTCATTCCTTTGCAGTTTGTACACGCAACAAGAGATGTCTCTTTGAGAGCGTGGTGTGAACGTCGGTTGCGGGTATGTGCCCGCGTATGTCTCATTCGAATAACCATAGGTGGCAAGACTATACCAGATAACGAAAAAATGAGCAACAGAGCATGGAATATAAAAAAGCTGGCGAGAAATCTCACCAGCACGCCCCAGAGGGACTCATCAACTCCTCGAGGAAGGGCTCTGTCCCACCCGAGCAGCGTAGTAGGGCTCGAGGGCCGGGTGAATGACGAAGCTCTCGCACGTCACGCCAGTCCTCGGAACCAAAAGCCAATTTTCGTCCCGAGGACGCGCACCCCATGGACACTCGTTCGCGCTAAGCGCGCAAAAGCGTGCGCAGTGGGCAGCTCCGAGCCTTGGCCCCAGTTCTCGCTCCCTTTGCCAGATAGCGAGAATGTCATGCGGCGACAAAGCTTCTAAGACATCACTACTCAACTGGAAATTCCCCCTCAAAAAGGTTTCTTTGGCACCACGCCAAAGAAACAAGAACGCCAACAATGAACTGTACGCCACTATTTTGTCTACGTCAATATTTCTCGTGTCTATGTGTGGAAATACGTTCTAGTGCCATCGCTTACAAAAACTCCTCCTATGAACAGCTGAAAGTCCATGCGCCGTAATAGCTTCTCTATGCAGAAGCGTTCCATATCCTTTATGTATTTCAAAAAAATACTGCGGGTACTTTTTCTGAAGTGATATCATTTTTTTGTCGCGCGTGACTTTTGCCATAATTGATGCGAGCGAAATAGCGGGCTCAGTTACATCCCCTTTTATAATTGTTTTTTGGAATAAATATTCTTTGGGTGCATAGAGCGAGCCATCAAGAAGTATTGAAACCTGATCTGGAGAAATTGCTAACTTTTTAAGAATCTCTTCAACTCCCTTCCTAACCGCATACGTAATACCTTTGGTATCAATAACCTTCTCTGAAATAAGGGCGACGTGATATGAAAGTAATCCTTCCTTTATAGCTTTCTGCACTTCTCTAAAAACACCCTCACGAATCTTGGCAGAAAGCTGTTTCGAATCTTTCACTTTTGAAAAGAGGGAGAAATCAAAATCGTGAGTAACCAGAATGCCACCAACAGAAACGGGTCCGGCGAGAGCGCCTCTACCTGCTTCGTCGATGCCGATTATGTATTTTAATTTTTCTTTTTTCACTCTGACATTGTACATACAAAAAGGCCCTGCACGCATACTATGCGAGCAGGTGCCAAAGAAGAGCGATGAGGGAGAGAGCGAAGACCCCGTACTCCACGATCGACACAGTGGTCGGCCGTAGGTAGAGGTCGCGAATCCAGTTTTCGTTGCCGTGAGCAACGATCGCCTTGTGGAGATCTTTGGGCTTCCAGGTGCGGATCCAGTCTTTTCGAGCGAGCGATTCTTGGTTTGCTTCGCTCGCGAAAAACTTCATTCGCACCTTCGAAAAGGGTGCAAGCCACGGCACGCCCCAGCCAGTCAAGACCGAATCGTGGACGAAGTGCATCGTGACGAGCACGAATGCAACCGCCCCATAGAATCCACCGAAGTACCACCACGCGCCCGTCACCAGCATCCAGAGGATCGGCTTATGGAGCAGTTCACGATGATCGGAGGGATTCTCGGCGCTTGCTGCCACCTTGCCGCGCCTGCGAAGTTCGACGATGGCATCGAGGTCTGGCGCAAATGCGAGCGGCAGAAGTAAGAATGCGTACATATTGCTTACGCTATACCAGTGCGAGACGAAAACGATTGAGAGAATGCCAAGGCCGGCATCTCCCAAAAGCGGAAGGATGCGGTACATGAGCTGTTCTCCGGGTTAAAATCTAAAAAGATTATACAACTTATATATACTATATGTCAATAGTATCTCTTTCCCCAGTTTCCCAATCACGCGAGCGCACACTATAATGACACCACTATGTCAGACTCGCGTTTTGTTCACCTCCACACCCACTCTCACTACTCGCTTCTCAATGCACTCCCTACCATTGATGAACTTGTCGATCGTGCCAAAGAAGAAGGTATGGCCGCTCTTGCGCTTACCGATAACGGCAACCTCTATGGTGCTATTGAGTTTTATCAAGCATGCAAGAAAGCTGAAATCAAACCAATCATTGGAATTGATGCATACCTAGCACCACGCACTCTTTTTGATAAAGAGCCACACGACAAGCCTCATGCGCGTATCGTACTTCTTGCTCAAAATAATGAGGGCTATAGAAACCTCATGGAGTTGGTGACGCAGTCATACATGAATGGTTTCTATTATCGACCACGACTCGACCGCGCGCATCTTGAAAAATACCAGGAAGGAATTATAGCTATCATCCCCTCTTTTTCAGGAGAGACTAGTCACGCACTTAAAAATGATGACGTAGAAAAGGCGCGTGCGACTCTTTCATGGTACCAAAGTATTTTTAAAGATCGCTGCTACTTAGAAATCACACATCATCCAGAAATTGCGGGTCACATGGACTTAATGAAAAAAATTGTCGCTCTTTCCAAAACAGAAAGTGTACCTTTAGTTGCTGCTCATGACACGTACTATCTTGATCCTGAAGATCGCCGCGCGCGCGAAGTGATGGTTAAAATCGGAATGGGAGGTACTGTCGATACCACCTCAGGAATGAATGACCGCAACGAAGACTTTTCCTTTATATCGCAAGATAAAGCGGTTTCGTATTTTAAAGACTATCCTGAAGCACTCCAAAACACACTAAAAATTGCCGACTCATGCTCTGTTGAAATCACTCTTGGAAGCTGGTATTTCCCTGACTTCCCTATCGCGAGCGGAAAAACACCTGACGAGCAACTCGAAGAAGAGGCACGCAAGGGACTAGTGTGGCGTGGACTTTCGGGAGAAGAAGTAGAAAAGCGTATTGCATACGAGCTTTCTGTTATCAAAATGAAAGGGTATTCAAAATACTTTCTCGTGGTAGCAGACCTTATCAATGAAGCGCGCAAACAAAAAATCCTCACAACAATCAGAGGATCTGTTGCAAGCTCTCTCGTAACCTATTCTCTCGGCATCACCACCGTAGATCCTCTTGAATACAAACTTCCCTTTGAACGATTCCTCAATCCTGAACGACCCTCTGCTCCTGATATCGATATGGATTATGCCGATAATAGGCGTGACGAAATGATCGACTATGCGCGACGTAAATATGGCGCTGATAAAGTAGCCCAGATCGGAACGTTTGGAACCATGATGGCACGAGCTGCCGTGCGCGACGTAGCACGTGCACTCGGTCACCCATATGGGACCGGAGACAGAATTGCGAAGTTGATCCCCATGGGTAGCCAAGGATTTGCGATGACCATTGAGCGCGCAATCGACATAGAGCCTGATCTTAAAGAACTCTATAAAAAAGATCCTGATACAAAAGAGATTATTGACCTCGCAAAGAAAATTGAAGGGAAAGCCCGACACATCTCAGTGCATGCAGCCGGTGTGGTGATTTCTCCTGAGCCTCTCACCCACTTTGTGCCTGTGCAACCCGACCCGAAGGGTGGAAAAATTATCACCCAGTACGACATGTACTCCGTGGGAGAAGACGGTGTTGGACTTCTGAAGTTCGACTTCTTGGGAATTAAAAACCTGGCGATTCTTGCTGAGTCGGTAAAGCGTGTAGCGCGCATTCGCAACATTGACGTTGATATTGAAAACGTACCCATCGACGACAAATTAACTTTTGAAATGCTTGCGCGTGGCGAAACGATGGGAGTATTCCAAATGGGAGGCTCTGGTATGACACACTTCCTAAAGGAACTTAAGCCTTCGAGCATTCACGATATCAATGCGATGGTTGCGCTCTACCGACCAGGACCGATGGAATCTATTCCTCAGTATATTGAGCGCAAACACAACCCTCGACTCATCACCTACCTTGATCCGCGCCTTAAAGATATTCTCGATCGCTCATATGGAGTGGTGACATACCAGGACGACGTTTTGATGGTTGCCATAACGCTCGCTGGGTATTCGTGGCTTGAAGCAGACAAGCTTCGTAAAGCAATGGGAAAGAAGATTCCTGCCGTGATGGAAGCTGAAAAAGAAAAGCTTCTCAAAGGTTTTGCTGAATACGGCAAACTCACTCCTGATAAAGGAGAGAAATTATGGAAACTCATTGAGCCATTTGCTGCGTACGGATTCAATAAAGCACATGCAGCAAGCTACGGTCGCGTAGCGTATCAAACCGCATACATGAAAGCGAACTATCCTGTCGAATACATGTCGGCAGTTTTGACCGCCGACTCAGGAGACGTTGAAAAAATCTACGAAATCATCAGTGAGTGTGAACGCATGGGAATTGAAATACTCCCACCAGACGTAAACGAAAGTTTTGATGATTTCTCTGTAGTTCCAGGGACTCAAACAATTCGTTTTGGACTTGCTTCTATTAAAAATTTTGGGACAGGAGTTGCTGAAGCATTGATTGAAGAACGCAAAACGCGCGGACCATTTACTTCACTCCCCAACTTCCTCTCGCGAGTTCCGGTTAAAAGTTTTAACAAAAAATCCCTTGAGGCTCTTATTATGACCGGAGCGCTTGATCGATTTAATGATCGCGGGACACTTCTTCACAACGTCGATATGATGCTTGCGTATATTAAAGAGATTCAGGCATTCGCGAGCGCAAGCCAAGACTCACTCTTTGCAGGAAGCGGAGTATCTGTTGAACATCCAATAACACTCGAGCCGATTCCAGCAGTTCCCGACGCTCAAAAGCTTGTATGGGAAAAAGAACTCTTGGGTGTGTATGTGTCCGGTCATCCACTTGATGCATACCAAAATGGCTTGAAGAAGCGTCCCACGATTGCGAGCGTACGAGCTGATGAACGCGAGGGAGTGCCAGTAGTGGTTGCAGGCATCATTGAAGAGAGTCGCGAGATCATGACGAAGAAAGGTGACCGCATGGCATTTATTAAAATAGGCGACAAAATAGCGAGCATTGAAGCCGTCGTTTTCCCTACTGTCCTGGCTGAAAAGCGCGAACTCTGCGTTCCTCAAAAGTGTGTGGTGATAAAAGGTCGCCTCTCCCATAAAAATGGAGATCCCTCTATAGTGGTAGAAGCCATTAAAGAACTTGAGAAGGATATAACGTAATGAAACCAAATATGGACTAGTGTTTGTACCTAATCGCTTCGCTCTTAGACAAACACTGAGCCCATAAAAATGGAGATCCCTCTATAGTGTAGAAGCCATTAAAGAACTTGAGAAAGACGTTCACTAAAAACTGCACATCTCTGTGCAGTTTTTACTTCTTTGCCCGTGAGCTACTGTCGCTCGATACCGAGTCTCCGCACACTCAATACCTGTATGCTTTGCTCAATTCCTAATTGAGTTTTTTTGACCTTCCATTTGTCAGCAGAAACCTGCGCATGGAAGACATATACTTTACCGAATTTTTCAAAATAAATATTTATCATATGAGCGTCTGTGCCAGGAGTATCTACCCTGATACCCTGAACACCATCGATCATAAAGCTTTTATTGATGACATGTGTGTATTCAGTATCTTTCTCTAGACTAGGAATATACAGTCGAGTCAAATCACTCCATGTTTTTATTTCTGTGTAATTGCCAGAGATATAGACACCACTTACTTCATCAACGGTGATAAAAGTAGGAATACCTTTTTTAGATTTCAGAGCAAATTCAACAAAAATATCTTTTGTAGATTTATTTTCTTTCCATCCTGAAGGTGGGAAGAAAATTGCATTGGCATCATTACGTATTAACCCAATCATTCCTGCGCCTAAATAATTTTTTTCTTGCGCAGCGTCTACCTGAACGAGAGGAATAAGAAAAAAAGTAAAACAAAAGATTCCTAGAAAGGATCTTCGGATAAAACTACGCATAGACATATGGTGACGCTTTAAAAATTTAAATAAGTACTAGGTTATAGTACCACACCCCTATTCTCGGTATTTCAAATATTGACATTCCTCTTCTTCGCGCTAGGATACAGGTATCAGAGATTGTGGTGGCTACCAACCATCAGTCACAAAAGACGCAGAAATGCCTAATCTGACTCCAAAGCGCTGGTCGCTCTAGTGACCAGAAGCTCGGTGGAACCGCGGTCTCGCTTGAGATACGTCCGAGCAAAAAATCGATCCCTCGATTTTTTGCTCGGACGTTTTTTATTATCATCTTTAGAAACAAAATCATGGAAAACAACCTCAACAACCTACGCCACACCCTTGCCCACCTCCTTGCAGCCGCTGTATTGCAACACTACCCACACGCAAAACATACTATTGGACCCGCAATAGATACGGGGTTCTACTTCGACTTTGATTTTGGAGATGGAGAAAAACCAACTGATGAAGATCTGAAAAAGATACAAACAACGATGCGTAAGACGTTTTCATCATGGACGTCTTTTGAGCACAAAGAAGTAACGGCTTACGAAGCACGTGAATTCTATAAAGGCAATCAATACAAAATTGAACTCATAAACGAAATTGAAGCTCGAGGAGAAAAGATCACACTCTACACGTCTGGCAAATATACTGACCTCTGTCGTGGCGGTCATCTAGAAAATCCTGCTAAAGAAATTGATCCGAATGGATTTAAACTCACGACGATCGCGGGAGCATACTGGCGAGGAGACGAAAAAAATACCATGCTCACCCGAATTTATGGACTCGCATTTGCGACTGCAGCAGATCTTGATGAATATATCGCTCAAATAGAAGAAGCTAAAAAGCGCGATCACCGCAAGCTTGGTAAAGAACTCGATCTCTTTACCTTCTCTGACCTTGTGGGTTCAGGAATGCCACTCTGGACACCCCGAGGGAACACTGTTCGCAATGCAGTCGTAGGCTATTCCCGAGAGCTCAATAATAAGCTTGGCTTTGGAGAAGTACATACACCCAACATAAATAAAGGGGAGCTTTTCAAAATATCTGGTCACTATGATCAATACAAAGAAGATATGCTCTCTGTGAAATCACAATATGTTGAAGATGAGATGTTTATGAAACCGATGAATTGCCCGCAGCACACTCAAATCTATGCGTCTCAAATGCGGAGCTATAGAGATCTTCCAATTCGCTATTCTGACTTTGCAAACCTGTATCGCGACGAGCGTCCTGGAGAGCTTTCAGGGCTCACCCGCCTCCGCGCTTTTGCACAAGACGACGGACACGTATTTTGTCGACCTGATCAGATAGAAGAAGAGATATCTCAAATCTTAAACGCAATCGAAGAAGCGCTCAAAACATACGGAATATCATACTGGATGCGCCTCTCACTCCGCGATCCTCAAAAAAAAGAAAAGTATCTTGGCGATGACTCTGTATGGGAAAACTCTCAAGGTATCCTTGAAAAACTTCTTACAGAAAAAGGTATTGAATTTAAATCTGCAGAAGGAGAAGCTGCATTCTATGGACCGAAAATCGATATTATGGCAGTTGATGCACTCGGTCGCACATGGCAAATTTCAACCGTACAGCTCGACTTTAGTATGCCATCACGCTTTGGACTTACGTATATAGACTCAGACGGACAAAAGAAAACTCCTGTTATGATCCACCGCGCACTCGTTGGTTCTCCTGATCGGTTTATCGGAATCCTCATCGAACATTATGGCGGTAACTTCCCTCTATGGCTTGCTCCTGAGCAGATTCGTATAGTGACGGTAGGCGAAGCCCATGAAGCGTGTGCACGGACTATTCTTTCAGCTCTCAAAGACGCTGGAATTCGCGCAGAGATGGATCAAAGTGACGAGAATCTTGGGAAGAAAATACGAGCAGCAAAAACTGCACGCCTTCCCTACTTTGCGGTGATTGGCGATAAAGAAGTTGAGGCAGAAGATATCACACTTGAGTCACGCGCAGGTGCAACAGAAAAGATAACTCTCGCAGCACTTGTAGAGAAACTCACCACTGAAATAAAAACAAAGGCTCACGCGTAGTAATGAGAGACGTACAGAAAAAGCGCGCCATACGGCGCGCTTTTTCTATTTCAAACCTTACATTATTTAAGCTACGGCTTTGAGGGCTTTGATGATTGCAAGACGTATCGCAGCAGACTCATCATCATATGTTCCGTCAATTGCGCTTGTTAAAGCTACAACTGCATTCTTCAATTTCTCATCTGTTACTCCGGCAGCTGCACGCATAAGCATGTCTGAAGCGCTTCCAGCACCACGACGAGCGCGCACAACAGCATCAAGAGCTTCAGCAGCATCAGCGAGAGCAAAGATTGGTGACTCACCAAGCTTTTGGTATGCAAGAGTTGTGTTACTCGTCACAATCGCCTCAGCGAGAGTACTTGAACCTTCTACGTGCACTGGAGTAGAAACTTCTTCTACCTCAGTATCTTCCTCTGATTCTTCATCAGCGAAAAGTGCGGTCACACGTTCGCGATTGAGGATTATCCATCCGTCCTCACGAGGATACGCACCTTTAGCGCGAGCAATCACTTCAGTGAGTAGTGTTTCGTTATCATGAAGTGTTTCTCCCTGATCGATGATTGCACGAAGTGCATCACTTGAAAGAAGTACATTGTGCGCATGAGCTGCATCCTCGAGGTATGCGATGGTAGTACGCTCTCCTGCGGGTGCCACAACTTCATGAGCAACCTCCTTCGAAGCAACATGCTGAGCATATCCAATAGTCGGAAGATTCTCAGGCACAGCGTGTGTAGGTGCAACATGAGCGTGAGATGTATGAGCAACTGGCGCAAACACCGCAGGAGTAACATGTGCATGTGCACGTGCTTCATGATGAGCGACAAACTCATTGTGCGGCATAAGTGTACCGTGCCCTCCCATAACTGGCTGTGCAAATGGAAGAGAAAATCCAAGTACTGAACCACGCTTGATTACAAGTACGTATGCAACTGCAAGGCTCCAGAGAGCGAGAAGTGTATAGAACACGCTTGTGAGGAATGGACCCGCGTCAAAACCAGTATACGGAATGTTAGTGAATGAGATAGAAGTAAGCGGCTCCTGATCACGAGTAGTGATAGTAGTAATATCGTCTACACGGATCTCAGTAGTACAGGTGTCCTTACGACTTCCACGATACACGGTAAGAGTGTACTTCGTATCTTTCGTAGGTTTTACAATAACTGAACCACGATCTACTTCGTCATCGTCGCGAGTAGAAAATACATCACGTTCGATAACAAGTCTGTCTCCACGAGTAGTACGCCATGAAAGCTCTACTGACTCACCAGCCTGAATTCGGGTATCAGATGCGTCGAAGTCTATACAACGAGGACTACTTGAACCACCTCCACCACCTCCGCCTCCGTCAGAATTAACTGACACAGGCGCAGTACAGGTAATTGTTTGCGCACCACGAGTTGCAGTAAGTGTATATGTTCGATCTTCGTTTACCGTAATATCACGAGTTCCATCTCCTGAAACAGAACCGATACCGTTATCGATAGATACTGAATCAGCGTTTGTTGTATTCCATGACATGGTCGCAGTATTTCCACGATCAACTGAACTTGGGTTGATTGAAAACGCATCACATGAAAGTACTGGATTTGATACTGGATTGAAGTCAACAGCAGCCTGACAGGTAGCAGTTTGTGTACCCTTTGTTGCGGTCAGTACAAATGTTGTATCTTCTGAAACAAGACGAGTAACTGAACCATCAACCGCTACAGCACCAACGCCACCACTAATAGAAACTGAATCAGCATTTGTTGTTGCCCACGTAAGGGTTACATCTTGTGCAGAGGTAATTGTAGAAGGCGAAAGAGAAAAACTATCACAGAGTGGAACAGTCACAGGAGGAGTCACACAGTTACCTGCAGTATCCTTAATCATACCTGCTGGAATAGTTGCTTGGTCTCCTGCAATGTTTGGACATACGTCAACCGGAGGAGTCACACAGTTACCTGCAGTATCCTTAATCATACCTGCTGGAATAGTTGCTTGGTCTCCTGCAATGTTTGG
>JAIETH010000005.1 GCA_019745315.1 Patescibacteria group bacterium | reverse complement strand
TGTCCTGAGTAGCCGCGTATCGTCTGAATCCGCGCGCGCACCTTCACACGCTCCCCATCGATAACCACGTGATCTGCACCATCTTGCAGCAAGCGTCCAATACTTCCTACCGTCTGGAAACCAACAAGCAGTAGTGTCGTATCCTCATGATCTAAATACAGGCGCTCATGCGCTCGAATGCGTCCCCCATGCGACATCCCTGAACCAGCGATGATGATCTTTGGTCCTGCGACCCCTTCTATCTCACGAGATGATGCAATGGTACGCGTCAAAGCGAGTCGAGGAAAATCAAAAACATCGTCGCCATGCGCAAGCTGCGATTGAATATCTGTGCTCAAATATTCTTTAAATGTTTTATAGACCCCAGTCACTGAGATAGCCAAGGGCGAATCGAGAAAAACAGGAATTGCGGGAATAAGCTTTTGCTCTACGAAGTTATTGATTTCATAGAGCATTGACTGTGTGCGCTCAAGAGAA
Source organism: Patescibacteria group bacterium (assembly GCA_019745315.1). Classification (GTDB taxonomy): domain Bacteria; phylum Patescibacteriota; class Minisyncoccia; order Phycocordibacterales; family UBA918; genus JAIETH01. The sequence continues at coordinate 61,513 of JAIETH010000005.1, read as the reverse complement.
AACGCAGGAATGATAAGCACACCCTTCCTCTCTATCGTTCGTTTAATTTCTGAAAGAAGAATTTCTGATCGATCACTCACACCTTCGTGAACCCTATCTCCATAGACACTTTCCATAACAAGAAACGAAAGATCGTCGCGTGCTTCTGGCGCATCAAGTAACGGCTGCGGAACATTACCAATATCCCCCGTGAACATAAGCTTTTTGCCATCACGCATAAAGGTAACAAGTGATGAGCCGAGGATATGCCCTGCACTCGCAAGCACAACCGACACACCTCCTTCGAGCTTCTTTTCTTCTCCATACGTAAACGTCTTCCAGAGAGCAAAGGCCGCATCAATATCCTCCATGTCATACAAAATAGGTATATGAGCACGCTTTGATTCAACGACCATAACCTCATATGCATCTTTAAGCATCACTTCGGCAAGCGCACGTGTCGGAGGCGTTGACCAAATGACTCCTTTAAAACCATCTTTCACAAGCTTTGGAATGCGCCCAATGTGATCAGCGTGAGCGTGAGTCACAAAAAGCATATCAATTTCCTGCGGGTTATATGGAAACACGCCTGCATTCTCTTTTTGCGCAAACGCACTTCCTTGCACCAACCCACAATCAATAAGTATTTTTTGGGCGCCCGTGTCTAAAAAAAAGTTTGCACCCGTTACACTCCCCACTCCTCCATAAAATCCTATACGCGCAGTATTCATAGATACTATTGTTCTAAGTGCGAAAGCGCTTTCGCTGTTACAAATCCAATCACTCCCCCCAATAGATCCATGCAGATATCGAGACCAGTATCAAACGCATACTTTATTGAGTCTACAATACCGACACGCCATTCAAACACTTCCCAAACCGTTCCCACAAAAAGAACGATCAAGAGTGTTTTTGCAAAAGAAATATCAGGTGTCTTGAATATACGTTTAAAAAGAGAGCTTTGTGTACCAAGCGCAACGACTGCCCCTCCCAGAAAATGAATCGGTATATCAAGCCATGGATAGATCCAGTAGAGCGATAGGTTTATTGCGAGATAGTGAATAACCGCCAGAAGTACGAGTGACAGAAAAAAAAGAATGAATGATGCGTCAAATCGGGGAGATACCTGCATACAGAAATAAGTATAACGCAAAAAGTCCGCAAAGCGGACTACTTGCGTGGGTTACATAAAGCATGTGTCCCTAGAAAACTCCAGGTGGGTGCTCTATCTAGTCGTCCGCTGAAATCCTTTGGTTTCCCACGGCTCTCATTGGCGAGCTATGCTTCAAGCTCCCTGACGATGCTTTAAGAGTAACATGCAAATATGTAACCCTGCCTCTAGTATATCACTTCCTCACAAAACACAATCCACAAAAAAAGCGCCTGAGGCGCTTTTTTTGAATAGTCTAAAATAGTGCTTACTCAAAGATTCCGTTGAGGTCTACGTCGTAGAGAATTTTCTCCTGAGCAGTCTTGTAGGGAATGATTTCGCTCTCATCAAACCATACTTTGATTTCTCGCTCTGCCTCTTCTGGAGATTCTGAACAGTGAATAAGGTTTCGAACTGCGCGATTCTGGAATGTTGAATGAGCATATGAATCAACGGTCAAGTCTCCGCGAATGGTACCTACATCGGACGTAGCTGGTTCGGTTGAACCCGTAATCTTAGTTACGATCGCAACCGACTGATTACCTTCAATAACCATAGCAAGCACTGGCCCCGCTGTCATAAATGCAACAATAGTGTCAATGATGCCACGTCCGTATGCCATAGCGTCCTTCTCTACCGGCAGTCCTTGTGCTGTCAAATCTTCGATAATACGATTCCCTTTACGCAAAAACCATGCCTCGTCCTTGTTGTAGTGAGTGAGACACTGCTCCTTCGTAGGAACCAAAAACTTAAACCCAACAAACTTAAGTCCTGTTCGCTCGAATCGAGAAATAATCTCTCCGATGAGCCCTCGCTGTACTCCATCAGGCTTAATAATAACGAATGTGCGCTCTTTATGAAGCTCGCGCTTCTCTGGTGTATTTTGAGTCATAGTGTACAAAAAATAGCACACTTTAAGGATTTTTCAAGCAGTATACCCTTTTAGCGCGTGACCACTACTGGTCCTTTTTCTGTAATCACCACCGTATGTTCAAAGTGCGCACTTCGTGAGCGGTCTTTTGTACGAACCGTATATCCATCCTTTTCAAAGACAACCTGCTTCTTACCCATGTTTACCATAGGCTCAATTGCGATAACCATACCAGCTTCAAGCACATCGCCCTCGCCAGGGTTTCCAAAATTTGCCACGAACGGTTCTTCATGCACTGCATACCCGACTCCGTGACCAGAGAGCTCTTCAACAATACTAAATCCCTCACGCTCTACATATGAAGAGATCGCATGCCCTATGTCTCCTACGGTGTTCCCTACCTGAGCCGCTTGTATCCCTCTATCACACGCCGCATGAGTTACTGAAATAAGTTTTTTAGACGCTGCATCAATCTTTCCAACAGCCACAGTAATCGCTGAGTCTGCAATCATCCCTTCAAACGCAAGTGCCGTATCGAGACTAATAATATCTCCGTCCTTAAGCGTGTATGGATCTTCATTAGGAATTCCGTGAACCACCACATCATTGACTGAAGCACAAATCACTGCAGGATACGGACGCGGAGCGAACTCTGGATGATATCCGAGAAGCACCGGCTCAACACCATACTCATCCATAAGGCGAGCTGCTTCATCATCAAGCTCTTCAGTTGTCACACCTGGAACACTCATTTTCTTTAGGGCACGCAAAATCTCTGCAAGAATATTTCCTGCTTTTTTAAGCTTTGCGATATCTTCAGGAGTTTTAATATGAATCATAAAAGCCTTAGACGTACCCGAGCGCGCGTATAATTTCTGCACTTACTTCGTCAACTGTTTTGGTGCCATCGATAGTGATGAGGTTTGTGTGAGGACGATCTCTATAGTATTCAACAACAGGAAGAGTTTTCTCTCGGTACCATGAAAGCCTCTCTTCAATGGAGTCAGCAGTATCGTCTTCTCTCGCCCGCGCCACCATACGCTGGCGCACCACTTCTTCTGGCGTATCAAGAAATACAACTGAGATATTTTCACGTTTATAAAATTCAAATGCGGTCTCGAGCACGATAGCTTCAGGAACCGCTCGAGGAAAGCCATCAATAAGAACGTGAGAATTCGGGTCAACCATATGAACCATCTCAGTTCCCCAGAGCGCAACAGAGAGGAAAAGAGGCTGCAATATGCCGGTATTCAGGGTCTCTCGTATATGATCAGCAGTATAGCCTTCCTCGTCAGCGGCAAAAGCACGAAACTTACGTCCACTTTGGATATCAGCAATCTTCCGAGCAGGGTCTACAGAGCGCAAATGTGCGTCAAGACGCTCTATTTGTGTTCCTTTGCCACTACCTTGTGGTCCGATGAAAATAACTGTTTCTGGGGCCTTGTGGGGTTGAGATACTAGATTCATAGTGATTTTAGAGTACTAGAGCGCCACGTAAAATACAAGGAATTGCGCTGATGGAATTATTATTTTTTACACCTTTCTATAACACCCCCAACAAGATCAACAAAAGCTTTTTGTGCCGCCGCAAGCCCCCCGTCATAATTTTCAATTATGACGTCAGCGATTTTTTTTGATTCACGCTCAATAAGGTAGCGCGCATGTCTCTTCTCAAGTTCTTCGTCAGACATGGGCGCTCGCTTCAATGCTCGTTCGCGGAGCGCCTCCCAATCACCCGCCTCAATATAGACCACCGTACGATTTTCTTTTGGAATAAGTGCGCGTAGCTGTTCAACGCCCTGAAGTTCAATTTCATTTAAAACAACACGACCTTCTTCAAGAGGTTCTAGAATTTCAGATTTAAGGGTTCCATAGAGATTACCTCCAAACTCCGCCCATTCAACAAACTCTCCCGCGTGCACTTTTTCCATGAATACATCTCGTGAAAGAAAGTAGTACTCTCTTCCCTCCACTTCACCCGGGCGCGGCGTACGCGTTGTACACGAAACTAAAAATACTATTTCTGGATAGGCTTGTTTTGCAGCATCCTTAAGTGCGTTTTTTCCACTCCCCATAGGAGCCATCAGAAGTATGAGGTGACCCGCGCTCTCTGTAAGCATATATTCTAGAATATCAATTTATCTACGTTCTGCAAAAACTAAAAAGCGACCACACTGGTCGCTTTTTAGTTTTTAGTATTCTCGAAGAGAAATTTGTGAGTCGATCCTTCTAATGAAGTCGAGTACTACCGATACTACGATAAGGAGCGCTGTTCCTCCGATAGCGAGCGCGGTAAACCCGGTAAGGTTCTGCATAACAAGTGGAAGCACTGCGATAAGTCCGAGGAATCCTGCGCCCACAAATGTAAGACGAGTGATCACTTTCCCAAGATACTCAGAGGTATGGTTTCCTGGACGAACACCTGGCACAAAGGCACCATTTCTCTGGAGATTTTTTGATATAGCATCTGGATCAAATGTCACTGCTGTATAGAAGTACGTAAACACAAACACCAGGAAGAAGTATGCGAGTGCATAGAGCCACTGGCTTTGAAAGAATGCGAGAACCATAGATGATGCACGAGAAACCCATGCGGCATCAATACCAGAGAGGATATTGAGAATCATCTGAGGGAACAAAAGTATAGAAAGCGCAAAGATGATTGGTATAACTCCAGCCTGATTAAGGCGAAGTGGGAGGTATGTTGATACGCCACCATACACCTTATTACCACGCACTCGCTTCGCGTAGGTAATAGGAATTGGTCGCTCAGCCTCTGTGACCACTACCACTCCATAAATAATGATCATCGCAACCACAACGAAACCGAGATAGAGAGGTATCTGAGCAGTATCAAATGAGAAGAGAAGCTGGCTAATGATAGCTGGAAGACCTGCGACAATACCAGCAAAAATGATCAATGAAATTCCGTTTCCAATACCGAATTCAGTTACCAATTCTCCAATCCACATCAAGAGTATTGATCCAGCAACAACAACAAGAATGTTGGTCACAAAGTTAACGAGATTAAGCTCGCCAAGGATTCCTTGATTCTGAAGAAGTACGAGGAAACCAAATCCCTGAAGAATAGCAAGAGGAAGTGTCAAAAGACGGCTAATCTGCGTAAACTTCTGGCGTCCCGCCTCCCCTTCCTCACTGTACATCTCTTTAAGCTTCGGGAAGATCACCGTACAGAGCTGCATGATAATTGAAGCTGTAATGTATGGCCCTACACCAAGCATCACAAGAGAGAGGTTTGAAAGACCTCCTCCAGAGAAAATATTAAGCAAACCAAAAAATTGGTTGTTTGAGAAAAATTGCTCAAGACGCATCAAATCGACACCTGGAATTGGTACCGTTGCGAGAGCGCGGAAGAGTACAAGACACCCTATAACAAAAAATATTCTGTTTCGGAGTGATGCGTCTCCAAAAATGAGTTTTACCTTATGTATGAATGAATCCATATTATGCAACCGTTCCACCAACTGCGAGGATCTTCTCTTTTGCACTCGCTGAAACTTTACATCCTGAAACAATAAACTTCTTTGAGAGTGTTCCTGTTCCGAGAATCTTCACCAGGGGTGACTTCCCTCCGCGAATACGGATAAGGCCTTTTGATTCCAAAGATCGTGGATTGATCTCTGCACCTGCACCAAATGCAAGCTCGAGAGCTGTGAGATTTACCGGAAGCGCAATCGCGCGCTCATTGTTTACCGTATCTGCACGATTCTTTCCATGACCGCGAAGCTTTGGAAGCTTCTTAATCATATCACGGAGCTCAGGACGCATACTGTTTCCAGCACGTGACTTCTGTCCCTTCATACCCTTTCCTGAAGTTTTTCCACGCTTTCCACCACGTCCAACACGCGCCATTTTAATACGTTTTGTTTTTGGTTGTAGTTGATGTAATTGCATATCTCTTTTTTATTGTGAGTCTAGTAGACTTATGCGCGAAGCTGCTTCAAGGCCTGTATTGCAGCATTTGCGTTGTTAAGCTTGTTCTTGCTACGAGAGAACACCTTTGCAGTAACATCTTTTACTCCCGCAAGCTCAAGCACTGTACGTACTGAAGAACCCGCCACGAGTCCTCGTCCTGGAGACGGCATCATCATGATCTGGCTTGATGCGTACTTGGTAGATACATCATGAGGAATACGGCTATGCTCATCCATAGTAACCTGGATCATATTCTTTTTCGCAGCACGAAATGCTTTTTCAATAGCGAGCTGTGTATCTCCCGCTTTTCCGATACCAACTCCTACTTTTCCAGCCTTATTTCCTGCAACCATCGCAACGCTAAAGGTAAAGCGGCGACCACCGGCCATAACACGTGTTACACGACGAATACTGATGATTTTCTGCGCATACTCAGGACGAGCTCGTTCTTCTCGTCGGGGAGCCCCTCTTCGAACTGTTCGACGAGGATTCTTCTTTGGATCTCGAAGGGCATCTTTTTCACGTGAAGCTGGAACAACAGCTGGTTCAGCCGCTACCTCAGGAGTAGTTTCAATATCGTTTTGTGTTGTAGTAGTTTCGTCTATCATGAATATCGTATATTAAAATACAAGTCCGCCATTACGTGCTCCCTCTGCGACAGCCGCAACAACTCCCTGGTACTGAAAACCTCCGCGATCAAAGACAGCAGCCTCAATTCCCTGCTTCTTTGCAACCTCTGCAATAACACGTCCGACTTCGCCAGCGCGTACTGTTGTCGTAGCTCCTGACACCTTACGAGAATCAGATGCAGCAATAGTAGTCTGCGTATCATCATTGATGAGCTGCGCATACACATAGCGATTTGATCGAAATACTGCGAGACGTGGACGAAGCGCAGTACCGTGAACACGAGATCGAACACGTGCGTGTCGTCTATCTCGTAAAATCTTTTTGTTTGAGGAAGTTTCCATAGTATAAAATCAAAAACATTAGGTTGCCTTCTTTCCTTGTTTTCGCAAGATAAATTCACCCTGGTATCGGATACCTTTACCTTTGTATGGCTCAGGCTTACGATGTGCGCGAACATTTGCAGCAAACTGCCCCACTACTTCCTTATCAATACCTGAAATAGTGATTACACCTTTTTCAATAACCACAGAGACTCCTGCTGGTATTGGAACAATAACTGGGTGAGAGAATCCAAGCTGCATTACAAGAGTTGAGCCTTTTACTTCTCCTCGGTATCCAACACCCTCAACCTGAAGCACTTTTACAAAACCTTCTGTTACTCCCTTTACCATGTTCTGGATATGAGCAGCGTAGGTACCCCACAAAGCCTTTGCAAGAGCAGTTTCTTTCGCAGGTGTGAGAGTAATTTCTTCTGCTCCAATAGCAATAGCAACTTCATTTCCAAAAGCGCGTGAAAGTGTCCCTTTTGGACCTTTTACTGTAAAGGTACCGTTTGCGTATGTCGCTTCGGTCTTATTGAGTGCTACAGGTTGTTTTCCAATACGGCTCATATATTTTTTACCAAATGATGAAGAGATTCTCTCCTCCTACTTTTTTCTTGCGTGCTTCGTCTCCTGCGAGAATTCCCTCTGGAGTAGAAAGGATCATTGTTCCTTTACCAAACTTCACTGGGAAAATCTCAGAACTCTTTACATAGAGGCGTCGTCCTGGCTTTGAAACACGAGAGACTCCCTGAATGAACGCCGATCCGTCAGCATTGTAGCGAAGAGTTACATCAAGTGTTTTCTTCACTTTCTTACCCTGCTTCACAGCTTCAGTAATATATCCACGCTCTTTGAGCTTGTCTGCGATCGCATGCTTCAGCTGTGAGTACGGAAGAGATACGATCTCTTTTCGTACAGCGCCAGCGTTAGTAAGGCGAACAATAAAATCTCCTACTGGGTCTCCTACCATGATGATTTCTTAATACCTGGAATGTGTCCCTCGTGGACCATTTCTCTAAAACAAATACGACATACATCGAAGTCTCGCATATATGCTCGCTTGCGTCCGCACTTGAAACAGCGACGAACTACCCTACTTTTGAATTTCGGGGTTTTTTGTGAGCGTGCGATTACTGATGTTTTTGCCATATGGTGTATGAAAATAAAAAGCCTCGTAGGGCTTGCCGAGCATACTAGCGCCTTCGCATTCCGATGTCAAACATACGGCGCGTCTAGTAGTACTCAAACGAGTCCCTGTTACCCCTTTTCCTTGAGAGGTAACCCTATGTGTCGAAGGAATACCTCTGCCTCCTCTCTATTCTTCGCAGTCGTTACAATGGTGATTGCGAGACCAAAGACACTTCGCAATTCCTCGTCAGCGGCCTCCGGGAATATTGTGTGCTCCTTGATTCCGATGGTGATATTCCCCATCTCATCAATTGCTGAAGCTTCAAGACCGCGGAAGTCACGAGTACGTGGAAGCACGATATGAATAAGCTTATCCACGAAATTATACATACGAGCACCATGAAGTGTCACCTGGTACCCAACCACATCTCCCTCACGAAGCTTGAAAGAAGCAATTGATTTCTTAGCACCGCGTGGAGCTGGCTTCTGACCAGTAATGCGAGCGAGACGATCCTGAATAAGGATACGCTGCTGCTTGTCGCTGATCTTTCCTACACCCGAAGAAACAACAACCTTCTTGATGAGAGGCGCCTGCATCACATTTGTGTACGCAAAAGCGTCCTTGAGTGCTGTGAAGCTTTTTGTTACTTTTTCTTTTGTGATTGACATACGTATAATTTAAAACATGCTTATGCAGCGATTTTTGTACCGCTCTTTTTCGCAATTCGTACCTTCTTACCGTCCTGCATCTGGTATCCAACACGTGTTGCCGTTCCAGTCTTAGAGTCCTTGAGCGCAACATTTGATACATGCATAGGAAGCGCGCGGTCAATAACCTGTCCTTTCTGACCCTGACGACGTGCTTTCTGGTGCTTTTTTACCATATGCATACCATCGATCAAAATCATGTCTTTTTTAGGAAACGCTGTCAAAACAGTTCCGCTTTTACCACGGTCTTTTCCAGCAATAACGATGACTGTATCTCCTTTTTTGATCTTCATATAGAAATTTTTATACAACCTCAGGTGCGAGGGATACTATTTTTTGGAAACCAATTTCTCCGATCTCTCGAGGGATTGGACCGAATACACGGTTTGCTCGAGGAACCTGTTTCTCTTTTTCAACGATTACTACAGCGTTATCGTCAAAGCGAATATATGACCCGTCCTTGCGGCGGAATGCCTTGCGCTGACGCACCACAATACCATGAACAACATCCTTCTTCTTAGTAGCCTTACGTGGCTCTGCAGTCTGTACAGAAAGGATCACGATGTCACCAATCTGTGCATATCGACGCTTAGAACCACCAAGAACCTTAAACACGCGGCCTATCTTTGCGCCTGAGTTGTCGGTTACAGTAACGAGTGTTTGTGGTTGAATCATGGTATTTAAACTACCTCAAAATGCTTATTCTTTGAGAGTGGACGAGTCTCACGAATAGTGACCGCCTCACCTTCTGTCTTAGTATTACCTGCATCGTGTACCAAGTACTTCTTTGTGCGAGTCTGATACTTCTTGTACTTAGGATGCTTCACATACCGAGTTACAGCAACTGCAATCGTGTCTTTCATTTTTGTTGACACCACAGTACCGCGGAAAACGCGTCCGTTCTTTGTTGCTTCTGGTGTTGCTGTTTTTTCCATATTTAAAATATAACTATGCCTTTCGTGCATTCATCTCTGTAAGTACTCGTGCAATCATGCGACGAGTCTTTCTCTGAGCACGAACATCACGAACCTTACTTCCCGCAGTACCAAATCGAAATACACGAACTTCTTCACGTTTCTCTGTGAGAAACGCTGCAAGATCTTTATCGTTTTTTTCTTTGATTTCTTTCATAATACTGTGGCTGATTGCGATTTTTTTGACTCTGAGCGTAGGTTATGTGTTCGAAACTTATACACGAAAAGTGTGTATTTGTCTAGCTAGCCACTTCTCTACTCACAAACTTCGTCTTTATTGGAAGCTTCTTGCCAGCCTTGATGAGAGCGTTTTGTGCTACTGCACGAGTTACTCCATCTACTTCAAACAAAAGTCGTCCTGGCAACACCTCGAATACAAAGTATTCTGGGTCTCCCTTACCCTTACCCATCGGCACTTCAGCTGCCTTCTTAGTAAATGGTCGGTCTGGGAATATACGAATCCAGATACGTCCCGTCTTCCCGAGTGAGCGACTAATAACGCGACGAGCTGCTTCAATCTGATTAGACTTTACGCGCTCTTCGCTCATAGACTTGAGACCATACGCACCAAAGGAAAGAGTCGTCCCGCGTGTCTCAACACGGACTTTATTTGGGTTGCGGCGACCTGTTTGCCACTTGCGATGTTTTACTTTTTTAGGAAACAACATACAGAGTATAAAAATTACTGAGCCGATCGTGGCGCACGAGACGCTGGAGCACGGTATCCACCTCGATCTGCTGACTCACGACGTGCCCCCTCACCCTTTCCTCCTCGATCAGTCTGCTCATCACCCTTTGTGCGACGATCAGCAAATACCTGACCACGATAAATCCATACCTTCACACCGAGGATTCCGTATGGGAGAAGTGCGCGCTCACGAGCAAAGTCGATGTCAGCACGAAGGGTCTGGAGCGGAATTCGTCCACGTTTCAACTCTTCAGTACGACTCATATCAGCTCCTCCAAGACGTCCTGACAGAATAACGCGGACTCCTTCAACGTCGCGATTCGCCATAACCTTTTCAATAGTCTGCTTCATCACACGACGAAACGGCATGCGCTTCTCAAGTCCTTCTACAATCATTTGTCCTACAATAGCAGCGCTTGATTCTGGAGAACGAACTTCTTCGATATCAATTTTGATATCAAGCTTTTCTGAAAGCTTTAGTGTGCGGAGAAGTTGATCAACATCTTTACGAAGCTTTTGAGCACCATCTCCCCCACGACCAATAATAAGTCCTGGTCGAGATGTACGGATGATAATACGCATTACTTTATTACCCATCTCAATGTCAGTACCCGCAATGTACATACCCTTAAGACGCTTCGCTAGAAAATCACGTACCTTGTTATCTGCGCGAAGATTTTCACGAAAGAGCTTCGGATTCACTGAAAACCAGCGACTTCGCCAGTCTTTGACGATGCCTACGCGTTGTATAAATGGATGAGCTACGTGTGTCATGAAAAAATATAATCAGTTTATTTTGAAACCTTCTTAAGCGCTTTCTCACCAAGTTCAATTGCAATGTGGCTTGAATGCTTGCGGATCGCGGAAGCTGATCCTCGTGCACGTGGCATAAAACGCTTAAGTGTCTGGCCCATGTCTACTGCTACCTTCGTAACAAAAAGAGTCTCTTCATTCTTTCCCTGTACGCGAGCATTCGCAATAGCTGAACGAAGTGCTTTTGAAAATGCTCCTCCCGCGCGCTTCTCAGAGAACTCAAGAAGAGTTACTGCCTTTGTTACCTGCTTTCCACGCACCAAATCAGCCAGTAGGCGAACCTTACGTGGTGACTGACGGTAGTTTTTAACAAACGCTTTCATATTACTTCTTTTTAACGTCAGCTACCTTTGTTGCTTTTGCTGCAGCAATTTCAGACTCTTTCTTCTTCATCTCAATATCCTTCTGCATCTTTCCTCCGTGGCGAACAAACTTCTTAGACGGAGAGAATTCTCCAAGACGATGTCCTACCATTTCCTCAGCCACAAGGACTTCGATGAAGTCTCGTCCATTGTGAACACCAAACTTAAAACCTACCATTTCTGGAGAGATTTGACTTCGGCGCGCCCACGTCTTAATCAACCCTGTTGCTTGGGGTTTCTTGCCCTCAATTTTCTTGAGAAGCTTTTCGTCGACGTAAGGTCCTTTATAGAGTGACCGAGACATAAAATATAGGGAAATAAAAAAGCTCGAAAGTGAGCCTCGCGAAGCAGTGTACCTGAAGAGAATATGGAAGTCAACAAAAAACGGCCGCACCCTTACAGGGCGAGGCCAGAGAGGAGGCGCGAACGAGCGATAGCAGTGATTTCCTTGAAGGAAACCCGTTGGTCAGCCGCGCACACCTCTAAAATATCCTTGGGGCAGCGTGGATTATTCGCGAGAGCAATCATCACAAACCACTCTCCCCCTGAGGCAACCCTTCGCAAAGTCACCTCAGAAACCCTAACACTCCCTGCGATCGCTTGGCGAATAACCCAAGTTGCAGAAGAGTTTTCAAGCTCGTGCTGCGCCAGCTCATCAGCCCCCGGAAACGACGTATTACGCAAGAGACTCGCCCTCACAGCCTCGCTACCGGTTCGTGATAGGTGCACAAGCCTACAGAGGGGCGTACTCGCGCACGAAGCCATCCGCACGTCCCCAAACGGTCCGTTTTCGACATATTCGTAATCCATTCTTTCCTCCCATAAAAAGAACAAACCCCGCATGAGTGCGGGGTTGTGCGTTCATCGTTTTTTCTTAGACCATCACGCAGACACCCCGCTTTCGCAGTTTTTCTTAATGATGGTCTTTGTGAAAAAGCCGAGCATCCCTAAAAATATATCACAGGGACTCTAACAAAAAAACCATCCCAGAGGGATGGTTTTTTTGTTATACCTTTCGGTTCTGCATGCGGATTCCAGGCTTTCGTCGCGTAACAATGAAAACATTTGAGTACTTCTTTGGTCGGCGAGACTTCTGACCCTTTCCAACTGGACGTCCCTGCATAGTACGAGCACGGCGATGTCCACGTCCTGAGCGTCCTTCTCCTCCTCCGTGTGGGTGATCCACTGCGTTACGAGCCGTACCACGGTTTTTAGGACGTAGTCCCATCCAACGTGAACGCCCTGCCTTACCAATATTTACCAAGTGATGCTCTTCATTAGAAACAGCTCCAATAGACGCCCATGAAGTGCTAAGGATTTTGCGAACTTCAGTCGAAGGGAGACGCACCTGCGTATATCCTCCGTCGTGAGCCACTACTTCAGCGTAGTTTCCTGCTGAACGAGCGATGCGCGCCCCTGCTCCAGGCTTAATCTCAACGTTGTAGATAAAGGTTCCTACGGGAATCTTACCAAGAGGTAGACGGTTCCCAACAAGAGCACGTGCTGTTTCAGATACAATAAATGTGCTTCCCGCAACAAGTGACTTAGGTGCAACTACATAGCGACGCTCTCCGTCTGCATATACAGCAAGCGCAATGAAGCCTGTTCGGAATGGGTCATATTCAACGCTTTCAACGCGCGCCTGGATATCTTTTTTGTTGTATACAAAGTCAATTTGACGGTACGTTCGCTTATGACCACCTCCCTGATAGAAGTTTGTTGTGCGCCCCGCATGGTTGCGTCCTCCGGTACTTCTCTTGCCCTTCGTCAAAGACTTCAGAGGAGTACTCTTGTGAGAGGTAAGAGAATCACGATATGACACTACGGTCATTCCGCGACGTCCTGGAGTTACTGGTTTATAGCTTTTCATATGTTGATATTATAAAAGTTATACCAAATCAATACGGTCTCCTTTTTTGAGAAAAACATATGCTTTTCTTTGTCCCGGATGAGTACCAACGCGATTCTTAGCCTTTACCACAAATGAACGTGGCACACGATTTACAATATTGATGCGTGCTGGTGTTACATTCCAAAGCTTTTGAACAGCAGCGCGAACATCAAACTTTGTAGCACGAGGAGCTACTTCAAATGCATACACATTTCGATCTCCAAGCACAGCAGCTTTTTCTGTGATAACCGGACGCACAATGATGCGTGAGATATCACGAGTGATAACAGGTACAGATGTAGTAGCAGCTGGCGCTACGTCTGTCTTCTTTTCTTTTTTTGATCCAAATAAAGCCATGGTAGTGTATTACTTCTTTTTAGCAGGGGCGATTCGAGTAGTCAAAATCTCAAGTGCCGCCTCTGGATTTGTGAAAATCACAAACTTATTAGCCAACACTTCAACAGGATTGATATCCTTCACCTGAGCAACTTCGATGTTACCAAAATTCTGGAAACTCTTTTCAGTATTTACTTCGCGAGCCCCTGTTACGACGAGCGCTGCATTCTTTCGCTTCCCTGCAAGCTTTTCAATACCCTTAATAGTTGAAAGAGAAATGAGGACATTCTTTGCATCTTTTGCTTTTGGTTCAGCAAATCCGAATGAGTCGATAAATACAATCTCTCCATCAGCAAACTTCTTAGAAAGAGCTACGCCGAGCGCCTTTGCGCGAGCAACGCGGTTGATTTTCTTTGAGTAGTCCTTTTCAGAAAGTGGACCGTGTGTCACACCTCCACCACGCCATATAGGGGAACGTCGTGAACCATGTCGCGCTCGTCCAGTACCCTTCTGCTTCCATGGCTTGCGGCCTCCTCCGCGAACTTCTCCACGTCCCTTAGCGTCTGCAGTACCTGCGCGCGCATTACTCATCATAGATGTTACAACCTCATGCACAAGATCAGCATTCCACTTGGCACCGAAAATGCTTTCGGGCACCTCGATAGTGCGTATTTCTTTTCCTGTTGTGTTGTAGATAGAAGCTTTCATATTCAGTCGTTATGCATTTTACAGCGCGCGAATCTCAACTACTGTGCCGCGTCGTCCCGGAATAGCTCCTCCGATCACGAGTACGTTTTCTGCGGCATTCACCTGGAGCACGCGAAGGTTCTTTACCGTGATACGGTCTCCTCCCATACGTCCTGCCATACGCATACCTTTGATAACGCGACCTCCTGCGCGACCTCCTCCTCCGATAGATCCTGGAGTTCGCATTGAGTGCTTACGTCCATGAGACGCCTTGTCTCCTGCAAAACCATGACGCTTTACCACACCTTGGAATCCTTTTCCTTTTGAAATTGCAGAAACCACAACTTTATCTCCTGGAGCAAAGATGCTGGCGTCAATAGTTGCTCCAAACTCAATACCTTCAAGAGTCTCGTTTCGATCAGTCTGAGGACGGAATTCGCGAACAGTCTTAAATGCTCCTTTGAGGTGGCCGACAAGCGCCTTAGAGAGACGCTGCTCTTTCTGTGCACCGCTCGCAATTTGAGCTGACGCATAGCCGTCTGTTTCAACGGTCTTTACCTGAGTAACCTTAGACGGCTCGATACGCAAAATAGTGCCTGGCCATGCGCGACCTTGTGCATCAAAAATTTGCGTCATTTCTTGTTTTGTTCCGAGGACAAATTTCATAGATATATTCGAGCCAGTACAGTAAAAACGCATATGCGGCACGCGCCGCATATGCGGTTTTGTGCCCATTGGTTTCGCGAGACGAGCCCGGAAACATAGGTCTTAGCTGTAAAGCTCCGGGTAGTATACAGATGATTTTTAAAAGTGCAAGAGGAGGTTTGAGGGTGGAATGGTAATTAAAAAACAAAAAAACGCCACGCGCGATGCGGTGGACGGGTGGGCGAAGAACAGTAGCTGGGGTGGTGGAGAGCAAGCCCTCCACCACCCCTCGCCCGTGATCCCGAACAGGGATCAGTGGGCGCCGGCGACGCGCGGGTTGGCGATGCGCCAGGTCGGCAGGTTGACGTGCCAGGTGCGGAGCTTCGCCAGCATGAGCGCCGCGCCCTGGGCGAGATGCTTCAGCGAGCCGAAAGCCAGCAGGCCACGCCGACCCATCCCATGGAGATGCCCGTCGCGACCACGCTGCAGCACCTGCGGCATCTCGGCGAGCTTCGGCGACACCCAGGGATTCACCAGCGGCGTCTCCACCAGCGCCCGCTTGTTGCCGAGGCTGCCGGCGATCGCGAGACGGAGATGGATCACGAAGGCGACCGCCGAAATTGCGACGCCCACGAGCGGCCAGGCGATCACGATCGGCAGCAAGACGAGCGCGAGCACGAGCCTGTTGACAGCCGCGCACCCGCCACACTCTTCATTCGGACTCGGACGCATGTCCGTATCCCTTCCTTCAAAGTTCATACGTGAGTTCTCCCCACGGCCTTCATCGCCCGAAAGCAAATCCGACTAAAAAATTATACTTTATAAAACCGAACAGTCAATTTTTATCTTTCTTAAACTACCTCCACGTGAGCGCAAGAGGCGCATGGTCAGAAACCTCGTCAGGCAATACGCAGAAATCTTCTACCTCAATACCATTACTTACAAGAGCATAATCAGCAAAACGCTCTTCTTTTGTATACAAACTGGTACGGGTCGAGGTAATGCCGTACTCACGAATAAGGTTACGAAGCGGAAAATCTTCTAATTTTTTCAGACTTTCTGTATCAGGACGGAGATTGAAGTCGCCAAGGAGCACAAATGGATGATTCAATGATCCTACGAAATGTATGATATTTGCTGACTGAAGAAGTCTCTCGTCTACATCCCCCTTACCTTTCCCGTTCCACAGACCATGAAAATTAATAACCGTACGGATACCCGCTTCCGCTTGAAGAGTCACATACTGAATATTACGTGCGTGGTTTCCATACTCATCTGGCGAAACAAACCCTCGCTCTTGGTACACAAACACCTCACCTTCTTCTTGAATTGTGAAAGATTTCCTCACAAGCATTGCGAGGCCATAGTAATCTCTAAAGTGTGGGCGAAAAAATACCTGGTGGTCAGGAAGTACAGACGCAATGTCGCTTAACAGCGAGTTTGCAATACCAACAAGTGGAACTCCTCCCGCTTGTACACCAACCATCTCCTCCCCGCCATTCCATATCTCCTGTAAGCAAAAAATATCAGTGTCTGTATTGTTTCTAAAGAACTGGAGCAGAGCTTCTTTTCCTCCCCGCCCGCCCCATGTATTAAGTGAAATAGTCTTCATAAAAACAGTATACAACTTTTTAAAATACGCAGTACACAGGAAAGACCTGTGTAGGAATTGGAAACAAACAAGCCCCGCATGAAGCGAGGAGTGTGGACGGGTGACGAAATGAATCGTCGATGTATTCAAAAAGAACGAGTGCTGGGAGAGGACAGCGGATTCTGACCTCTCCCCGACGGACAGTGACCATCAGGTCACGAAAGCGAACAATTGGGACCGTCGCGGATCCTGGCGCAGCGCAACGGGCGCTGCTTCTCCATGGTGCCGGGATGGTGCATCATCAGCCGATCTCGCCCAGGCCGGCGGTGCCCAGCATGCGGGAAGCCGTGGCGCGCTGCGTGCCCTGCTCGGGATGGCCGGTGGCGCCGCGGCGTTCGGACATGTTCTTCGCGCGATTCGTGCCGAAGTGGAAGGAACGCGGACAACTCTGCATCGTTCAGTCCTCCTGTAGGCTGATGCCCACCACCACGGACGGCGTCCATGTAATGGTCGACTCATATACAGTACTCCTTTTTTTATACCCCGCAAGACCCACAACCCTCCACAGTGTTTATAACAAAAAAGACCGCTGCTAGAGCGGTCTTTTTTGTTTTTATAGTGTTTTTTCTATTAAACCTTTTAGGCTTAATAGCTTTTTTACATCATCTTTACATCAATCGATACTCCTGAAGGGAGTGAAAGATTGGTCAAAGCTTCAATAACTTTTGAAGATGGTGACACAATGTCAATTACGCGCTTATGTACTCGCATTTCGAATTGTTCTCGCGCATCTTTGAACACGAACGAAGCACGGTTGACAGTATACTTCTTGATTTCAGTAGGAAGTGGAATCGGGCCAACAACCTGCGCATCAAAGCGAAGTGCTGTGTCCATGATCTGCTTCACTGACGCATCAAGAATCTTGTGCTCATACGCACGAACGCGAATGCGAAGCTTCTGTACATCGCCGAGGGAAGCTGCCGCACGGCGAGGAGCACGCTTTTTTTCTTCTCCTTTTTCTGCTTTTGTTGTGGCCATAATACTAATTCCTAGTAAGGAGTTACGCGACAATCTTTGTTACAACACCCGCTCCTACTGTCTTACCTCCCTCACGGATGGCAAAACGGTTCTGCTCTTCAAGAGCAATTGGAGCTACAAGCTTTACTTTGAAAGTAACAGTGTCTCCTGGCATAACCATTTCCACTCCTTCCTTAAGCGTAACGTCTCCTGTTACGTCTGTTGTACGGATGTAGAACTGTGGCTTGTATCCTGAGAAGAATGGTGTGTGACGTCCTCCCTCATCCTTTGAAAGCACGTATACTTCTGCTTCAAATTCTGTATGAGGAGTTACTGACCCTGGAGCTGCAAGAACCTGTCCGCGGTGTACATCTTCTTTCTTTGTACCGCGAATAAGAACTCCTGCGTTGTCTCCCGCCATTGCTGAATCGAGCTGCTTATTGAACATTTCAATACCAGTGATAGTCGTCTTTGTTGTTGGGTGAAGACCGACAATTTCGATATCTGCTCCAACTTTAAGCTGACCGCGCTCAACACGTCCTGTAACCACTGTTCCGCGTCCTTCAATTGAGAAGATGTCCTCAATCGGCATAAGGAACGGCTTGTCAGTTTCACGAACCGGAAGTGGGAAGTATGAGTCCATCGCATCAACGAGCTCAAGAACCTTATCTCCCCATGTGCTTGATGGGTCCTCAAGAGCCTTAAGTCCTGATCCTTTGATGATAGGAGCATTCTTTCCATCAAATCCGTGCTTATCAAGGAGTTCACGGAGCTCTTCTTCCACAAGCATGATCATATCTTCGTCTTCAACCATGTCGCACTTGTTCAAAAATACGATGATCTTTGGTACTCCAACCTGACGAGCCAAAAGTACGTGCTCTTTGGTCTGAGGCATAGCTCCGTCTGTAGCTGCCACCACGAGCACTGCGCCGTCCATCTGCGCAGCTCCTGTGATCATGTTCTTGATGTAGTCAGCGTGTCCTGGCGCATCGATGTGTGCGTAGTGACGCTGAGGTGTCTCATACTCAGAGTGAGAAAGAGAAATGGTTATACCTCGTGCCTTTTCTTCTGGAGCCTTATCGATATCATCTACGCCCTTTACAGACGCAGAATAACCATTCCCTCTTTTGTTGAGAACGGTAAGGATAGCAGCAGTAAGAGTAGTCTTTCCGTGGTCAACGTGACCAATTGTTCCTACGTTTACGTGCGGCTTAGATCGGTTGAATGATTCCGCCATAGTAATACATTAATGTAATAAAACTCACAGTATTAAACTGATGATTAGCTGAGGCGCGAGAAAGTGCCCACCTATTCACCACTTTAAAGCTTTGTGATAGCCCTGCACCTTTCTACTATTTCAAAAAACAGGCGTCGGAGAAGTGTCTCCTGACTCAAGTGAAAAAGAGCAAAGTGCAGTGCGGGTTATAGTACAGGACGCATCCCTATGCGTCAAGAAAAACCCACAAAAAAACCAGAGCACGTCTCTGGTTTTTTCTGAGCTCTCATCATACAAGGACCGTTTATGTCCGCACTCTTCACGACATAACCCTTCCGATCGCCTTTCAAGCGACTCCGCTTCAGGGTATGTCGTGAAGAGGCACGCGCGCTTATGCTCGTGAGGCCTTGATTTCAGCTGCAACGTTTCCTGGAACCACCTCATAGTGATCGAATTCCATCACCATGGATGCCTGACCCTTGGTCATAGATCGGAGGTTTGTGGTATATCCAAACATTTCCTTAAGAGGAACCTGAGAGGTAATGATACGGTCTGTGTCGTTACTTTCAGCAGTACTTTCAATCTGTCCACGCTTTGAAGAGATACTTCCTGAAACATCTCCCACGAATTCAACAGGAGTTGTCACAACCACCTTCATGATTGGCTCAAGAATTACCGGATCAGCTTTCTCAGCAGCTTCCTTGAAGGCCATAATACCTGCAAGCTTAAAGGCAATTTCACTTGAGTCTACGTCGTGGTAGCTACCATCATACAGTTCGACAGAAACATCTTCCATCTTGTATCCAGCAACAAACCCACGCTCCATAGCCTCTTTCACACCCTTCTGAACTGCAGGAATATACTCTCCTGGAATTGCTCCTCCCTTAATGTTGTTTATAAATTCAAAGTGATCTTCACGAGATACGTTTTTAGCAACGGTTGCTCCTTCCTCGAGCTTCTCCATAGGCTTAATACGAATCTTCACGTGACCATACTGACCCTTACCTCCAGACTGCTTAATGTATTTATGCTCTGCTTCAGCTCCGCGACGAATAGTTTCTCGGTACGCAACCTGTGGCTTGCCAGTATCTGCCTGTACACCAAATTCTCGCTTCATACGATCCACAAGAATTTCGAGGTGGAGCTCTCCCATTCCTGAGATGATAGTCTCCATTGTTTCAGCATCAGATGATATATGGAATGTTGGATCCTCATCAGAAAGACTCTTGAGCGCCATTCCCATTTTTTCTTGATCTCCCTTAGTTTTTGGCTCAATACGCATCGCAACCACTGGCTCTGGGAAGATAATCTTCTCAAGAACAATCGGGTGAGCTTCGTCACAGAGTGTGTGTGAAGTCTTTACTTCTTTAAGACCAACAGCTGCAGCAATTTCTCCTGCGTATACCTCTTCAACTTCCTGACGCTTATCAGCCTGAAGACGCACGATACGTCCGAGTCGCTCTTTTTCTCCAGTCGTTGAGTTATAAATATAGCTTCCTGCTTTTACTGTTCCTGAGTACACACGGAAGAAGGCAAGCTGCCCCACAAATGGATCTTTCTGGAGCTTAAATGCAAGCGCACAGAAAGGATCAGTATCTGAAGGGTTTCGTGTTACTGCCTCTTCTGTATTAGGATTTGTTCCCCTTGTTGGAGGAAGGTCAACCGGAGACGGAAGATAGTCAACCACGGCATCAAGTACAAGCTGTACTCCTTTGTTGCGAAGCGCAGACCCTGTCATTACGGGGAAAATCTTATTTCCAATCACTGCCTTACGGAGTGTTGCCTTCACCTGCTCCATCGTTGGCTCTACTCCCTCAAGGTACGCATTCATAAGAGCGTCGTCATGCTCAACGATTTTTTCAATCATTTCTGCACGAGCTTTTTGTGCGTCAGCCAGAAGGTTTTCAGGAATATCATATTCGATAACGTTCATTCCCATTTCCCCTTCAAACTTGAAAGCCTTCATTTTGATGAGATCAATCACGCCATCAAAGTCTCCTTCTGCTCCAATTGGAAGCTGGATACGTACTGCTTTCTTTGAAAGCTTACGCAAAACGCTTTCATATGACTTTTCAAATGACGCTCCTGTACGATCCATTTTGTTAATAAAACAAATACGAGGAACTCCGGCTTCATCAGCATAGCGCCAGTTTGTCATTGACTGTGGCTCCACTCCTGCCACTCCGTCAAACACCACAATTGCGCCATCGAGTACACGCATTGAACGCTTCACTTCAGCGGTAAAGTCGATGTGTCCTGGAGTATCGATGATGTTGAAAGTGTACTTCAATGCATCGTTATTTCGATCCTTCTCTTCTGACTTAGTCCAGTTACATGAAATAGCAGCGGCAGTAATAGTGATACCGCGCTCGCGCTCTTGTTCCATCCAGTCAGTGACAGTTGCTCCATCGTGCACTTCACCAATCTTGTGACTCATTCCGGTATAGAAAAGCACACGCTCAGATGTCGTGGTCTTACCCGCGTCAACGTGCGCAACAATACCGAAGTTACGAAGTTTTTCTAGTGGAAATGCTCGTGCCATACCAAAATAAATACAAAATAATAATTAAATAAATGTGTGAGACAAAAAAATCCTCGCTGTGAGGCAGGACGTTTTTGGTACCTAACAGTGCGCACACTATATACTAAATGTATACCTGGTGCAATTAGAAAAAAGAAAAACCGCGAGAGCGGTTTTTCTTTTTTCTATACAATTAATTCAAATTACCAAGCAAAGTGTGCAAAGGCTCGGTTTGCTTCTGCCATGCGGTGCGTATCTTCCTTCTTCTTTACCGCTACCCCCTGCTCTTTTGCAGCAGCCATGAGCTCGGATGCCAATGCTTCTGCCATAGGCTTTCCCTTGTGGCTACGAGCAGCAGCGATCATCCAACGCAGCGCCAAAGCCGTACGACGCTCTGGACGAACTTCGCGAGGAACCTGATAGTTCGCTCCTCCCACACGTCGTGATCGTACTTCCATCTGAGGACCAGCATTTCGAAGCGCTGTTTCCAAAACTTCTACAGGCTCACCTCCTCCTTCTGGAGCATTCTTGATAATCTCAAAAGCTTTGTAGACAATGCCACGTGCAGTCTCCTTCTGTCCGCGCTGCATGACATAGTTAATAAGACGCGTCACATACACTGAGTTATGTGTGCCATCTGGGCGAAGTGCTGCTCGTTTTTTGATTGGTCGTCGCATCGTGAGTGTTATTTAAAAAGTATTGAAATAAGGAAATTACTTTGGCGCCTTTGCTCCGTATCGAGAGCGACCGTTTGCTCGTTTAGCTACACCAGTTGCATCGTACTTACCACGAACAATAGTGTACTGCACTCCAATGTCCTTTACGCGACCTCCACGAACCAATACCACTGAGTGCTCTTGGAGTGTATGTCCAATACCTGGAATATATGCAGTGATTTCCTGGTGGTTTGTAAGACGTACGCGAGCAATCTTTCGAATAGCAGAGTTAGGCTTACGAGGAGTTTTTGTTGTTACCTTTGTACATACTCCACGCTTGAATGGAGAATTGAAATAGTTTGGCTGATTCTTGAGCGTATTGAAACCAGTCGACAAAGCACCTGTCTTGCTTTTGCGTGCAGTATTTTGTCGCTTGCGGCGTGTAAGCTGATTTATAGTAGACATGTAGTTGTTATTCAATACCTCAAAAGATGGCGTGCGCCAGATTCAGAGAGTGCGTGTACTGTACTATTTCATATAGAAATTTGCAAGTAATCTCTTCTACTTTCTTAGAAAGTAGAAAGCATTAATCCTCACCAAAGGTGAGGATGGAACAGCGTGATGATCAAAAGAAAGAACAAGAGGGGGTGGCGGGAGGCCACAATAGTAGGGTGAGCCTCCCGCCAGAGCCGACAACACGGTTTTTTTGAGGGTTGAGGGGGGTCGTCCCTCTCCGCGTCATCAGAGACGGTGCCAAAGCAGGGGGTGGGCGTGCCGTTCTCTATTTACTATAATAGCACTCTTTTACAAAAAAGCAACTAGAACTGGGAACCGGTAAGGAGTGCAAAGATGGTCTTAACAAGCACTTGGAAAGGCGCCGAGAGTACATATATAAAGATAAATATAAAGAGGACCATTGAAAGAACACCCATCTGTGCGAGAGCGTCACCAAATCTACGGTACTTAATTTCAAGAGAAAGAGGTAAGAAGCCAGTTAAAATCTTTGATCCATCGAGAGGAGGAACAGGAATAAGGTTGAAAAAAGCCAACACAATATTCATATATACAATATATGACGCCAGTTCCAGGAATGCCGAAGAAAGACTGAGTCCAGGAGCAAGTCGTATAATAAGGGAGAAAACAAGAGCAATTACTATATTTACTGCAGGACCAGCCGCAGCAACAAGGACCTCGCCCCACCGCTGGTTCTTTAAGTTATATGGGTTATACGGTACTGGCTTCGCCCATCCAAAGAGGAGCCCTGAACCCGTCAGAGCGAGGAATCCCGGCAATATGACCGAGCCTATAGGATCTGCATGAGAGACGGGATTAAGGGTGAGTCTCCCAGCAAGACGAGCGGTTGGGTCTCCCAGCCAATTAGCCATAAAGCCGTGAGCCACTTCGTGGATCACGATAGACATAACGAGTGCGGCTATGATAATGAGTGTGGTGATTTCCATAATGCTTGAAAAATATACGAAGTATGATAGCATGACCCGTACCTATCTGAAACACATTTATATGGCTCGAATCTGTCAAATCACTGGAAAAGGAACCCAAATCGGGGGACGCTATAGCAATCGCACTCGTGCGACCCAATTTAACCCGTGCGGAAAAGTTCGCCGAAGCCCAAACCTCCAAAAGAAGCGCATCTATGTGGCTGAGCTCGGAAAGAGCGTAACTGTGTCTCTTTCAACAAAAGCTCTCCGTACTGTTGCAAAGAATGGAGCCTTCAAAACACTCTCAAAAGCTGGCGTTATCTAAAGAAAAGCGCATAGCACTAAAAATCCCTGAGTATCTCAGGGATTTTTAGTGCCACCATCTTTTTGTATGTCGGAGATTTGTGCCGTCCGTCAAAAAAACAATAGATCCTTCTTCGATCGTCGACAACAGCTCGACACTCTGTGCAGCAACTCTTTGGGTAACCTCTGGATGAGGATGTCCGTACGAATTATCTTTGCCTGCCGACACTACTGCATACACAGGATTTACACGTTCCAGAAACTCTTCTGAGGTTGAAGTCTTAGATCCATGATGCCCCAACTTAAGCACGTCACTCACGAGATCTACATTCCCAGCAACTAAATACTTCTCTATTTCATCAGGCGAATCGCCTGTGAGTAAAAATTCTGAAGATCCATAGACGAGCTTGAGAATAATTGAGGATGTGTTTGTCTCAAGTCCAGCCACATTTCGATCAGGGAATACGACTGAAAGAAAAACTCCTGTACCGAGATCAAAATTCATACCCGTACGCGCATACACAACATCACTACCAGAACTCTCGTTTATACTATCAATGCGCTTCGCCGCAGTACCCTCCCCTTGATTTTCAGTGCGTAAAAAAGTATCAACGTCATAGCGGTCAAAAACTTCAGGCAAACCTCCTACATGATCAGCGTCTTCGTGCGTTGCTACAACCATATCAATTGATCTATCGAAGAAACTCATTTCACCAGAAAGTGCGCGCACCACACTTCTATCCCTCCCCCCATCAATGAGTACCTGTACCCCTCCCGGAGTTTCAATCCAAATAGCGTCTCCCTGACCAACGTCAAAGAAAACCACCTTCAATGTTTTGTTTTGAATTCTATCTACAAAGAGAACAAAGCTGAGTAGTGCTAACGTGATAATACAGAGACCAACGATGAACACACGTGCATTCGATGCTTTTGTATCCTTGGAGATTTCCATGTATTACCAACATCCAGCCAAAAACTGCTTGATACGATCGCGATAGTCCATACTTGTACCCGCGTCAGTAGTCTTTGCATATTGTGCGCATTTTTCTGATCTCGTTGCATCATCAACAGAAAAAGAAGGGAGCGGAAGATTTGGATTGGCTTTCTCGTACATAACGAAAAGCCAAAATATGAGTCCGAGGATAATGAGAAACCTAAGAGCTGTATACATATATGTATGATACGACCCCCCTTCAATTTCGCAAGGAGCTATACACACCACAAGAGCCTCCGCTATAGACCTCTTTTCTCAATGCTATACTGTACCCTAAGTAATCAGAACATATATGCATACATACGAAATAAAAAAGTTTGATCTCCCTGACCTTATAGACCTCTCAGAAAAACAGGTGACTGCTCATATCGGACTGTACGAAGGATACGTCAAGCACGTGAACGCTCTCCGTGAACAGATACAGCACCTCGAAACCACGGACAAGGAAAAAAATGCGTACGCAATCATGGAGACACGTAGGCGTTTGGGATTTGAATTTAATGGTATGCGCATGCATGAGTACTACTTTTCACAGTTTGAAAAAGGTCCTCATGACCACGCAGAAGGAAGTTCATTTGAAAAAGCGGTCACGGAAAAATACGGTTCATGGGATGCATTCGTTTCGCACTTTATACAAGTTGGCATGAGTCGCGGTATCGGATGGTCAGTTCTCTACCACGACCCTATCGGTAACACACCACATGTTGCCTGGGTGAGTGACCATGAACTTGGACAACTCGGCAGCCTTCCCATAATCCTTGCAATGGATATGTGGGAGCATGCATTTATGGTTGACTTTCTGCCGAGTGAAAAGAAAAAATATGTTGATGCATTTTTGAGAAACATAAACTGGAGCGTTCCTGAAACACGGTTTTCAAACATACCGTTGCTCTAAAAAATTAAAATACCACGGACTACAAAATAGTCCGTGGTATTTTTTTATGGAAAAGATAGACGACTGCACCAATAAATATAACGTAGCTCATCACTAATAAAAATAGTGAAAAATTTTTAACCTCTATCACTGCATACGGAAACGACGCGAACATTTGTGCGACAAACAAAATATACGAGAGTATGAGATATGCCGGATATCCTACAACCATTGCGGCAGACCCAAAAAGCACACCACCTATACCTGCCACAAAAACACAGAGCATCGCAAGTGGCACCACCACAAGCACAAGCGCATTTGCAAAGAGAGATATGATCGATACAGTACCCATACTAAAAAGCAATAATGGGGTGACACTCATCTGTGTACTCACTGTTGCGACAACACACTCACGAAATCCATACCGAGAAGATAGAAACGTAAAGCATCTTTCAAGAACCGGAGCAACATAGATGAGCCCGAGTGTTGCAATAAAAGAAAGTTGAAACCCTGGATCAAACATAAGTACATATGGATTCCATAAAAGCATTAGTATTCCTGCAAAACATAAACCGAGAGTTGCAAAATATGTCTTTCCGTATGCACGCGCTACAAGTGCCAATATTGCCATAATCGCTGCGCGCACAACCGTCGCAGAAAGTCCAACTGCTATTGCAAAAAGAATGAGTGAAGCAATACCCAATACCACTCGTGTACGCGGAATAAAAAATCGCGCAAGGATATACATCAACACCTCCGCAACAATTGCTAAATTGTAGCCCGACAATACAACGATATGAATGATCCCAGAGGATCTAAATATGTCTTCATACTTTTCTCCCAGCGCATGCTTTTCTCCAAGAAGTAAACCCTCTCCAAAACCAGCATGCGGTTCTGGCAACACAGATTCAATGCCATGCATAAATATTTCTTTGCTTGCATACAAAACACGAAATACTGAAAAATTTTGAAGTGGTTCGTATGATTCAATTTTCGCAAAGGAAAGCGTATGTGTGACGTTGCGAGCATGCAAATATTCTTCATATAAAAACACCCGCCCCACTTCTGACTCAAAAGCGTGTGGTCGTTTTAGTGTGCCACGCACCACAACCATATCTCCATATGCCACATGAGCATCGCCTTCAATACGCACCTGGAGAATAATACGAACAGACTCAGATTCTATGGTAGTTGTTTCTACATATAGAAGATACCCTCGCTCCGTACGCTCAACATCTCGAACAACCCTCCCTCTCACCTCAACCTCTCGAGATTCATACTGAGCAACAGAATATATCCGAGAAGTATTTGATGCCTCTGCGCTCTCAAATCGAATAACTCCTATGATTACAAAAAACAGCACAACTAAGCCACAAAGTAGGTGTGAAACAGCTACCAATCTCCGAACTGCGAGAAGAACAGAGAGGAGGGCTAACAAAACAAAGAGGAGTCCGAGGAGGTGCGAATCAATATTAAAAAACGAGCGGAAACCAATTCCGCTCGCAAGTCCCATCGCCATACAGATGAGTCCATATTTTTTCATATGTTACACACGACGATCCATCGCTTCATTAGCAAGCGCATCGGCCCGCGCATTTTCTTCCCGTCGAACATGTACGAACTGAATATGCGGAAATGCAGACACACGAAGATTATGGATCTCTATAAATTGTGGTACCAACGACGGCTCTTTAATTTGATAGATACCACTCAATTGCTTCTGCACTAATTCACTATCCATACGGATTTCAAATATCGTTGTCTTTGTTTCTTTTCCGAGGCGCTTCTTGAGTTCATTCAAAAGCAACGCAACCGCTGCGTATTCAGCAAAATTATTCGTGGCATTTCCTAAAAATTGAGATCCTTCAAAGAGGGTTTCCCCGTCTTCTTTTAAAGCAACAATTCCAACCCCCGAAACCCCTGGGTTTCCGCGAGCCCCTCCGTCTGTGTAGCAAATAATACGTTTCATAGGTCAAGTATATACCTTTTTATTTTTGAGGCGAACTGACCGGAAGGGCGGCAACAATACGTAATCGCAATTCAGAACGACCCATAAAAAAACTCTCCTCAACGTGCGCAATTAAATCAAAAGGCTTTTCTTCCTGAAGAGGGACTGCATATTCGTGTGGCAAAGAAAAAAATCCTATCGCAGTAATCATTCCCTTATTTGTTTTAAAAAGAATTTTTGTATGCGCTTTTTGTTTTCCAAATATTTCAACGCGAGATGGTGTAACACACGGAAATACAAAAAGTGGCTTTGTGTTTCCTTCTCCATATGGTGCGAATCTATCCAATGTTTTTGCAAGTGATCGCGTTACTTCATCAAGCGAAAGAATTGCATCAACTTCATATAATTCACTGCGGACATCTTCGCTTCCCTGTAAAGAAAGTTCAGCGCGTGCTGATTCAAGCTCACTTGAAAGTGTATGAATATATTCTTCCTTAACTGAAAAACCTCCTGACATATGGTGACCACCAAATTCGATAAACGCATGTGCTGCTTTTTCCATAATTGTAACAACACTACTTGTTCCACCAGAACGACACGAGCCTTTCAATATTCCGTTTCCATCGCGTCCCCATACAAAAACAGGGCGCGCATATTCTTCTGAAAGAGTGTTTGCCACAAGGCCAACCAAGGATGGGCGCCATGATGGATCGCCAACAACAATCACTGAACCCATTCCACTACGGAGTGACAACATGTGCTTTGCCTCTTTAACCATCGCCGCCACAACTCCTTTCCGTTCATTATTTATACGATCAAGTGTATGTGCATGCGCACCAGCATCAGCCTCCTCTGACGCAATTAATAACTGAAATGCGTCGTGAGGATTTCCCATACGTGACGCCGCATTAATTCTCGGAGCCACCATAAAACCAATATCATCTTCAGTGACGGTCGCGAGTGGTATTTTCATAATACGAAATAAATGTGAAAGACCGAGTCGTTTCCCTTTTCGCAGTACAAGCAATCCGTAATGTGCAAAAATTCTATTCTCGTCTATAAGCGGCACCATGTCCGCAATGGTCGCAATACCTACTAAATCCAAAAGCCATTTCTCTTGTCCTTTTGTTATAGAAAATCCTCCTCGCTCCAAAAGTCCACAGATCAACTTAAATGCAACGCCTGTGCCGCAGAGTCCCGTAAATGGATAGATGCTATCTTTTCGTTTTGGATTTATAACGGCGTGAGCATTCGGGAGAATTTCTTTTGGCTCGTGATGATCAGTCACAATCACCGATATACCCAACCCTTCTGCGTACGCAACTTCGTCTAGATTAGTAATACCGCAATCAACCGTAATCATAAGACGTGCTCCCTCCCTCAAAATCGTATCAATAGAATCTGTGCTCATCCCATACCCTTCATAGTGTCGATGCGGAATATAGTTATAAAAATTGGTATACCCAATCATTTTAAAAAAATCATGAAGCAGTGCTCCGCCTGGAATACCATCACAATCATAGTCACTAAAGATAGCTATCTTCTCTCCCTCTTTTATCGCTTGAAGAATTCGCGAAACCGCCGTGTCCATGTCAGGCAATAAAAACGGGTCGTGCAAACCCTCTTCATAGTTTCGATCAAAAAAAAGCTCCGCCTCTTGAAGAGTTTTGATATTCCGCGCAGCAAGGAGTCGCTGTGTAAGGGTATCGTACTCTGACAACTCAGCACAGGCGCCCGCAGACGGAGGTTCTTTTTCTATATAGAGAGCATTCGACATGCCTGGCATTCTACCATTTTCTTATACCTATATCTTTTCGTGATTCCTGCCGTGGCACACAAAAAAGCTTTACTGTATGATACGCCTATATATGAATGACTTATTTTTAAAAATAATACGAGGAGAGATTCCAAGTGCCAAGGTATACGAGGACAGTGAAACCTATGCCTTTCTTGATATACAACCAGCGTCCAAAGGTCATACACTTGTAGTTCCTAAAGCCTATACGCGAAACCTGTTTTCTATGACAGAAAAAGAGTTGGGGAGACTCATGGAGACAGTACACAAAGTTGCCCTTGCAATCAAAACAGCAACAAACGCAGATGGGGTGAACATCATCATGAACAATGAACCGGCGGCGGACCAAGCAGTGTTTCACGCGCACGTACACATTATCCCCCGCACAGAAGGCGATAATGTATTTACTCCTCCCAACCATACAGAGTACGCAGAAGGAGAGATGGACAGCTACGCAGAAAAAATAAAATCTGCTTTAGTTTAAATTTCTCAAAAGCGGCAATAGAAAACTCAGTAGGTAGAACCCTCCTAAAACGATCGCCACCACGACAAGCACTTCTTTCCGTACGCCGATAAACTTTTCTAACGTGCTTTTTTCTAATGGAAGAACCTGTGATGTATCAGATTTTTTCAAGAGCGTCCCTAGCAAGAGCAAGGCTATGCCTGGTAAAAAAAGGAACATGCCAAGGATAAATCCTAATCCATGGAGTACATCAATTAGTTTTTCACTGAAAGTATCTGCACAGACAATCTGTTCTACCCCTATAGTGCCGCTACAAGAACCCAATAGAAATACACTGTAAGCAGCCACCATTAATAAAAGAGGAACCGAAGCTGCTATGGAACCAATAATTATAAAGGTCTTTGAAAATTTGTTCATAAAAAATAAAATTGTCTTGCGCCCATATTAATTTAAGTTCTTTTATTGAGCGCCTCAATTCCTGGGAGAGTCCCTTGTTCAAGGAACGAAAGCATTGCGCCTCCTGCAGTTGAGAGAAATGTGAAGTGATCAACGAGTGCGGGATCTTTAATCGCTGCAACGGTATCCCCTCCCCCCACGATTGATACCCCTTTATGGTCAGCAACGGCCTCCGCAAAACTATTTGTTCCCTCATCGAAGCCATGTTCATAATCTCCAAGTGGTCCATTCCACAAAAGTGTTTCTATTGTTTCTAATCGATCTTTCAACATAGCGATAGTCAGAGGACCCGCATCAAGTACTGATTCAGTGCTCAAAATCTCTGTAGGTTTTTTTATAACAATGCCGTCTGGAGTCCGCACTCGCACATCAATCGGTAGTAATACTTTTGGACTTTTAAAAAGAGGAGATGCTGTATCGATAGATGAAACGAGTGACTCGCCGACCTCAAAACCTTGTGCTTTAAAAAAAGTATTTGCGAGCGCTCCTCCAATAAACACATAATTATATGTACTGAGAAGAGCCTCAACGAGCGGGAGCTTTGTTTCAAATTTGGCTCCTCCAATAACAAACAGTGACGGCGCATTAGGAGTGCGTGCCATGCTCAAATTTTCTAACTCTTCCATAAACTGCTGACCAGCATACGCAGGTAAAAACTGTGGAACACTAACAATAGACGCATGCTCTCTGTGAGAAACAGAGAATGTATCGTTTACATATATGTCCGCATACGCAGAAAGAGAGCGAGCAAATGTACTATCGTTTTCTTTTTCCCCTTTTTCAAAACGAAGATTTTCCAACATCAGCATGTCGCCATCCTGGAGCGCTTCTACCTGTGCTTTGACTGACTCACCCAAAATTCCTCCTGCCCATCTTACCGGGAGATACGCATTAAGCGCCGTACAAATTTCTTTGAGGGATACGTCTGACGATCCATCGGCGCGCGAAGTATGTCCTACTATAATCACTCGCGCTCCTGCGTTTCGTAAAAACTGTAGTGTTGGGAGAGATTTACGAATACGAAAATCATCAACGATTGAACCGTCCTCAGCAAGTGGAGCATCTATTCCTGCACGCAACAAGACCCGCACACCACGGAGATTGCTACACTGACTGAGTGGGCGAATATGTGAAAATCTAACGTCCATAGACCGTTGTTACAATAGTTTTAAATTCATTCATTTTTAAACTTGCACCACCAACCAAGTAGCCATCTGCTCCGCTTTGAAGAACGAGTGATTCAATATTTTTTTGATTAACAGAACCTCCGTAGAGAATACGCACTTTGTATGCGCTCGCTCGTCCATAAATATCAGTGAGCAGTTTTCGTATAAAAAGAATCATTTCATGCGCATCTTCAGGAGTTGCAGGATGCGCGCCCGGAGTACTTGTACTAATCGCCCATACAGGCTCATACGCAATAACCAACGATGCGAGCTTCCCTATCGGTACATCTTTAACCGCAGCACGAAGCTGTGCCTCAACTGTTCCAAAGTGAGTACCGTGGGCGTCGCGCTCGCGCTCGCCCACACATACAATTGCAGCAACGCCTGACTTCGTGATAAGTGCGGCTTTTTTTGTTACATCTTCATCCCTTTCCCCTAAGGCGCGTCGCTCTGAATGACCGATTATAACGTATGAAACTCCCAGATCTTGAAGCATAGAAAGAGATACTTCTCCCGTGTAGGCTCCCATTTTTTCGTACGACACATTTTGAGCACCAAGCACAACGCGTTTTTCTTTTCCTATACTCTTAGCTACATCGCCAAGAAATGGAAAAGGAGAAGCAATAACGATATTCCCCGCGAGCTCTCGCTTTCCAAGCGTCTTTTTAATATCAGCTACGTACTCCTGAGCCTGCACGCGCGTACTCGGATTCATCTTCCAATTGGCTACAACTAATTGTGGTTTTAATACATCCATACGCAACAAGTATATCATGCGTCATATACGCCCACCTTTCAGTAACCCTTACGGCGCTATACAGCCCTAATTCTCTTCGCGCCACTCGATAAACTTATAGGTATCTGAGGTATAGGGGGTGAGTGGCGGCGGATCAGAAACAAGCTTTCTATCATATGAGTTGGTTCGAGTCTGATAGCCTGACACAACAGTAGCGCCACTCGTCCACTTAGTTCCTTCGCGCCCATTAGACACAATAGTTCCATTCACCGTCAGCGATGTTTGTGTGACATACGGATCAAGTGCATTTGAAACACCTTCATTGCCTGGATTATCACTATCACACTCACTCTGACAATAGTGATTGCGCCCAAAGCGGCCTGTCTGTGCAACAAATATACCGTTTATAGTCATTACGTCAGGAGAATCAAGAGGTATAAGAACTGACCCCTCCCCTACTGCCAGCAGGCCAGCAGTGCTTGTGGCATAGGTTATGTTACCTTCCAAAATAAGGTCCGGCGCAACGCCTGCAGTTATTACATTGGCAGCAGCGACCGTGACTTTATTTGTAAGTGTTCCGTCAATCCAAAGCTTATCCTCAACAAAGATAACTGAGCATGATGGAGGAATAGTGTAATTACCGACAAGTGTTTGCGAACTTATAATATGTCGCTCAGATGCCCAACCGGCTTCTGTTGTATACCCTGCAACACTTTGAGTTCCAGTAACTCTGTATAGATCAAACGTCCCATTGTTCCTAAAAACAATGTGGTATCCAAAATTTCCTGAAGGAGCAAAGTATCGACCGCTCCCTTGTGCTTTTGCTTTTATAAGAGCCAGGTCAACAGATAATCCAGTGAAGCTAATAGGAGGCGATGGAAAACTCCAGAGATCGTTATTCGGACCAGCTCCGAACACACCATTTCTTGTTGTTGTCGGGGAACACCCAAACCCGGGTGTACACAGCCATGTTTCTACTCCACTTGAAACGGTTGACTGATTAGTGCCGTCCATTCGGACACCTCCATTTGAATGATATGGCCCCATAATTACGCGGTCCGCACCTGCCCATACATTAGAGTTAATAATGTATGCAAATTCAGCCACTGTAGGCCGCGCATAGCGTCCATACACAGTGCGAGAAATATCCGGATTTGACGCAATGGTACCTGTCGAATGAATATCGATTGAAGCAATGTCTCCACAGACAGTATTTGCTTCTACGTCCAGAGAAAATTCTCCAATGACGCCAAGCTCGGGATCTTCATACGAATGTACATAGGGACCCGGAGACCCTGTTCCGTTTGTTACATCTGTTGGAAAGTGAGAGAGGTACCATTTGTAGTAATCCAGTCCTGCCTCAGCAATCTGCAGCGCTCCTTCTTTTTCCATTTTTACACGCTGTGTCCCATTTTCAATCACAATAAAACCAATGAATGCAACGAGGAAAGAAAAAAGAATGGCACCAAAAACAAGAGCGTAGATTATAAGGTATCCCCTTGTATGATATGTGCTCGTGCTCATGATTAGAATGTAGTCTTAAGGTTACGAGGTGCCGCGCTTGAACGCAGCATATACTGTCCAGGATTTCTATTAGGATCAATGTTAATGATTACATTGATTTGAATAAATCGTATATCGGTAACGGGGGTTGTGCTCGTGGCGAGGAGACCGCTTTCAGTAACATATGCAAACGTTGAGGTTGCTTGAACTTTATTCTGTACAAATTGAGAGATGGTATATGTTTCACTCGGAGTAGTGAGCGTATACACAGGAGGAGATCCTGCCGCATTGTATACATACTTATAGAGAGTTGTTGTCGCCAGCACGTACCGCACGTACTCAACGCTATCGTCCCTATCAATGTCGCTATAAAAACCGATAGTTGTTGACGATACTTCCACCAGCGGATATGAACCATCATCTCCAAAAGTCATCTCACGAATATCTCGTATTGTAGCTTCTATACCCCTTCGCGCATGACTCACTTCATATGCCTGAGCAATCGCGTATCCATTCGTACGATACAACATAGCAATGGTACCCGAGAGAGCGAGCGAAAGAAGTGTAAACAACGAAACAACCACAACCACCTCAACAAGTGTGAAACCCTTTGTGTGTGATATTTTGATCTGCATATACGTATTATGGCGCAAGAGTGAATGGAACAACCGTAGCGCCGGTAACTACGACATCAGCAAGTGAATCTCCTACATATCCAGATGCTGAAATGGTTATGTCATACGTATCTGCTGAAGAAAGTCCTCCAAAATATACATACCCACACGACGATGTAGTGCCTACAATAGGTGCTCCTGAACCAGCGACGGTTACAGTCGCGCCTCCTATCGGATCGAGCGATGCAGCAAGTGTCCGAACCAACAGAGAGTGTGTTGTATGCGGAGCTAAAACAACCGTCGTTGTAGCATTCGTATTTGGTGAAACCAACAGAGAATCCGGTGCACATATTCCTGCAATATCATATCCCAGAGATGTACCATCGACAGACAGCGTATACGTATCCCACTCGAGATCTGTGAGATTTATAGAGCCCGCAGCACTGGTTTGGTGGGTTTCTGAATACTTTGGTATAAGTTGACCAGTTCCATCTGCGCCTATATTTTTCCCACCAACCAAGGTAAATGAGGCATTCGGAACAGGATCTGCAGTTGTATATGAAAGAAGTACTTTGTCTATCAGTGGAGTAGTTGATGCGTCACTTGTTGCAAGCGACATTCCAAGTGCAAGACCTTCATATGTCGTCGCTGATATACCCGAGAGAGACGTCGTTCCAAAAGAAAACCCCGCACTATTCCCTGGCAATTCAGTATCAGGCACAAGTGTATACTGGCTTCCTGAAACCCCATACACCTTTATGCGAGCCTCTGTGCCTGACTGTAAAGTGCCTGTCCAAAAAACACTATCCCAAGAAATGAGACCGCTTGGAGTAGTAGATGTTGTTGTCGCGGCTCCTGCAGAAGGATAGCTTCCGACGCTTCCCGCGAGAACTAACGATCCTGCCCCTATCGCGACAGAACTTGATGCGCTAACACGGGACGCATCAACAAACTGGTCTTCAAAATATTCTTCTTGTGGAGACTCCACTGTAACAATCGTACGTGTGCTTACCCTATCAATAGCAAGATTAACTGTCGATACATTCCCAACAACAACCGCGATATGAGCAGGGTTTGGATTTGGGTTTGAAGGCGTAGTGTCATACGTTTGATCGAGTGAATATCCTGTACGAGATGCACTAATCTCATATCCCCCTCCAGCAGGAGCTCCTGGAAACATAACAACGCCCTGTGCATTTGTATACGAAGTGACATCTATAGGAGATGTTGTACTTGCGTTCACAATACGAACAGCTGCATTTTGTACAGGGAGCGCTTGTGAATCAAACACATTTACAACGAGCGTCCCTCCTCCTGCCACGGTTTCCATACCCTTAGGAACAATATTGGTAACCAATACAAATGAACGAGGGGATCCCCGGACAACCCAGGTTATTTCTACCTTCACGCGCTTATAATCAGCGGTAATGCCGTTCGTGTCTGAAGCGCCCATCCCATCTTCTGGCGCATCAACGTACTGAATGAGGGTACGTCGTTCATATGACATACCATTTAATGCAACAGTTTCATTTTGAGGAATACTTCCTGATGGAATTCCTGCCACAGTACCAACAGTATCGTATGGAATTGAGCGAGTATATTCTATTCGCTCCGTTGCCAAGCCAATAGCACCTGAACTAGCGCGTGCATGTCCAACCAACACAAGAGTAGATCGAAATCCTGCAATGATCCCACTAAATACCAACAAAAGAAGGGCTGCGCCCACAACAACCTCTACCAAAGAGAAACCCCGAGGGTTTATCTGAGTACGATATACGTGTATAAACGCGTACATTACGGAATCAATTAATACTGTCTGAGATTGAGTAAATTGGAGCGATCATAGCAAGCGCGAAAAAGCCAACCATGCCTCCGATAACAACCATCATGAGTGGCTCGATAATTGTTGAAAGATCCTTTGTCTTTTGTTCTACTTCGTTTTCATAAAAAATAGCAATCTGCAAAAGCATATCTGCGATCTGTCCTGTCTCCTCCCCCACAGCAATCATTTCACCGACTAACAACGGATAGAGATCTTCGCGCTCAATAAAAACTTCTGAAAGTGCCTTTCCTTTCTCAACGCGCTCTGCCGCTTCCGCGAGAATTACTCGATAAAAAGAGTTTTGCACTACGTCGTTCGTTATAGTAATCGCTGAAACAACACTGACGCCCGAGGCAAGCAAGGAGGAAAGCGTTCGTGCGGTACGCGCTGCGTTCACTTGCTTTGTAATACCCCCAAGAATCGGCGAATGAATTAAAAACCATTCAAAGCCCGTTCTTCCAATGCGCGTTTTGAAAAAAGATATAATCCCAAACACCCCAAGTGCCATTGAAATAAGAGCGATAATGGTATGTTGTGATAAAAAATCACTCGTCGCGATGATTACTCGTGTAGCAAGCGGCAGTGCGACATTTAATTCTTTAAAGGTTGCAGTGAGTGTTGGAATAACGAAAATCAACATGAGTATTCCAATACCAACCATGATGGTAATCACAATCATCGGATATACGAGCGCACCCTTTATCTTTTTTTGAAGCGTTGAAGATCGTTCCATTTGAAGCGCGAGAATATCGAGACTTTCAGCAAGCTTCCCCCCTTCTTCTCCTGCGCGCACCATTGCCACATACAACCGTGAAAAAATAGCAGGAAATCCTCCTAACGCTTCATGAAACTGGTTTCCGCTCGTAAGCTTTTCATTTAAAACCATTAAAGCTCCCTTGAGCTTTGGGTTTTTGGTTTGTCGTATTGAAACAGAGAGCGCGCGAGACAGAGGAAGTCCTGCCTTGAGCATTGCCCCAAGATTTCGTGTCAACATAACCATCTCATCTTGCTTAATCCGAGACAAAAGGAGGTTGAGCCACTCAAGTCGTAGTATTTTTTTTATATCGAGAGATCGAACTTCGTCGACAGTTTCGATGGTATGTCCATTCGTATGAGCAATATCATATACGGCAAAACGATCGTCTGCAGTGACAACTTCCGTCACACTGTTTCCCTCTCTATCAGCACCTGTATATCGAAACGTTGCCATATTATTCAGAGATTACACGCAACACTTCTTCGATAGAAGTAAGCTTGCGAGCTGCTTTAAATATTCCATCCTCAACCATGGTAAGCATTCCTTCTTTTCGCGCTTGAGCGTCTATCGCGTCAGCGGTATCATTTTTAATAATCAATTCTTTAATAGCAGGACTCACATAGAGCACTTCGTGTATCCCAATACGTCCTTTGTACCCGTCTTCGCATGCTGGCGACGGCTTTGGTCTATAAAACGGGATCGTGCTCCATTTTGCACTCTCCTTCACTACTTTCTCGTGCTTGAGAACCTTAAGGAGTCGATCGAGGTCGGCATGACGCGCGATCTCTTCTACTTCTGCATCAGAAAGAAAATATTCTTCAGGATCTTCACATAGTTTACGCACGAGTCGCTGACCGATGATCACGCGAAGTGTTGAAACAACGAGAAACGCTTCAGCTCCCATATCTACCAAACGAGCAATTGTTGCTGCAGCAGAGTTGGTGTGCACGGTCGCAAGCAACAAGTGCCCGGTAAGAGCAGCGTTAATAGCGAGAGACGCTGTTTCAGTATCACGAATTTCTCCCACCATGATCACATCTGGGTCTTGTCGCATCAATGTACGAAGGCCATCAGCAAAGGTAAAACCTATTTGTGGACGCACTTGTGTCTGATTCACACGCGGCATCTGATACTCAACAGGGTCTTCAATGGTTGAAATATTTACCTCTGGCGTATTTAGCACATCAAGTACGGTATAGAGTGTCGTCGTTTTTCCTGAACCAGTCGGACCTGTTACCAAAATCATACCGGTGGTCTGCTTCATGGCATGATGCAATCTCTCAAGAGACTCTCCGTGGAAACCAAGTCCTTCAAGCGTATAGCCCGATCGCCCTTCATGGAGAAGACGCATTACAATTTTTTCTCCAAAGAATACTGGGAGCACCGACACACGAAACGCAACGCGCGTACCCTCAGACTCCATCTTAAAGCGTCCATCTTGCGGAAGACGCTTTTCATCAAGTTTTAAATTTGAAAGCACCTTGATACGCGCCACAATCGTTGGCGCTGCCCGCTTAGGAAGCATCATGGCGTCATGCAAAATTCCATCAATACGATATCGGACCAAAACCTCATTTTCCATCGGCTCAATATGGATGTCTGACGCTGACTGAATGATGGCGTGACGCAAGAGCGTATCTACGATACGTACAACTGGCAAATCTTCTGCCATTTTCTTGAGATCGTCACCACTCATCTCGTCACCTCCCTCCTTTATCACCTTAAGAGCCGCAGTCTCCTTCATGATAATGTCGCCAAACTCATCTTTAAGAGTTTTTTGATATTGACGGAGCGCAATCTTCATTGATTCTGTGTCAGTAAGGCGCGGAAGAATCTTCAGTCCAACTTTTTTCTTAATGAAATCGATTGCAGGCAGGTCAGCGGTATCGAGCATGGCAACCTCGAGAGAATCTGCGCTTTTTTCATACGCAATAATATTATGTTTTCGCGCAATCGGTTCAGGGATCAGTGAAAGTATTTCAAAATCAATCTTACGATCAACAAGTGCAATAAAAGGAATACCGAGCACATATGACTCAACGCGCCGAAGATCGTCTTCGCTCATTGAACCTTGGTTCACGAGCGCAGCGGAGAGTGAGATGTCTTCTTCTTTTGCTTTTTTAACCGCAGCGTCAAAATCTTTCGCAGATACAAGTCCCGAGTCAGATATAAAACGTTTTAATTGTGCGTCTTGTATGCGCATGAGATTTTCTCCAAAGAGTTTTATGTATGTAGTATAGCAACACTCATACAAAAAACTGCGCACTTTCGCGCACATTTCGTGTATAAACTAATTACTTTTTAAATTATTTTATAGTGAAAATATATTGAAACGGATTACATAATATTTTTTGTTATACGTAATTAAAAAATAAAATAAAAGACTTATTACATATTTTGGTAATCAGTTGGTGTGAAATCACGCAGCTTTTGACAATTCCTGAGTCCGTAGTACACTATTCCTATCTGTCACAGACGACCGCGCGGTCGGCTTTTTTATTACCAGACAGTCTAATTACCCCTATATATGTTTGATCTAAAAGTCATACACTCAGTCATCAATCAGCTCGAAGAGGAGCGCGGTATTCCCCGTGAAAAAATGATTGACGCCATTGAGCAAGCTCTCGGAACTGCCTATAAAAAAGAATTTGGAAAGCGCGGACAAATCGTACGTGTAAAATTTGATATGGCGACAGGCGCTACTGAATTTAATCAGGTAAAGATCGTAACTGATGAGACCACTGTCTATCAGGATGACGAGGAGCTTGGTGAAGATCAAGAAAAAAAGGAGGCTACAGAGGCAGCTCCGGTACTTGAGAATGCGCGCGTGCACTTCGATGCGGAAAAGCACATCATGATTGCGGACGCTCGCTATATAAAGAGTGGGGTAAAAGTTGGCGACGAACTCGTCTTCCCTCTCGAGTCAAAAGATGATTTCGGACGAATCGCTGCACAAACTGCAAAGCAGGTAATCATTCAAAAGATTCGTGAAGCAGAAAAAGAGTCAGCCCTCGCTGAATTCGAACAAAAAGAAGGAGATATTATCGTTGGAATCGTGCAGCGATTTGAGCGCGGCAACCTCTACGTAGACCTTGGACGTGTCACTGGTGTGATGCCATACGACCAGCAAATTCCCGGAGAACGCTATCGACCAGGAGAGCGTGTACGCGCGCTTCTTCTCTCAGTAGAAGAAACTCCTCGTGGCATCTTCCTTAAGCTCTCTCGCTCACATCCTGACTTTATTACACAACTCTTTACCATCGAAACACCAGAGCTCCAAAGTGGTGTGGTAGAGGTGCGTGCAATCGCACGAGAAGCAGGAAGC
Organism: Patescibacteria group bacterium; assembly: GCA_019745315.1. Lineage (GTDB taxonomy): Bacteria > Patescibacteriota > Minisyncoccia > Phycocordibacterales > UBA918 > JAIETH01. Next base: position 21,196 of record JAIETH010000005.1, on the reverse strand, counting down.
CGTTCAAAAATAGCGGTATTCTCAAATGACGCACACATTGACCCGGTAGGATCTCTTGTGGGACAACGAGGAGTACGTGTATCAACGGTTATGAGCGAACTCGGCGGAGAAAAGATTGATATTATAGAGTGGTCAGCTGATCCAGCATCCTTCATTGAAGACGCACTCTCACCAGCGCAAGTTGTTGGAGTAACTATAAAAAGTGCTCCTGATGCTACCGAGAACCAAGCAACTGTTGAAGTAAATGCTGACCAGCAATCACTTGCTATCGGTCGCGGTGGACAAAATGTACGCCTTGCAGCAAAACTGACTAACTGGAAAATTGATATTATTTCTAAGGGAGCAAAAGAAGAACCTAAGACGGAAGAAAAATCCGAAGATGCATCAAAAGAGGAAGTATCAGCTGAATAACAACAACCATATATGAATCTATGGCATGACATCGACCCAGGGAATGAGGACACAATGAACGTTATCATTGAAATTCCTAAGTTCTCGAAGAACAAGTATGAGATTGATAAAGAAACAGGCATGATTGCACTTGACCGCGTTATGCACTCGGCTCAAGACTACCCGTTTGACTATGGCTTTGTACCAAAGACGCTCTGGGATGATGGTGATGCACTTGATGTTCTCCTCCTCACAACCTACCCACTATTCCCAGGAGTACTCGTGCCTGCTCGCCCTGTTGCGATCATGAATATGATTGACGACGGAGAAAGTGACGCAAAGATTATTGCAGTACCAAAGAAAGACCCCCGCTTTGATGGTGTAACTGACCTTTCAAATATCAACCCCCACACACTGAAAGAAATCGAACATTTCTTTGCAACATATAAGAAAGTACAGAATAAGAATGTTGAAACGAAAGGATTTGAAGACAAGGCTGCTGCAGAAAAAGCATTTGCACGAAGTCGCACCCTCTATAGTGAGAAATTTCCAGGATAATTACTTCCTCACTACCTATAGCAAAACGGCGCGTACGCGCCGTTTTGCGTTTAAAATTTGCAAATACACGATTCCCTTGTACACTGTTTGCCTATGAATCATCATCACAATCACCACGAAAACAATGAGGAGCTCACAGCACTCATTGCAACCTTTAAAGTAGAGAAAAAGCCTAAATCAATGGTGAGTATTACAGGAGAAATTCCTGTTTCTGAGCTCCAAAAACACGAAGGGCATGTTTTGGAACATCTCGGACATGACGTCGAAATCAAAGGATTTCGAAAAGGGCATGTACCCGCTGACATGCTCCGAAAGCATATTGGGGAAATGACCCTCTTTTCTGAGGTTACCGAACACACCCTCGCTCACATATATCCTTCAATCATCGAGCACTTTAAGCTTGAAGCCATAGGGCGACCTGAAGTGCACGCTGAGAAAATGGCTCCAGGGAACCCTTTTGGATTCCGCATTGAACTCGCCGTACTCCCTGATGTGAAACTATCTGACTACAAAAAAATAGCCAAAGAAGCCAACAAAAAGAAAGAGGAGGTTGTTGTGTCTGAGCAGGAAATCACTGATGCTATTGAGCGTCTTCAGCGTCAAAAACTTTCCTACGACCGCCTCCAAGAAAAAGCGCGACGTAAGGCAGCTCTCGATGCTGCCACCAAAGAAGGTATCTCCCTCCCTACACCTGAAACAGTGGAGTCAGAGGAGGAAGACATCACAAAAGCACCTCTTCCTGAACTAACTGATGAGTATGTAAAAACACTTGGTGCTTTTGATTCTGTTTCTGCATTCAAAGAAGAAATCAAGAAACATTCGACGACAGAAAAAACACAAGATGTCATCGGGAAGCATCGCGCAGGGATTACTGATTCCATTATTGAGGAGAGTGAGATTGATCTTCCTGATGTTCTCGTAAAAAGTGAACTCGGACAAATGTTTGGACAGATGGAAGACGATCTCAAGCGTGCAAACCTTACCCTCGCTGGATACCTCGAGCATATACAAAAAAAAGAAGAGGATCTTATCAAAGAGTGGACACCTATAGCTGAAAAACGAGCAAAAACGCAGCTTATTCTTAATGAAATAGCAAAAAAAGAGTCCCTCACTCCAGACGAAGCCGCTGTAGCGGATCAGATGAAGAATGTGCTTGCAGAATACAAAGAAGCTGATCCTGTACGAGTCCGTGTATATATAGAATCAGTATTACGAAATGCTCAGGTAATGGAATTTCTCGAAAGCCAATAAATACCATTGGGCTTGATTGAGCTAAACAGACTGAATGCCTACGCATTCAGTCTGTTTTTGTAATAATTCCATCAAAAAATTACAAACTATATTAGAATTATGATATCTTCTCTAGGGAGTCAAAGGGGAGCACGGTGCAATGTGGTGGTGGATATGGTTTTCCATCGCATGGATTTGTCTCGGAGCACTCGGCACTGCCCTATTCTGGGTCGTGCCAAAAAACGAAGACAAGAAAGAGGCTCCTAAAAAATGAAGGATGCCTCAAAAAAGTAAAAATGGGTTCAGGCTCATTTTTTTATTATTTTTGAGCAGAGTTTTCATTCACATACTTTTTTGTTACTATAGCTCCCATGATAAACAACAATTCTGAACATAGTAGCGAGCACGCGCAGCTGGTACCGATGGTTGTCGAAAAGACGCAATTTGGTGAGCGCGCATATGATATTTATTCACGACTTCTAAAAGAGCGTATTATCTTCATTGGAGGAGGAATACACGATCACATGGCAAACCTCGTGATTGCGCAACTCCTCTTTCTTGAGTCTGAAGACCCAAAGAAAGACATATTCCTTTATATCAACTCACCAGGAGGATCAGTAACAGCAACCCTTGCAATGCTCGATACCATGAACCACGTGAAGCCTGACGTTGCTACAGTGTGTGTTGGCATCGCAGCCTCAGGAGCCGCCGTTCTCCTTGCAGGAGGAAAGAAAGGAAAACGTTCAGTACTACCAAATGCTGAAGTCATGATTCATCAGCCGTGGGGAGGAGCACAGGGACAGGCAACTGATATTGAGATTACTGCGCGCCACATCCTCAAAACACGTGATCGTCTTAATAAAATACTTTCGAAAGCAACCGGTCAGCCTCTTTCAAAAATTGAACAAGACGTGGAACGCGACTTCTTTATGGATGCAGATGAAGCAAAGAAGTACGGACTTGTAGACGAAGTGATTAAGTAAAGACATTCATACATACAAAAAACACCCCCAGGGGGTGTTTTTTGTTATCAAAGGAGATCGAGATTGCTCTCAAAAGGCCATGCTACCATTATAGCATACGAACGTAATCTACTATATATATGAAAGAGTCACCAAATAGTAAGCCTAGACGAGCCATTGAGAACTTGAAAAATCTGGGTATGGCGAGCCTTGTAGCGGGTAGCCTCGCCGCAGAGGCGCCGAAAGCTCACGCAGCAAGATATAGTGGACCAGACACAGCAACAAACTCAAAAGTTATTGAGCGAGCAGAAATATTTTCTGTATTAGAAATGGAAGACCCTGAAGAACAAAAACGAAAGCTTTCGGAGGTACTGCGACGACTTGGACAAGGAGAACTTATGACAGAGGAAGATCGAGCCATACTTCTCCGACACTTCGAGCAACAAAACTCTCGGTAGTACAGGTAGCTCCTCCATAATTTCCTATATATTGACATATATAAGATTAAGTTGTATATTTCATACACGTTTGGGTATCGAGCCCTTACACATTCAAAGAGAGATCCGATGTCCGTATTTGGAAAGTTGCTTGGTTTCCTCGCACTCACCGCAGGAATCTTCTTCCTTGCGGTGGTATTGCTTAACCCCGACACCTCGTTTCGGGACTGGGTCTACTGCCTTCCTCTCCGGATAGAGAGTGCGACTCCCGCAGAGGTGCGGATATGCGAGACCAGCACCCCCTGGGTTATGGAGCGCTGGGACTATGGTGACGCCGCACGACACGACGCAGCAAGTCGTGCACTCGCAATCGAGAGGGCACGGGGTCGCTGACACCCGCGCAGGATCAACCGATCCTGCGTTTTTTTATGAACTACTGCGAGAAATTAGACATCTGTAAAAAGTGCTGGTATAGTGAAAAAGTCCCATTAATGAATACCGCGCGACCGCCTCGACAGACACAACCTACCGACTATAGAACATTTATGTATCGCACGGAATAATCTACCAACTGCACACACGTACTATCTCTCTATACACGTAGCATGTCGACTGGTTGCGCTTAAAAACGCAGCATATGAATATAGCACTTATACTACTCACCGCGATCGCGGGAGCACTGGGACTTGCGATTGGGTATTACTTTAGATACCTTCGCGCCCTTGGACAGAAGCAATCTCTCGAGCTTGAAGTAAAAAGAATCTTGCTCGACGCAAAGGAAGAAGCAAAGAAGATAGTAGAACGCTCAGAACAAAAAGCTGAGAAGGTTGAAGAAGAGCTTAAGAAAGAGGTAACAGAAGCTCGTGAACGCCTTGAAAAAACAGAAGAACGCCTTATAAAAAAAGAAGAGCTTCTTGATAAGCGCCAGATAGACCTAGATTCTGAGGTTGAAGCGGTGCGCGGGAAAATCGAAGATATCAAAAATATCAAAACTCGACTCGACGAGCGGGCTCTTTCTATTGATACAAAGCTCGAAGAAGTAGCAGGTATGAGTCGTGAAGCAGCACTCGAGATGGTGATGAAGCGCTTAGAAAAAGAAAATGCCGAAGATATTATGGTGCGTCTTCAGAAACTTGAGATTAGTGGACGCGAAAAACTCGAAGAAAAAGCTCGCGATATCATAACGACCGCAATCCATCGCATTGGAAACCAGGTACATACCGACATCATGACCTCAACCGTTGAGATTCCAAGTGATGATCTGAAGGGAAAAATTATCGGAAAAGAAGGACGTAATATCCGAACCTTTGAACGCCTCACCGGAGTTGATGTCCTTATCGACGAGTCTCCCGGAGTCATCACCATCTCATCATTTGACCCTGTGCGCCGCGAAGTGGCACGCATCGCACTTCAGACACTCATTGCCGACGGACGCATACAACCTGCAAAGATTGAAGAGGCTATTGAGAAAGCTCGGAAGGATGTTGGCGAAACAATGCGCAAACAAGGAGAGGCAGCAGCTTTTGAATGTGGCGTACACAATCTTCACCCTGACGTTATTAAAATTCTTGGTCGCCTTCACTACCGCACGAGCTACGGACAAAATGTGCTGTGGCACTCAGTAGAGATGGCACACATTGCAGCAATTATTGCTACAGAGATTGGTGCTGATCCCCAGATAGCGCGTGCAGGCTGTCTCCTTCACGACATCGGAAAAGCTGTATCTCATGAGGTAGAAGGAACGCACGTAGAGATTGGACGCAAGATTCTTCAGAAATACGGCGTTGATGAACTCATCATCAAAGCAATGCAGGCCCATCACGAGGAGTATCCGTATGAAACAACTGAGTCTATCCTCGTGCAGGTTGCTGACGCAATCTCTGGAGGACGTCCTGGAGTACGAAGTGATAGCATTGAGAAATACATTAAACGTCTTGAAGACCTCGAAGCGATTGCAAACAAACACGAAGGAGTTGAGAAAACATATGCCATCCAAGCTGGACGTGACTTACGTGTGTTTGTGACCCCAGAGAAAGTGAGTGACCTTGAAGCATTTGAACTTGCGCAGAGCATCGCTCGTCAAATCGAAAAAGAACTTCGGTACCCAGGAGAGATTAAGGTGTCAGTAATCCGTGAGACTAAAGTGATTGAGTACGCACGCTAAAAAATATAAAAGCACCTCTGTCAATAGGTCTTCTGAACCATTGCGCTCCGGACTAGCTCCTATATAATACTTTTAGCCATATCTCTAGCGCCATATTGCGCGGAGGGCACGCGATTATTATTTAGCTCTCACCACTTTATGAACAAGGCAGACATCATCACAAAAGTACACGAGGTTTTGAGTGGCACAAAAGCAGACGCAGAACGCGCTGTTGAGTGCATGATCGACAGCATTGTTGTTGCATTGAAGTCTGGAGACGAGGTATCTGTTGCAGGGCTTGGAATTTTCTCTGCAAAGATGCGTCCAGCGCGTCAGGGTCGCAACCCACGCACAGGTGAATCTATTGAAGTTCCTGCGATGCGAGTACCGAAGTTCCGCGCATCTAAGGCGCTTAAGGACGCTGTGAAGTAATCTCAATTACTGAGCAACAAAAAACACCGGTCTACCGGTGTTTTTTGTTGCTTCAACCTTCCACGTATAAGCTACACCTCCTTGTGACACACTGCTTCAATGTTGTGTCCCTCTGGATCGATAACAAAAGCTCCATAGTAGTGTGGGTGGTACTCAGCGCGAACCCCCGGCTTTCCGTTATCAATTCCCCCGGCATGTATTGCTGCCTCATAAAATGCATCGACATCTCCCCTACTCTCTGCCACAAATGCGATATGGGTATGTGGAGTTGTTTTTCCTTCTTCAGAAATCCAAAAATCTCCTTTATCATTTTTTCCAAAACCAGCAATATTCTGAGGAGAAGCTGGCGAAAGAAATTCTGCAACTAGTTCATATCCGAGAGGCTTTAGCACTGCTATATAAAATGCTTTTGCTTCTTCATACTTTTCAACACTGAGTCCAACATGATCAATCATAAAAAGTAGTTTATGGGTACAGATATAGAATAATGTAATTCTGTAGTGTAATGCAAAAATTAAAAATACCCTGCGTTTTTGACGTAGAGTATTGCTTCAAAAGATCTGTCTAGGGGAAGTGGCGGATCGCCGTCGGCAGATCATACTCCGACAAGATTTGCGCCCAGGCATGATTGAGTGCCTGAGCAGAAACCGCGTTATCCGAATCGAAACCCAGCTCAACCGGATCCCCATCGTGCTTGCTTCTGAAAAAAGCATGCTTCACCGTTGCCCATTTCACACGACCATCGCTCAAGCAGGCCAAGCCGGGATGTTCGCGAAGAATCAGAGAAATAGGGTCGTGCGTATTATACTCAATCTTCACCAGAGAACTGACACGCGACCCATAGATACTCATCAACATGAGTCGCCACCGCAGAAACCGCGGGTCAGTCTTCGCTTTCTCATCAAGCCACGCTACGCCCTTCTTCACCCTCTCAAGGGCGATTTCAAATTCCGTTACAGCCGTCGCAGAGCTGGACATCATTTCTCTCCCTCGATGAGGCATTGAGTCGCCTTCAATAACAATACAGGTAAAATTGCCGAGAGCAAGTTGTTATATTTTAAGGAATTGACCTCGTCCCCGTTCAATTCCCTCACCCCGCAGGAAAAAGAGCCCTAACGGGCTCTTTTTCGTTGGTGCGGATAGTGTGATTGATCCTTACAGGATCAGTACACCTCTGAATAGAACCCTGTGCTATTCAGCTACTTTTCTTCGCAAGCTCGAAAAGATAGCTCGCAAGGTTTTCAATTCCCTCACCCCGCAGGAAAAAACAGCCCTTGCAGGCTGTTTTTTCTCCTCGCTTCGCTCGGTGCGGGGTGAGGGAATTGAACCCTCTACCTCTGCTTGGAAGGCAGATGTTTTACCGGTAAACTAACCCCGCAATATTTTTCTACTACCCCACCATCTAACGCAACACAGCGATTCTACCATATCTGGCTTAAAATAAAAGCAAAACTCCGCATATGCGGAGTTTTGCTTTTATTATGCAGCGTCTTCTTCTGTAGCCTCAGTAGCCTCCTCATCTTCAGGAGTCTCTTCTCCGTCAACTACTACCTCTTCATCATTGAAAAAGTTAACCATGTTGTTTTCTTTAGACTAATAAACGCCCTCTTAGAGCGTAGTCAGCATGGATTTTCCATACCTGCGGTAGTGTATCACACTCTAAACCACATGCACAATCAAGTCACTAAATAAAGGTATTGTAAAGGAATTTCAATACCAATCCTATCATCATGCTATACTTTTCCCAGCATGAATTTTAGCCATTTTTTCTTAGATTTTGCACTGAGCATCGCAAGCATTCTTCTTGCAGTGAGTGGTTATTTGGGAACATACCTTGTGCAAGAGGTAAGGAATGGCGTGGTATTGGTACAAAAAACCTTCTCTGTGCCCCAGAATAACCACGCGGAGGAAACGTATACGGACATCCCTCAAGAAATTAGCGAATCTTTTGAATCAATACCGCAAACAGCGGCCCTTAGCGATGCAGTCCTTCCTACTCTAGACCCTGCGCTCGCCGATGCGCTCGTTAATATCGTATGCACCCACAAAGATGGCGACGCAGTACATATATCGAGCGGGAGTGGCGTCGTTATCGATCCTAAAGGCGTCATCCTTACGAATGCCCACGTAGTTCAATCACTACTATTTGATGAAACACATGAACCGACGTGTGCAGTTCGGACAGGAAACCCAGGCAGAAATTCTTACGAAGCACATATTCTCTATATGTCGCAAAAATGGATTGATGCCAACAAGAAAGAACTGGCACGTCCTTCTCTGGTAGGCACCGGAGAATATGACTACGCGCTTTTGTATATCACTCCACGCGCAGGATACAACACGCCTGCATCATACCCCTTTATATCCTTTAGCACAGAAATACCAACTGATGTGCGTGACATGCGCGTAATTGCTGCTGGATATCCCTCGGAAGAAGATGCTATGAAGCATAGTGCGAATATTCTTCTCAATCAGCATATGGAGACGGTCAGCATTACGAAACTTTTTACTTATGGAGAATCTGAGATTGATGTTATTGGTCTCAGCTCTTCCACCATCGGTCACTACGGCGTATCAGGAGGACCCGTGACCACTAATACAGGCATACTGCTTGGAATAATAGTGACTAAGGGTAACTCTGAGAAAGACGGCCTTGGAAGCTTACGAGCCCTCACTCTTTCCTATATAAATACAATACTTTTATCAGAAACCGGCCATACACTTTCTGAAAATATTGAAGGCGACATACAGAAAAAAGCAGCTCGATTTAAAGCTGCTCACATTCTTTCTCAATAATCCTTATTATAGAGCCTGAGGAGGTGTCGACGTTGCTTCTTCCGAAACAGGAGCCTCATCAACCGGTGCATCAATTTGATCTACAGAACCAAGAAGTGTGTGGGAGAGTACTCGTGCTGCGTTAAGCGCAAACTCTGCTTCGTTTAAAGAACCTCCTTCTTCAAGTTGGCGACTTACTATATCAAGCTGTTCTTGCAGCTGCGCTATTGTTGTGGACTGAACATCCCGCACCCCTTGTTCTGCCGTTGATGAAGCAAGACGCAATGATACTAATTCTACGGTGCCCAGAAGCTCTGCATGAGCAGCCCAGAGAATTTCTTTTCTATCTTCATCCGTGAGCTGCTTCGGTACAAGTTTCTCAATTGCAACAGATCGACGCACCTCGATATCTGACATAAAAGCAATGAGTTTTTGTATATCACTGAATGCGGCCTTTAAGTCTCGCAATCCTCCTTGTGTAGTGCTTGAGGCATGCAATGTGTGAGCCGCAGAAACAGTATTCTCTATATCAGAAAGTCGACGATTTATTTCGAATGATTCCCCTTCTGTCAAAGTCGGAAGAAGAGAAGACTCGAGCTCCTTTGCATATTTCATTGATTCTGCAACCTTGAGAGTAAAGCGATCATATGCTGAAACTGATACCTCTGGCTCGGAAACAACAAGTGACGCATGAACATCACGCACAGCAAGAGCCAAGGTTGCCATATGACTTTCTCCAGGGACTGAAGACGATGCCTGAGTAGAAATATCAGTATCAAGAACTGCAGTCTGCAGCTCAAGAGCAGATTCCATTGCAACCTGCGCAATAGCTGCTCCATCAGCATCGCTTTCGCGTAGAACCGCCATTTCTTTTTGAGCATCGGCAACATGCCCCTTCATGGTTTCAGTCAACTCAGCCTCAACCTCATTGGTAAGACGGCCTTCCTTTGCAAGGACACGCGCCTCGCCAATACGTCGCTCTGCGCGTTTTGCCTCCCACGCAACTTTTTCATACGGAGAAAAAGTTAATCCTGAGCGCACTTCTTCATTTACGCGCACCTTTACTGGATACAAAACATCCCCAGGAACTGACGACTCGGCAGAAAAAGGAATACTAACTACTACCAGAAGTGCAACAACGCCAAAGGCACCGCGTGCTTGAGATGTATTTAAATACGAAGCATAGAAATCTGCAAAGAATCCCACTACCCTATCTTGAATCGCTGATGATGCATGAAAATTTTTACGATCATGATATTCCATGTATGCAAGAAGCCGTTCACGCAAAAAGATACGCTCAGAAGCACGCATGTGTATTTTCCCGAGTTCACTTTTTAGTTTTTTTTCTAACATTCCCATGAATTATTCTTTTTTTGTCACAATCTCTCGTAGCAAGCTCATTCCCCTATTCAATCGAACAGAAACAACATTCTCCGTCTCTTCAATAAGGGTTGCTATCTCTTTTGGTCCCAATCCATCAACGAAACGGAGAACGAGGGTCTCCTTGTAAATTGCCGGGAGCTTCTCCATGGCTTCTATGATGCGCTTTGCATCAAGAGCAGCAAGAGACTCTTCAAGCGAACCCTCCTGGAGATCTCTAAACCTCCCAGTATCCATTCCCTCTTCTTCAAGGATTGAATCAAGAGATTCTGTACGTCTTCGTCTATACTCATCAATTATTAGATTTCCGAGTATTTTATATAGAAACGGACGATACGACTCAATTAGATTGCCATTGTTTGCGTAAGTCCACGCCTTTGTGAAAGTGTCGTGTACAAGCTCTATGGCACGCTCCCTATCAGAGAGCCGCATCGTCGCATGACGAAAGAGCGCGTCTGCGTATTCATCAAATGCTTTCAAAAACCGATCCTCTTGGGTTCCTCCAGCTTCTTGTGACGTTTCTTTCGCCATATGGTGGAACCATTATATATAAAGACGTACCAAACGACGACTCCTTTCCAAAACAGGCAGAGAAGGAGAAACGAGGCTGCTTAAGCAGAACCTTCTTCTTAATGTATATAACATGTGTTTCACGTGAAATGAAAAGCTCGGAACGTGCTTTTCCCTCACTACGTTCGGGGCGCCGAATCGGCCATAAGTCACTAAGTATTTATCGCTTTGCTCAAAATACTAAGTGCTTACAGCCCTGCCTCGCGGCCGACCCTTGGTCGGCACCGCTCCGGCTTTCGATTCTCGGACAAAAGCTCCGCTTTTTCTTCCTCACTACGTTCGGGGCGCCGAGAATCGAACTCGGTCTATCTGGTCCCAAACCAGACGTACTACCGGTATACTACGCCCCGCTTTTGTTGCAACATAGTAGCACGCACCATTAAAGAAAGCCAAGCGTTAGAACGCACAAAAAACAAAATTCTCTAAAGGACATTCGATGTCCTTTACTCCACTATGATATTTTCTATGAAACGTACCTGTGCGCGCTTATCCTTAAGGTCAAGATATACAGAAGCAATATCAAGCTGCCACAAACCCTCATACTTATTCAAAGATATCCATACTTGAATGGTATTAAGAATCTTTCGTAACTTATCATGATGCACATTATCCTCCGGTCTATATATTCCACGTGAAACATCTCTGTACCCCCCACCCTCTGTTTCATATGAAACAGAAGCTCTCCCACTCTCAACAGAGACAGTCTTAACTTCTACGAAGTAAACTTTTTCTTCTTTTCTGAAGATAAGATCAATTTCTCCTGTCTTAGTACGGAAGTTTGATTCAAGTTCTGTAAATCCCTTCCTTTTGAGGTGATTGGCCACAGCCCGCTCTCCAATTCTTCCAATGCGTAAATGTTTTGCTTCTTTTTTCACATTTTTGAGAAATATACTCTGTTTCACATGAAACTTGTCTTTTTTAAAAAGCCTTATTTTAAGCCATTTGTTAAAAAACAATTATATAAAAGACGTCCTTTATACACATATCCCCTGTCTTATGCACAGGTCTATGTACCCCTACCGTGTGGACAATCTGCTTATATTTTATAGGCTTTTTATTGATATTTTGAAACTGTATGTGTAAAAGACGCAGTGTGATCAAAAAAGACTAGCGGTATCGCTAGTCTTTTTTGACGTTTTTGTGCGGGTAGAGAGAATCGTCCTGACGGTCACTAATTCGCTTCGCTCATAAGTGCCGCGGGACACGGCTCGCTCCCGTGCAAGCACGGGTCCCGCTCCGCCGTTCGATTCTCCCACGCAAGACGCCCCGCGTCTTGCTTACCCACCTAAAACGCTTCGCTTATTTGTGCGGGTAGAGAGAATCGAACATTACATGTTCAGTACACCTTGTGGCTACTTTTCTGCACAAAAGCTTGAAAAGCTAGCTCGCAAGGTCTTCGATTCCTCCTACTGGCGCAGTAGCGCCAGCGCACAATAGTCGCTTCGCTCCTTTGTGCGGGTAGAGAGAATCGAACTCTCGACTCGTCCTTGGCAAGGACGTGTTCTACCACTAAACCATACCCGCAAATGTAGCTCAGATTATACTACAGACCATCGCTAAATCCAGTATATGGTGCGGAAGTGCATAATCCACATGACACGACTCGGAGCGCGTGTTATAAAGTACCCTCGGCGCACACGGCGCCGATTCTGTTCTTTAAAGAATTGGCTTATATGCTTTATAAAAAGCTAAGAGTCACTTCACCTGACGTATTTCTTAATAGTTGCGTCACAAAAAGCCCTCATGTTTACATGATGGGCTTTTTGCGTTCTTGTTGAGCCATATAATCTCTGAAAATACCTTATTTTTGTGGGGTCAAGTTTCTAAATTCGCTTTGCTCATTAAGAACTTCCTCCCCGAACTCAACTGTTTTATAAATAAAACATGTTTCCGTTTGGCACAAAGGCACAAACGCAAAGCAGTTTTCGTTTTAACAAAAAAACACCAGTGAAGTTGGTGTTTTTTTGTTACCTTTGTGCCCCCGCCAGGATTCGAACCTAGAATGATAGTTCCGAAGACTATAGTGATATCCATTTCACTACAAGGGCAAGCGAGAAGAAAGTAGAAGCTTGCTTATATTTTCTTTGAGCGCAGCCCTTGTATGACCGAAGGTCATACAAGCAGACTCTTTCTTCAGCACTAGAATCATACGTTTAAAGTAGCTAAAATGCAAAAATGATACTAAAATACATGCAATGTCAACGATCACCCTATCTGATATTCCACGCGAGGTTTTAGATGTAGCAGAAACGTTAGAAAAAGGTGGGTTTGAAGCATATTTAGTAGGGGGGTGCGTCCGTGATCTTTTAATAAAAAGGCTGCCTAAGGACTGGGATATCACAACGAACGCACGACCGGAAGAAATAGTCAGTCTTTTTGAGCATACCTATCAAAACAACGAATTCGGCACAATTGGAGTCGTATACGAGGAAGCGCTCGATCCACGGGTAAAAGTCATAGAAGTAACCCCGTACCGCATTGAATCAACATATTCAGATGCTAGAAGACCTGATAGCGTCCTCTTCAGCACCTCGATAGAAGATGACCTCAAACGACGTGATTTCACCATAAACGCTATTGCATATCGCCCAAAAACAGCTGAATTTATAGATCTTTTCGATGGCCAAGCCGATCTAAAAGATAGACGCCTCCGTGCAGTAGGAGTAGCTCGTGACCGCTTTGCAGAAGACGCACTTCGTATGATGCGCGCAGTTCGACTTGTCGTGGAACTTGAGCTGACCCTAGAAGGAGCCACAATGGCCGCTATAGCTAAAAATGCAAATAATCTAAGTCGGATATCAAAAGAACGTATTCGAGACGAATTTGTGCGAATATTGGAATCAAAACAGCCTATGCAGGGCATTATTTTGCTTGAAAAGCTTGGTATGCTCCCGTATGTTGCGCCGGATGTACTGCGAAGTATTGGTGTTTCTCAAAACCAAGCTCATGCCTTTGATGTGTATGAGCACCTCGTGCGCACACTTCAACATGCGGCTGACAAGGGTTGGTCACTCGAAATTCGCCTCGCTGCACTGTTTCATGATATTTCTAAGCCAGAAACACGGCGCTGGGCGGAAGAAAAGAAAGACTGGAGCTTCCACGGACACGAGGTTGTGGGTTCACGTGTAACAAAGAAGGCTCTCCAAGAGCTTAAGTTTCCACGTGAAACAGTTGAAAAGGTGGCAAACTTGGTTCGTTGGCATATGTTCTTCTCAGATCCAGACGAAGTAACGCTCTCAGCGGTCAGAAGAACGATACGAAACGTAGGACAAGAAAATATATGGGATTTACTTAACCTCAGAATCTGCGACCGCGTAGGGACAGGACGACCAAAAGAACAGCCATTTCGACTCAGAAAGTATATCGCAATGGTAGAAGAAGCTCTTCGAGACCCTATTACTGTCAAAATGCTTAAGATTGATGGTTCTCGCATCATGGAACTGAGCGCTGAGAAGCCTGGACCAAAGCTTGGTCATACACTCCACGCATTACTTGAAGAGGTTTTAGAAGATCCACTCAAAAACACAGAGGACTACCTAGAGAGTAGGGCTTTAGTACTTATGAAAATGCCGCTTGAAGAGCTAATTTCGCTTGGAGAGCAGGGTAGAGAGAAGCAAAGAGAAGAGGAGCGGGGCGCCATCAAAGAAATCCATAAGAAATACCACGTCGGATAACCTCTTCTATAGATACACATACTAAAAAGGGCGCCTAACCAGGCGCTTTTTTGCGAACTAAACCAAATAGGAATAGGGAGGAAATACAAAAGCCCGGCTGTACGCTGCTAATGTGGTAGTTAATTAGTAACGTTTGAGTCGGGCTTTGGAGAGGCCGTGATCCTAGTGGATCTTGCGTTGAGACGAAGTCTCGTTGCGATTGGCCTCCATGAGAACCATTCTATTGGGGCATGTGTAGAATGACCCCGTCCTCAACACCCTAGTAGTCTTATAAAAGACACCTAGGATACTCAGGGCGGAATCATTCAGCCGCAACGTCTTGGTTCAAAGTGGGTGGAATATGTGAAAGAACTGAAGTAATTTGGAGGTATTACTTCTTCTTTTTTAAAAGATCATCTCGGATATCTCATTGATATCCATAGCCTTCAAGGGCCTACCGCTACTATATGTCCTTTACGATTGAGCGTAAAGGACATATGTGTGGATAAGAGTCTTTTAGATGTCTTTTATAAAAGACATCTGTGTTTTTACGTAAAATACTCTGTGATATAGTCTTACGTATCATGAAAAAAATCACTTCAAAGAAAGGTGAGGCGAGCAAAGAAATCATTGGCCTTATGGGTGCACGAGGCAGTTTTTCTGAAGAAGCTGCGCGGACGTATGCCGCAAAGATGAAGCTGAAGGGTTTTGAGCTTGCATATCTACTCAATGCTGAAAATGTACTTTCTGCTCTGGAGACAGGGAAGATAACGACTGCTATATTTCCCATAGAGAATAGTAACGGGGGAATAGTACTCGAGGCAGTACACGCAATGTCGCGCCATAATTTCGATATTAAGAAAATTTTTGAGATAGACATCCACCACAATCTTTTGGTTCGAAAGGGGATTAAGGCGGGCGAGGTCACTACTATCACGTCGCACGACCAAGCTATCAAGCAGTGCAGAATGTACCTCAAACGTGCGTGGCCTCAAGCACAGATTGAAGTTTATGAGGACACAGCGAAAGCCGCTGCGGATCTTGCGAGTGGCGTATTAGGAGAGGGGACAGCGGTTATAGCCTCACGTGCTGCAGCAAAATTATACAAACTCGACATCCTTGAGGAATCAATTCAAGACCTTAAGTGGAACTACACCAGCTTCATCGCTGCAACCCGCAGCAAAAAATAAAGAGACTATTTAATATCTAGAACAACAGGGCAGTGGTCTGAACCCAAAACAGTAGGGAGAATGTCTGCGCCTACAACACGAGGAAGAATATCTTGACTCGCAAAGAAGTAATCGATGCGCCACCCGACGTTACGATCACGCGCGCGAGTTTTTTGATCCCAGTATGAATACGCGTCCTTTTTGGTAGGATTTTTATAGCGGAAAGTATCCATGTATCCATGACGAATTACTTCGTCTATCCACGCACGCTCCTCTGGAAGAAAGCCTGTGTTTTCTTCGTTCTCTTTAGGACGAGCAAGGTCAATTGCTTCGTGGGCAGTATTTACATCACCACAAAAGATCACACTCTTGCCTTGCGCACGGAATCGATCAATAAATTCTAAAAATGCGTCGTAGAAATCAAATTTGTATGCTAAACGCTCCGGACCCTGACCACCATTCGGAAAATAAATATTGATAAGTACAAAATCACCAAAATCTCCTCCCACAATGCGACCCTCGTCATCAAAATGAGGGATTCCCATACCATAAAAAACTTCTTTGGGTTCAATTTTTGTATAAAGAGCCACACCACTGTAACCCTTCTTTAGTTTTGAGGAAGAAAAATAGGAATGGTATCCGGCAGGTGAGCGGAGAGTGGGTGAGAGCTGCTCAACTTCAGCTTTCGTTTCTTGGAGACAAAAAATATCAGGGTCGAGTGCTAAAAATGCATCCCACGTCCCATTTTTCTCAAGCGACCGAAGTCCGTTCACATTCCAAGAGATTAATTTCATAGGGATATAGTAGCAAACTACAGAAAACAACACACTTTATCTTTTCTGAATAGTATTCTCAAAAACGCATCTGCCGTACTATTAATCTCAGAAACCTCACGCGAAGGGAATGCGCCATGGAGAGCAAAGCGTTCGTGCTTGGCCAAAGCCTTCTATATGTTCCTCATATAATTTCGCCTAAGCTCATCACTCAAGCCAACAAAGCATGGCTTCGTCTACTGCGAGAAATGCCCTACGAGATCCTCGCAGAGACACAGATGATCATTTCGGGAGACACAACGCCCGACGGATACAGCAGGAAAGAGGGCGCTGACGTTAAACACTTTTTTCACTATACAGGAGAGTGGAAGAAGTGGGCTCGAGGGAAGTTTCCAGAAAACGAAACCTTAACTCACTTTATCAGAGTTGCATCGTGCCTTCAGAAACACCTGATCCCTCCAGCATTAGCGGCACTCGACCTCTTTGACCAAGAATTTCCCTATGCAGGATTGAGAGGGAAATTTCTTAGCGGAGCAGCGGAACCCGATCTTATCATCCGATTCCTGGCATACGATATACCGCCGCCGGGGAACAAGAAGGAGACGCTGGCAAAAGCGCATGTAGACAGGTCAGGACTTACGCTCCATGTGGACGAAAGTCACCCGGGGCTGCAGGTAAAGATAAGGGGTGAATGGGTTGATGTGGAGGCACGGAGGAAGGAGTTTCCGATCATGATCGGAAATGTACTCCATACAAACACCAAGGGCGCACTTGCCCCCACGGAACACCGTGTCGTAGCGCGCGATGGAGAACCTATTGCACGCGATATCAATATCGCGCGGACAGCAATCGTCTGCTTCTTCGATCCGCAGCGAAATCACACATGAAGACATGCACGCATCCAAAAGATCGTGCTTTTTATTTTCTTGAGTGGAATTTTTTATGCACTTCGCGGAGATGTGAGTCAGTGACATGCGTATAGATCTGAGTTGTCGCGATATTCGCATGCCCCAAGAGCGCTTGTACCGAGCGGAGGTCAGCACCATTTCCTAATAAATCCGTCGCAAAGCTGTGGCGAATAACGTGAGGGGTTACCTTGCGCGTAATACCTGCCTTCGCAGCATAGAATTTCACAAGTCTCTGCACCGCGCGCACTGTGAGGCGTAATTCTTTCGCATTTTTAGCGTTTTTTCCATACTGCACAAACATCGCATCGTCCATATCTTTTCGCGAAGCCAAGTACTCTTTAATACAGCGCTTCGCAGCCTCTGTTAAGAAAACTACACGAACCTTATCTCCTTTCCCACGCACTGAAAATTCATCACGAGAGAGATCAACATCATCAATTGAAAGGGCGCAGAGCTCGGATACGCGAAGACCAGTAGAGAAAAGGAGCTCTAAAATTGCGCGATCACGCATTCCTTGTGTACTTTTTACGTCAGGGGCATCAAGGAGGCGATTTAATTCAGCTTCAGTAATAAGGTCAAGATGACGCTCGCCAACCTTCGCCAGCTCAATACGCTCAGGAGAAACAGACTCAATACCACGCTTACGCAAAAACTTAAGAAAAGCACGAAGCGCAATAAGGTAGTAATTTTGGGTGCGTCGCTTCATTGTCTCTATATTCCTACCAACCTTTGTGCCCGGCTGGCGATTAAGCCATACACGGTACTCACGAATAAGGACTTCTGTTATATCAGCCGGGGCTTTGATCTTAGAATACACAACAAAACGTTCGAGGTAGTGCCCATAGTTATCTATAGTCTTTGCAGAACGACCTTTTTCTATCTCAAGATATTGAAGAAATTCGCGTATTGCTTCTTGTATACTCATATATATAGTGTATCAGACACACAGGGAGAGAAATGACCCCCAAAGCTCAACAAAACGTACGCTCAGGGAGGGTAGTTACGACAGTACTTGCAAATATTGTCAATCTGTGCTATAGTCCTCGCATGCTTACGAAACGAAAAAAGCAAAATGTTATAAAAGAAGCGCGCACACATGACGCTGACACAGGGTCACCTCAGGTACAGGCGTCTCTTTTGAGCAAGCAAATTGATGAACTTTCAACACATTTGCGCAAAAACAAGAAGGATGTGCACTCACGTCGTGGACTTTTGCAGATGGTTGCGGATCGCCGCAAGCACCTCAAATACCTTGAGCGCACTGATGTTAAGGCGTACAACGCTTTAACCAAGAAACTTGGTCTCAAACGCTAATATTTTTCACATTTTGTTCCATAAGACCCTCCTAAGGAGGGTCTTATGCTATACTTTTTATAGGTTCGCGAGACGTTTTAATATGTAATTAGAAACCACTGCCTCAACGATTTTATGACAATTGTTAAACATAAAGAGCAGCGTGTCGGTATTTTTATAGACACACAAAACCTCTACCATAGTGCAAAAAACCTCTATAAAGCAAAAGTAAATTTTGACGCCGTTGTCCATGCAGCACTTGGCGAAAGAAAGCTCGTACGAGCTATTTCATATGTAGTAACTACTGAAAGTGGGGACGAGCAAGCATTTTTTGAAGCGCTTCAAAAAATTGGCATCGAAACAAAAACAAAAGATCTTCAAATATTTTTTGGTGGCGCAAAGAAAGCTGATTGGGATGTCGGAATGGCAATTGACGCTATCAAGATGGCGCCAAAGCTTGATGTTATCGTACTTGCAACAGGTGATGGTGACTTCGTACCTCTTGTTGAATACGTGCGAGCGCAAGGGTGTCAGGTTGAGGTTATTTCTTTTGGTCGCTCATCTTCTGCGCGACTCATCGAATCAACTGATGACTTTCTTGATATGGATGAAGACCCAGATACATTCCTTATCGGGAACAGATCGGGAGGTAGAAAAAATATTCAGAAAGAAAAACGAAACGATGAGTAAAAAAGAGAGTCACATTCATGTGACTCTCTTTTTTAAATCAACATTCTTTATAGCAAAACAATCGCATTGATGTCTTCTCCGTGCGATACTGATAGAGAATGCAGCCTTCACAAAAGAAAGGGGGTCTTCGCGCACTTAGAACATTCGCTGAGGATCTTGAACGTGCGCAAGGAGGAAATACACCAGCCCCATCAGTAGCAGCCTCAACACCAGCCACACTCGTTGCTCCGCAACACATCACAACACAAGCTGAAAATCTCCAGAATGCAATTCTACGTGACACCACAGCTCACATAGAAAAAGCAGAAACTACATTTACTGCAAAACCTTCTGCGGTGGCGCACGATCCAAATGCGTTTGACATAAAAAGTGCGGGGAGGGGCGATGAGGAAGGAATGATACTTAACAACTATCAGACAAGTCGCACCCCTGTCATTGAGCAATTTACCTCAAATATAAAAAACTGGTGGGAGAAAAATATAACACCCTTACTTGAAGAAACTGTGCCAACCACCCAGATGCGAGTTGACATTGCTCCAGCACTGCCTTCGCAGCAAGAAACTCCTGTACCGCCACCTCAAAAAACTACATGGAATCTTATTAGTGAACCAAGAACGCCCACAGCACCAAAAGAAAAGGTCACTGAGTATCGCGCAGCGCTTCGGACACTACCCCCCATCTCCGTATCTGAGCAACCACCTAAAAAATCTTTTAAGGTGATGCGTCAGGTGCGTCCCGCAGCACCGCCTCCGCCACCCGCGCCACCACAAGAAGATACGGAAGCACGACAGCGCCTAGCCCAACTCGCTGAAACAAAACAGAAAGAGGAGGTGCAAGAGGTACGCGTGTCACGAGACATTCCTTTTATTCCACCGCAACTATCTGAGGAAGGGACGGCACCTATACGAACGTATCGAAATGATGCACTTACGGATATAAAAACGAATGAAATATCAGCGCCTCAAATAGCGGCAATCGAGGCAGAACGAAGAGAGAGAACAGGCGTTAGCTATCAAGCGCCACGTCAGCGAGAACAACGCTCCTGGATTCCATTTATTGCAATAGCACTCCTGCTCATCGCAATCACAGGAGGCGGTACTTACTATTACCTCAACATAAATACTTCTGGACAAACGACTGTAGTAAGTGGCATTCCTGGATTCTTTAAGACACAGACACAAATACCCGTACAACTCCCCGAGGATCGAACTACTTTGATTGAAAAAATAACTTCTCTTTCAAGTGCCACACCGCTTGGTGCTCGTGACTTCCTTCAGGTGTACCCAACCACGCTCCAAAATGGATCAGAGGTTGCAGAAACAACATCTGAAATCATGCGGGTGCTTGATCCTCGTGTTCCAGGAACCTTTATCCGCAGCCTCGATAGTACGAGCATGTTTGGTTCATACGGCACAAATAAGAATGCTTTCATTGTTCTCAAAACAAATCAATTTGATACTGCGCTCGCAGGAATGCTTGCATGGGAAGCATCAATAAGTGTTGATCTTGCGCCATTTTTTGGAGAGCCAGTACGCAAAACATTTGATCCTGCCTCACTTACAGAAGATCGTACGCGCCCCGCATCGTTTGTTGATGACGTTATCCAAAATCACGACGTACGCATTCTGTATGATGAAGTGGGCGAGGAACGAATTCTCTACACCTTTATACAAAATGAATTTATTCTCATTGCAACAAGCTATTCTACGCTTGAGGCACTTATAGAGGAGCTTGAATAGCATCCCCACTAGACCAAAGCACACTTAAAAAGCGGTGCTATACTTCGTATACATGAATACAGAAAAATATCAGATCCTTCTTGAAAATGAGCTT
>JAIETH010000002.1 GCA_019745315.1 Patescibacteria group bacterium | reverse complement strand
AGCACACTTAAAAAGCGGTGCTATACTTCGTATACATGAATACAGAAAAATATCAGATCCTTCTTGAAAATGAGCTTAGTCTTATAACAGAAGAACTAAAAACTCTTGGTGTACAAAATCCTGAAAACTCACACGATTGGGTGGCAACACCACTCGGAACCGAAGAAGGAGAAGCTGACGAGAACGTAAGTGCAGACAAGGCAGAAGAACTTGAGGAGAGAACGGCACTCGTTGCTGATCTCGAAACGCGCTTTAACGATACAACACGCGCCCTTCAAAAGATTAAAAATGGTACATACGGTATGTGTGAGATATGCAATGCGGTAATTGAGGAAGATCGCCTTGAAGCTAACCCAAGCGCCCGAACATGTAAGGTCCACAGAGAAGAAATGCCTGTATAAATTAATTGTACTCGTACCTATGCCAAAAGAAGCTCCAAAAACAGGTCGACCTCTATCCGAAGCAGAGCGAGAGCAGCAACTTGCGGCACGAGGGAGGGTTGAAGATGGCAAAGTGGAGATAAAGAAAAGCGGTGAAGTAAGCGGAAAAGGTCTCGATAGCTTAGCTTCAGCCCTCGAAACCAAAAAAGCTATTACAGGAAGCGCCATCGAGACCCCTGCTCCGCAATCTGATGAAGAAAATCTTCGTGCATTGGGGCAAAAAGAAGCAACTTCTGTAGAGAGCGCCCAAGAAATCCTTGGCGAGATCGACGCAGAGATAGAAAACCTCAACTCACTCCTTAAAGGAGTGAGTGATCCTTCATTGCGATCACGCAAAAGCGCAGCTGTTGCTCGAAGAAATGTACTTGCAAAATTTCTTGAAAAGGGTGGTTGGGAAGAATTATCTATAAGTCAACGGAATACTTTTAATACAACTGTAAAGCAGTTTAGCGAAACCGCGCTTGGAATTAAACAGGCACTTACAAAGTCCGGAGAGGAGATTATTAATAAACCTGCAACAATGCCCGAAAAAACTCCACATGTACCCAAAGCTGAAAAGCCCCAACAGAAAGAAGAGGATCATTTCATAATTAATAACCTGCTAATAGAAGCAGCACGTGTTCAAGATGAATCAGCACGAGAAGAAATCATTGCTGACATTGACGGACTCCGACAAACACTCGGCGCAATGGCGGATGGCGCTGAATCATCAGTTTTTAAAGAAGGTGTTAGAGAAATTGTAGAAAAAACAAGGAAGGCTCTAGAGGCCCAAGCACCAGCACCCGAGTCAATGAAGGTGGCGGCTGATGTTTCTGAAGGTGGGGTTGTGAGAGAGAAAATTAAATCTCTTAGACAAACACTAAGAGCTCTAGACAATGATTTTGCTAATACTATTCAATACGCAAGTGGATTTCAAGAAAACCCTGTAATTTCAGACTCTCTTCTAAAAATGCGCGAAGTTGGTTCTACTATACAAAAACTCATTAATTCAATGGGTGAGATGAAAGATGTTGACGATATGTCTGTCACAGAAATCAACCGACAAAGCGCGCTCTTTCACGAAGAATTAAATAAAGTCTATGATGAAGTCGAGAGACTCTCTGCCGAACCAGTTGGTACGGCAGAGGTAGTTGCTGAAGTAGCTCCAACAGAGATCCCTCCGAATCCAGCAACAGAACCAGTACTCAGAGCAACACCAGACGATATGCTCTTTGACACAAAAGCTCGTGCAGAAAAACTTTTTGGTTCAAATCTAAACGCTGAAGCTCAGGCTCTTGAAGATTTTGTTGCTGAAAATAAGCGTCGCCGAGAAACTTCTCAGGATGTACAAACTCGTATCGAACCCACGCTTGTTCCTGATCGCGAAAAACAAAATACTACCCAAGCACCTACAGAAGTGAAAGTTGTTGGGTCACAGGAAAAGACTGAGGAGTCTGAAGCTTTTCAATCTATTATTCTGACTCCTCTGCAGCTAAAAATGCTAGGGATGACTAATCAGCAAGTTAATGAGCATTTGCGCCTAGGAAAAGAGGAAGTAAAAAAGAGTAATCCAGACTTTGTTGCAAACGCTGAAGGTATTGTATTTACCCCAAGCAATAGTACTGAAGTGGCTCTTCGACCAGAAGGAGCGTTGGTAACCACTCCGCCAGAAAGACTTCCTGCTGTTCAGCAAGAAATGCTTAAATCTCTTAAGGCAGTTTCAGACACACTCAGAGCTGACCAAGGGGCGCGCATAGTGATATCTCCTGAAAAGCAAAAACTTGTCAGCAAGATGTGGGAGAAATACCAGGCTATGCCATGGTGGAAGAAGGGACTTGTTGGAGGTGCGCTTTTCGGAGCTGGTATGACAGGAGCTGCTATCGGAGGCACCTTCGGAGGAGCTATCGCACTTACTTCATATGCAGGGGGTCGCGCGCTTTCATTTATGGGAGCCATGACTATGCTCAAGTCTATGTCGTCTGAAGAAGTGAAGACGAGCAAAAAAGGTAAGGCGGCACGCATCCTTCTTGCAACAGGACTTACCTTTGGAGTTCCTGCTGCTCTCCAACAACTCTCCGAATCACCTTTTGGAGCATGGGTGCGCGATTCAATTTCTTCATGGTGGAATGGTGCACCGGAGGCCGTAGTGACACCAACACCTGAACGCCTTCCTCCAGATGGTCTCGCTGAAACGACTGTTCTAGGAGAACCAACTCCTGAACGCCTTCCTCCAGATGGTCTCGCTGAAACAACTGTTCTAGGAGAACCAACTCCTGAACCCACACCGGGGACTCCACTTGAAAATACTACCGTTGTACGTGGCGACACAGTATGGGGCATACTCGAACGACAACTTGGTGGTCGTATTCCTAACTTTGCTGAAAATAAAAACCTTATACTCGATACCTACGTTAAACATCTTCGAGGATTGTCAGTTGATACATTACGAGGAATGGGATTTGAAGGAATGCCTCCAAATATCGACAAGATTTGGCCAGGAAACGTTTTGAAACTTTCAGAGATTAATCAAGAGCAGATGGGTCGACTCGTCGAAGCTGCTCTCGCGCGTGCACGAAGATAAACATAACTCATATTATTTTATGAACCTACCAACGAGAGAAGACATTGTTCGAGAACTCAACATAGGGAGCCTGCCTCTTGAAAATCAAAATGAAATTATTGGTGATTTAGGACACTTTATCTTGACTGAAGTAGTCCTTGCAACCGTCGACAAACTACCCGCAGATGTGCAGGGAGCCTTTAGCGCTTTTATAGAAGAGGGGAAGGGGCCCGAAGCTGAAGCGCTCGCATCAGAACATATTCCTGACTTTCCTACATTTGTTGCACAAGAAAGCGCCAAAGCCCTTACTAAAATAAAGGAAACATACGCTGCTCAAGCTTCCTAATCTCTATGATCGCACGTGTATTTGCAGCACAGCCATCAATACACGGAGGAAACATAGTTACTATTGAAACAGACCTCTCACGAGGTCTGTATTCATTTAATGTCGTTGGACTCCCTGACAAGGCCGTAGAAGAAGCGCGCGACAGAGTATCTTCAGCAATAAAGAACTCTGGATTTGAGTCACCAAAAAGTAAAAACCACAAAATAGTTATTTCTTTTGCTCCTGCTGATCTTCGTAAGGAAGGACCTCTCTTTGATTTACCCATGGCGATAGCATACCTAGTATCTGCAGGGGAAATAAAGATAGCGGATGAAATAAACTTTGAGAAAACACTTCTTGTCGGAGAACTTTCACTCGATGGAACCGTGCGTCCCATTAGAGGCATACTAGCCATTGTGCGAACAGCACAAAAAGCTGGTTTTATAAATGTCATCGTACCAGAAGCTAATGGGGAAGAAGCTTCTCTTATAGATGGACTCACTATTTACCCAGCAAAATCACTCCTTCATGTGGTACGGCATCTAGACACTTCACGAGAAGATCATGCGGAATTAATAATACACCCTACAACACTCATAAACCCTGAATGGGGAGAGGGTGCTACCCGCTTTGAAGATATTAAAGGGCAAGAAAGTGCAAAACGCGGACTCATTATTGCTGCCGCTGGTCGCCATAACAGTATTATGATCGGACCCCCAGGAACGGGGAAGACGATGCTTGCTCGCGCGTTTCAAAACATTTTGCCACCACTCTCTCGTGAAGAAGCTCTTGAGGTAACTGCGATTCATTCGCTCGCAGGCACCACTGAAGGGAGTGTAATCACAATTCCTCCGTTTCGCACACCACATCACACAGCCTCACACACTTCTCTTGTCGGAGGAGGAACTCACCCTCGTCCGGGAGAGGTGACACTTGCGCATCGGGGAGTTCTTTTCCTTGATGAATTTCCCGAATTTGAACGAAGGTCAATTGATACATTGCGCCAACCACTTGAAGATCGAGTGGTTTCTATTTCTCGAGTACAGGGCACTGTATTATTTCCCGCAGATTTTATTTTACTTGCAGCAATGAATCCCCACAGAGGTTTATATGACACAACTGGGCATGCCCAAAGCGACATTCTTGAGAATTACAAAAAGAAGTTATCAGGCCCCATCATCGATCGAATAGATCTCTGGCTCCCTGTGTCTCATATATCATACGAAGAGCTTTCTCCTCACAAAAAGACCACACAAGAAGGAGCTAAAGAAACCGCACATGCGCGAAGCGCGATACTCAAAGCACGTGCACGGCAATGCGAGCGATTTCAATCTGAAATAAAAACAAATGCGACAATGAGTGCACGGGATATAGAAAATCATATTCCACTTAGGGCAGAAGTGGCTCAGATTCTTGCTGAATCTGCAACAAAATTAAAACTCTCTCCACGAGGATATCACCGCACCATTAAAGTAGCGCGCACCATCGCTGACCTTGCTAGCTCAGATACAATTGAAATTTCTCATATACTTGAGGCCCTTCAGTACCGAACACGCCTATAGAACTATCGTGATAGTATTGATATACGTGATTTTAAATTTTCGTATATGAAAAAGTCCGGCTTTACTCTTATTGAACTTCTTGTAGTGATTGCGATCATAGGCCTCCTTGCAAGCATCGTACTTACAAGCCTCAGTACGGCACGAACTAAGTCTCGTGATGCTGCAATTAAGTCTCAAATGGAGCAGGCACGCAAACAAGCCGCGCTCTTTTTTGCCAACCGTGGTTCGTATACAAATACTGGAAGCGCGAGTCATCAAGACACCATTGGTGAATGTAATTTGCTCCTAAATACAGTATTTGATGACGCTTTGAGTGATGGCATTGGAGTGATGATGAATAGTATTCAAAGCACCATACCAAGTGGTCGCACTTTTTGTGCGGTATATGCTGACTCATGGGCTCTTGCACTTCCTCTGCATAGTCCAACAGGATCAAATACTGGCTGGTGCGTGGATGCGGGAGGCGCTGCAAAGGAAGTGTCTATCAACTTTGGTTCAACGGGGGCACCACTTATAAGTGGTGGCGTCGCGCGATGCCCGTAAGCCATACCAACAAAAGTATGTTTATAAAAAAACCTCTAGATATCTAGAGGTTTTTTTATAATTCTTCCATGGAGACTGACTAAAAAGGATTGGTTGCTCCTCGAACTTCAAAGTGTAGATGCATACCTGTTGAGCGGCCCGTCGAACCTACATAGCCAATAACTTGACCCTGGGTAACAGTTTCTCCTGTAGCAACAGCATTACTACTGTTATGCGCATAGAGTGTCTGGGTACCATTTCCATGCTTAATCACAACATAGTTTCCATAGCCTCCATTCCATCCTCCTGATCGAGAGAGGATAACGGTTCCGTCAGCAGCAGCACGTATTGGAGTTCCAGCAGAAGCACCGAGGTCAACACCGTTATACCCGTGAATACCTTGTGTACGAACTGATCCTGGAAGTGGGTGTATAAAGTATTTTCCGCCACCACCGGCTGCTTTTCCTGCAGCCTTCTTTGGAGTCTCAGACTTAACTTCTCCCCCCGGAACGACAATCGTGGTTCCAGGAACAAGGTTCGTTGTATCTGTAAGTAAGTTATACGCAACAATATCATCAATATCTCCCTGGTACTTAGCCGCAATCGCTTTGAGCGTATCACCCGCCTTCACCACATGGCGAACACCTGAGACAGGGAGGATAATCAAGGTATCACCTGGCTGTATAGTATTTGAATCCTTAATTTCATTTGCCCACAGAATAGTGTTCACGGAAACGCCGAACATATCGGCAATTTGAGACAGCGAGTCAGCTTCACGCACCACATATTCACTAATTTCTCCTGAGTAATCTCCGACCTCGCCACCTCCTGGACCACCAGGCACAAGGGTACCGTCTTCACTTACCAGAATATCTCCCCCTCCTAGAGCACCGTCGGTTCCCATACCTCCATGCAAAAGAGAGATCGTTTGAGGATTATCAGCAGTCTCAACAGGAGCAGAGTCTGCCTCTGCAACAAAACCAAGGAGCGCATCAAAAACACCCGCATGCACAAAGAGAGGAGACAGGAGGAGCAACGCTGAAACGATAAAAGATCGCGTGAGAGACGTTCGTTTGTACGTATATGTCACTTCAGCCATCGCCCTTGCGCGCAGCATTAGATTTTTAAAGTAGGGTTGAATAAGTCGTGTTATTACGGACGCGCCGCCATACAACCGTGACTGTATTTTCGGGAAAGGGGAGGAAAGAAAATAGAGCCTCAGCTCTATTCATCACCCCAGATGAACGCCCACAACGTGTGGACAAGCATTACTATATCCCGCCCAAAAGGTGCGTCAATGGAATACATCAACGTTTTCCACAGACAGAAAAAATGCGTATTTCACCCTTATATACAGTCACTTTTAAGCTATTGACTTGATATTACTTTTGTTTCTTATTTTAAAAGATGTAATAAAAAAGAGCGTTTTTTAAAAAGGCCTATACACACCTGTAGTCGGAATGCGCGTGCTATAGTTTGAAACCATGGAGTATCTCAAAGAGCTTAATCAGGCACAGCAAAGTGCAGTAACGAAAACAGAAGGCCCTCTGTTGGTACTTGCGGGCGCTGGATCGGGTAAAACACGCGTGATTACCTACAGAATCCTCCATCTTATAGATAAAGGAGTGCTACCTCATAACATTCTCGCTGTAACATTTACTAACAAAGCAGCGCGTGAGATGCGCGAACGAGTTATAAAGCTCATTAAAACAAACCCGGCGCTCGGTCGCATTCTCCCTGATACAAGCCCGACAGTATCAACATTTCACTCTCTCGGAGTCATGTTGCTACGGGAACAACACCAAGTACTTGGCCTTAAGAAGCACTTCACCATCTATGATAGAGCGGACTCTCTTACCGCAGTCAAACAAGGGCTTGAAGCTCTTGGGTATGGTACAAAGCAATTTGAACCTCGGAAAATCTTGAGCCATATATCGAAAGCAAAAGGGGATGCCCAGACAGCGCAGGACTATGGAGAAAAAGCATCATCCTATATTGAGCGTGTGGTAAAAGATGTATGGGCGCGATATGAAACCATACTGCGAGAAAATGAAGCATTGGATTTTGACGACCTCCTCCTTCGAACCCTTACCATGCTCCGAAACCATGAGCATGTACGAATACACTACCAAGAACGCTTTCGATACATCCATGTCGATGAGTATCAGGACACGAATAAAGTTCAGTACGAGATTATGCGCCTCCTCGCAGGAGAAGCTGCGCATCTCTGCGCGGTAGGGGACGTGGATCAAAATATCTACTCGTGGCGTGGAGCAGATATGCACAATATTCTTCAGTTTGAACGACATTTCAAGGGCGCAGAAGTGGTTCTCCTCGAAGAAAACTATCGCTCAACACAAACAATCATTGCAGCATCTAATGACGTTATAGAAAAAAATAAGGAACGCATACCAAAAACAGTATTCACAAAAAATGCTGAAGGTGAGCCACTTTCTCTCTATGCTGCATTCAACGAAACGGAAGAGGCTTCTTACATAGCGCGAACAGCACGAGACTTGATTCGCGATGGAGCAGATCCCTCAGGAATTGCCGTTTTGTATAGAGCAAATTTTCAATCACGCGTATTAGAAGATGCTTTTCTTGAATATAACGTTCAGTATCAGATGTTGGGAACTCGTTTCTTTGAGCGACGAGAGGTAAAAGATGTGCTTTCCTATGTACGCCTCGCACTCAATCCCCAGAGCACGAATGATCTTGCTCGGATCATTAACGTTCCTGCGCGCGGCATTGGTAAAGTGACAGTTCTTAAGCTTCTTGAAGGAAAGACTGATACTATTTCAGGCAAAACACGCGCACAAGTAAGTGCATTTTATGAAATGATGGATACAATACGAGCGGAACTCAGTACAAAACCGCTCTCCACAGCGCTCAAATACATAATTCGCGCAAGTGGACTTGAAGGTGAGCTCAAAACAGGAGGGGAGGCGGAACTTGAACGACTTGAAAACATTGGAGAGCTCGTATCTCTCGCAACACGCTACGACGAGTACACAGAACTTACTGGTGCAGAGAAGTTACTTGAAGATGCAGCACTCCAAAGCGATCAGGACGCACTTGATGAGAAAGACCAGAACAAAGAGGGGGTGAAGCTCATGACCGTACACGCCGCAAAAGGACTCGAATTCCCATACGTATTCATTGCTGGCCTCGAAGAAGGACTGTTTCCACACGAGCGCATGGGAGACGAAAAGACAGACGACGAAGAAGAACGCCGTCTCTTCTATGTGGCGCTCACTCGAGCCGAAAAGAAAGTATTTCTCTCATTTGCAGGAATCCGCACCGTCTACGGCAGTCAACGCATTAATGCTCCTTCATCATTTATTTCAGACATAAGTGAGGCGCATATTGTTTCAGCAAATCCTAAGGAGTCTGGTTATGAACGTACTGTATACTTGGACTAAATAATTCTCTTGAAAGGAGCGAAGTGGTATTGATATTTAAAAAGGTTGGGGTAGGTCTGGTTTTTAAATATCAATACCACTTCGCTGATGGCTCCCTAAAGACTCTTTCACCGAAACAGTGCGCGAGCTATACTAAAACCCATGTACCCATTCCTCGCCAAAAAATCTCTTGGGCAAAATTTCCTTACTAACCCCAAAATTGCAGAGAAAATAGCACAATCTGCACTCATAACGCCGGGTGATACCGTTTTTGAGATTGGGCCAGGAACAGGGATGCTCACACGAGCTCTTATACATGAAGGAGCACGAGTTATTGCTGTTGAGGCCGATATTCGCGCAATTGAAACCCTCGAAGAAACTTTCAGAGAGGAGATACGGAGCGGACTTCTTACGCTTGTCCATGGAGATATGCGCACGCTCGACCTGCAAACACTTACTTTGCCAGAAAAATACAAAGTGGCAGCCAATATCCCGTACTATCTCTCAGGAATGCTCTTTGCAGCCATGCTTGAACAGAACCACCAGCCTGAGACTATCGTTTTTTTGGTTCAGAAAGAGGTTGCAGAGCGTATTGCGCGGAGCAAAAAGGAGTCAATACTATCTCTTTCGATCAAGATCTATGGCATACCTCGCTATATCGATACCGTTTCCCGCGGAAACTTCTCTCCGATACCAGGAGTAGACTCTGCAATACTGCAAATAAGTAATATATCTAAACAAAGATTGGGAGGAGTTGCAGAAGATCACTTTTTTACTGTGATAAAGACGGGTCTCAAAGCTAAACGAAAGCATTTGCTGGGCAATCTCTCTGTGCTCACCTCTCGAGAAAACCTTGTGTCAATCTTTACCAACCTCAAAATACCACCTGATGCTCGCGGAGAGGATTTACCGATAGAAAAATGGGTTGAACTCGCGAAAGAAATACCCAATTTGTAATAAGATCCAGGAAGAAAGAAGTATGCACCTGCTATACTAGAGGTGTCAGGAACATGCGTGTGAACAAGAAAATTGGAGGGGCTGCATTTCTCGCAGTGGGACTTATGGGTACCGCGCTCTTTTTACGTCCTCAAGTGAGCGACAGCACGGAAAACGCTGCGGTAGTGATCACTTCAACTGAAACACGCGACTATCAACGAGTAAAAGATACCGATGGCGATGGCGTACTCGATTGGGAAGAGGAGCTCCAGGGCACCAATCCTCTCGTAAAAGATACTTCTCCAGAAACAAAAAAGAAAGCTGCTGAGCCTGTTTCCGTACCTGATACTGTCACAAGTCGCTTTGCACAACGCTTTTTTGGTGAATTTCTCCAAAAGACCGGAGAAACATCAATGACCGATGAAGAGAAGCAGAAAATGCTTGAACGCTCCCTAGTTGACATGAACATGGTAGTTAATGACAGACTCCTTACTGAGAGAGATATTGTTGTGACAAATGCAATAGATGCTGAGACCCTACGAGCCTACGGCAATAGTCTCGCCACAGCATTTATTAACCATCCACTAAAAAACGAAGGAGAGCTTCTAATATTTAAACGTGCAGTTGAATCAGAAAATGACGAAGAACTAAAGGATCTAGATCCGATCATTGCAACATACGAAGGAACTATCAAAGATGTGCGCGCTGTAGTTGTACCCAAAAGCATTGTCCAAGAACATCTAGCCCTGTTGAATCAACTTCAGGTTATCTATGCAACCATACTTGCAATGCGTAACATGCCAACAGATCCACTACCTGCGCTCATGAGATTTCAGCAATACCTTCCTGAGGCAGAGATGCTCGGACAAGCTTTTATTGGAGTTACAAACAACCTTACTTCTCAAGGAATTACCTATGATCTTTTGGAGCCCGGGTATTTCTTGATTGCCTTAAAAAATTCCCTAGAGAATATATGAAATTTTCAAATATTCTATTTTTAAAGAACAAGACTTTCGCCTCTTTCTTTTTGGCAATACTTTTCGCCTCTTCAGTATTAACGATTAATCCTCAAACAACACACGCCATACCTGTAGAGGTTGTCGCTGACGCCACACCTCAAAGCTGGGGGTCATGGCTTCAAGATACAATTACCGCAGCCGGCACAAGCATAAACGCCTCAATGCTCAGTGCAATGAACTTAAAAGAGTGGACACTTGATGGCGTCGCATTCTTCCTTGCCAAAAGAGTGGCAACCGAGATGGCGCGAAGCACAGTAAGCTGGATCAATAGCGGATTCCAGGGAAGTCCGATGTTTATGACGGATCCACAGGCGTTTATGCTCAATATTGCAGACGAAGCAGCAGGAGAGGTGCTTTATGGAAGCGATCTTGCCTTTCTTTGTAGCCCTATCAACCTTCGTATTAGCCTCAATCTTGCATATCAAAATTCACGAAACAGAAAACCTGTCCAGTGTACATTGAGCGGCGCAGTCGGAAACGTTGATCGCTTTATCCAAGGAAACTTTATGGCTGGAGGCTGGCCAGCATGGCTTGATATCAATACAAGTCCAATCAATTCAACCATGGGGTCGGGGGTCTTTGGTTCGATCCAACTTCAAGCGAGTATTTCTAGCAGCCAAGGAAGAGCCCAAACCCAAGCAAATTGGGGAAGAGGCTTCTTAAGTAGGGAAGTATGTACTGGCGGCGCACAACAAGGACCTACACAAAGTGGCGCACCGATCGAAGCAACTCCTAAAAAATGTCGTACCGTAACCCCGGGAGATACTATCGCACAGTCACTCTCCTTTACTGTCCAAGGTACAGAACGAGCCCTTCTGGAGGCTGACGAAATTAACGAAATCATAGGAGCATTGCTTGGACAAGCACTTAAACAAGGACTTACCGCGGCGCGAGGACTTTTGACGGGGAGTAGCAACACCTACAGCTCCTCGCGATTTGATGGAAGCGCGGGCAATAGCGATTTGTGTAACTCACTTACCTACATAGAACAGATCAATACTGAAGGCTGTAATCCTGGGTACAGCAGCGGCGGCACAGTTGGTTACTCAGGTGCAGGATCCATAGCTGTTGCAATAAGTGATGAAAAAACATACCAAGCAATACAGCGACGCATTGTTAATGCTGCTGACGCAATTATCACAAAAGCAAAAGATGAAGCGGCTGCATCAGAAGAAGATATTCTTGAAGGAGAAGAAGTTATAGTGTGTACCATAAATGATATGGTGATTAAAAAAGCCCAAGATGAAAAAGATATCGCTCTTTCTGCTATTGTCGCATCAGAAAAAACGGTAGAGGAACTTGTGGTGCTTCAAAAGAAGGTAGATGAAGGATCTGAAGAAGAAAAGCTTTCGTCGTATACGAAATTTGGAACCATACTGTCTTCCGGAACACTACACACTTCAATTACAAATTCAGGCATCAAATTTGAGGTGGATCAAAAAATACCCACCATTGAAGCATTGGCGTCAGAGATTCAACCGTGCCCACGAAGATCACGTGGCAATAATGATGGTGGAGGAGGTGGCGACTAAAGACACATGAAACGCGTTACTTTTTACAGCACAGCAGCACTTGTACTCATTGGACTTTTTGGTATTCCCCACGAAGCTTCTGCATTCTGGGGAATCACTGACGCAGTCGGTGATGTTGTGATGTGGCTTCTTGTAGGAATCTTGAGTCTTTTTGGCTGGTTCTTGGGTGTTATGGGGTGGCTCCTTAACCTTGCCGTAACACAACTTGTGATCGGTATGGGTGGAATGGTTCGCACGCAAGGCTTTGGATCTTCTATCGATCAATTATGGTCTGTGTTTAGAGATATCGTTAACCTTACTTTTGTTTTCTCTCTTATATACATAGGTATTATGACCATTGTACATGGCAGCATGGGGGGGCTTAAAAAAGGACTCGCCTCAGTTATTGTCGCAGCGCTCCTCGTAAACTTTAGCCTCTTCTTTACCAAAGCAATTATTGATGTCTCTAATATTGTTGCTGACTCGGTATATAAAAAAATGGTATCTGATGCAGCGAGTCGCGCAGAAGGGCGAGGTATAAGTGATGCTTTTATGGCTCGCATGGGCATCATGTCTATTCAAGCAGGCGGAGATAGTGCGGGGCAGAGAGCTGCGCTCAGTCAATTTATGCAGCCAAATGGCGGAGGTATCGCATACGCAGTTGTATACACCGTAGGAGGTAGTATCCTCATGTTTCTTCTTGCAATAGCATTTGGACTTGGGGCCTTTCTTCTCATCACTCGATTTGCAATGCTTATTATACTTATGATCACGTCTCCAATTGCATTTCTACCAAGTGAAGTTCCTATGCTTGGTAAATACAAAAAACAGTGGTGGTCTACTCTCACAAGCCAAGCATTTCTTGCCCCTATATACCTTTTTGGTCTCTATATTTCTTTGCTAATACTTCAAGGCACCCCCTACGGACAAAGTGGTAATCTACGAGGACTTTTCTTGCCGGGAGACAAAAGTGCTGCGCTCGCTACTCTCATGTTTTACATTGTTGCAATGGTGCTGATAGTAGGCACAACAAAAATGGCAAAACAGATGAGCACAGCAGGAGCGTCTCAAACCACAAAAATGATGGGGTGGGCAGGAAAAGCTGTAGGAGCGAGTCTTGGAGCAACCGGATATATGGGCAGAATGACCATCGGTCGAGCAGCCAATAGTGAGGCTGTTCAAAAAAGACTTGCTGGCCTGAAGAGCGTTCAAGCAAACAAAAATAGTTGGGCTATAACCCGAGGACTTGCTCGGGTAGGCGCAGGAGGAATTACATCGGTACAGAAAAGCTCTTTTGATGCTCGCGCTAATGGGCTCGTCGGTAAATTTACAAAAGGAATGGATCTTGACGTAGGCAAAGCTTCAAAAGAAAACTACGAATCTTGGCTGAAAGGTAAAAAACAAGACGAAGCGGATTATGCTCGATCACTTAATGTGAAGGATACTCCTGAAATAGAAGCTGAAAAAGCTGCTCTCAAAAAAGACACAGACGCACTTCATGCCGCAGAGGAAAAGCTCAAAGAAGCAAATAGAGAGAAAAACAAAGAAGCGGCAGAGAAGGCAAAGATGGAGATGGAATATTATAAAGAAAGCTCTTCAGACAAGCGGGCTGAAATCGCAAAGAAAGAAACCGCCAATCAAGCTTCATACGCACAGATAGTAAAAGACAGAAGTTGGTTCAGTCGACTCGTAGCGGGGCATGATAAAAAAGAAGGGGGAGCTATTGAAAAAGCAATTAAAGATGATATTGAGAAGCAAAAAAAGAGTGCTAAAAAGGGCGAAGAATATAAACCACCCGAAAAGAAAGCTAAGGAAAAAGGAGGTGGGGGTGGAGAATCAAAACCAAAAGATGATCACAAGCCTGATGCTGGCGGCGGTCACGGAGATGATCACGGAGGTGGTGGACATGGTGGCGGGGGTGGAGACCATCATTAAATTAAAGACATAGAAAGTATATGGATCCTCAATTTATTACACTATTACGAGAACGTTTCGAGAGCCTGCCGGAAAAACTGCAGAACCTGATCATGCGTCCCTCTCTTGCTTCTTCGGTGCAGATTGTTGCAGAAAAACATCGCTTACCTGAAGACAAAGCTGGCATTCTTCGAGAAATGGTTACCTTAACACTTCTCACTTTTGAAGACAGTAATCGTTTTGAGGAACGTATCATGGAAGAATTACTCATCCCAGGCTCAGTTGCTACAAGTATCGCACGCGATATTGATACAACGATTTTTGTGGAAGCGCGAGAAGAGATGAAGCAGGCATGGAATGAAAGAAAGGTGCATGAAGCAAGTCTTCCAAAGGAGACCATGCCTGTAGCAAAATCAACGCCTGTGTTTCAAAAACGCTTGATCGAAGAAGCCACTCCCGTATCAGCCTCACCTTTAGCAACTCCCCAATACCAACCTCCGTCATACACAAAACCTCTGACGAATATGCCTCAGTACACTGAGGATCCCTACAGAGAAAAGCCTGAGTAATACAGCACTGTGCGTAACTATACGCTCGTCACATGTATAATACGTGTATGCGTTTTGAAGTCCCTCAATTTATCGAGATTGAAGATAAAATTTTTGGCCCCTTTACGTGGAAGCAATTTATTTATCTTGTGGGAGGAGCGGGCTCACTCTTTATTCTCTACACTTTTTTGCCATTTATATTTGTCATTATATTCGGAACACCTATAGCGGCACTCGCCGTTGCGCTCGCATTCTATAGATACAATGAGCGCCCCTTTGTGAATACCCTCGAATCATTTGTTGGATATCTCATGCACTCAAAACTGTACCTGTGGAGAAAAGAGAGTAAAAAGATAGTGAAGAAAGAGGGCGCAGCCACACAAAGCTATGTTCCTCCGAGCTCAAGCAGCCTTGCATCTATGGCGCGTAAGCTTGAAATTAATGCCCTACAAAACAAACGATAGTATATGGCGACTGACCCAACCCAATCATTTGTACCACTTGAGGAGATCCGTGACGGGGTCGTGGTTCTTAAGGATGGGAGCCTGCGTGCTGTTCTTATGGCTTCTTCAATTAACTTTGCGCTTAAATCAAGTGATGAGCAACAGGCGATACTCAGTCAATTTCAAAACTTCCTCAACACCCTCGATTTTTCAGTACAATTCTACGTACAATCACGAGAGCTTGATATCAATCCCTATCTCGAACTCCTTGCTTCGCGCGAAGCCGGACAAAAGAACGATCTCATGAAGGTACAGTTGCGAGAATACATCGGTTTTATTCGATCATTTGCTCATGATACTGATATTATGACAAAGAGCTTTTTTGTCATTGTTTCGTATGTTCCCGCAAAAGTTGATGTGTCGAAAGGATTGAAGTCACTCTTTGGAAATTCCAAAAAAAAGAATGTCTTGCCTGACGATGCATTTGAGGAGGATCGTTCTCAGCTCGAACAACGCATCGCAGTGGTGGAGCAGGGACTTGCGCGCGTTGGAGTACGAACAGTCACCCTTGGAACAAATGAAGTTGTTGACCTCTTTTATCACATATTTAATCCTAACGAAGGGAAGAAGGCACTGCCGCCACAATAACAAACAGTGAGCATGGGATTATTTGACTTTATACAAAAGAAAAAAGGACAAGACGCTGAAGGAGCGCTCCCTCAGGAGATTTATGATGCCAGCTCGCTTGACCTTAAGGATGTTATAGCCCCCTCGGCGATAGGGGTAACACCTCGTCAGATCAATGTCAGCGGCCGCCTTGCTCGATCTTTTTTTGTTGTTGCATATCCTCGCTATCTGAGTGAGGGATGGCTTGAACCAATACTTAACTTGGAAAAAGTTTTTGATGTATCCATTTTTGTGCACCCAATGGATACAAATGATGTCCTTAAGAGCTTCAGAAAAAAGGTTGCTGAGGTTCAAAGCCAGATGAGCACGAGGGAAGAGAAGGGGTTTGTGCGAGATCCGCAGCTCGAAGCTGCGTATCAAAACCTTGAAGCTCTCCGCGATAAACTCCAACAAGCTGAAGAGAGGCTTTTTGATGTAGGTCTCTATATCACCATCTACGGAATGAACGAAGAAGAGTTGGACAAGACGGAGTCTGATGTTCGATCAATTCTTG
This sequence comes from Patescibacteria group bacterium, assembly GCA_019745315.1. Classification (GTDB taxonomy): domain Bacteria; phylum Patescibacteriota; class Minisyncoccia; order Phycocordibacterales; family UBA918; genus JAIETH01. The sequence goes on along the minus strand of JAIETH010000002.1, from coordinate 150,535 downwards.
ACTCACGCCTGATCTACCTTAAACCAGCTCTCTTTCAACAAGAAGAAGGGTTTCGCTCGTCTATACCAATAGGAAACGACGAGCTTTCTGTGAACTCGAAGTTCAACTCGGAGCCTCTTTCAAGCTTTTTCCCCTTTACCTCATTTGACCTTACCGCTGATACAGGGATTCTCTACGGTATCAATAGACACAACTCTTCTCTCGTACTCTTTGATAGATTCTCTCTTGAAAACTACAACTCAGTAACATTTGCAACGTCTGGATCAGGTAAGTCGTACGCCGCAAAGCTCGAAATCCTTCGCTCGCTTATGTTTGGTACGGAAGTGATCGTCATAGACCCTGAGCATGAATACGAATACCTCGCAGAAGCGACAGGGGGGCGCTTCTTCAATATCTCACTTTCGTCACCTCACCACATCAACCCCTTTGACCTGCCTGAACTTCTTGCAGACGAAACACCAGAGGAGGTGTTACGCTCTCATATCATAAATCTTGTGGGTCTCTTTAGACTTATGCTTTCCGGCCTCACTCCTGACGAGGACGCAATCATCGATAGGGCTATCACTGAGACATATGCCCTTAAGGACATAACCCAGCACAGTGACTTTAGTGGCATGGAGCCACCACTTCTTTCAGATCTTGAAATGATACTTTCTGGCATGGAGGGAAGCGAGTCGTTGGTACAGCGCCTCTCTAAATACACACGAGGTACATGGGAAGGCTTCATGAATCGTCCAACAAATGTTGATATTAATGAGCACTTTATCGTGTTTTCACTTCGCGACATGGAGGAGGAATTGAAAACCATTGCTATGTACATGATTACGCACCATATCTGGAGCGCAGTACGCCGCACACTTAAGAAGCGACTTCTTGTGATAGATGAAGCGTGGTGGATGATGAAGTCAGAAGATACTGCGTCATTCCTTTTTGGTATTGCGAAACGTGGCCGTAAGTACTATTTGGGACTTGCAACCATCACTCAAGATGTAAACGACTTTCTTAACTCTCCATATGGAGTTCCAATGCTCACAAACTCTTCCATACAGCTCTTAATGAAGCAATCTCCAACAACGATTGATAGTCTCCAAAAAGCATTTAACCTCACCGACGAAGAAAAATTCCTTCTTCTCGAGTCGGGAGTAGGGGAAGGAATTTTCTTTGCGGGACTTAAACATGTCGCTATTAAAATCATAGCGTCCTATACTGAAGACCAGATCATAACATCTGATCCATCACAACTTTTGCAGATCAAAAAAGCCCGCGAGGAATTAAACGCTACTCAATAGTATTTTGTGGAACACCGCATTTCAGACACAACACGATTTGGATTACTGTTGTTCGCTATAATTTGTGACGGAATTCAAGTACTACTTGGATTTCTTTTTTTTACCCTTGTATTTTCGATAGTTGCCATTGCGCTCAGCTTTGCCCTTACAATTTTTATACTCGTTGTCTATAGCTTTATCTTTATGATAAGCAACGTAACACCTTTTACTACTAAAAGCATTTTTGTGGTTTTTATATCTGAATTTACACCGCTTGCAGGGCAATTTATGCCTTCTCTTACGTGGTGGACATGGCGAGTCATTCACACTTCTCGCCTTGAAGACAAGGAGAGAGCACAACAAAATGCTAGACTAGAAGAAGCTCAGCAAGAAATGAGACGTCAGCAACGTATACGACGATCTGAAATTGTTGCCCGCAGAGCATCTTTAAATAACGCATGATTTCATCTAACACTACGCATTCTATTTTTCTAGGTCTTATTTTTTGTGCATTTTTGATACTTGGGGGGAATCAAGCTTCAGCACAAACAACTAGCCTTGGCGGACAAGCAGCAGCAATTGAACTGTCTCCTTTAAATGTGACAGCTGGGGCAAACTTCACTGCTCGCCTAGGAGATTACAGTGGTACTTTGGGCAGCGGCGATATTTCCTGGTATATAAACGGCGTACTGCAACCTGATAAAAAAAATCAGATGGCTATTGTGCTTGTAGCTCCGGCCTTCGGTGAACCTATGAAAATAGAAGTTTCTCGCGGAGGAGGGAAGATCTCCACTATAGTAGTTCCTCAAGAAATAGACATTATTACAGAGGGCACCAGTATGGCTCCTTATTTTTACCAAGGAAGAGCAACTCCGAGTATTGGAACACGTGCTCGCATTACCGCAGCTCCGCGGATGTTCTATGCAAATGGCACCCCAGTTCCTCCCTCTGACGTACTTTATAGTTGGAATGTAGACGATAAAATAATTGAGAATGGCGGGCGACCTGTTCTTGATCTGGTTTTGCCAATATTCGGAAGCCCGTTAGTACTTCTGTCAGCAACATCTCGCGACGGATCAGCTACCTATGAAAAGACATTTTATATTGAGACCGAGGAGCCTTCGTTACAATTTTATACCTACAGTCCACTTACAGGACTCTCTAGAAATGCAATACAAGATTCTTACTATCAAACAACAAACGAAGTGACTCTCCGTGCGCAGCCGTATTCAATAGACTCGACTGTATACAACAACGCAGAATATGGTTGGACAATAGACGGTGGGCGTGTGAATAATACAACGAGTGATCCTCAAGTAATCACACTTCAGAAATCAGGATCTGGAGGAGTATCGACCATCGGTTTCTCTCTTCGCAATCTCGCAGTGCTTTCTCAGTATGCAGAAAACACCTTTAGGGTGGACTTTAAGTAGTATGCGAGGATCAAAAGTATTGTTCTTTCTTGCCCACGCAATCCTTCTTGGGAATATTATTTTCTCTCTGCACGGAACACCAACCCATACCTTTGCTCAAGAATTCCAACCTCTCGCTGGTATCCCAGGACTCACCGACATAGGTGGACGAGATGAGGATAGACTCGTAAACCTCTTAAATGCTGGGTACCGACTTGCCATAACCATTGGTGCACTTGCTGCAGTATTCCAAATTAGCTTTGCTGGTTTCAAATACCTCTCTTCGGCTGGGAATCATGGGGGGATGGGGGAGGCAAAAGCAACCATAACTGCGTCTCTTGCGGGGCTTCTCTTAATACTTTCCACGGTACTCATTTTGGAGACTATTTCAGGAGAGATAAAACTTGATCCGTTACGTGGTGCACCTCCGGTTTCGATTGCAACACAAAGCCCTGGAGCGACTACTGGGGGGAGTGGAGCACTGACAGGCGGAACAGGAAATCCTGAGATCGGCAGAGTCTGTCAACCTGGAGCATCACAAGGATCGTCAACAAATTGCACCCCGAACACGACTCCCCCAATAGAAACCAGCACTGAACGTGAGCCTGAGCCTATATATATAGAAGTTGGATGTGATGGCAGTCTCAATGTGCAGTGGGGTAACTCTGGATGCGTACCACTACTTACAGAACCTTCTGGAGATGCGCAGTGCGAATCCGGGTATCAATTCGTACAACCCCCCGGAGGAGGGCAAGCAGGATGTCTTTTGTACTCGTACGGAACTATAGAAACTGAATGTAGAGAGGGGTATGATCCCAGAGGTGGCACCTGTTATCTAACCCAGTAATGTTTGTGTACATATACTTATCCACGCAGAAACCAGTGGTATCATAGATACACATGACGATACGCAAGATATTTCTTTGTGACTACTAATTATGGTTAGAAATAAAAAAGCTTCAGTAGGACTTTTCTTTTTTCTGTATTTTTATATTCTCGCTATCCTCCTTCTTTCTGTATATATAGCCCCAACCCATACCTTTGCTCAAGAATTCCAACCTCTCGCTGGTATCCCAGGACTCACCGACATAGGTGGACGAGATGAGGATAGACTCGTAAACCTCTTAAATGCTGGGTACCGACTTGCCATAACCATTGGTGCACTTGCTGCAGTATTCCAAATTAGCTTTGCTGGTTTCAAATACCTCTCTTCGGCTGGGAATCATGGGGGGATGGGGGAGGCAAAAGCAACCATAACTGCGTCTCTTGCGGGGCTTCTCTTAATACTTTCCACGGTACTCATTTTGGAGACTATTTCAGGAGAGATAAAACTTGATCCGTTACGTGGTGCACCTCCGGTTTCGATTGCAACACAAAGCCCTGGAGCGACTACTGGGGGGACAGCGACCACGAGCGACGTCGCTGGTTGCACAGGAAGCAATCTAAACTTTACAGGGAGAAGATTTCCAGACGGAACTCCTGAATGTAGGACATGCGACACCAACACAGTACTTTGTTGTGCGGAAAATAATGTGCCGCAATGTAGAGCTGCAGGAGGTATTTGTCGAAGATGTACAGGTCTTGTACCTTAAAAACTTTTTATATGCATGATCTTTCTTTTAATTAATACTTTATGAAAAAAATATTTATACTCATCCTTGTACTTCTTATCCTCATTCTTGGGGGAGTATGGATATATCTATTACTCAATGGTGCTCCAAAAAGCATTGAGGATATTCGGGACAATATCTTTGGTGAAAATACTACAGTAAGCACGGGGCCCACTCCTGTTGCCTTGGAAGATCAGGTCGACGACTATGAAGAAGACAGAACAATACCTATCGGAGCAGAGCTTACCAAGCTCACCGAACGGCCTGTAGCCGGGGCTGTAATCGCCTCAACCACGGATGGGCTTGTAGTACGTTACATGACTAAGGGTACAGGGCATGTATACGACATCTCACTTGAAACAGGGATAGAAACACGAGTGTCAAATCAAACAATTCCGTATGTTGTAGAATCATATTGGTCACCATCGGGTAATCGCGTCGTTATTATTACCGATATAGATGGCACACAAGGAGAAACATTCATTGGAAGCCTCGCCACAGGAGATAGCGGATCTGTTGAAATATCACTTGAAGAAACGCCACGCCTAGAAAATATTGCATTTGGAGCACAAGGACAACTCTTTTATACACGAAAGAGTACGGAGGGTGGTCTTTTGGGGTATTCACGAAACCTCCAAAGTGGTACGGCTTCACAAATCTTCTCTCTACCTTTCGGAGAAGGAGCCGTTTTGTGGGATATCTGGGAGAATAAAAAACATTACGTCTACACAAAACCAGCGATTGGATTTATGGGCTATCTGTACGGAATATCAGGAAACAATCTCGTTAAAATAGACCAATCAAAAAACCTTGTGGCTCTCCGCATAGATGCCAATACACTCTTGGTTACCAAAAACTCAGGAAGTGATCCGTACGGACTTCTTTTAAACATACAAACGGGGATTGGAAACTTTGTCTCTCTCGCAACTTTGCGAGAGAAATGTGGGGCGTCAGAGATACGCATGTTGTGTGCGGCAAGTGATAGCGCGAAAACAACCTCATTTCCTGTTGACTGGTATAGAGGCACTGTCTCCTACGCAGATACACTCTTTACCGTGGGAACATCGACAGGGGCGACTTCTGTGGCGCTTGACCTGACTCAGAAATCTCGAGAAGAGATAGATGTGCTAGACCTACGCGTGTCCGAATATCGAGCAATTTTCAAAAATAAAAAGGATGACAGCCTTTGGCTTCATAACATACCTCAGTAATTTACAAGAGTTGAAAGCAACTAGAAAAACACCTCGCTTTGCGAGGTCTTTTTCTTTGTTTATACGTGGCGATTAGGAATCTGTTTCCGTACAACATACTCTTGAGCAATAGCCATGAGGTTACTGACCACAAAGTAGAGAGCAATCGCAGCAGAGGTAGTAAATGCAGCGATAGCGATGACGATAGGCATCATATACTTCATTTGGAGCTGCATACTACGTGCAAGGTCGTCTTTAAGATTTGGCTCTGTACTCGTCTTTTCCTTAAGAGGGGGAAGGGATATATGTCCTTGTATATATTGTGTAACACCCGCCAAGAGTGCTAGCACGATACTCTTTTGAGTTATATCGAAGGCACCAAAAAACTGCATGGTGAGCATCCCTGGGTGCGAGATGAATGAATACAGAAGATCCACATTAACATCGGGCAACTTAACGCCCCCTCCAGAAGCAACTGCAAAGAAAAGTGCTATGAGTATTGGAATTTGGATGAACAACAGAAGAATGCTCAGGAGTGGATTAACACCAGCCTCTTTGTAGGCAGCCATTGTTTTCTTAGCAAGCTCCTCTCTATTTTCTTTATACTTTTCTTTAATCTCATTTAGACGAGGCTCCAACAGTCGCATAACATACTGTGTATGCGCAGCCTTTAGGGAAAGGGGGAGGAGTATAAGCTTCATCACGATGGTGAATGCAATAATAGCAATACCAACATCCCCTCCAGGCACAAGCCCAGCAATAAAAATAAGAAGGTTGTATGTTGGATCAAAAAAGAAAGTATGCCAAATGGTAGTCCACATGGTCGCTATTCTACCTTGAATACGTGGTTGGGGGAAGGAAAGATTCTATACCCAGCATCACAGAATCATGAAGTGTGCTTATGGATATAGATTTTGCGTCAGACTGGAGGACAAATATATATGTACCCGTAGCGTGTGGAGCACTCGTATACCAGTCTCGTGCAGCAGCATAGACTGACCGACGCATATAATTTCTCCTCACCGCCGTAGAGGCTATTTTTTTAGAAACAACTGCCGAAACCTTGAAGGACGAGTCTGGGGAATACAAAACCTGAATACCAGGAAAGCGCACTCTTCGTGCGCCTTTAAAAGCTTTCATAAACTCCTCTCGAGAGAGACGAGCGCTCGCTTTCAGCATATTAGACAGCTAATTTAGCTCGTCCCTTTCTTCGACGTGCCTGAAGCACAGCCTTTCCTCCTGCTGTTTTTGTGCGCGCCAAGAAACCGTGGGTGGTTGCACGCTTGCGCTTCTTTGGCTGATAGGTTCTTTTTGACATGCGCACACAATACACCATACACAAACATATTTCAACCACCGTACTTGACGAGCTTTTTTATATACAGCTATACACAGAGTTGTACACAGTCATCTATTTTGGGTGTGGGATATCGTTATTTCACACTAGTTTTGTATTTTTTACGCTCAGCTGTTTACATGCAGACTGTGGAGAGTATAATGCTTAAGACTTTTTGTATGAATGCTTCTTCTCAAACCTCAATACATGCACTTCGTACTGAATATCTTGATGTAAAACAGCTGTGGGACAATTCGTTGGTCAATATTGAGCTCTCAATATCAACTGCTAACTTTAAAACGTGGTTCCGAGATACACATATAGTGTCTTTCGAAGATGGGACCATAACCCTCGGTGTACCAAGTGTGTTTGTACGTGACTGGCTTTCCGATAAATTCCATAGCCTCATACTAAAAACACTGCGCGACCTTTCACACCATGTGCGGAATGTCGAATATACGGTTGTTGCACGCACTGACAAGAAAATAGATAAGGTAAAGCCTCAAACAGTGAATGCGGCGCTCCCTCTTGAGGAGTACTACATAAATAAGAGCGACAATCTTAATCCGAAATATACCTTTCAGAGTTTTGTTGTTGGTCCATTTAATCAACTTGCCCATGCAGCTGCTCAGACAGTTGCTCGTGAGCCTGGAATAGCCTACAACCCACTGTTTATATATGGACCTACAGGTCACGGAAAGACACACTTGATCCAAGCGATTGGTAACCACCTTAAAAAACAAGGGAAAAAAGTTTTTTACGTCACGAGCGAGCGTTTTACTGTGGATTATATGAACTCTCTTCAAAACGGAACCGCCAATAACTTTAAGGACAAGTACCGCCAGTACGACACACTCATCATGGACGATGTGCAGTTTCTCTCTAATAAGGAGAAAACTCAAGAAGAGCTCTTTCATCTATTTAATGCGCTTCACGACAATAACAAGCAGATTGTGTTTTCATCTGATGTTCATCCGCGCCTTATGCACAACATGGAAGAGCGTCTTCAGTCACGATTTGCGCAGGGAATGATTGTTGATATACCTCGCACTGATTTTGAGTCACGCATAGCAATACTTCGTGCAAAGGCGGCACAAAACAACATAATGCTTACCGAGAGCGTTATCGAACACCTTGCTCAAACAATTGAGGGAAATATTCGTGAGCTCGAAGGAGCACTTAACACCATCATGTGTCAGTCTCAGCTCTCTGGACGCGCACTTGAGATAGACGAAGTAAAATCTCTTATAAAAAACAGCACTCGTCCACGTAAGTCTCTTGCAGTAGCAGATGTTGTTGAAAAAATAGCACGCTTCTTTGATATTGAACCTGAAAGTATTTATGAGAAGACTCGTCGGAAAGAGGTGGTGAAGCCTCGACAACTCATTATGTATATCCTTCGAGAAGATTTCCAAATATCGTACCCAGCCATCGGACAAAAGATGGGAGGAAGAGATCACACTACAGTAATCCACTCATGCGAAAAGATTAAAAAAGATTTAAAAGGGGATACACTCCTCGAAGAAGAACTTGGTCAGATTCGTGCTCTTTTAAAGTGAGGGATAAGGTGTGGATTTCTCATGTGTATATGTAGGAAAAATTGTTCCTATCAACACAAAGAGGTACTCCAAAGGGTGTAGTTATACCCACATGCAAAAAAATATTTCTGTCTGTGGATACAAATTACACATCTCTCTAATAGTCTGGGGGTAAAAAGACTTTATTTTAAAACGTTTTATAGAGAAATACCCATATCAACACCCCTAATAGTAAAAATATTTTTTAATTAAAAAGATACAATAAAGTTATGCACATAGAAATTAAAAAGAATGACTTGTTGAAAAAGCTAGAGCTTATAGCTCGAGTCGCAACAAAACATCCTACGCTTCCAATACTTCAATGTGTCTCTATAACAACAGTGGAGAATGGCGCCCTCTTTTCGGGAACTAATTTAGAGATAGGTATTACCTCACTCGTTTCTGGTGTTGTTTCTGAGGAAGGGACTGTTGCTGTTCCAAGTTCACTTCTCCTTCAAACGATCTCTCTTATGCAGGATGACGTTATTACACTGAAGACAGATGGAGAGGTTTTAGTTATAAACTCTCGAGGTTCACAAACTACCGTAAACGTATTTCCACCACAAGAGTTTCCTCATATACCAGAGTTGCAAGGAAAAAAAGAACGACTTGATGGAGCACTGTTTGCTCTTGGTATAAAGACTGTAGCCTTCGCTGCATCCCAATCGACGATTAAGCCAGAGTTGGGGAGTGTATATGTTGCTCAAAAGAAAGAACGAAGTCTTACGTTTGTTGCGACAGACTCATTTCGTTTGGTGGAAAAAACAGTTTCTCAGTCAAATATAACTCTTGAAAACCCACTTCTCATTCCTCAGAAAAACGCTCTTGAAATTGCTCGAGTCCTTGAGGTTATGGGCTCTGACCCTGATTGTGTGGTTGGGGAGGGTCAAATGGCATTTTATTTTAAAGACGGAACATATATAACAACACGACTCACAGAAGGATCTTTTCCTGATTATGTGCAAATTATTCCAAAAGAGTTTGTTTCGCATGTCACGCTGTTGAGTGCTGATCTCGAGCATGCGCTTAAAATGACAAACTTATTTGCAAACAAGTTTCTACAGGTGAAGTTAACCCTCAATCAGAATACTCTTGTGGTCTCGAGTGATGGAGGCGAGTCAGGGAAAACAGAGGGCAGGGTGCCAGCATCTCTAGAAGGAGAAGAGTTAGCCCTCAGCTTCAATCAGAAGTATTTAAGTGATCCACTCGCACATATGCCTGGAGAAAGCGTTGTGATGCATTTTGCGGGCGTAGGAAGGCCTATGGTTATGGAGAGTGTACGGGAAAACACCATTCGCTACCTTGTAATGCCGATGAATAAATAATATGGATCACGGAGGTGTTCGAGGAAAAAATATACAAACAGTAGGTAACCTCCTTTTAAAATATAAAAACCTTAAAGCCCCACAAGGTACTGTTGTACAGGTTTGTATAAAAGTCGTATATGAAGTATGTGGTTTTGCTCTAAAAAAAGAATATGTGCGATATAACGCACACAATAAAACACTCTCTATAACTCTTTCTGGTCCAGCTAAAACAGAATTACTTTTGAGAAAAAAACAAATTCTTGAGAAGTGCTCAGAAGAATTAGGGTCGCAAACCCCTCAAGCACTCATTTAGTTTCCGCTTGTTTGTGAAGCACCAATAAGCCCTGACTTCCACAAAGAAACAGGGTATTCCCAGTATGAAAATTGAGGATCATTCTCTGGATTACGTGGGTTAGGTCCTTGTGGATTGTCTTTGTCTACGAAGTACAAAATATCATGTGCACTAGAAATAGTGTTCTGGAGAGAGGTGTCAGGGATACTTCCGCTTCTTGAAGAAAGAGTGTCTGTGTCAAACCATATGCCTCGCAATATAGGTTTTAGGTTGGTAGGAGTTGCTTCCGGCTCAGCAAAATTTTCGTCAGGACGTTTTGTTATGGCAAAGTCCATAAATTCACGCCATAGAGGAGAAACGATAAAACCAGCAACCTTTTTCGCCATTGAACTATTATCATTATTTCCTGCCCACGCACCAACCGCAATTGTAGGTGTGTATCCTACTATCCATGTATCACGATAGTCGTTCGTCGTTCCTGTTTTTACAGCCACATCTCGTCCAGGAAAATGAAGAGGGGAGCTTGCTCCATACGAAGGTGTGCGTGCTGCATTGTCAGAGAGCACGTCAGAGATTTGAAGTGCTACTTGCCGATCGATCATCCGACGAGGATTAAGCTTTTGTTCTTCAACAATGTTTCCGCTCGCGTCCTCAATGCGAAGGATGCCAGTGACGTCGTTACGCTCTCCCTCATTAGCAAATGTTCCGTATGCTCCAACCATCTCTAAAAGCTTTACCTCTCCACCTCCAAGTACTAATGTGAGCCCATAGCGCGCCTTATCCGCAAGGGTAGTTATTCCAAGATCTTGAGCAGTTTTAATGGCGTCAGAGATACCTACGAGATAAAGAGCCTTAACAGCCGGTACGTTTATTGATTGAGCAAGGGCATTTCTAAAAGACATTGGCCCACGGAATGCATCATCATAGTTTCCAGGGGCGTAACAGGTGTCAGTTGTTTCAAGGAAAGAGGGTTCACAGCTGGTAGAAAACTGTGTTTTAAGATCAAATACTACGGTATCAGGAGTATAACCCTCTTTGAAAGCCGTCGCGTACACAAAAGGTTTAAAAGAAGACCCTGGTTGACGGTTTGCAAGAGCGATGTTGTATTCACCATCTATATTTTCATCAAAATAATCGCGTGACCCAACCATAACCAAAATGTCTCCAGTTTTTGGATCTGTGGCAACGAGTGCTGCATTTTCAGCATTATAGGTAGTTTCGTTTTGTAGAGCATACTTCTTTACTATCTCCTCGGCTTTTTCTTGAAGTTCTGCGTCAAGAGTGGTGATGACCTTAAACCCTCGCTCTGCAAGTAGTTCTTCGCCATATGTTCGCGCAAGATATTCGCGTACATAAAACACGAAGTGCGGGGCTCTGATCCCTGTGGTTATTTGAGTTTTAAAGGAAACCTCCTCAGTAAGAGCGGCGTTATATTCTTCTTCTGTAATAGACCCCAATTCATACATGCGCTTGAGAGTTAGATTTTTGCGTGCCTCAAGGGCGTCTCTGTGTTGTCCGTATGGAGAGAGATATGTCGGCGCTTGGGGAAGGGAAGCGATATACGCTGCTTCTGCCAAGGTTACGTTGCTTGCGGATTTACCAAAAAAAGCACGGCTTGCTTCTTCCACACCATACAGTGTTCCCCCGTACGGAGATTCATTGAGGTAGTGACCAAGGATTTGATCCTTGCTTAATTCCCGTTCGAGCTTCAAAGCGAGGATCCACTCTTTTACTTTCCGTGAAAGAGTTTTTTCCTGCATGAGTACTGAGTTTTTTATCACTTGCTGAGTTATGGTTGATCCTCCCTGTCCTCCGAGGAGGTTTCCTCCCTGGAGGTTTGCAAGTACTGCACGAATTATAGAAAGGGGACGAATACCACTATGCTCAAAGAAACTGTCGTCCTCAATGGCAACGGTGGCGTTCTTTATGTGACGCGATATTTCTTCATACGGCACAATTGTTCTTTTGACATCTTGATGAAGGTCATAGAGAAGCACCTCGCCTGTGCGATCATATATCTTTGTTGATTGGAGGACGCGACGCTGCTCGAACGCTGATAGGTCAGGGATTTCGAGGGTAGAGACCCATAAAAGAAGCACTCCTCCGATAAGTAGTCCAAGCACACCTACTCCAATGGCAACATCTATGCCGATATGTATGATTCTTTGCTTTGTTTTCTCTGATAGTTTATGCATATGTAAGTAAAATAGTACCATACTTAGCGTAAACCCTATTGTCAATGATGCTAACCAAAGAGTGAGGACGAATAAAAAAAGCCCCGTACGGGGCTTTTTTTATTCGTCCTCATCATCAAATGAGTCGTAATCTCCTTCGAGATCTCCATCTTCATCCTCTTCGTATGCTGCTGGTGGCTCATCAAGGGCATCAATATCCTCTACAGGCTTCTCTTTTGCAACCTCTTCTACGAGGTCGCCGTCAATGAGTGCTGGGTCAAGTCCGAGGCCGTCGATAACATCCTCAGCAAGCTCCTCCTCATCCTCCTCTGGTAGTTCAATCCCCTCAGCCGGAAGAACGAGATCGTCTTCATCGATCTCTTCTTCTATTTCGTCATCGTGTTGTACAAATGCAAGCATGTCGATATCGTTTCTTATTAGTAGTTGTATGAGAGTGTACGTAGTAATTTTTTTCTTTACAACCTCCTATGTGGATAATGCATCCACATAGGGAGCGTTATGTGTTTACGCTTCTAGCGTTCGCGTGCCAAAGCCGTTATCCCTATAGCAATTGCGTCATACTCATCATCAAGCGCCCCTTCTTTTACGTTAGTGATAAGCCGCTTCACCATAAAGGCAACTTGCTTTTTATCACTCTTACCGTAGCCAGTTACTGCCACCTTTATTTCTTGTGGAGTGTACTCGACCAAGGTGCATGAATGAGTCTTTGCAAGATATACCATAACACCCCGTACTTCTGCAACCTGTAAAGCAGTCTTCTGATTCGTATTAAAATAAAGTCGCTCAAGCGCTACGATGGTCGGCTTGTATGTAAGGAGTAAATTTTCTACTTTGTGTGCAATATGTTTCATCCGCACTGAAAAATCATCTGCTTTTTCAGTGATAATACACGTAGAAAACAAAAGGTCACCATTCTTTAGGTTTTTATCAAGAACGGCAACACCAAGTCGATCATATCCAGGATCTATGGCGAGTACGCGCATATTAGTAGGCATCATCTGCTGTAGTATACACATCTTGAACATCGTCATGTTCCTCAAGCGCCTCAACAAAGAGTGCTAAACTCTCTCCTTGTTCTTCAGATAGAACAATAGGGGCGTTCGGAACAAAACCGTTCTCACGCTTTGTGAAAGCCCACGAAGCAGATCCAGGGACACCAAGTTGATATCCAAACTTTGAAAGAATGTGTTTTATCTCTTGGCTCGTGCGGTTTCTGTTATCTGTGATCGTGCTTATTAAAATTCCTACACCTCCACCACCATATGTTTCGTAGAGAATTTCTTCAGTTATTTCAACATCAGCGCCTATTCCTTTTGAGATCGCTCGCTCTATATTTTCATTTGGCATTAAATCTGCTCGTGCACGCTCAATTGCGGCACGAAGACTTGGCGAATTCTTGTTACCGTCAACTTTTTTTGATTCTATAGCAATAGATCGTGCATGTTTGGTAAAAACTTTACTCTTACGCGCGTCAGTTGCAGCCTTCTTGTGTTTTATTTTTGACCACTTATTGTGTCCCGACATACTAAATAGTTTTTGGTTTATCCTTCACGCTCTAGATGTTCATATGCCTTATGGGTTGCCATGCGACCACGAGGACTTCGTTCAATAAGACCGAGTCGAAGGAGATATGGCTCAATAACATCCTCAATAGTCGCTTGTTCTTCACTTAGAGCTGCAGCCAGGGTGTTAAGTCCGACAGGCCCTCCTTTAAATTTCTCAATAATGGTTCGCAAGAGCTCTCTGTCCGGTGCATGCAGTCCTTTTGTATCGATATCAAGAAGTGCAAATGTTCTGTCGATGATAGAAGCAGTCAGTTCGCTTCCTTCAAGTTGTGCGAGATCTCTGCATCGCTTGAGAAGGTAGTTTGCAGTTCGCGGCGTCGCACGACTTCGAGATGCAATATGAGAAAAAACTACATCGTCCGCTGGTATACCAAGCACAGACGCCGATCTCTTAAGGATGGTGATCATTTCATCATCTGAATAAAACTCAAGACGAAAGGTTCCTCCCGAAAATCGAGAACGAAGGGGGGCGGAGAGAAGTGATATGCGCGTTGTTGCTGCCACCAAGGTGAATGGAGGTAAATCAAGCTGAACAGTTCGTGCTGATGGCCCTTTGCCTATAATAATATCGAGTACGCCAGATTCCATGGCAGGGTAGAGTACTTCTTCAATTGATTTTGAGAGTCGGTGTATCTCGTCTATAAAAAGTACGTCGCCAGGAGCAAGATTGGTAAGTATTGCCGCAAGGTCTCCAACACGCTCAATGGCTGGTCCGGACGTTATGCGCATATTTGTTCCAAGTGTTCGTGCTATGAGGTGGGCAAGGGTCGTCTTTCCTAGTCCTGGGGGTCCGTAAAGGAGGATGTGTTCTGCTGCGTGGCCGCGTTCTCGTGCGGCGGTGAGTAGGATTCTAAGGTTTTCTTTAACCTTACTTTGACCCACATATTCTTCCCATAAAATGGGACGGAGTGTTTGATCAAGATGTGAGGTTGGTGTAGTACTTGACATAAAAATCAATCCATGCTAATATTTTTGTGTATGTTCCTTTCCGGTTGAAATCGGAATTTCTTTCCTTATACCACTATGGTTTAAGGCGCTCACCACAATTATATACTCGGGTTTCGTTAATCCAGACGATAACCCTCTTTGCAACGTTGGCAACTATACGAGGATGCTTTGGTCTTTTGCTTTACGCAAAAATCACTGGGGCACACCTTAGCGTTGTTTGTCACTTTTCATTCAAAAGGTTTGCAAAGAGGGTTATATTCTGGATTTCATCTCAAAAGAGCACTTCTCTTCGACTATAGCATATACGTCCTTAAGAGAAATATTGACCGCACGCTATATATATGTGCACGCTCAAATCAGTTTTTTTATCCATGTAAATCAACGACTTTTTCAAGCTCAGAAAGAGCTGTAATTCCAGAGAGGACTTTCATAACCCCATCTTGCTTAAGAGAGGGGATTTTTTGTGGCTGAGCCGCTTCAATGATGGCGCGCTCTCGCATATCCGAAAGTAAAACTTCGCTTACCTGCTCGTCAATACAAATGCCTTCATATACACCCATTCGTCCTTTGTATCCGCTTCCTCCGCATGCTGGACATCCTACAGGCTCAAATA
This sequence comes from Patescibacteria group bacterium, assembly GCA_019745315.1. GTDB lineage: Bacteria > Patescibacteriota > Minisyncoccia > Phycocordibacterales > UBA918 > JAIETH01. The sequence continues at coordinate 135,222 of JAIETH010000002.1, read as the reverse complement.
CCTGAGCATTTTCAAGTGACACGTGGGTCGGATATGTTTCTAATATATGAGTAAACAGTTCACGCTCAGATTCTTCGAGCGCTCGTTCTTTTCTGCATGTAAGGCATAGTTTTCGGACTAAGCGTTGCGCAAGAACCAAGTGGAGTCCGCTCCCCATTGTTCGTGGGTCAATGCCGAGATCGCGGAGTCGTGGGAACGCTGCCGCTGCGCTGTTTGTGTGAAGCGTTGAAAAGACAAGGTGTCCTGTGAGTGCGGCATTCATTGCGGTTTCAGCTACTTCGCTGTCTCGAATTTCTCCTACAAGAATTACATCAGGGTCTTGGCGCAGAATAGAACGTAAGCCGCTGGCAAAGGAATACTTGTCGGCAATCTGGGTTTGCACAACGCCATCGAGATGATATTCAATAGGATCTTCAAGTGTGATAATTTTGACCTCAGAATTGTGTACCATTTGTAAAAATGTATAGAGTGTTGTTGTTTTTCCAGACCCTGTCGGACCTGTTGTGATTATCATTCCTTCAGGTCGTTTTAATTCGCGGTGGATGATAGGGAGTAAATATTCATTAATGCCAAAGTCTTCAATTTTGACTTGAATGCTTGATGGGTCAAGAAAACGCATAACAATAGATTCTCCGTATGCGCCAGGTATAGCAGAAAGACGTATCTCGTACTGCTTAGAGCCTACATCGATAGTAAAGCGGCCATCTTGCGCTTGATTTGTAATATTTAACTTCAGTCCTGCAAGTAGCTTGAGTCGTGCACGAATAAGTGAGTATGAATGGGTATCTACAGTACAAATATCAAACAATGCTCCATCAAGTCGATAGCGGATACGGGTGGTGTCTTCTTCGGGTTCAACATGAAGGTCAGACGCACCAAGCGAAAGAGCTCCTCCCAAAAGTGCGGTAAGAATAGTAGACACGTTGCGATGCCCGTCACTAATTTGGAGGTTATTTACTGTCGTGGTCACATCCGCGACGGTGGTAAGTGTCTCAGCCATATGTGCAATTTCTGCTGAGGTAATACCAAGCACACCTTTTTCGCTCGCTGTTGCAGGGACGACGTCGTGATATCTTTCCCATGCATGGGAAAGACTCCCGGTTGAAGCCATAAAAATTTGTGTAGAAAAATTCCGCTCTTTGAGAGATTGAAGCAGGTCGACAGTTTCTTTTTTATTAGGATTTCGTACTGCTATAGATAGTTTGGTGGCGCTTCGCGCAAAAACAGCACACTCTGCTATTTTGGCGGTTTTTTCGTCTATAAGTCGTAATGCCTCGGTGTTTATCACTACACCCATAAGATTTATGTATTGGTGTCCATATCGCACCGAGAGGGCTTTCATGAGCTCCTCTTCCTCTGTGCGGTAGAGTTCAGATACTTTATGGGAAAGATCGTCAAATTGAGCCATGTCTGTATGGTAGCACGAGCGACACGGTTGTTTGTTGGAAAATAACAGTTTCTCGTATCTGACGCCCCGTGTATTTATTGCTATACTTCTCTCTGATATGGATCCAACACTATCTCTTCTCGTAGAAAAAAACATCACCCTTGCAGAAGTCGATATATTTGCTTCGGAGGTTCTTGATATGCTTCTACGTCACCGTCCCAAGATAGGGGCGACTGTGTGTGGAATTTCTGGAGATTTAGGCGCAGGCAAAACGACATTTAGTCAGTCTCTTGCTCGAGTTCTTGGAGTTGCTGAAATCGTAACAAGTCCTACATTTGTAATACAAAAACGATATACAACCACACACCCTGATTTTGCCAGTTTTATTCACATGGACGCGTATCGCATTGAAGATGCTCGCGAGCTTCGTTCTCTTGATATAGAGAATATCCTTAGTAGCGAGCACTCTCTTGTTGTGGTTGAATGGGTTGAGCGTATGCATGCCGCACTCAAAGAAACCCTCCATATAGACTTTATTGTTGTGGGGGATGGGGTGCGAAACGTTAAGGTGTTTGGCATACATAATGACTGACTCTGTTTCAAAAAAAAGCGCGAAGGTTCGTGTAAAAAAAGAAAACGCTACGCGAGAGCGCCTTGTGTTGCTTGATGCTCATGCAATATTGCACCGCGCGTACCACGCTCTCCCTGATTTCGCTTCTCCAAAAGGTGAGCCGACGGGCGCTCTCTACGGCCTTGTGACAATGGTGCTAAAGATTGTCGAAGAACTTAAGCCCACATATATCGTTGCATGTTTTGATCTGCCTGAGCCAACCTACAGACATCAGGCATTTGAGGGGTATAAGGCCGGACGTGTGAAGACGGACGAAGCTCTTGTTGCTCAGATAAATCGTTCTCGAGATGTGTTTGCGGCTTTCGGTATTCCGCTCGTCGAATATGGTGGTTTCGAAGCAGACGATATGCTCGGCACTATTGCCCATACGATGAAGAATAGAAAAGATATTGATGTTGTTATTGCTTCGGGAGATATGGATACCCTCCAACTCATTGAGGGTACTCGTGTGCAGGTGTATACCCTACGGAAGGGTATAAAAGATACCGTTATGTATGATGAAAAAGCTGTGGTTGAGCGTTTTGGTTTTGGGCCGACATCAATACCTGACTATAAGGGTTTGCGTGGGGATCCTTCAGATAATATTCCTGGAATTGTGGGTATTGGGGAAAAAACAGCAACCATATTAATTTCTGAGTACCGCACTATAGAAAAAATGTACGCTGTGCTTAAGAAGGATGAGGCATCTGTTGCGCGCTTGGGTCTCACTCCTCGAATCATTAATCTCCTCAAAGATAATGAAGAAGAGGCGCGTTTTTCTAAGATGCTCGCTACTATACGAATAGACGCCCCGATAGACTTTGTTTTGCCACATACTTCGTGGCGCGAAGCTCTCGATACAGAGGTTGTGCTTACGCTTTTTGCAGAGCTCGGTTTCCGGACGCTCTCTGACCGCATTAGGACGCTCTTTGGAGGTGTTCTTGTAGAGGAGCAGCAAAAAGAAGAGGAGGTGATTCCTGAAGATGAAGTTGCACACACAGCCTTGGCTCTCTGGGTTTTGCGATCAGATACTACAAATCCTACGTTAGAAGAAATTTTGGAATTTGGGCGCACCGAAGGGAAGGCGTCAAATTTTTCTGAAACAAAAGCTTTTATTTTTGCAGAACTTGATCGTCTCTCGTTAAAAAAAGTATATGAAGATATTGAAGTTCCACTGATGCCTGTACTGCGTACTATGGAGAAGTATGGAATTACTCTTAATATTGAGTATCTCAAGGGGCTTTCGGTTATTTTCCATAAAGAATTAAAAGAAAAAGAAGATGAGATTCATCGTATTGCAGGGCAGGTCTTCAATATTAATTCACCAAAACAAATGGGGGACATTTTGTATGATGTGCTTGGTCTCGGAGTAAAAAATCAAAAACGTACTGCTACGGGACAGCGTTCGACCCGAGAGTCAGAGCTCGAAAAGTTGCGAGATCAACATCCTATTATTGATCAGATTCTTAGATATAGAGAGTTACAAAAACTCCTTTCTACGTATGTCGACAGCTTGCCTACACTTGTTGGCGCAGATGGTCGTATTCATACAACCTTTCTTCAGGCAGGTACAACAACAGGACGAATGTCTTCTCAAAATCCTAACCTCCAAAATATTCCTATTCGCACGGAAGAGGGGAGAGCTATTCGAAAAGCATTTATTGCCGCTCCAGGTTTTGAGCTGGTTTCAATCGATTACTCTCAGATTGAGTTGCGTATCGCTGCATTCCTTTCATGTGATCCGAAATTCATTGAGATTTTTGCACGAGGCGAAGACGTACATAGCGGTGTTGCATCGCGTGTATTTGGAGTGCCTCAAGAAAAAGTTGATGCAGAGATGCGCAGGAAAGCAAAAGTCATCAACTTCGGTATTCTCTACGGTATGGGGGTTAATGCGCTCCGTGCCAATTTAGGAGAAGGCACAACGCGTGCTGAGGCGCAGGAGTTCTTAAATGCATATTTCCATACGTTTACTAAACTTACTCAGTATCTTGAAGACACGAAGGCGTTTGCATACAAGCATGGGTACACCGAAACTCTCTTTGGACGACGTCGGTATTTCCCAGGCATTCGTTCAACTATACCGTTTGTGCGAGCGAGCGCTGAACGCATGGCGATTAATGCCCCTGTTCAGGGTACAGGAGCGGATATGCTTCGTGTTGCTATGATACGTATTGATGACTATTTAAAAAATATCGAAGGTGTTCACATGCTTTTGCAGGTTCATGATGAGTTGGTATTTGAAGTTAGGGAGGGCGACCGTGCTCCTATATGGAAGATAAAAGAAATTTTGGAAGAAGTTTTGCCGCACGAGAAACGTGAGGGTGTACCAATTGTTGCAGAGGTTGCGGTCGGAGCTAGCTGGGGAGATATGAAGAAAATTAAAAAAGACCTCACATAAAATGGTAGTAAGCTCACTTTTTGTATGCTCTATGTATTTGTAGGTAATGACGGTGTTGTTGTGCGAAAAGATGCGCATGTTTTTTTAGACACATTGGAAGGAGAGGTGGTTCGTATAACTGCAGAGTCATATAGTCCAGGCATGCTCATTGATCATGTATACGCGCAATCTCTTTTTGGAGAGAGTCCTGGTCCTGTAGTTCTCGACTTTCTCTCTGAAGCAGATGGAGCCCTTGAATCATTTGAGGAAGATATTGACCTTTACGCACAGTCAGAACGGGTCTTCGTTTTACTTGATACCAAACCTCGGGCAGCGTATGAAAAAAAATTACGTATTCATGCTGAGAAATATACAGAGAGCGAAGAGCGTGATGAAAAAGAAGGCTTCAACACATTTCTACTTGCTGACGCTTTTTTGCGAAGAGATAAAAAGTCTTTATGGGTATTGCTTATGCGTGCATATGCTTCAGGTGTTTCACCAGAAGAGGTTGCAGGAGTGTTGTTTTGGCAAATTAAATCATTACTGCTAGTGACTGTTGCACAGAGTGCAGAGCAAGCTGGTATGAAAGAGTATCCGTATAAGAAAGCAAAGGGCGCTCTCAAGCTCTTTACCAAAGAAAGTCTGGTGGATATATCAAATTCACTCCTTGCTGTGTACCATAGAGGGCATAGCGAAGGCGATATGAGTATTGATTTAGAGAGGTTTCTGCTTCGGGTGTAGGGGGCTCGGACAATTTGTCATCACAAATAAATTTCCTTACGGAAATTTATTTGTGATCCCGACTCGCGGTCGCAAAAGCGACATAGCTGCGCCTCGGGCTAAAAGGTCGTCACGAGTATTTTCTAAAGAAAATCTCGCGACCCCAACTCGCCGTCGCCTTGCGACATGGCTCTGTTTCGGACCAAAAGAAAAAACAGCACCTGCGTGCTGTTTTTTCTTTTGGTCCGCCCGGTAGGAATTGAACCTACGACCATCTCCTTAAAAGGGAGCTGCTCTACCGACTGAGCTACGGGCGGATGTATGTGTTAACGATAAATGTACCTTCTCGTTAAAAGGGTAGAGAGCATGGGATGCTGTCTACGCTCACTGATGTGAGCTACGGGCGGATATATTGTGTTTGGATGAAGATCTTCTCCTTAAAAGGGTAGAAAGTGCGGGGTACTTTCTACGCCTACCTGACTGAGCCACGGGCGGATATAATCTTTTGTTTCTACAAAACAAAAAAGAGCTTACGCTCGCGTCCACTATACCAGTATTTTGTGAAATGTCACCACTTACAAAAAAGTGATTAAAAAGGCATGTCAACAGCAAATGCGCCTGCTCCTGTTATAAAAAGTGAGAGACCTATACCAGCTAACAAAATACGAGTCGACGCCGGCAGTGTCGAGACTCCGCTTCTTCGCACAAAAGAAATAAGGAGTGCGTATCCCACAAGAGTAAGTGCGGCTGCTTGCGTTAAGTACCCAACCACCAAAAGTGCTCCACATACCACTTCATAAAGGGCACAGATGGTCACGAGGAAAAGGTGTGTATGTTGAGTGCCGCTCTGTATCTTTCGAAAATTCTGAATTCCAAAAGCGATGAGTACAGCCCCAGTTGCTACGCGTAGAATTGCATGAGCCAGTAACGACAAGAACATGATGGGGAATATCGAGAGCATAAGTGGGGTATATAAAAATTAGACCAGAGTTATCTTACAAAAGAACCTTGGTTACTTTCTTCTGATGTGTAGCTTTCTATGGTTGTACTGCTGTATACGCCAAAGAAGGAAGACGTTGCGTTTCCAAAAATACCTCCTCCTTGCCCTCCGCCTGAGATGAGCCAGAAAGCAAAAATTGCTCCAAAAAATATTAAAAAGAATCCAAGTCCGCTGTCACCTCCTCCTCCTCCACCTTTTTCATCAGCCATGGCGTTTTCGTGATTCTACTGGAAAAAGGTATGCAATTTCTCCTCGAACAGTTTCGGCGTCACTCCACGGAGTTTTTGTATTTCGAGGTCCCATTATGTATGGGTCTGTACCTTTGCCGCTAATAAGAACTACGGACTTATCGGGCGCAATGCGCAGCGCATGGCGTATTGCTTCGCGACGATCCATTATCACAGTCACTTTGTTTTGATCGGTAATACCATTTTTCATTGCTTCAACAATAAGATTTGGATTTTCGTCGTAGGGGTCTTCGTCAGTTAACACTACATGATCACAATATTCTCCAGCAATGCGACCCATTTCTGGTCGCTTCCATGTATCGCGTCCACCTCCTGTATTCCCCAGCACGCAAATCTTCGGAATATCATTGAAAGCTTTATAGAGTTTCTCAAGCGAGTCTGGTGTATGGGCGTAATCAACAACTGCAGTAATATTTTTTGATGCGCCAGAAGGAGTTGATATTTTTTCAACACGACCTTTAATGGGTGCGAGGCTTCCTAAGGCGCGCTCAATAATTTTGAGAGGTATGCCAAAAGATTCAGCACAAGAAATAGCTGCAATTACGTTATATACATTAAAGAGACCAACAAGTGGTGTGCGGATTGTGATTCCATTAAACACAACGCTCACGCCATCTTTTGTAAGTGTATGAAGCTCTGGGTCTTGTAGTGAGTATGGTATTTTTTTCTCAACATCAATAAATAAGAAGTCTTTCCCGTGTATGTCATCAACGTTTGCAATGATACGGCGAGGTCGTTTTCGGGATTCTTCGAGGGCATGAGCAAGCGATAGTTTTGCCTGTTTGTATTTCTCAAATGACCCATGAGATTCTATATGCTCGGGAGAAAGGTTGGTGAACACCAGAGCATCAAGATCAATAAACTTGTGCCGGTACTGACGAGCTCCTTCGCTCGTCATCTCGACAATGGCAACAGTACATCCAGCAGAGACTGCATCACGAAGAAATTTTTGTATAAAAAATCGTCCGGGCATAGTCATCTTATAGAGGTTTGGTTCGCTCCGTTCGCCGATCTTAAATCGTATTGTGCTCGCAACAGCCGTGCGCTTACCATCGGCTTCAAAGATTGCGGCGATGAGCTCAGTTACCGTTGATTTTCCTTTTGTTCCCGTAACTCCAATAACGGTTATTTCACGAGAAGGGAAGCCATAGAATACTGCCCCACAGAGCGTGAGTATATAATGATAGGGAGGTCGAAGAAGTGCCAAGAGTTGGTGGGGAACGAGCTTCTTCAGATTATAAAGTATCGTGTCCATCCCTATAGTATATCTCAGAACGCTTTTTCTGACACAATAGCTTGAGCCAGGGTTATTTACTGGCCAAAGACGCTTAAAATTATTTTTTGATATAATACCTATCTTATGAAAATACAGTTTATAGCACATGCAGGAATAAGTATTCGCGAAGGAGATACTCATATTTTGATTGATCCATGGTTTACCAGCAGTACGGTAAAGTATCCTGTTCTTGAAAGTCTTGTGGGGCACAGCACTATTGATTTTCAGTTGCCTCAAGGATATGCAAATGTTGAGGAATATATGCCTGTTGACGCTGTGTTTGTTTCCCATTTTCATACTCACCATGCACCCAAAAAAGATATACTAGATATTTTTTCAAAAACAACCGCTTCATCACCTCTGTTTGGATATCCGACGCTCAAAAAAGACAATCAAGATATTTTAGACTCTCTTTTTAGAGAAAAAGGGCTTGATGTGCGCGCGCAAGGATTTGTGGATGGGGAATCTTGTACTATAGGTTCTTTGACTATCCGTGCCTATACTCATACAGTCTCAGGACATCTTGCGTGGCATGTATTTAGTAAGCAAGGATCACTTTTACATATCGCCGATCCCGCAGGCAATCGCAATAGGCAGATGCTCACATTGGATGCTGTCTGGGAAAAATTTAATAACTTGAATGTAGATGTGTTATTTGTAAATGCGAGTGGAAATTCTCTACAGATAAAAGACGCGGAAGGAAATCGTTCCATATCTGAATTATCCTGTTTAAGCCCAGGTCAAGCTGCTCTTTTGGCGCATAGAATACAAACAAAAGTTGTTTCACTTATTGGTTGTTACAACAAGAGTGTATGGAATGGTTTGATGGAGTATGTTCGCCCGAGCGCTGTAGTTGAAGAAGAGTTTGATTGGGCTATGCGTTTTATGAATCCAGAAGTTAAGTTTGTTGCGGCACGTCCAGGGCACACCTATGTCACCAGAACAGAAATGCTAGGAGATACTCATATCGGGTAAGTAAATATTTTTTTGACAAAAATTGTGAGCATGGTATAGTCCTTTTAGATTTCGGTGACGATCGTGTTGCTGAAAAATGGAGGACTTCGAAAGATGAGGCAGTCAATCGGTCCGCTCCTTGCGGCAGCAATCATTCTTGGGGGGTGTGTCACGGGAGGGAATGATTCCCGTCCCGTTTCTTCGCGCAACCCAGAAGCTCGGGCTATGGTCGTCATGTACGATCGCGAGAATCTCCGTCCGGGCATCAATACGGGACCTGGTCGCCAAGAAGAAGCGGGGGGGCTGCTCTTCTCCTGCTACTTGCCGCCGGACAGTCTGGAGGTGGGGAAGCGATGGAATGAAGGCTTCTCTACCTGTCGCTACCAGGACTACTTCGAGAACCGGGCGTCGCGCGAGGTGCGCGACTGCGAGCTTCTCGGACGTGAGGAACGTATGGTGGCCGGCATGAGCCTCCAGGTCGCGAGGGTTCGATGCCTTGACGGTCTTGGCGGCTCGTCGATTCCGCGGACAGGGGAGGCGACGATCGTCACGTCGGGTGCGCTGTCGGGTGTGGCGCTCGAGATGAGGCAGTTCATGCCCCCCGGCAGGATGCCGGACGGGCGTCATGGCCCCATTCTCCAGATCACGGCTTCCAGGGTGGAGATTGCGCCCTCCCGGTGATCCAGAAGATTCTAGAAGGTTGCTGCTTGAAAGCCGCAGCCTTTTTTCTATCTATGATTTCGTCTTATACTTTTTTTCACACCACGCAGGGTCTATATGGAACCATTGAATAATTGATGCACGAGGCTTTTGATTTGCCTGAAATGCATGGAATGAGTGAGGTGATACTTGAAATGCAAATAATCTATTATCTTTGGGAGTTATGAGTTTAACAGGCTCACCGTCTTTTTTTTCATAAATTCCTGTCTCTCCACCATCCCCTTCTTTCCATACATTTTTATCTAAATCAATATAATAAATCAGCGTTATTGCACGCATTTGTTTTGTGAGATTTATGCCAACTGGCTCTGATCGATCTCGATACAGCATGTTATTTCCTGCTGTGTCGAGTGCAGAAAACCATTTTGGAGCAAAATCATGATGAACAAACCCGGTTTTGTCACCCGGAGGATGGTAGTGAAGCGCAAGCGATGTACAAATACCAGTAGGTTGAGAAAAAAGATTTGAGAAAAATAAATTCCACGTATTACTAAAAAAAGTCTTTAATATAGCGTCCTCGTTGTGTCGAGGTGTGTACAGATATCCATCGTATTCGCGAGAAGAATTTTTATATATAAAAGGTTTAAAGTAGTTTGGGTCTTGATTTTCTACAAGCCCTCGTGAAAATACACTACTAAAGTACTTTTTTATTTCTGAATGTATCTCGTTGTTAAAAAAATTGTCCGCCGTCAGATGAGGGAAGGGGCTTTGTGTTATTTCTATTTTTTTATTTTGTATATATGTATCAAGATCAACTGATTCTTGTGTGGCAAGATATTTCTTTTCAAGGGTTGTTTTAAATCTTTCGAGAAATGTCGACATAGGGATCAATTATACCACTCTCTTTTGATCCGATGAGCCCAGCAATGGTATTGGCGGTTTGAGTTAGAGTATTTTTATCTGAAAAGCTTCCTGGGGTTAGTATGTGTGCAGAAACACCATAATTGCTCCATAATTCATCGTGAAGATAGCTTGTTAGTATGTTGAGCGCTGCCTTTGCTGCTCCGTATGAAGCAAGTTCGGGGCGTTGCGTTCTTCCAAGTGACGCTCCGCTTGATATGTTTATCACTGTTCGACCTGTTTCAATGTTATAAGATTTATCTATAGGAGACCAAAAATGTTCAGCACACAAGAGGCTGAGTTTTATTGGTACGTATGAATCGAGATAGACTTCCTCAAGAAAGATATTTTTTTCAAGTTTAGTAACAGATCTAAAGTCGTGGGAGTAAGCAGCATTTACTATAAAGTCTAGTCGTGGCGTTATGTTGGCGATATTGGAAACTATCTTTTCAAGGTTTGTTACACGTAGATCGCAATAGTAATTGTGTACATTCTCTCCCTTAAGCGGAGTCTTTTTGCTTATGTTGATAAAGAAAAATTCCTCCTTATCAAGAAGATCGTGTAGCGCATTTCCTAAAACCCCGCTGCCTCCAGGCATGAGAATAACGCGTGTATTGTTTCCAAGAAATTGGTTCATGCATGCGTGGCGCTACAGGGGTCGTATGTGTCGATAAAGGACAATATTTCCTAGTATAAGTAATCCTGTACCAAAAAGTCCAACACCTAACGTGAGAGGTGAGAGAGCAGAAAAGGGGATGCCTAGCCCCAGCAAGAGCGCGGTTGGTGTAATAAAAGAGCCGCATGCAACACACCCAACACTCAGTATGCTTAAAAAAGATCCAGATAATCCGTATGCTGAGCGTAGTGCCCGAACGATTTCTAGTTTATAGCGTATTTGGAATATATAGATTGAGGTTAGCAAAATATTAACCAAAAAAATAAAAAACGCTAATAAAGAAGTATTTAAATACGTAAGATAGGGAGCTTGAAAAAAAAGATGTATTTTAAGCAAAAAGGGAAGAGGGCTTGAGAGTGTCGTAATGGTAGAGGATCCGTTTGCAATCAGTGAAAAAAAATAGAGTGTAGTTAAAAAAACAACTGAAAAGAATGCTGCTAGCCTGATCCGTCTATTCATATGTTTGTATGTTTTCAATAATCTGTTTTAGGGCGCTTTCAGATTGAACGCCTACAAGAGTAATGAGGGGAGATGTTTCGCTAAATATAAAAGTATAAGGTACTTTGGTTACACCAAGAATAGAGGCAGTAGCTTCAATATCTCGAACAGTATTCCCCGCTTCTGTGTCTTCAGAGCACGTACGCAGTGTATTTTTATCGGCATACATATATGCCATAGACAGTAACTTTTCAAGATCAAGATTTTCAGAAGAGTTGATACTGAAAAGATCTTTTTTAAAGTCAGAGTACGCTGGGGTGTTTATTTTTTTTACACACTCTAAAAGCTCAGCCTCTACTCGGGAGTGTCTGTAGATTGGGAGTAGTTTATATCGAAAGTAAAGACTAACAACGTCGGGGTTCTTTTGTGCGACAGAGTCAAGTATATGTTCATACTCTCTACAGAACCTGCAGTCCGTGTCTTCGTAGACGACTATTGTGATCTTATTGCCAGGGTTAATAACCACATCGTTTTTTGTGGGAAGTAAGAGTAGCTTTTTATTAGTCTCTATTTGTTTCTGTTCAGCGTCGTCCTGTAAAGTACTTCTTTCTTTTTCAATATATATATAACTGGAAACAAGTACGAGTAATAGGGCCAGAGAAGAGGCGAGTACGGTATGTCTCGATATATATTTGGTGTATTGAAGCATTTTATTTTAGCGGGCAAAGTCTTCTTCTGTCCACCCGAGTGTTATCAAGAAATCCTTAAACTTGGAATATTCATTTGCAACAAATACGGTACGATCTCGATAGTCAGATGGATTCAGCTGTCTTCTCATGTATACAGCCTTCATGGTTCCAAATGAATCAATGTTATCTATGAGTTCATCAAAAAGTACTTGTGCTCGCGCCCACTCAGCTTCATCTTTGAGTGAAAGAGAGAAGTATGCGTATGCATCACGAGCTCCATTGCTCTGATAGGTGTTGCCAAGATCGCTCACAGTAATAGCTCTTATGAACATATCTCCATAGTTGCTACGGTAAGGTTCAATATTTGCCTGCGCAAGAAAACCATATGCGGACGCAAGCGTTACGAGAGTTTTAGGTATAAGCTCTTTGTCGTTCATCACTTCACTCTTTTCATCCACATACTTTTCAGAAGTTGCTATAAATTCTTTTGCAAGAACTACATAATTCTCTTTCTCTGACTGAGAGAGGTCTGCGTTATTTGCAACCTCATCAGCATACCAAATAGCAAGCTCGGCTGTGCTTATTGGACTTTCTCCAAAAGAAAGTGTGTATTCGTGAAACTTCTTTAAAGAAAGAGGGGTATCTCCTTGTGTGTAAAATGACTGGTAAGGATCTCCTTCAAATATTTTTGCTAAAGGAATTTGACCTGAAACAAGGCTACTGTACATTCTGAATATATGCTGGAGCGCGTATGCTTTTTGTTGAGAAGGATATGTTGCATTTGCTGCAATCTCTTTCATAAGCTCAACCGCTCGAGTCGGGTTTTCGTAAGTGTACGTAAGGGCGATTTTGTATTTAATATGTGCCTCCTGGATGGGTGAGGTTGCCTCAAGGAGCGATTGCTCTAGGAGTGGTCGTGAGTCAGGGTTGTAAAGACGAGCATTAAATGCCGTGTTTGCAATCAGGAATGTACTTCCTTGTCTTTCAGAATATAGTTCTTCTATGCTTCCTTTTTCAGGGGTCGGAGAAGAATCTTTTTCTGTGTGACGTAGAAAGTAATATGAAAGTCCTGCTAAAATGATAGTAAGTATTCCTAGTAATATATATAAGGTTTTTGTTGTAGACATGATTTTAAAAATTACTCAGGACTATCGCTGCAGTCACTTGGGGCGTCAGAGCTACCGTCACAAGAGCCGTCACCATCGCTAGTTGGAGGAATATAGCTATCTGAGGGAATATCAGCAAGTGCTGAAGGAATAACGGGAGCTTGATTTGAGAAGTTTCTAGAAAAAACAGGCAAAGAGGTTATATAGGTAACCATAAAAAATATACCCCCGTATACAAAAGACCGCATGAATCGACTAACTTTTTTTCTTTGCTCGCTCATAATTTTGAATTTTAACAGTAATTATTTACTCACTTTTATACACCATAGGTAACTCTGACGCTCTCCAAGACTCTATGCCGCCTTCTATGCGCTTCATGTTGAAGAATCCATAATGCTCTAGGTAGCTGTATGCAACACCAGAAGCGACTCCACCACTACAGATAAGTATAATTTCTTTTCCTTTCTTGGGAAAGAAAGTGCGCTGATTGTAAAACTCATGGAGGGGTATATTGATAGATCCTTCGGCATGTCCATCTGCATATGCCTGAGGAGATCGTACATCGATAAAGAGGTATTCATCTTTATTTTGAGTGTATAGCTCTTGGAAGTCTGTTGCTGGTATATCATTGATGGTAGGCTCAATGATATTGAGGTGCTTAAGGGGCGTGAGGTATATTGCGCAAGATACTACTAGGGCTGTAATAAGTACTGTGAGTCCTGTGGTGATGGCAGGTTGTGTCATAAGATTTTTAAAAAATAAATTCATATTACGTTCTATATCAATATATAGTACAGTATGTTTTATATGAAAGATATGCGGGAATATGTTAAAAAGTGTATTTTGGAAAAAGCCTATTTTGATAGGGAAAGGTATAAAGATTCACTTCTAAGTTTCCAACATTCCCAGATAGCATTTTTTTTTGATTTCAGGAACATTCTTTTTGAAAAAGCCTTTTTAGAGGCGGTCGCAAGTCTTTTTTGGAAAGTTTTGGGTGAGGGAAGCCAAATACAGATTGGTGGACTTGAGTCCGCGTCTCTTCCTATTATCACAGCGTGTGTGATGAAAGAAGAAAATGCGTCAGGTTTTTATATTCGTAAGTCACGCAAAAAAAAGGGAGAGTCAAAGCAAATAGAGGGAATTGTTACCGATTTGCCTATCGTGCTTGTCGATGATGTTTTGAATACGGGGGCAAGTTTTGAGAAACAGGTTCATATTCTTGAAAAAGAGGGAAAGAGGGTCTATGCGATCTTTGCTATTGTGCGTTTTTTTGATGATTCTGCATATTCTTTTTTTACTGAACGTGGAATTAAAATTTATTCACTCTTTTCATTGGAAGATCTAGCTTTAAAAGCAAGTAGAGGTCAGCAAAAAAAGACTTTAGATCGCATGTGGTATTTTGGTCCAGTAAAACCACACTTTCCCTTAGTAGAAAAGAGATCCCAGCCAGTACTTTTTGGGGAGTTTTTGTATGCAACCTCAGACTCTGGATATATATGGTGTATTGATACTGGAACAGGAAAGGTGCTATGGAGCAAGTTGTTGATGTGGCGTGTTCGCAAAAAGAAGGCAACCTTTACCGACTTACTTCTCCATGGAGATCGACTTTACGTGGGGAGTATAAACGGTTCTTTGTACGTGCTAGATCTCAAAGGTAAAATTTTATATAAAGAATCTTTTGGAGAGAGGATTACATCAGCTCCAGTAATTAAAGGAGATATTTTGTGCTGTGCTGTGAAGGTTGGTGGTCCTTTGTACCGCTCTGCCATAATAGGGTATTCCTTGTCACGAAGGGAGATAGTATGGGAGCGACAGGTTGCTGGCGCTGTGTCTGGTAATTTCACACAGGTTTCAGATAGCCTTATATTTCAAGGCTCTGATGGCGTGGTACATTGCTTGCAAGTAAACTCAGGAAAGACTATGTGGTCTCAAAAAGTTGACGGCGTTGAGGATGCAGGATCTGTGTATGACGAAGAAAGGGGTGTGCTATTTTCGACACAAAAAGGATTACTCGTTTCTCTGTCTGTATTATCTGGGAAGATGCGTTTTGAAATTCCTGTTGCGGAGTGGCTTCATGCAACGCCATGCGTAGTGGGTTCTCGTGCGTATGTGACTTCTCTAGATAAATACATATATTGTATTGATCTAGAGAAAAAGACCATTGTATGGGAAAGAGAGACAGAAGGAAGAATATTTTCCTCCCCGGTAGTGCAAAAAAATAGAGTATATGTTGGGAGTAATGATGGGATGTTATATATATGTAATAGTGAGACGGGCGCTATACATGCCAGTCAGATTGTTTCAGAACGTATCACCAACCCTGTTTTATTTAAAGACAACTTAGTTTTCGTAACAACATTTGCTAATGAAATCTATTGTTTCAAAGACGTATTAAGCTGATTTTTTAATAAATATACGCCAGTCAGTAGTGCGTGGCCTGCTGAGTCGACCCAAGCATCTCGATTAAAGATATCGTGGCGGAATCCTCCACGATATCGCCCTCGTTCGCGTGTTGGTATGTGGTACAGCGTATCGTCTGTATATTGAGAGCGCGCAAGCCACACAAGACCCTTTTTGACTTCTTCTGTGAAGTCACCACTTGCTGCGCATGCCTCTAGTACTTTTCCAGTCCCTCTGGTGTAGTAAAAACCATCATTTTTTTTGTTAGGGAAATAACCTAATTCATGCTGGAGCGAGATGTACCAGCGAGAGATGGATGGGTAAATCACTTCATTATATTTTTTGGTGAGTGGTAAAAGTTCAGCGTATTCTGCTAAAGAGGCGTGTTCCTGTGAGTGTTTAAAGCGCTTTAAAAGAATTGCTATATATTTAGATATTTCTTCAAGTTTATGGGGGGTTACTCTTGTGCTTAAGATGGTAAATTGCGACAGAGTGATAGTATCTGTCTTTTCAGAAATAGATTTGCTGACAAGAGTGCATATGGCGGATGCTAGTTTTTTTTCACCAAGTACATCAAGATAGAGGGCGTAATATATTTCTGCAAGGAGCGATTGATTCTCGTTTGTTATATGAGGGATATGCGAATGAGCGAATAATGCAATTTTTCTAGCAGCTGCCAGACCTCCGTTGTTTAGTGTAATGATGCTATATGCCGCTAATGCATATGCGGTAAACATCTGCCGCACTACGTCAAGCGCAATTTCTCTAGGTGGTTGTGTAGTTACGGGTTCTATATATCCATCTGTGTGCGTATTTTGAATAATCCACTCAGCAGTACGCTGGAATAGGTCAGAAGTATTTATTTGAGTGTATAGGGGAATAGGACCTTGAAGTGGTAGTGTGCCAGAGTGGTTAGCGGACTCAATAAAGTTGTGTACCGTAAACACGTTGATATCTACATCTAAAGAAGACCTGTCAGGGAGTGTCGCTTTTTTAAAAACAAGGCTTTCTGTAAAGTCACTAAAGCTTTTGAAGTGGGTCATATCATTGAAAACCATTGGTATATACCAACCTACGGGCTTGCCATGTTTTTGAGCAACATAACCCATATCAAAATAGATTTGGTGAGATGCAATCTCTTCTTTTCTGAGAGGGATGTGCAATGTTGAAAGTATAGAAATTTCAATGATCGTGTTTGGTAAATCGTTAAGTGTAAACGCCTTAAAGCGTTCATCGGTGGCAGACGCCATGAGGGCTTCAACCAAGCTTTCTCGCAAGGTATTTTTGAAAGATATCTTTGATCCATGCATTTTCCCCGATACCCACAAACCTATATCGACGCCATATGATTTGCTAAATTTAGCATTCTGAAGAAATGGGTGATGAGGACGTTTGTGGGTTTCTAGATACTCCTTGAGCATAAGGCGTACTGACTTCGATAAAGAGCTCATTTCATCTTTACTAAGCTCAGTATCGAATACATATTTAGTGCGTACACTTGTTTTTTTCCATATTTCTAAAACTGGTGTTTTAAAAATCATAGACCATTCATGAGATCTAATTTCTTCAACTACTTCGTGAGGGGTGCGTAATATATAGTCTATTTGATTCTCTTGGCGTATTCTCTTGGCGCTACCTTTTTCTACGCTATATATTTGAGTACCCCATAACTGCACATCTTTTACATAGACCACTGATTTTTCGTGAAGACTCTTTTGAATCCATATAAAAAAAGCATCACGGCGTCTTTGATGGGAAAGGTATAGTCTGTACTCGTTTTGCAAGAATTTGAACATAGCGTAAGTATAGCAAAAGCGTTAGGAGGGGTTTTTTAAAAGTAATACCAAGGATGTATAATTCTTGCATATGCAACGTCTGCAGTTTTTTTCTGACAAATACTCCAGTAGTGTATTTGTCAGAGCGATATTGGGTGCGCTCGTGGTGGCGGTACTTACATACGCTGGATTTTTTTTGTACACAGGAAATACATGGGAACTCATAAAAGAGGGGAGGTTCTCTACCTCAACCTTGCTTTTTGAGCGGGGGAATTATTATTTTGGAGGCAAGGCCTATGATTTAGATGCTGCTTTGTGGAGTTTTGAGCAGGCTCTTGTATTTGAAAACTCTGACAAAAATCCTATTTACTACCAAGTGGGGCGGATCGCCTTCATAAAAGGTGATTTAGATGAGGCGGTTCTTTATTTCAATACACAACTAGAGGAAGATCCTACGTTTATGCAGGCATATTATATGCGTGGTCTTACCTACGGCTACTTGGGTCAATTCAGTGCTGCGGTAGAGGATTTTAAAAGATTTCTTGAAGAGAGACCGACTAGTTGGGCGGGGCATAACGATATTGCTTGGGTTTTTTTTAGGCAGGCAGATTTTATTAATGCAGAAAAATATGCGCGGCAAGGCTTGGAGTATTCGCCTGATAACCCATGGCTCGCAAATGCTCTCGGCGTGGCATTGCTCAATAGAGGCGAGTACGAAGAAGCAGAGAAGTTTTTGCAAAAGTCCCAAAATGGCTTTCTCTCAATGAATCCGGAGAGATGGGGGGGAGCATATCCTGGGAATGATCCTCGAGTATACGAAGAAGGGTATCGAGCAACGCTCGCATCAGTGGAGGCAAATCTTCTACTAGTTCGCACAAAAAGAAGTGAATAACTAATAAATTGAGTTTTTTTTCAGTTACAATGTAGCTATATGTTTAAACATTTACTCAGGTCGTATGGGCGCGTTTTTAAAAGAAGTACACTTTTTATAAAAAATAAAAAAATCTCCTTACCTTTATTTGGTATCGTACTTGGGTTATTTATATCTTTGGTAGGTGTGGTTTATTTGACCCAAGATGACAGCATGCATCGTGCAGAGCTAGAGTACGCATCTCACTCTCCCTTGGGGGTAAGTGGCGGCTCTCTTGTTCCTGCTTCGTGCGAGTCGAATTATCCTCACACAAGCGAAGAGTGTTGGAATACATATTGTACGGGAGCCGAGGGAGGAGCTAATGATTGGCAGTGGTGGCAGTACAGAGATGGGCAAGCTGGTCGTGAGTATCGATTTTTGCGAGCAGGGGACGGTTCGTGCATGCCTCCTCCAGGCGAGCCTACAAATGGATCTGCGAGTTGTTCAAGTAATACGGCCACGATAAATTGGTCAGTACCTTCTTCTGCGACATATACAAAGTTTGTACTTCATGATGCTCAGACGAGCTATCAGTGGCCAGAAGAGAATATATACGGTACTCAAAAAACAGTGTCAGGTTTGTATGGAGGAGACTATAGGTGGTCAGTTGCTGCGTGTAATGCAGCTGGATGTAGTAATTATGTTGCAGGACCAGCATTTAGCTGTGCTCCACCTCCGCCCACACCTGCTGCACCAATAGGGTACCATGATGGAATAAGTTGCTCGCAGGTGTGGGGGTGGACATGTGATCCTAATAATTACAATACTCCGCTCTCTGTGCATGTGTACAGAGATGGGCCGGCGGGTGGTGGTGGGATATATGTAGGGCAGAGCGTTGCCAATTTACACAGAGGTGACCTTGCAGGAGTTTGTGGAGGGAATGCATATCATGCGTACTCAGTCCCTATTGCTTTGCCAGACACAGCGAGTCACTCATTTTATGTATACGCTATTGATGAAGGATCTCATGGTAATGCTGGCAACCCTCTATTGGGTGGTTCACCTCAAGCTATATCTTGTCCCGTAGCAGCTGTCCCAACAAATGTGAGAGCGACCTGTAATGCCGGCAACACCAGCGCTACTGCGTATTGGGATGCGGTTCCTGGGGCAACAACCTACCATCCACGTATTCGAGATTATACAAAGGCGGCTTGTGACAGTATTGGTTGGCAATGGGTTGACGGTGCTCCTGTCGGAGATGGTATTGGTACTTGTTATACTAATAATTGGCCATATGGTACCTCAGTTGCAAACCTGCCTATTTCGCCTGACAAAAATTACGACTTTTGGGTACACTCAGACCCCCCATATAATCCAACAGCTGGAATAGTTACATTTAGATGTAATAGTCCAAGTACGCCAACAAATTTGCAGGCATCGTGTGTTGGAACAGCTGCAAATGTGAGCTGGAGCGCAGGAAGCAACAATAGCTCATACGCGTTGCGTATCAACGATACAAGTAATCCATGGGTGGGGAGCTGTGCCGCAACTCAAAACTCAGGCGATGTATGTCTAGATTACTACACAAGTACCAGCTATCCGTTTACAGGAGTAGTAGGGAGAACGTATAGGACGTGGGTGCATGGAATTAATAACGGAGTATTGAGCGCTGCAACTCCTGGAAAAGATTTTACATGCGCAAACCCTCCATCTCCATCTCCAACGGCAACACTAGAGATTAAGCCTCGTGCAAGCTCTACATGGTCAACCTCTGCCCAGATTGCACAAGGTCAGCACGTAGATCTCCGATGGTCTTCAACAAATGCGAGTACGTGTTCAGGACTTAACTTTAGTACGGGAGGAGCTACAAGCGGAACCACAAATAGTGATGCGGCCGTGAGTGAGCCATCAGTAGGTGCAATCTCATATACGGTCTCATGTAACAATGGTGGTTCTCCAGTGACAGATAGCGTTTCTCTTAATGTGCAGTTGCCAATGCCGCCACCTACAATGAGCGTAAGTCCAGCTGTTGTAGATAAAAATGGTTCAACGGTTGTATCAGGAAATCTTAATGGTCATACAGGGTGTGTTATTGCGGGAGAAAATATTTCTGGAACAGCTGATTCGGTGGCGGTTTCAGGCACTACCTACTCACGCACTACAGGACCAGTACTCGGAGAAACCACATATAGCATGACGTGTACTACGTGGGGAGGTTCACCTGTTACTGGAACCGTCTCCATCAAGCCGATCTTTACAGAAGAATAAAATACAAAGAAAAATAAAAAACCCCGATAATCGGGGTTTTTTATTTTTCTATACTACATTCTCTCGGAAGAGAGGATACGAAGAGCCTCTTTGACTCGTGCATTTGTCTCAATAAGTTCTGGGTCAATTTTAGCAAGTACGTCACGCGCTTCTTTTTGAGAGTATCCCAATGTGAGTAGAGCATCAACGACATCGCTTGATCCGCGGTCGTGGGTTCCGAAGTGTGTAGCGTCACCAAAGAGATCTTTGAGTCCAATCACAATCTTCTCCGCAGTTTTTTTGCCCATACCTGAGAGCTTGCTTAAGTGTTCAGGATCTCCGGAGGCGACTGCTTTTTTGATAAGCTCAATGGGCGCTTGGGACAATATTTGAAGAGCTGACTTCGGTCCAATCTTGGGAAGATTTATAAGATGCTCAAACATCTCAAGGTCGTCGCGGGTTACGAAGCCATAAAGGGTGAGTGAGTCTTCTCGGACGGCGAGGTATGTATGAAATATCGCACGTGTCCCTATCTGGAGGTCGGAAGTCACTCCCGAAGGGAGAAATACGAGATATCCTAAGCCTCCGATATCAATAACAACCTGGCCTACGCGTATATCTATAAGGGTTCCCTGAACGCTGCGTATCATTCCACCATCATACCGTAGAGCTGGCTCTACGGAAAATCGTAAAGACTCCTCGCTGTATTGCACTTTCAAGAGTTTTGAGGTACAGTACGGGACATGCCAATTATCAAAGGAGCAAAAAAAGCACTCCGGTCTTCTCTCAAGAAGCGTGTGTACAACGTGCGTCGCCAAAACGCAATGCGCGACATTCTTAAAAAAACGTATCAAAAAGTAACTGCAGGTAGCAAGGCTGATGCCGAAGCTATGATGAAAGAGGTAAGTCAGGCTATCGATAAAGCTGCAAAGCGTGGCGTTATCAAGCCAAATACTGCCGCTCGAAAGAAGTCTCGCCTTGCGGCCCAAATCAAGAAGATGGTGTAGTTGAAGACAAAAAAGATCCCTCGCGGGGTCTTTTTTGTTGAGGTGGGTTGTTGGAAAGTGCAGAAGAAGACAGCTCAAGCGAAACCTGCTTCTATACTTTTCCCAGGAAATTCGGTTCCTACAGAACCAGTACCCTGATTGGATTTTTTTGTTCAAGCAAAGCTTTCCAAAAAATGCTCAATCAGGCTTCGATTCCTGCACGGAAGCGCCCCGCGCTTCCTCTCGAGCACAAGTATGGCGTCAGCTCGCTAAGCACTTTCCTCCAAGTATTCGGAAAGATGCTAAGCGGCTCCTGCCCGAGCTCGCCTGTCGCGGGGCGACATAGCTCCGCTTCACTAAACGCACAAAACGAGACGCAGGTCTCGTTTTGTGTCTCTTAGTGCTCTCGGCAGGAATCGAACCTACATTACAAGCTCCGCAAGCTTGTGTCCTATCCGTTGAACGACGAGAGCGAGAAAGTGCGGGGTGAGACATGCTGGGAGCATGTCGCAAGACCTTACAGATCTTTTCAAGGAAAAGTCTGTAAGGTATACCGCCTTTGTAAAAGGATTTCGCAGGACCTTTTGAGATATTTTTAGAGTTCACAAAACGAACAAAAATATCCAAAAGGTGTACAGCTCCTGTAAGGAGAGTTCCTGCTCGAATTTACTATTACGCAAATACGATAAAACCCAGCATACCTTAAAATCCTAAAAATTCCAGTATGCGTTGACCAAGAGACTCTTCTAGGTACTTTTCAGGAAGTCGTGGCTCTAAAATCTCTTCTACATCCTCAAGTGCCTCGTCTGGCATAGGAATGACGAGAAGGGGGGTAAAAAAGCTTGTTGTTTGAATCAGGAGTTGTAAATGATGATGATGTTCTTCATTGATATAAAAACACGTAAGGCTGCTGTATGGGTAGAGTTCTGTTCCAATGCGAATTCCTCGGACTGATATTGAGTAGGTGACGGTTCGTGGCGGGCGAGAAGATATGAGCGCGGTCATAAGACCTGCGAGTAATATAACTACTCCAAAAAGAACATTGCCAAAGATAATGGTAGTAATTGCTCCGGCAATAGTAATAATACCGAGAGCCCAATACCAATCACTTCCTTTCTCAGTGTGATGGTGTTCAGGTGCTTCCCAGGATATTTCACGAAGCCTCCCTGTGTTTTCGGAGGTAGGGGAAAGATCTCCAATATATTCTTCGTAACGCATTGCTGTTATTTTAGCACGAACATTTTCTAGAAATATTTTTTATTCTATGAATATGCTTTCTGGAGTGATCGCATTAGAATTCTTTAGTAAAAACAGTTAGTACCTTATCAGCAATTATTTTATATCCCGTATCGTTTGGGTGAATTGCATCACTCATGCGTGAGGTATTTCCAATAAGGCCACTTAAAATATTTGGTACATATGCAGTATTGCGATTTTTTGCAATCTCTTCAAATCTATCTGCATAGGGATCGGTAAGGAGTCCTCCTCGTACTCCAAGGAGGATAACCGCTGATCCCGTATTGTGTATGCGTGTGACTATCTCATCAATATTTTGGAAAGTCGTATCGATAGGTATCTTCTGTAAAAAGTCATTTCCGCCAAAGAGAACTATCACAATCTTTGGTTTAAGCGCAATAACTTCCTCAATCCGTGCAAGTCCTGAGGCGCTGGTATTTCCTGGTACCCCAAGGTTAATAATAGGCTGTCCGAGTTCATTTGAGACAAGTGAAACAAAGTCATTCCCTTGTGTTGATCCAGTGCCATATACCAAGCTATCACCAAAAGCCACTATGGTTTGTCCCGTGGAGTTTTTGTTGGTGATAGGGGTTTTGTATATAAAAAAGAAATAAGTGCCAAAAATCAATGCAAGACAAATGATGCCAATAAAAGTTTTTTTCATAATGCGATTGTAATACAAAAGCCAGCTACAGTTATATTTTTTGTATGTGTACGTATCGAATCAGTACGATGCAGAGACACAAAAGAAAGAATACAAAAATACTTTGCGGTATATTAAACGACAGAAGTGCAAGTGTGAGGCCAAGAAGCATAACGGGAATCTCTCCTGAGAGGCCTACAAGTACTTTTTCTCGAAGAGAGAGGGGTGGCAGTCGGGTGTATAGGTATGCTCCAGCGCTCCATAGAGAAAAGAAATATACAAAAAATAGTAGAGCGGGAAGCTTAAGAAGTGAAAATACATAGGGAAGAAAGAAAACTGCACAATAGAGTGCAATGCCATACAAAATAAGTTTCTTTGTTGAAATTGTGGTGTTGTTAGGGAATGCAGTTTTTTGTCGCCGCGGTAGGACTAGGGCAGTGGTTATCAGAATGATTGAGATAATCAGTAGAAATACGTAATGTTCAAGGTTTCCAGTAATCTGTGTTCCGATCTCTCCAAATTCAACATCACGTAGATTATTAAAAAAGCCAAGGCTTCCAAAAAGAACGCTGGCAATTCCGAGAATCCACGCAGTTTTTTTAGAAATCCACGGCGTCTCTTGTAACTTTGGAAATAGATAACTTACAAAAAGAATGGGGTATATAACAGCATAGAGTGCGTGCCACGAGCTTATGGTGAGCGCAAAAGGAACTCTGATATTTTCAATAAGTCCATATTCAGCGAAACTCAAGATGGGTGAATGAAGTGGATAAAAAATTGTTTGTGCAAAGAGGCCTTCGTTCCATAGTCCATACGCAAAACCAAGTACAAAGAGACTAAGAATACTTAGATTTTTTCGCACATATATTTCTCGAATAATGAGGACGGGAAATCCATATCCGACGGTAATAAAAAGTATAAAAACAATAGGTTGGAAAAAAACACTCACAGGACTGCTTCCTGTGAGTGTTTCCGTGAGAAAAGAAGACAAAAAAAGCAGCGCCAGTATGGGTGTAAGGTAGAGAGACAGACTTCTCATTGAGAATAAGTATACAAGGAATATATACAAATTGTTGTGGCGGAGGAGGAGAGATTCGAATTCTACAAATTCTGTTCAGGTTGTATGATATTTTCTTTCAGAAAATCTCGACAACCTTTTCGAATCTTTCACGAATGCTCTCCCAGAGCTTTCTCTCTGCTGTCTACAAAAACAACCCCTAATAAGGGGCTGTTTTTCTGTGGCGGAGGAGGAGAGATTCGAACTCTCGAGACCTTGCGGCCTGGCGGTTTTCAAGACCGCTGCACTAAACCACTATGCGACTCCTCCAGGAATCTCGCTTCGGTAAAAGCGTTACACGATAGTATCAGAAATACCTCCAGATTCCAACAAAAGCGGCTGCTATGGTATTCTCTTTTTATGCGGTATATGGGTATAGATTATG
Source organism: Patescibacteria group bacterium (assembly GCA_019745315.1). GTDB lineage: Bacteria > Patescibacteriota > Minisyncoccia > Phycocordibacterales > UBA918 > JAIETH01. The sequence continues at coordinate 110,599 of JAIETH010000002.1, read as the reverse complement.
GTACGCGGCGGGTGGGTATTTCCCTTTCTGATGAGGGAGGAGCTATGGCATTTCCCCATAGTGTTATTCCAAACACAAAAGATCTTGTCGAGGTACTCTCTTCGCTTGTTCTAAAAGAGAAAGTTGGCGCTATTGTTTTTGGTAAATCACACACCCTCGGAGGGAAGGATAATCCTGTAGCAGAAGGAGCTGCTGCATGTGCCGCGGCGCTTGGTGATATTTCTCACACCCCCGTATATTTTGAGTCTGAAGTATTTACTACTCAAGAAGCCATTCGTGAACAGGGAAGAAATGATATGACAGACGCTGCAGCAGCAACTATTATTCTCAATAGCTATTTATCACGGATAAAACATACAACATGATTTCATATGACGATTTTGCAAAACTGCATATAGCCCTTGGTCTCATTCGTGAGGTAGAGGTTGTTGAAGGGGCTGACAAACTGCTGAAGCTTTCAGTTGATGTGGGAGAAGAAACTCCGCGTACTATCGTATCGGGTATTCGAACTTTTTTTGAAGATCCACAGATTCTTGTAGGACAGACGCTTCCTTTCTTGATAAATCTTGAATATAGAACCATACGTGGCATAGAGAGTCAGGGAATGATTCTTGCTGCGAGTACTCCGGAGGGGTCATTTGCTCTTTTGTCGCCAAGCAGTTCGCTTCCACCTGGTACAAAAATAAAATAAGAATGTGAGTATGTCCCCACGCAATAACGGGGCGTGCGTCGTATAATACTCAGTATCTATGAGTATACTCAAAGCGTTTTCTCGTGTATTTCCACCACCTCGTTTTATGACTCTTCCAAATGTTGGAGTCGATATTTCTGATGCGTCGCTTAAGTACGTACAGTTTCGTGGTGCAGGACATAGACTTACTCTCGAATCATGGGGAGATATGCCCATCGTTGCAGAGACGGTAGCTCGGGGCACTGTTGTTAATAAAGATGCGCTCGTCTCCGTGCTCAAAGATCTGCGTCGTCGTTTGCATACAGAGTTTGTGCGAGTTTCTCTACCAGAGGAGCGAGCGTATCTATTCGAAACAACCCTTGATAGGGGCGTTGAAGCAAGTGCTATTCGGAGCATGATTGAATTTCATCTTGAAGAAAACGTTCCGCTTGCTCCGCGTGAGGCATTGTTTGACTATACGGTTGTAGGGAGAGATGCGGTTACAGGAGGGGCTCGGGTAAGTGTCGCCGTGTATGCTCGAGATACGATAACCGGCTATTACGAGTCATACCGTGAAGCAGGTTTTTACCCGCTTTCATTTGAAGTGGAAGCACAGGCCGTTGCGCGTGCCATTATTCCGTCAGGGCATACCGGTACTCACATGATCGTTGACTTTGGACACACCCGAACGGGGATTGGTATTGTTCATAATGGAGTGTTGATGTTTACCTCTACAATCGAGATCGGAGGAGTACATATTAGTGATGCTATGCGTCGATCTCTCGGTGCTATCGATGAAAAAGAAATAACCCGTATAAAAAACGAGCAAGGTCTCTTGAGAAGTAGTGAGGGGGGAGACGAGGTGGTGAAGGCGATAGTAGCGAGTATTGCGTCGCTTAAAGATGAGCTTAATATACGAATCAATTACTGGAACTTGCGAAGCGAGGGGTCAAAGGGTCGTACTATTGATAAAGTTATTTTGTGTGGAGGAAGCGCTAATCTTGCAGGGCTCACCGAGTATTTGACTGAAGAGCTTGAGGTGTCAACTGAACGGGCAGCAGTATGGCAAAATGCATTTCTTTTTTCAGAAGAAATACCTCCTATAGGTCGCGCCCACTCGTATGGGTATGCCACGGCAATAGGTCTTGCGTTGACAGACTTTTTAAAAAACCATGATTAACCTCATTCCTCCAGGGGCAAAAAAAAGAATAGGAGGGGAGTATGTCGCGCGGTTTTTATCTGTGTGGATAATACTTGGCGCACTATCATTTTTTGTTTCGGCAGCGTTATTACTACCTACGTACGTTTTATCAGTACACCGTCTCCAAGCTGATATGTCAGAGGATGGTGGTACGCAAAAACAACAAACGTTTGATGAAATGAAACAAACGCTCGCTGAGGCGCACATATTTGCTACACAGCTTTCTGCATCAAAACAGTCTCTTCATGCGTCAGCCGTGATGCCACACATAGAACAGGCGCTTGCGCCGAGTATTTCACTTGTGGGCATTGCGATTGCACCGGACCTCCCTAAAAAAGTACATGCTGCTCAGGTTCGCGTCGAGGGTCGCGCACGTTCGCGCAGCGACCTTCAGTCATTTGTGGAAAGACTCAAACAAGATTCATTTTGGAGTAGTGTTAGTATTCCCGTATCAGATCTTGCTCCTGAAGTAGATAATGCATTTGTAGTGACGTTATTGGTAGCGCAAAAACCATAGTATGACGCCGTTTGCAAAAAAAATACTCCTCACATCGCTTCTCGTATTAGGTATTTCGCTTTGTGTTTACGGGGGACTTTTGTATGAAGTTAATCGACAAGATAAAAAAGTGAAAGAGCAGGCACGTGCTCATGCTGAAAGCGTTGCGCGTGATCAGCAGTTTGCTGAGCTGGAAAAAATGTATATAGACTCAGAGGAGAATCGAAAAATCTTATCGGAATTTGTGGTTGCCCATGAGGATGTAGCATATGTACTTGCTTTGATTGAAGGCGCCGCGCGACATCAAGGGCTTGAAGCACGAATTAAATCCGTTGAGGTGGTGCCGATAAAGGATGTGACTAATTTTGAAACACTCAATATTTCTTTAGAGCTTTCAGGTGCGTATGACGAGCTCCAAGCGTTTCTTCCAGTTATTGAATCTTTACCGTACCAGTCTGAGGTCATGAATGTTTCTCTAAGTCAGACTAATGAATTAGGTGAGGAAGTAGATTGGAAAGGTGTTCTCGAGGTTGCAGTAGTAAAAAAGAAACCGCTATGATGAAATGGAATTTCCGTAAAGTAATAGAAGCGTATAAGTCTCGATTGAGCTTTCGTGAGTTTAGAAAAATATACCCAGAACGTGAGTGGTTTTTAGGAGTACTTTTAGCGGTCACTCTCGTGTGTGCGGGGGCGTCGTATGCCTATATACTTTTTTCTTCTGCGCTCAAGCAGGTTGATGAGGGTGTTGTAAATGGGGATGTGGCTCTTGATGTGACGTACGATGAGGATCTTGTTGTGCGTATGGTGCAAGAATATGGTGCGCGATTAGAAAGATTTAAGGCGCTCGATATAAAGGTCGTTCCCGAGGAGTCGTCCATAAGTACAACCACTTCTGGAACATCTACGCCTGCAAAAGAAGAATCCACAGTCGATTTGCAGACTGGGGGTATTAAGGTAGAGTAGTGTATTCCTCCCGTAGTTCAATGGATAGAACAGGAGACTTCTAAGCTCTTGATGTAGGTTCGATTCCTGCCGGGAGGACACGAACAAGGTGAGTTACCGACCGAGAAAGTACGGGGTGCTTTCGTGCAGGAATCGAAAAGGTTGCCAGCAATTTTGAGAGTTTTTACGAATCAAAATGGCGACAACCTGTACTGAAGTTGTAAACTTCGAACTTCCTGCCGGGAGGACACGAACAAGGTGAGTTACCGACCGAGAAAGCGAGGCTCGATTGAGAGGGCTTGGTCACGAGTCACTTAGACTTTTGCTCCAAGTATTCGCAAAAGTCTAAGTGCTCTCGACCCCAGCTCAGAAAACAGTCTCCCAGACTGTTTTCTTCCGCTCTTCAAGTCCCTTATCGCAAAATACAAAAAGACAGGCGTGAGGCCTGTCTTTTTGTATTTGTGGGCGATGAGGGACTTGAACCCCCGACCATCTCAGTGTAAATGAGCCGCTCTACCAACTGAGCTAATCGCCCTACGCATACGATTGTACACGGTTATTAGATTTATTCAATTTCTTTTTGCGAATATATAGACAAATTACTATAAATATAGTATAATTTATTCAGAAAGGGAGAAATCGTCCATGTCATACCGCACCGCACTTTTTGTGCTCGTCGTGATCTTGCTCCCGGGTTGTGGTGAACTTAAGATCGTTAATACCGTTACAGATTACCGAGGGTACGGACGTGGCTACCAGGGTTCAGGAGAATATATCTATGATCCTCGCACTGGTACCCAGTGGCGCGACATGGGGCCAGAAAGCTGGCGAGAGCAGAACCAGCGTGCTCGCGAACGAAGTGGTACCAACCGTAGAAACGACCATCGCCGCAACGATCGTCGATGCTGCTAGTCTGTGAAATTTCTGCAAACATCATACTTTTAGGAGAGTATGGTGTTTTTTTAAATATGAATCTTTCTAAAAACAATGTACAGTAAGGGAACTATTTATATGTTTGAGGAAATTCACTGTCGTATAGAAGGTAGGGTGCAAATGGTTATGTTTCGAGATTTTGCGCAACGCAAGGCTCGAGGTTTTGATCTTGTTGGGTGGGTGAAGAATTTACCCGATGGATCGGTAGAGGTGGTGGCACAAGGGGAGCCAGATACATTGAGGCGTTATATCGAACTGCTTCATGAGGGGTCGATCCTTTCTCGTGTGGACTCTGTTGCGGTTGACTGGCGCGCACCATCAGGTCATTTTGACGATTTCACTATTGTATACGTCTAATATGGATAGTGTTATTCCTGCGTGCATTGGGGTGATTATGGATGGCAATAGGCGTTGGGCACGTGCTCATGAGCGTCGTTCTTTTGAAGGTCACACTGAAGGATATGCGCGGTTCAAGGATTTTTTGGGTTGGGCGAAGACGGCAGGAGTTACTCATGTTGTTGCGTATGCGTTTTCGACTGAGAACTGGAAACGAGGAGAAGATGAGGTTGGTCACTTGCTGAAGCTTTTTCAGACATTTTTAATACATGATGCAGAAAAAATATGCAGTGATCTAGAAAATCCTGTACGTGTTCGTTTTATAGGAGACCGCACGCGTTTTTCTCTGGACACACAAGTGTTAATGGAATCACTGGAGCACAGAACTGCACACGTGGAGGTTCGTACTGTGAATATTGCGGTTTCGTATGGAGGAAGGCTTGAAATACTTGAGGCGATAAAGAAAATGAAAGATGAAAAAGAGGTGACGGAAGAAACCTTTGCGTCTCACTTATGGACAGCAGGGATTCCTGACCCCGATTTAATCATACGAACAGGAGGAGAGATGAGGCTTTCTAATTTTTTGCCATGGCAGTCAGTCTATAGCGAATTATTTTTTACCAAAACGGAATGGCCAGCATTTACCGAAAAGGAGTTTCTAGAAATTTTGGAGAGCTATAGCGCACGAAAACGCAATTTTGGTATATAGTCTTAGGTATGGTTACCGTTATATACGAAGACGCTGACGTGCTGGTGGTTAATAAGCCGTGGGGCATGTTGGTACATAAGGATACTGAGGCGAGTACTGAAGCGACACTTGTTGACTGGTTTTTAGAGCGTTCCCCGGATTCCTATGGTGTAGGTGAGGTTGAGCGACTGCGTGATGGAGCCTCGCTACCGCGATCGGGAATTGTGCATAGACTTGACCGAGAGACTTCAGGAGTGATGATTCTTGCAAAAACACAAGATGTTTTTCTCCATCTTAAGGCACAATTTCATGATCGACTTGTAGAGAAGGAGTATAGAACATGTGTATATGGCACGATGAAAAAAGAGTGGGGCACTATCGATAGACCAATAGGTCGAAGCTCAAAAGACTTTCGTCAACGCTCAGCGCAGCGTGGCGCGCGAGGACTCTTGCGTCCGGCAGTTACTAACTGGGAGCTGATACGTCAGAGTGGCACACATGCGTATCTGCGTGTGATGCCAAAGACAGGTCGAACGCACCAGATTCGTGTACATCTCAAGGCAATCAACCATCCTATTGTGTGCGATCAGCTCTATGCGCCTACATTTCCGTGCGATTTAGGTTTTGGGAGACTTGCACTTCATGCATATTCTCTGAAAATTATGCTTCCGAGCGCTGGAGAGCAGACATTTATTGCTCCTCTCCCAGATGAGTTTGAGCGAGCGCTGAAAGTCATGGATGCTGACGGCGGGGCAGGCAAGGTTTCTTAGGGGTTTCTCGACAAAGTCCTTAAGATTGCAGCTTTTATCACCATGTGGTACAGTACCGCGTACTATTTTATAGTTTATATGAACACTACAGGCGTCATCATTTCTCCGGTAAATATGGAGGACCGCACAAGTATCGGCATCAAGTCTGGCGATACTGTTCGCGTATATCAGAAGATTCAGGATAAAGGGAAGACACGTATCCAGCTTTTCGAAGGTCTTGTGCTTGCTCGTAAGCATGGAAACGAAGCAGGAGGTACTTTTACCGTTCGAAAGGTGGTAGATGGTATTGGTGTAGAGAAGATTTTTCCGCTCTATTCTCCACTTATCGACAAAATCGAGATTATCCGCCGCGCAAAAGTGCGACGTTCAAAGCTCTATCATATTCGTGAGAAAGTTGCTCGTGAGGCTCGTCGTCTCATGCGCCGTATGACCAATGCATCTCTTGCAACAGAAAGCGGTGTTGAAGTGGAGCAGAAGAGGGTAGCAAAAGCCGCTGCAGACAAGGCAGAAGAAGAGGCTAAGGCAGCAGCGCTCGCTGCTGAAGCCAAGGCTGCAGAGGAGGCCGAAGCAGCTCGCGTGGCCGCAGAAGAAGCTCTCAATACTCCAGAACCAGAAGTTCCTGCTGAAGCTCCAGAAGAGACTCCGACAGAAGAAAAGAAAGAAGAGGTAGTATAAAGAAAAAAACGGAGCACACGCTCCGTTTTTTTCTTGATACTAAATGGTTTTTTGTGCATAATGCTACGGCGTAGAGATGCGCATGTTGCCCAGGTGGGGAAATTGGTAGACCCACTACCTTGAGGTGGTAGCGCGTAATTGCATGCTGGTTCAAGTCCAGTCCTGGGCACTAATAAAAAGATCCGACTTCGGTCGGCTCTTTTTGTTTTTGAGTATAGATACGCGAGTCCTCGACTTTTAGCTGTAAAATCGTTATAAATAGATACCTCTATATTGGGGTGTTGAGAGATGGCGGCTATGGTGTAACGGTTAACACTGGGGCTTGTGGAGCCCTCAATCAGGGTTCGATTCCCTGTAGCCGCCCAGAAGAACAAAACCTGACCATATGGTCAGGTTTTGTGATGAAGGGCAGGACTACAGGGAATCGAAGGAAACTTTTGCGCCATTGGTCTGAGCAAAAGTTCTAGGCTCCTAAGGAGAATAATTTCTAAGTCGTTCACGACAGAAATTATTTGGGAAAGGAGGATTCACTGTAGCCGCCCAGACATTTGCGAGAGCCCCGAAAGGGGCTTTTTGCTCGCTGGTACATCTCAATGCAAATTTTTACCGAACGAATTTATGTTTCTTGAGGTAGTCTGTTGTGAGGAGGGGTAGGTCATTCAGATTTTTTGTATGTATTACCTCGGCGATCGCAAGTATGTGATCTCCTTCGGTCGAGATCACATCTTTAAAAGAGAGAGTCACATATCCAGCTGCTTGAGTAAAATACAAAAAGCCGTCGACTTCACTTAGGAGATACCGTTTTTTCAGGCGCGCTATTTTATCAGTCGTATGGCCTGTTGTGCGTCCACATACTCGGACTACAGGAGCCAGTTCTTCTGTTAAGAGTTGCAGGAGACCCTGTTTGGTTTCTAGTACATTTTTGAGTGTCTTTGTGCCTGCATAGAGAGCAATTAGCATGAGTTTTGGTTGCAGCGATATGCTCGTTACATACGTACAAATATTCATATTTATGTTCCCATCTGTATCTCGAGTTACAAGACTCCACACTGGGACGCTTGGACGATTCCATAGTTTACGCATCGGTATATAATACAAAATTACTCGAAAAAAGTATGAATAAAAGAAATTTTACTCCAAGTGAAGTCGAGCATATTATTCTCATGGCATGGGCTGATAGTATTTCGTATGAGGTCATACATCGAGAGTGGGGTTTGAATGAGAATGAGCTCGTGCGTTTTATGAGGGTTCACCAATCACATAATTCGTATCGACGTTGGCGAGAGCGAGTACGTCGGAGAGCTGGTGCAGGTAGTAAGCATGAAGCGTACTCAAAGGTTACCTCTCGACGACTAAAATTTGCTGTGTAACCTATCTTGATAGGTGTCATTACTTTGCTTTTCTACATCGTTCCGAGCAAAAGCGTACTTCATCCCACTGCTTTCGGCTGCTCCAGCGCTTGCGGTTGGAGAAGGGAAGCTTGCAGGCAACACACAACTTGGTCTCTGTCAGTTTTTTAGGCATTGGTATTTCTAGTATACTCACTGCAATGAAGGCTGTCACAATCGTATATCCGCATCAGCTCTTTTTAAAACATCCAGCGATCGAGAAGGGGCGAACTATTTATATAGTTGAAGAATCTCTGTTTCTCACGGAGTTTCCTATACATACTCAGAAGTTACTTCTCCATAGGCTTTCGATGCAAGCGTATAAGTGCCGACTTCAAAGTGAGGGCTTTGATGTGGTGTATCTCGATAGTGCGAACTTGAGTACTACTGCGAGTGTATTTGGTATTCTCGCAAAAGAGGGGGTCACTCATGTGCATATTGTAGACACCACGGATAATTGGCTTGAACGGCGTATAGAGGAGTCGTCTCGCCGTCATAAGTTGATTCGTGTTCGATATGAATCACCTCTCTTTATGCTACCCAAAGAAGAAGCTGTTACGCGCTACCAAAAGAGCGGGAAGCATATGGCCCGCTTTTACAAACAACTTCGTATCGATAAAAAAATACTAGTCACGGAAGATGCTGCGCCTCTTTATGGTGAATGGAGTTTTGACACAGAAAATAGGAAAAAAATCCCTAAAGATTTTTTGTTGCCTGACGATATTAGCGAATATGCAGAGAGTGCTGAGATACAAGATGCATTAGAGTGGCTTGCAACAATTCGTGCGGAGCGCTATGGGGACACGAGGGTATGGATACCGTGGACTCATGAGGGCGCTCAAAAATACCTCCACGCTTTTATTACGGAGAGACTACAGCATTTTGGTGATTTTGAAGATGCCATTGAGACGGATCATGTGCGACTCTTTCATTCAACTCTCTCGCCACTTCTGAATAGTGGACTATTGACGCCACAGGAAGTTATATCGGCTGCCATAGAGTATGGAGAAAAGCATGATATTGAATTTAATAATATTGAAGGTTTTGTGCGGCAGGTTATTGGATGGAGAGAGTTTATTCGCGCAAGCTACGAATGCGACGGAGTGAGTATGCGAAGTAAAAACTTTTGGAATCACACAAGAGCCTTGGGAGAAAGCTTCTGGAAGGGTGCTACTGGCGTTGTTCCTCTCGATTCAGCAATAAACAGAGCTCTTTCATGGGGGTATAGTCACCACATCGAGCGCTTGATGGTGATAGGCAACTTTATGCTCCTTACGGAAACTCATCCGGATGAAGTGTGTCGATGGTTTATGGCGATGTATGTTGATGCCTATGATTGGGTTATGGTTCCGAATGTGTATGGCATGAGTCAGTTTGCAGACGGCGGTACTTTTGCTACCAAGCCCTATATATCAGGAAGTAGCTATATAAAAAAGATGTCGAAGTATAAAGCTGGGTCATGGGAAGATCTTTGGACAGCATTGTATTGGAGCTTTATTGCAAAGCGCAGAGACTTCTTCGCTTCACAGCACCGCCTCTCAATGATGCCTAAATTACTCGAGAAAATGTCGAAAGAGAAGCGGGATATGTATCGAGAGATAGCTCAGGAGTATTTTGCTAAAAATAATTAAATGATTTCAAGGTATCTCTCTGGTAGAATATGGGAATGGGAAAAAATGACATTATTTTTGCATGCGTATTTTCGTTTGCGATTGGGGCAGGGTTTGGCTTTTATTTAGCGCAGCTTTTTTAGGTATAGCTATATGAATGCTTTTATTACAGAGTTTAAAGCTTTTGCTGTCCGGGGCAACGTTGTTGATCTGGCGATTGCGGTCATTATCGGTACTGCATTTGGCAAGATCGTCTCCTCATTAGTAGATACGGTTATTATGCCGTTTTTGAGCATTTTCCTGGGAGGAGTGAATTTTTCAACACTTTCATTGACCGTCGGTGCTGTTGTGGTGCAGTACGGATTATTTCTGCAGAGCATTGTTGATTTTCTAATCATCGCGCTTGTGATTTTTGTGGCGGTAAAAGGTATTTCTCGCCTTAAGAGGGCAGAAGAAAGAATTGTAGAAGATGCAAAAGAAATAATCTCTCACGAAGCACGGCTTCTGGGAGAGATACGAGACTTGATTCGTGACAAACGATAAATAGAGTGTCACAAACAAGAAGGGGCGGTCGAAAAGCCGCTCTTTCTTGTTTGTGACACGGTTTTAAAAAGCACTCAAGTCTTGCATGTAACGTGTGGGTATTGTTATCCACATGAGAAAAAAGGTGATTGTCCCAAAAGTCTATATTCTTTCTCACTTTTTGTTTTTCGATAGAATTTCGTCTTTTTTGAAGCATGCTAAAATCTCTATGAAGCACGCTCTTCTTCGTGTGGTGGAGGGATCTCAAGGACAGCTATGGTACATGCCATAGGTGTCCTTATGACTCCCTAAATATTTTATATATTAATTTTAATCATCTATGATCACAGAAATACGCAAACGAAATGGTGATACTGTCCCTTTTGATAAAGGGAAGATTATCATTGTGATGAAAAAGGCTTTTGCTGCAGAAAATGTAGCAATTGATGATGTGGTCATAGATCAGATGACCGATAGGGTGGTTGCAAAGATAGAGAGCGCTTTCCACGACACACTCCTTACCGTTGAGCAGGTGCAGGATACGGTGGAGGAGACATTGATGGAGCGTGGATACTTTCGCGTTGCTAAGTCCTATATTTTGTACCGTTTTGAGCACACCAAAGAGAGAAAGGAGCGTGTCGTGAAGGATATTGAAGAAAACCGCTTGATGGTAGAGAAGCGCAATGGTGTTATGGAGCCTTTTTCAAAAGAGAAAGTTCTCGCGTCGCTTCGATCATTTGTGCGTGGTTTTGAAACAGAGGTAGACCTTGATTCAATCGCCGCTCAGGTTGAGCGTGAGGTGTATGCAAATATTAAAACATCTGAGCTTGCGCGATTGATCACTATGGTGCTCCGCGCACGCATTGAGCTTGATCCAGCGTATGCTAAGGTTGCTGCTCGCCAGTTGTGTGCTCGTCTTTACAAAGAGGCAATTGGAAAAGAGTCGTTTTCAACGAGCACATTCGATAGTTCGTACCGTTCAGCGTTTGTAAGAAATATTCGTCAGGCTGTGGCAGAGAAGAAGCTTGATGAGCGTATACTTGGCTTCAATCTTGAACACCTTGCAACTCTCTTGGTTCCTGAGCGAGATGATCTCTTTGAATACCTTGGAGTTGAAACACTCAATGACAGATACTTCATTCGAAGCAACGAAAAGACAGTTCTTGAAACTCCGCAGTATATGTGGATGCGCGTTGCTATGGGTATCGCACTCAATGAGGAGCACAAAGAAATGCGTGCGGAGCAGTTTTATACCGTTATGTCGACATTGCGCTTTGTTCCATCTACTCCAACATTGTTCCACTCAGGCACGCCACACCCGCAGCTCTCATCATGCTATCTCAATATAGTAGAGGACGACCTCACTCATATCTTTAAGGTATTTGGTGATAATGCGCAGCTCTCAAAGTGGGCAGGAGGTATTGGTACTTCATGGAGCAAGCTTCGTGGTACGGGGGCTGTCATCAAGGGTTCAGGAATCACAAGTCAGGGAGTTATTCCATTTCTTAAGGTTGCCAACGACGTTACTGTTGCAATCAATCGCTCTGGTCGCAGACGTGGTGCAACGTGTGTTTCTCTTGAGAACTGGCACTACGATTTTGAAGACTTCCTAGAGCTTCGAAAAAACACAGGAGACGAGCGTCGTCGCACGCATGACATGAATACTGCGTCATGGGTCTCTGATCTTTTCATGAAGCGGGTACGAGAGGATGGGGAGTGGACACTTTTCTCGCCAGACGAAGCAAAAGATCTTACCGAAACATACGGTAAAAAGTTTGAAGAACTCTACACAAAGTATGAAGCAATGGCTCGTGCTGGAGAGATGAAGCTCTTCAAGCATATGAAGGCACGCGATCTATGGAGAAAAATGCTTGCGTCTCTCTTTGAGACAGGACATCCATGGATTACCTTTAAAGATCCATCAAATGTTCGCTCTCCTCAAGATCATGCGGGTATCGTACACACTTCAAATCTGTGTACAGAAATTACCCTCAATACCTCAGCAACAGAAACTGCGGTATGTAACTTGGGATCAGTAAACTTTGCGCTCCACGTTTCAAACGGAGTATTCGATCACGCACTTGTGAAAGAGACTGTTGAGACAGGTATGCGCATGCTCGATAACGTTATCGACCTCAACTTCTATCCAACTGTGGAGGCGCGAACATCTAATATGAAGCATCGTCCAGTAGGGCTCGGTATTATGGGATTCCACGACGCTCTCTATCAACTCGGTATCAACTTCGCAAGTGACGCGTGTGTGGCATTTGCTGACGAGTCAATGGAAATTGTTTCATTCTATGCAATACGTGCATCTAGTGAGCTTGCTCGTGAGCGAGGGGCGTACGAGAGTTTCAAGGGTTCTAAGTGGGATAGAGGAATTCTTCCGCTTGATACCATTGCACTTCTCGAAGAAGAGCGTGGTCTTGCTACTGATACTAATCGCATCGAACGCCTTCCGTGGGCAGAGGTTCGTGAGTTAATACAGCGCTACGGAATGCGCAACTCAAACTGTATGGCGATTGCTCCGACAGCGACAATTTCAAATATCGTTGGTTCTATTCCAGCCATCGAGCCGATCTACAAGAATATTTATGTGAAATCTAATATCTCTGGAGACTTCGTGGTGGTAAATACGTACCTTGTACAAGATCTCAAGTCTCTCGGTCTGTGGAATCAAGACATGCTCGATAAGATTAAGTATCACGATGGAAGTATTCAAAAAATTGCAGAAATTCCAGGATATCTTAAAGAAAAATATCGAGAGACATTTGAAATTGATATGCGTTGGCTCATCAACGCTGCGGCGGTTCGAGGGAAGTGGATCGACCAGTCACAATCTCTCAATATTTTCTTCTCAGGAACATCAGGACGAGAGCTTGCAGACCTCTATATCTATGCATGGGAGAAGGGTCTCAAGACAACATATTACCTTCGCTCACTCGGAGCTTCTCAGGTTGAAAAATCAACGATTGATGCAAAAGGAACTCAGATACGAACACGAGATGATATACCAGCCGCTCCTGTAGAAACACCTGCGCCACAATCTATTCCGTCTCCGATTCAAACAGCGCCTCCAGTTGTACACGCAGCTGCAGTTCCATCTCCTCTCCCGACACCGTCTCCGTTCACGCAAGCAGCTATGGAGCAGAGTAAGGTGGCAGTGCAAGAAAAACGTCCAATTAAACTCCATGTCGCCGAAGATGCCATATGTGAAGCATGCCAGTAATTTAAAAATAACTTCTCAAACATAATGTCTACAACATTTTCGACGCCTGCATCAGCAGCTATGAGTCAGGCTCATGATCAAAAGAAGACACGTATCATAAATAACTCTGCGACAGATCCGAATAAGATCCTGCCTATGAGTTATATGTGGGCGCGTACTCACTACAAAACAGGCGTTGCCAATAACTGGGTGCCTGAAGAGGTTTCGATGCAGCTTGATATTGAGTTGTGGAAGAAGCAGGGACCAGGTGCACTTTCAGACGATGAGCGCCGAATGATAATTTGGAATCTCGGTTTCTTTTCTACTGCGGAAAGTCTCACTGCGAATAACATTGTGCTTGCGGTCTATAAGCACGTAACAAACCCTGAGTGCCGCCAGTATCTTCTTCGCCAGGCATATGAAGAGGCGATACATACAGATACCTTTATTTACACCTGTGATACTTTGGGACTCAATCCTGATGAGGTATACAACATGTATCTCACCATCCCTTCGATCAAGGCAAAAGATGAATTTGTAGTTTCCATTACAAAATCAGTTCTTGATCCTCACTTCTCAACTGTAGGGACAGAAAACACACAGAAGTTTGTGCATGATCTCATTGGATACTATGCAATCATGGAAGGCATCTTCTTCTATGCAGGATTTGTGATGATGCTTTCGCTGCTCCGTCACAACAAGATGGTGGGGGTAGGAGAGCAGTTCCAGTACATATTGCGTGATGAGTCAGTCCACCTTGCGTTTGGTGTCGATCTCATCAATGCAATTGTTGATGAGAATCCAGATATATGGACTCCTGAATTTCAGAATGTGATTATTGAAAACATCAAGAAAGCGGTTGAGCTTGAGAAGGCATATGCGGCTGACGCACTACCAAACGGTATTCTTGGACTTAATGCGGGAACAGTACAAGACTATGTAGAATATATTGCTGACCGTAGACTTGAGCGTCTCCGTCTTCCTCGTCAATACAATACAAAAAATCCACTTCCATGGATGAGTGAGATTATGGATATGCCGAAAGAAAAGAATTTCTTTGAAACTCGCGTAACCGAATACAAAACAGGAGGAGCATTGCAGTGGTAAAAAGTAAGCACAACAAAAGAAAAAACGGGCACTCTGTGCTCGTTTTTTCTTTTGTGACACGTTCAATCCGCTTTATTTAAAGCCATTTTGTGAGTCTTTCTATTTATGCGCTATCATTATGGTATGCGTAAAGTCTTTCTGTACGTGCTCTGTGTGACCCTCATTTTTGGAGGGGTGTATTGGTATCGTTTCGCTGAATCAAAGTGCAGGGTTCCTGTGCTTTATGACATAGGTGATATAGATCCTCGTTTCAATATTTCTAAAGATGAAGTGCGAGATGCTCTGTCTACCGCGGAATCGCTATGGGAAGATGCAACAGGTAAAAATTTGTTTACCTACACACCCGGCACACCCTTTAAAGTAAATTTTGTCTACGATGAACGACAGGATGTAACTGATGAAAGTCATGAGGCGCAAACTGTTCTTGATTCAAAGCAAAATATAAGTGAAGAAATATATACAAAATATGCACGCATGCAGGAAGAGTATGAGGATCTTAAGGCCTCATATGAAGCCCGTGTAGCACGATACGAAGAAAATCTTGCTGCATATAATGCAGAAGTCTCTGAGTGGAATAGCAAGGGTGGTGCTCCTGAGGATGCATATAGAGATCTTGCGTCCCGTGAGCGTGCTTTGGAGAGTGAAAGTAAAGAACTTAATGAGCGTGCTCAGAAATTAAATGATTTTACCGAGGCGTTAAATGAGCTCAGTTTTAAGGGTAATCAAGTTGTCGAGGACTATAACAAAGATGTTGCATGGTACAACACTATGTTTGCGACAGAGCGAGAGTTTACACAAGGCGAATATCATGGAGATGCAATTTCTATTTATCAATTTGATGATATGACCGAATTGAAAAAGGTTTTAGCGCATGAACTCGGGCACGCACTTTCTCTTGATCATGTTGAAGGTGCTGCGTCTATAATGCACGACGTGATGGAAGGGGCTTTTTCAGGATTCGCTCTCTCTTCGTTTGATATTGCCGAGTATAATCGGGTCTGTGGGGAGTAATTGGTGTTGTACAACTCTGGTGGTACACTTAAGTACTTATTAGCGATAAATATACTAACGTTATGCTTCAAGAATGGGGTCAAAATAAAGTATTCAAGGCTCTTGTATTTGGGTTTTTAGTTTTTGCCATAGTGGCGCTTGTAGCCTATGCACGCCTTGCATACAAGCAAGGAGACTCAGCTGAGTATCAAACTATTTCAGTTGTAGGAGTTTCAGAAATGTTTGTAAAGCCAGATATTGCAGAGTTCACCTTCTCGGTAATGGCTGAGGAGAAGGACGCAACTGCAGCACAAGGAAAATCTGCAGAAAAAAGTAATGCAGTAAAGGCATATCTCAAGGAGATGGGAGTTGAAGAAAAAGACATCAAAACAACATATTACAATTTGATGCCGAAGTACGAATGGGCAGCAGCGGCTCCGTATGACTCTATGATGTATCCATCGACAAATCAAAACCAGGTTCTTGTAGGCTACACAGCAGAGGAAACGGTTACGGTGAAGGTGCGAGCGCTCGAAAAGGCGGGCGAGCTTATTGCAGGAGTTGGATCAAAGGGTGCAACAAATGTAAGCAGCCTTGCGTTTACCGTTGACGATACTGACGAGGCGAAGGCTCAAGTACAAGCTGAAGCAATTGCTGACGCAAAGGAAAAAGCACGTGTTCTTGCCAAGAGTCTCGGTGTACGCCTTGGAGATCTTCAGTCATTCTATGACAACGAACCAATGTCATCATACTATGAGTCAAATATGGGCATGGGAGGTATGATGAAGGCTGATGCCTACAGTGCTCCACAGGTGAGTGCAGGGGAAAGTAAGATTAGTGCTTCTGTGTCACTTACATACAAAATTCACTAAATCAAAAGAAAAATAAAGAGTACAAATACAGAAAAAGCGCACATATGTGCGTTTTTTCTGTATTTGACGGATTGGTTTCTTCTTGGTACTCTATAAGAAATTCGCCCTCAGGGCGTTTTAATTTTGGCAAGATTTTGTATTACACAATCGCATAACATATATCAGTATGAGTCTCGTTGAATATTTGAGGGATACAAAAGCAGAAATGCGCCATGTCTCATGGCCAACGCAGCGTCAAGCGATCGTATTTACGGGGCTCATTGTTGCTTTTTCTCTTGTTGTAGCGGTGATTCTTGGTTTTGCAGATTTTATTTTTTCTCGAGGACTTGATTGGTTTATCAGTAACTAACGAATATATATCATGGCAAAACAACTCGGTGATAATGAGCGACACTGGTACGCGATTCATACGTACTCAGGATATGAAAATGCAGTTGCTCGAAACTTGAAGCAGCGCATTGAATCTTTGGGAATGCAGAATCAAATCTTTGAAGTATTGGTTCCTGTAGAAAAAAAGATCCGCGTGAAAGGAGGAAAGCGTATCGTTGAAGAAGAGCGAGTATATCCGGGATATGTTCTCGTAGACATGGTGGTAAATGACGAGTCATGGTATGTGGTTCGTAACACGCCTCGCGTAACAGGGTTTGTGGGAAGCGGTACGCAGCCAGTACCTCTTCAAAAAGATGAGCTCGATGCTCTTATGGGACGTATGCAGACGGAAGTTGTTAAGCACAAAGTTGACCTTTCAATCCATGATCTTGTAACCATTGTGGACGGACCATTCCGTGAACTTGAAGGTAAGGTTGGGGAAATTGATGAGGAGCGGGGCAAGGTAAAGGTTCTGGTTTCAATGTTTGGTCGTGAAACTCCAGTTGAGCTTGATTTCCTTCAGGTAAAGCGCGCATAAGAGGCGTCCTTGCTCAATTTCAAAAAATCAGTATAGTAACACCACAATAAATATGGCGAAAAAAATAGTAAAAAAGCTTAAGCTCCAGATCGCTGGCGGAAAGGCAACTCCAGCGCCTCCTGTAGGTCCTGCTCTTGGTCAGGCTGGAGTTAATATCGGTGAGTTCGTAAATCAATTTAACGAGCGTACACGCGATAAAATGGGTTCAATTATCCCAGTTGAAATTTCCGTATATGATGACCGTACGTTTGATTTCATAACAAAGGTTTCTCCAGCATCTCGTCTTATTCTTAAGGCGATTGGAAAGGAGAGTGGTTCAGGAAAGAATCTTTCGTCTAAGGTAGGAACGCTTTCAAAGGCGCAGGTTCAGGCAATTGCTGAAGAGAAGATGGCAGATCTCAATGCCGGATCAGTAGAAGCTGCAATGCGTATTATTGAAGGTACTGCACGTTCAATGGGCGTTGAAGTAAAATAATTACTTCAACGGGGTTGTCGACAAATTAGATCCGCCTTTGGGCGGTTTTAATTTTGTCATACAACCCGAACTGCCCTCGTAGAGGGTGGAAGTAAAATAATTAACTAACAAAAAACCGCGCCGATGAGGCGCGGTTTTTTGTTAGTTTCTCTCAAGAATTATCCATTCGTACGTGAGTCCGTTTTCTGTATGCGTTTCTGACTCCATGACTTTTATGAATGTGTCTTTATAGGGAGGGAAGAAGGTATCTGCTTCGGAATCTTCTGTATCAATACGTGTTAGGTATAGGCGATCAGTTATTGCTAAGGCCTGTTCATACAGTTGTGCTCCCCCAAAAATAAAAACCTCTTTTGGATCAATATTTTTTGCTTCTGTGAGAGCGTCCTCAAGTGAGTTTTTTACGATACACCCTTCAATTTCCATGGCGTTTCTGGTAACGACAATCATGGTTCTCCCTGGCAGAGGTCGTCCAATGGATTCATACGTTTTTCGTCCCATGATGAGTGGGTGACCCATCGTGAGGTCTTTCACGTGCTTGAGGTCAGCTGGTATGCGCCAAATAAGATCGCCGCTTTTGCCAAGCTCTCGATTTCTTCCAATAGCAGCAATAATACTCACACGAGGTTTCATATAGGAATGATTATGACACAATGATCTGTCTTTGTCCTGGCTTCTGAATCAAAATAATTCACGCTATACTGCTCCTATAAAAACGCATATGGCAATTAATACAGGAATTTTTGGAGATACTACAAGCTTTGAACACCGCTTTATCGCTGATCATGATCGTCTCGCAGAGCTTGTGGTCTACTGGAAAAAGCTCGGACTCCGTATCGTCCTTACCTCAGGAACATTCGATCTCTTTCATGTGGGTCATGCTCAGTATCTTGAAAAAGCAAAGAGTCTCGGAGATTTACTTATTGTGGGAGTTGATAGTGATGAAAAGGTGAGGGAGCGAAAAGGTCCAGGGAGACCAATCGTTCCAGAAGATGAGCGAGTAGCTATTATTTCACACGTGCGACATGCTGATGTGCTGACACTTAAAAAAGCATCTGATCCAAAAAATCACCTCATTAAACTTGTACGACCCGATATTTTAGTAGTGTCAAAATCTACGAAGCATGATGATGAAGAGGTTGATGATAAGCGCGAGTATTGTGGGGAAATCATAGTACTTGAACCTCAATCGTCTACTTCAACAAGTGCAAAAATACGTTTGATACAAATTAGTAAAGACGGCTCATGAGCAGGATTGTTGGTGTCGCATATGTACCCGTACTCCACAAAGGGTATATCGATTTTTTTAATGAACTCTCAAAGCAAGGAGTTGCAGAGCTCTACATAGTTTCAGATGAAGTCTTAGAATCACACACCGAGCTCGATTATATTAATCGAAAAGATCGAATTCGTGCGTTGCCGAGCGCTTCCATTGTGGCTGCTATATCGAGCATGCGCTCGTTTAGGATGGAGATCTTGGATTCTAAAACCATAGAAGAGCTTCAAAAAGAAGAGGTTGGTATTATGATGCCAAACGAAGACATAAGTCATTTTATTGCTACGACATATTTTCCTCAAAAGAATATAGAGTACTGTGATATTTTCTTGCGATGGAATAAAGACAATATAGGGGAAGATGTTGTTCCACTTCATCAAGAAACGGTTCAACTTTCAGATCTTGAGCAAAAAATATTCGGGGAAGTTATTTCTGAATCAACAAAGAGCTTTGATTGGTGGCGTCAGGTTGGTGCTGCACTTGTAAAGGATGGCGAGGTTATTGTGGTTACGCATAATGAGCATATGCCAGAAGCGCAGATGCCAAATATACTCGGGGATACACGTGCGTTATTTAAAAAAGGAGTACATATTAATTATGTAACTTCAGCACATGCGGAGGTGGCAGCTATCGGGGAGGCGGCTCGGAGAGGGGTGTCGACTGAAGGAGCCGAGCTCTATGTCACAGATTTTCCATGTCCATACTGCGCGCGCCTTATCGTAAAAGCGGGAATTAAAAAAGTTCTGTTTAGTAAAGGATATGCAGTCTTAGAGGGAGATGTGTTTTTGAAAGAGGCAGGAGTAGAACTTGTTTTTGTTGATATAAAAAAAGGACAGGAGTAATCCTGTCCAGATGTGCCTCGCGTTAGGCGGGCACTTCACCTGCTTCGTATCGTGTCGAAAATTCTGCGGCACGCAGAGCGTTCTCCGCGGCGTCACTCGGATCCTTAAAAACAGGAATCCGAAATTCAGCGGTACCCTTCGGCACATACACGTTGGTGTGCATGTGCGGCACCGTGCCGGCATTGAGCCGCATGTCTCCAATGCGGGTAGCAATTATGCCGCCCTCGATCCGGTCAGCGTAGTGTTCCTCGATCCACTCCCAGCACGCGTACTTCGCGCGCGTAGCTTCTGCAGGAAGTTCCCAAGGGAACCGAACGTGTTGCTTCGGGACGATCATCAGATGGAGGGCAAGTTCCTTACGCAGAAATTGCGAGGGAACCTCCCAGATCAGCCAAAAATCGTTCTCGAAAAGCACTTGGTTGAGCCCCTTGTCGATCTGGCAGAAAGCACAAGCTCCAGACTCGAAGCCTTTCCGCATCTCGTAGTACTGCTTATAGCTGCGGCATCCGCAGAGGCAGAACAGTTGTTCGGGGGTGAGCAGGGTGGGGGCGTCACATGCGGGCATCGGGTCCTCCTTTTGAATCCAAGATTGAGAGTGCAATAAAAAACAAAAAAAGTCAACCTTTTAAAAAACCTGTTAAGGTTTAGCCAAGACGTACTTTTACAGGTTGATGGTCTGGCGCATCAACGTCGCCTACGATGAGGTGTGCATGAAGATGCTCCACACTGCTGCCGGTGTATTTCATATCACCGAAGCGCATAAAAAAAGATCCTCCCATAATGTGGTGTGTTTTCATTATCCATTCAATGGATGCAAAAAGATCTGTTTGTGCTTCTCTGACAACTTGTTCGGGAAGGGTTGCGTGGAATGGCTTATATACGAGCAGGAAATGATGCTGCGTTCCTTCATACGGACTCATATTTGTTGTAACAAACCAATAGTCAGTTTCTCGCAGAATGGGCTTGGGATGATATTTTTTAAAATGCTCTGCACAAAAAGGACATACACCGTCAGCTTCTATCTTTGCCATGAGAGCTTTTTGTTCCTCGGTTCGAGCGTTTCTGTGGTTAAGACCAACTTTAGATTCGTGAGGCATATTTTTATACAGCGACGGGTATTCCTCGCATCGATTCTCCTGCAGTATAGTCGGCAAGTTCAAAATCATCTTTGCGGAATGCAAAAAGATCGTTTGTTGGATTTGTTAATGTTACGGTAGGGAACGGTTTTGTTTCTCGTGCAATCAATTCTTCAACCATAGGTATTTGGTCTACATAAATATGCGCATCAGAAAAACTGTGTACATATTCGTATGCCTCAAATCCTGTTGCTTGCGCAATCATCATGGTTAATGCTGCGTACTGAATCATATTTGAAGGAACACCTACGGGAACGTCGGCTGATCTCTGAAACATGTGGAGCGTCAACTTGTTGTTGAGTATTCGAATATGAATCCAGCCGTGACACGGACAGACCACTACTTTTTGCTGTTTACCAGTGCCTCGAATTGTATATTGTGGAATCCACGGAGAAATAAAGTGTGTGCGCAAATGAGGAAATTCTTTTATTTGCTCGATAATGTTTTGAAATTGATTGTATGGAACGCCTTCACTTGTAGGGAAGTCATGAAAAGCAGCTCCGTATGAGCCGGGTCCAAGGTCTCCTGTTTCAAGTCCGCGCTTCGCACATTTTTCGGGAGTGCCCCACGGTGTCCAGAAATTACATCCAAATGATTCAAGTTCTGTGAGTGTTCGAGCTCCGTTTATGAAGCCACAAATTTCTCCAATAGCTTGTTTCCAAAACCCTTTTACGCTCCGCTCAGTGATCATGGGAAAACCATTTTCAAATTTGAAATGAAGTGGGGTTGGTCCTATGAAGGTGAGTGCGTCAGGACCCTGCTGACTTTCTACACGGGTGCCTTTTTCGAGAATGCTTCGGAGAAGATTTTTGTACTGTTCGTCAGGAGTTCGCTCTGTGTAGGGTTTCATTGGCTTCATAATACCCTAGAGAAATTGCTCTGCCAATATCACTTTGAGCGATACTCCTTGGTATACTACGAACATGAGAAAAGAGATTAGTGTTGGGAGTTCGACCCTTTTACTGGAACAAGGAGAGTTTGCAGGTGATGTAGCTGTTCTATTTCTGCCTGGTATTAGTGGTGGAGCGTTGAGTGATCGGTTTGCTCCTTTGGCCCAGATAATAACTGGTCTGGGTCATACGTCTGTACGTATGCACGCATGGGAGGGGGAGGCGGATGTGCAGACCAAGACATTGAAACAGCTCTACTCAGAAATGGAGGCGTCAGTAGAATACTTGCTCCACAATGGCTTTGAAGAAATAGTGCTTATTGGAAAAAGCTTTGGTGGAGGTTTGGTTCTCGCATATGAGCATCCGCACATTACTGGAAAAATCATGTGGGCCCCTGCAATTGGGGTGAGTGAAAAGGAAAATATCTCGTCTCTTCTTACTACACAGCTCAAAGAAATAAAAAATCTCCTCGATATTCAAATGAGCTTTGAGGATATACAAACAGACGATGCTCTCATTGCCATTATCCACGGAACTACTGATTCAGTGATTCCGCTTGCTAACTCAGAAAAAATTATTGCTTCTGCGACCGGAGGTGTATTGAGGGTTATAGAAGGCGCAGATCACTCGTTTAAGCTCCCGATGTATGAAGAAGAATTATTGCGCACAACCAAAGAACTGCTTGAAGGTTTAGAAAAACACTAACTTTGTGAGGGTATATGGAAAATGAAATCTTAGAGAGACTAAAAGCACAGGAAGCAAAAATAGAGGCCATCTATGAGTCTGTTGAAAAAACACGAAAGTACTTTCTTGTTGTTATGTGGGTAACAGTGGCTCTCGTAGTATTGCCAGCGATAGGCCTTGTCTTTGCGCTTCCCGCATTTCTCAGTAGCTATACCGCATCTCTCGAGGGTCTGATATAGTTTGTCTGTGAAATTTTGCTGGTGATAGGGCGTATTAAAAATGAAGATGAAACAGGCATTGTAATAACAATATAAATATATGGATGAAAAAAATACATCAGTATCAGGTACTCCTTCGAATACAAAGTTTTTTGGTCTGGCGCTCGCCGCAGCTCTGATTGTTGCAGTGGGTGGCTTTGCATACTTTAAAAAGGTCGATGCTCCTATTACAGCATCGACCTCGACTCCAACCACTTCTACAAAAGAAAATGATTCTACAGCTCCAACCAGTCCACAGCCGACACCGACACCTGTTACCAAAGAGCAGGTTGAAACAGCTACTGTAAAGGCGTCTGTGTTTAAGGACGGTATGTATACGACACAGGGTGCGTATACATCTCCTGCTGGAAAAGAAACAGTTGGTATTACTCTTACTATTAAGGATGATGTAATCGTTGCAGCGACAGGTGAGGTGTTGGCAACGAATGCAGCGTCTCAGAAGTTTCAGACACAGTTTGTTGCTGGCTTTGGAGTACAGGTTGTAGGGAAAAAGCTCTCTGAAGTTTCTCTTGATAAGGTTTCTGGATCGTCTCTTACACCAAAAGGGTTTAACGATGCAGTATTGAAAATCCAAGCAGACGCAAAAGCGTAAGCTGTATGGCAGCATCATTCGCCTTTGATGCGATAGGAACGAAGTGGCGTATTGATATACGCGACAGCCTTTCCGTAGAGCACGAAGATTCTTTATTAGAAAAAATTTGTGCTCGTATTAGTGCATACGATCGAGCATACTCTCGTTTTCGGCCTGACTCTATTGTTACTCATGCTTCAAAAGAGGCGGGTAGTTACGTACTTCCTCAGGATTCAGAAGAGTTGTTTTCGTTGTATAAAAAAATATATGACATCACAGAAGGTAAGGTCACTCCTTTAATAGGGGACGTGCTTGTGGCAGCGGGCTACGATGCTGAGTATTCTCTTACACAAAAAGAACCGTTAACTCCTGCATATCTATGGGATGAAGTTCTTTCGTATAAAGACAGCGTGCTTACCGTTCACAGACCCACTATGATTGATGTTGGTGCGGCTGGAAAAGGACATCTCATAGATTTGGTTAGTGCGGTGATCGAGGATTATGGCGTTGCGTCATATGTGGTTGACGCCGGGGGTGATATACGAGTGCGCTCTAGTGAATCAACACCTCTCAAGGTAGGGCTAGAAAACCCTCTTAATCTCACCGAGGTGGTGGGTGTAGCCCATATTGTAAACAAAAGTATCTGCGGTTCAGCTGGATCGCGAAGGTCATGGGGAGACTTTCACCATATTATTGACCCTGTATTACTCCTTTCTCCAAAACACATTGTAGCTGTGTGGGTTGTTGCTGACACAACATTTCTTGCAGATATGCTCACCACGGCATTATTTTTTGTCTCTCCCGAGACACTGAGTCAACATTTTTCTTTCGAATGGGCCCTTCTGGAGGATGGTATGAACATGAGATACTCACCACAATTTCCTGGAGAATTTTTTAGCGCAGGATGATGCTGTATTTTAATGGAACAAAAAGGATCTGGTAGAATACTCCAATGATTACATTCATTGATGCTTTTCTTAACAGGATCACCATGTACCGACTGGTGTTGTATGGTCTTGTAGCACTTCTCGTCCATGCCTGCGTTTTGTCGGCGTTAGGCTTTCTTTCGTTTGGACTGGTACCACTTGTCACCTCCCTCATCGTACTTCTTGTCGTGTCAGTGATTGTTAACGAAGTATGTTCGAGATTATTTCATGCTCCAAGCAATAGCGAGTCTTCGTTTATAACTGCATTTATACTGTTCTTTATTTTATTTCCGGCTCAAACCGCTACTGAATATATGTTACTTGCGGCAGCAGCAGCTCTCGCCATTGCATCAAAATATGTGGTGGCATATAAGCATAAGCATCTCATTAATCCTGCGGTATTTGGATTAGTTGCTCTTGCTCTTTTTGGAAGTGGCGAAGCAATATGGTGGATTGGGAGTGCGGCATTGTTTCCCGTAGTTCTCGCATTTGGACTTTTGGTGGTACGCAAGCTTCGAAGGTACGCGCTTCCGGCGGTATTTTTAGGGACAGCTCTCGTTACCAGTATTACATTTGGTATATATAACGAATTTACACTTTCAGATATAGCACTTACTTTTTTCCTTTCAGGGCCAGCGCTGTTTTTTGCGAGTATCATGTTGACTGAGCCTTTGACGACACCTCCGGGACGTACGCATCAGATTGTGTATGGAGCACTGGTCGGACTTCTCTTTGGTTCTCAGTTTTCTTTTGGGACGCTCTATTCTTCTCCTGAAATTGCGCTCTTTGTGGGGAACATATATGCCTATGCTGTAAGTCCAAAGTATCGATTAAAATTACTTTTAAAAGAAAAAACAAAGCTTGCTAAAAATCTTTTTGAGTTTGTATTTTCTACCAACGAAAAAGTATCTTTTTCGCCCGGGCAATATTTCGAATGGACACTCCCTCATAAAAATGCGGATCAGCGTGGTATGCGCCGTTACTTCACTATTGCATCGTCTCCAACAGAAGACGATATTCGACTCGGAGTGCGTATTGAGGAGACCAGATCAAGTAGCTTTAAAAAAGCGCTTATGGAATTAGGGCAGGGTGATATTGTTGCGGCATCAAGTTTAGCGGGGGATTTTGTCCTACCAGCCGATACACAGAAAAAACTCGTCTTTATTGCAGGAGGAATTGGAGTCACTCCATTTCGAAGCATGGTCAAGTGTCTTTTAGATACAGGAGAGCGCCGGGATATTGTATTTTTCTATGCAAATAGAAGCGAGGACGAAATTGCATACAAGGAGCTTTTTGAGGAGGCGAGAGGGCTCGGTATTCGGATGGTGTATGTGGTAAATGAAGCTTCTTCGCAGTGGTCGGGGTATAAGGGATTTCTGACAGAAGATATCTTGAGACGAGAGGTCGGAGATCTGAAAGAAAGAGTATTTTATATCTCAGGTTCTCATGGGATGGTTACTGCATTTGAAGGGATACTACAGAAGAGTGGGGTGCCAACCTCCAATATTCGTACGGACTTTTTCCCTGGTTTTGCGTGATCGAACGTCGTTTTCTCCAAATAAATACATCATGGTAGAATGGTGTCACACTATAGATTTGTATGAATTTTAGCGAATATCAGAAGCAGGCATGGACAACTGCAATGCATCCAAATGCAGGCAGTAATTATTTGTATCCAACCTTAGGACTTGCGGGTGAAGCGGGAGAAGTTGCAAACAAAGTCAAAAAAATTGAACGAGACTATGGTGGAGTTATAACTGACGAAGTACGCGCAACCGTTGGTGCTGAGATGGGAGATGTATTGTGGTATCTCGCATGTCTCGCAACTGAACTCAAGCTTGATCTTGGTGTGCTTGCGCAGGAAAATATAGAAAAGCTTGCGTCACGAAAAGAGCGTGGGGCGATTGTTGGCAATGGAGATGTTCGATAATTTAAAAAAGTAATTTTTATAAAACTATGATCTGACGTACGCTACAAAAGTTTTATTAATGTAACTATATGCGTATGTCTGAACATGAATTAAAAGAGTCGCTCTATCCGTGGATAGAAAAAGAAGATATTGAAGTTTTCAATACCCTTATTGGAGAAGAGCGTCGAGAAGAGGAGGGTCTTGAATTGGTGCCGAGTGAAAACTATGTGTCTCGCGCGGTGCGGGAAGCAAATGGTTCGGTGTTCACGAATAAGTATTCAGAAGGATATCCAGGGAAGCGCTACTATGGCGGTCAGGATTTTACCGATGCTGTTGAGCGCATTGCGATAGCGCGCGCCAAGACTCTTTTTAATTGTGAATATGCAAATGTGCAGCCGCTTTCGGGGGCTCCGGCAAATGTTGCTATGTACTTCGCGCTCCTTGAGCCAGGAGACACTATATTGGGTATGGATCTTTCGCACGGAGGACACTTAACGCATGGACATCCAGTTACAGCGCTTGCAAAAATTTTCCGTTTTGTGCGATACAAGATGAAGAATATAGAAACGGGTGAGATTGATTTTGATGAGCTTCGCGCCACAGCGCTTCGTGAGAAGCCAAAAATGATTTTAGTTGGTTTCTCTGCCTATAGTCGAGAGCTTGAGTATGCAAAATTTGTAGAAATTGCACGAGAGGTGGGAGCTATCACAGTGGCTGACATGGCACACATTGCAGGCTTGATTGCGGGTAAGGTTGCTCGTAACCCATTTGATGATGGCTTCGATGTTATTACCACCACCACTCACAAGACGCTCCGGGGGCCACGCGGAGGTATGATTTTGACGCGCGAAAATGAAGAGTATGCCAAAAAGATTGATAAGTCGGTATTCCCAGGGCTCCAAGGTGGTCCTCACATGCACTTGATTGCAGGTAAGGCGATTGCGTTTAAGGAGGCAGCAACCCCACAATTCCAGAAATACACACAACAGATTCTTAAAAACGCAAAAGCAATGGAAGACGTGTTCCGCAGAGAGGGGGTGCGTATGATTGGTGGAGGAACTTCAAATCATTTAATTCTTGCAGATGTGTATGGATCTCTTGGTGTAGGAGGGAAAGAGTCTCAGGCAGTGCTTGACGAAGTAGGGCTTTCGCTCAATATGAATTCAATAGCAGACGATACACGCAGTCCTATGGATCCCTCTGGAATTCGCTTTGGAACTCCTGCGATGACAACGCGTAATATGAAAGAAAAAGAAGCGACACGTGTTGCGGAATTGATGATAGAAACACTTCGAAATAAAGATGATGCGAATAAAAAAGCAGAGATAAAAAGTGAGATCAAAGAAATTTGTCTTGCGCATCCAGTTCCAGATTCTTTCATTAACTAGCTAAGTAATTATTTAAAAACACGCAATGAGTCCAGGTGCTCATTGCGTGTTTTTGATATAGGTGAGATATACGCACGTACGTACCATTGACACTTGGAGCTTATAGAAGTATAAAAATACGATCCAATTCCATGACGGGGTTGGGTATGGGAGGCTACTGATGACCATCAAGGGCAAGAAGTTCCGCAATCGTGGCAGGCAGGTGTTCGGCAATCTGACCAACCCGCATCGCGTCGTCGGCACGCGTCGCAAGTGCGGCGGCGGTCGCCCGCGCCGCGACAAGTAGGCCCTGGCATCAATTCCAAGGACGGCACATACGCCGTTCTTTTTCTATTCTAAAAGTCTGTTTGTAACGCGAGGCTTTGGTCATACAATAGAAGAAATGGTATTTCGTTCGTATTACGATAAAGCGCAAAAACTAAAACAGTGGTGGCTCACCATTGCCTTTGTTGGAGGTTTTGTTGTCGATATTTTAACGCTCGGACGCGTCGATCAGTTTTTTGCAATGGGAATTTTGCTCGCGCATATATTGAATGCCGGCACTAATTTAGCGCTTCTCTATGCCGCTACTGCAGATAAGTTAGGAGAAAAAATGCGAGCCTTTGTATTGCGGTACGCGCCACTTTTGGTGCAATTTAGTTTCGGTTCACTTCTTTCAGGAACACTTGTTTTTTATAGCCAAAGTGGCTCATGGTCGGTTTCGTGGCCATTTCTCGTACTTGTTCTTGGTGTGATGATAGGGAATGAGATGGTGCGTGATCGAGCGGAGAGGTTGCTCCTCAATCTTTCAATATTTTTCTTAGGTATTTTTTCATACTGTATTTTGTTTGTACCAGTTCTTGTTAAGAAAATGGGGCCATGGGTTTTTGTAGGAAGCGGGACATTGGCGCTCATTGTTATATTTTTGTACCTACGACTCTTACGTCTTATTGTCCCAAATTTTATTGAGCTTCATATCCGCAATATTATATTTTCCCTCGGCATCATTTTTGCTGTTCTTAATTTTTTATATTTTGGAAACATTATTCCGCCTATTCCGCTTTCACTTAAAAATATAGACATCTATCATCAGGTTGAAAAAATTGAAGACGGAAGTTATCGTCTTACATACGAGGAAGCTCCGTGGTATAAGTTTTGGCGCGATGCTGACACAACGTATCGATACACAAAGGGGGATGAGGTTCACTGCTTCACCTCTGTATTTGCGCCGACCTCATTTTCACTCAGAATATTTCATCACTGGCAGTACTTTAATGAGACGAGTGGCGAGTGGGTCACTCAAAGCAGAATCCCATTTACTATTTCAGGAGGAAATGAGCGAGGATATAGAGGATATACGTATGTAACCAATGTTCATGATGGTTTGTGGCGCTGTATTGTAGAGACTGAGCGGAGGCAGATACTTGGGAGCGAGACGTTTACCATTGTGACAGAAGCCACAAAGCGTCCGCTTATAACCCTCGTGAAATAAGCGTCATTTTTGATGCCTTCCTGAGATAGTGGTACTATGAAAAGCCTAGGGAGGTGGGGGGATTTGTTATGGAAAAAACACCAGATACTACAACAGAAAAAAAGGTGAGTGATGTCGCTTTGCGTGAGGAAGCTGTTCTTGCGTTTTGGAATACAGAAAAGATTTTTGAAAAGTCATTAGAAAAAGAATCTCCGCTTGGTGAATACGTTTTTTATGACGGGCCACCGTTTGCAACTGGGCTTCCGCATCACGGACATATTCTTGCAGGAACTATTAAGGACACCATTCCACGCTATAGAACGATGCGCGGATATCATGTCACTCGTAAGTGGGGATGGGACTGTCACGGACTCCCTCTTGAAAACATCATCGAGAAAAAGCTCGGACTTGCTACTAAAAGAGATATTGAAGAGCTTGGGGTAGAGAAATTCAATCAAGCATGTGCTGATACTGTGATGGAGTATGCGGATGATTGGAAGCGTATCATTCCGCGCCTCGGTCGTTGGGCTGATATGGACGATGACTATAAGACAATGGATGCGTCATACACTGAAAGTGTGTGGTGGGTTTTTTCTGAGCTTAATAAAAAAGGGTTGGTATACGAAGGATTTAAGTCCATGCACTTCTGCCCCCGTTGCGGCACCACACTTTCAAACTTTGAAGTAAACCAGGGCTATAAAGATATAAAAGATATTGCGGTTACTGTGAAGCTTCCGCTTCTGGATGAGGCTCGCGAGGTGACTGATACGTCTCTTCTTGTGTGGACAACTACACCGTGGACGCTTCCAGGCAATATGGCAGCTGCCGTTCATAATGACCACGAGTATGTAAAGGTTGAAGTTTCTCTAGAAGGGAAAAAAGATTTTGTTATTCTTGCGAAAGAGCGAATTTCTCAGCTCGGGACTGAAGACTATTCAATAGTGGAAGAGTTTAAGGGTTCAGAGTTAGTTGGAAAATCATACATACCTCCATTTGAATATTATGCTGATCGCGATATAGAGAATAAAACAAATGCATGGAAAATTTATCATGCTGATTATGTAACACTTGAAAGCGGAACAGGCGCAGTGCATTTGGCTCCTGCATACGGAGAAGAAGATCTTGTTCTTGCACAAAAGGAAGAAATTCCAGTAGTACATCATGTAGATACAGAAGGGAACTTCATGTCGCATATTACTGATCTCTCTGGGCGCCCTGTGAAGCCGAAAGATGATTCTGAGAAGAGCATTCTTCATACCGATGCAGATGTTTTGATCTTAAAGATGCTTAAAGAGCGCGGACGCCTTTTTGGAAAAGAAAACATTGTGCACAGCTATCCGCACTGTTGGCGTTGTGAGACACCACTTCTTAACTATGCAACGTCTTCATGGTTTGTGCGGGTTACCGATTTTAAAGATAAGCTCGTAGAAGAAAATTCGAAAGTTGGATGGGTGCCAGAACATATTGGTTCAGCTCGTTTTGGAAATTGGCTTGAGGGCGCACGTGATTGGGCGGTCTCTCGTCAGCGGTATTGGGGAGCACCGCTTCCGGTATGGAAAAACAAAAAAGCAAATACCTATAAAGTATTTGGCTCACTCGAGGAGCTTGCGTCACATGTGCCAAAGTCTGGTAATCAGTATTTCCTCATGCGTCACGGCGAAGCTGAAAGCAATGCGGCTGACGTAGTAAGTACCAAAAAGGAGGCTCACAATCCTTTGACACAAAAAGGGATAGAGCAGGTAGAGAAGGTTGCGGGAGAGTACAAAGATAAAAAAATCGATCTCATCATCCACTCTGGTTACGAGCGCACAAAACAAACTGCAGAAATTTTGCAGAAACATTTTAACCTTCCTGATTCAGCGATGATTGAAGACGATCGAATTGGTGAAATGCAGATCGGTCCTGATTTTGAAGGGAAGACATGGGCAGAACACAGTGCACTTTTTCCTGATTGGAAATCACGATATCTCACAAAAATTGGGAATCTTGAAAATCGTCGGGATGTACAGAAAAGGGTGGGTGAATTTCTCTATGATATTGATGCGAAGTTTAAGGGCAAGAATATCCTTATCATTAGTCACGCAGGGCCTCTCTTTGGACTTGAGTCGGTGGCTCTCGGTGCAGATATAGATAAGACCGAACTGATGCGTAACTCAGGCGAGTATTTTACAAATGCAGAGGTGCGAGAGCTTCAGTTTGTACCATTGCCGCATAATCGAAATTACGAACTTGATTATCACCGCCCGTATATTGATGAAATTAAACTTCTAGATACTGATGGAGAAACACTCGTACGCGTACCAGATGTATTTGACTGTTGGTTTGAATCGGGCTCGATGCCATATGGAGAACAGCATTATCCATTTGAAAATACTGATCGTTTTAACCCAGAGAAAGAAATAGGGTATCCTGCTGATTTTATTGCGGAAGGAGTAGATCAAACTCGTGGGTGGTTTTATTCTCTTATCGTACTTGGAACAGCTCTTTTTGGAAGATCGCCATATAAGAACGTTATTGTGAACGGATTGGTGTTAGCTGAAGACGGGCGCAAGATGTCAAAGAAGCTAAAAAACTATCCTGATCCCATGGATGTTGTTGATGTCTATGGCGCAGACACACTTCGTTTTTATCTACTCTCGTCTCCAATCATTCGAGGTGAAGATCTTAACTTTTCTGAAAAAAGTCTTGCTGAGCTTGGGCGCAAAAACATTGGTCGTTTGGCTAATGTGCTTTCATTCTATGAGTTGTATAAAGAGTCTGATGTGCCAGCAGGAGAAGCGCTTGGTTCAACACATGTACTTGATACGTGGATATTGATGCGGATGTCAGAGGTGGTCGCGGATGTAACTCTCGGTATGGAAGAGTATGAGCTTGATCGAGCAACGCGACCAATTACTGGCTTTATTGACGATCTCTCGGTGTGGTATTTGCGACGCTCACGTGAGCGATTGAAGTATGGGGGAGAGGAAGATCAACGAGCAACACTTGCAACGCTTCGTTATATTCTTAAAACGCTATCACTTGTGATGGCTCCGGCGATGCCGTTTTTTGCTGAGCACCTATTCCAAGTTGTGCGCGAAGAAGCTGATCCTATAAGTGTGCACCTTGCATCATGGCCTTCAATTTCAATTTCTCCAAAAGAAGAAGATTTGCGCGCAATGCAAAAAGTACGAGATGTTGTATCTTTGGCGCTTGAGGCTCGTAATGAGGTGGGAGTAAAAGTTCGTCAGCCTCTTCAAACACTTCGCATCAAGAGTGCTGAGTATTTAAATACAGAAGATCTTCTCATATTGATCAAGGAAGAGGTGAATGTAAAACAGATCGTAGAAGACCAGTCCCTATTAAGCGAGGTTGCCCTTGATTCAGAGATCACACCAGAACTCGCGCGTGAAGGGGAGGTGCGAGATCTTATGCGCCATATTCAAGAATTACGAAAGCAGTCAGGGTACGCGCCACAAGACGGTATTGTTCTTGTTGTAGACACTGATGGAGAGGGTCAGAGCATAGTGGCAGAGTATAGAGATATGATTGCACGTACGGTGAATGCTACAGATATTCGTTTTGATTCTTCTGACGGAGAAGCCCTCACTCTTGATCAACGAACATATCGAGTGACCTTGGTATAATAGAGGGCGTCATGGCCACCTTTGAGACATATACCACAGAAGCAATTGTTTGCGGATCATTTTCTGACAAAGAGCACGATCGTACGCTCCGTCTTTTTACAAAAGAGGGAGGAATGCTCTATGCGCGCGCAGGCGGGACGCGAGCGCATATTTCAAAACTGAGATATGGTCTTCAGGATTTTTCATATGCCAAAGTGACATTGGTTCGAGGGAGATCTGAGTGGCGAGTGATCGGCGCCGTTGCCCTTGATAATTTTTATTATAAAGCGCGTACTCGCGCCGCTCGGGCTGCCGTACTGGCTGGTACACGCTCACTATCTCGCTTTGTTCAGGGAGGCGGTCGTCACCCTGAGTTATTTACTGAGGTCGTTGATGGTATGTACGTATTGGGGGCGGCGGAGCATCCTCTTGGTGAACGCGTTTTCTTGCTACGACTTTTGAGTCACTTGGGATATGTATCGCCACACGCTTCGTACGCACGGCTTCTTTCGGCGGCTACATTCGAGGAAGCATGTATTTGTGTGCAAAGTGAAGATTTTTCTGTACCAGTACTCGAGAAAACTATCGAAAATGCGTTGACGTTGAGCCACTTGTAAGGAGAACATCAGTGATATACTTATAGGCATGAAAGAAAAAGAGGTTGAGGGAGGTCACGAAGAGCGTTTGCGCGAGTTGCGCGAGCGGTTATATTCACGAACTCGACCTCCAGAATCACAGGTCAGAAAAGAGCTGAAAGACGAACCTCATGAGGTAGCAGCGGAGTGGCGAATGGATATGCCGGTGGAATACACGCCACCAGCACCCGTTGCTGCTTTTCAAGATCTTTCTTTATCTATGAAAAAAAATAAACGATCGTATCGCATAAAGATTATTGTTGGAGGATTAATATTCTTCTGTGTTGCACTCCTTCTTTCAGGCTCATTTTTGCTTTTTGGCAAGAATGAGATATCAGGAAAGAATATTGACATTGAAGTAAATGGTCCCTCGGTTGTGGGTGGTGGAGAGGAATTAGATTTTCAAGTTACTATCTCAAATAAAAACGCTGTTACCATTGAATCAGCGACTCTTATTGTTGAGTATCCATACGGAACGCAGTCGGCCGAAGAAGGTGGAAAAGAACTTACTCGCGATCGAAAACCGCTTGCACCATTGAAGCCTGGAGAGGTTACTAATATTCCACTCTCCGCTCGTGTCTTTGGGGAAGAAAACGAAGAAAAGAAAGTGCTTATATCTATGGAGTATCGCGTTGAGGGATCGAATGCAACGTTCTATAAAGAAGTTGATCCTCCATATCGCTTTACTATTAGTTCGTCTCCTATAGTCCTCTCTGTAGAGCAGGTTTCAAAAAGCGCGTCCGGACAAGATGTAGAATTTGAAGTGACAGTGACTTCAAATTCTCCAAGTGAGATTGAAAGAGCGCTTCTTAAGATGGAGTCTCCGCAAGGGTTTGATTTTATTGAGTCAAAACCAAGCCCAGCTTCTGGCCGGGATACCTGGGGTATCAGCAACCTTAAGCCTCAGGAAAAGCAAGTAATTTCTATAAAAGGTTCTCTCATTGGAGCGCAAGACGAAACAAAAGTATTTACCTTCTCAGTAGGAGTACCGAATGAGCGAGATATATGGAGCATGGCGTCTGTATTTAGTGTTCAAAAAGAAGAGATACAAATTGAGGAACCATTCCTTGATATGTCGGTAGATATAAATGGTTCTGATTCAGCTGAAGTTGCTATTGCTCCGGGTGCTACCGCGCAGGTGGTTATTGACCTAGAAAATACACTTTCGACAACGCTCTATGATGGAGTCATCACTGTTGATTTGTCGGGAAGCGGACTTGGACGTTCTGAGATCAGTGTAAGCGATGGATATTATGATTCATCACAAAATACTATTAAGTGGACGAGCGCAGATACTGATTCATTGAATGCATTGCAGCCAGGAGATTCGAGCACAGTGCGTTTTTCTTTGAGTCCACAATCACAAGACGATCGAACTCCCCAAATTACATTCAAGGTGAGTGCTTTGGGGAATCGAGTATCTGAAGGAAATGTATCAGAGCGGCTCTCTGGTACGGTAGAGCGGAGTATCAAAGTAGAGAGCGTTGCATCCGTTTCTTCAGCTGCTCTCTATAGCATAGGAGCTTTCACCAATACGGGTCCTGTGCCTCCGCGTGCTGAGTCGGTGTCTACGTTTACACTTCGTATGAGTGTACAAAATGGTACCAATGCTGTTACCGATGGTGTTGTGACTGCGCGCCTTCCTCAATACGTGACATGGCTTGATATATCATCTCCATCTGACGCGTTTACCTATAATCCATCAACGCGCGAAGTGACATGGGACGTAGGAAGCATTGCTGCGCGGGGGACAAAGGAAGCTTCGCTTCAAATATCTCTCAAACCAAGCACAAACCAGGTTGGGCAAAGCCTCACTCTCCTTGAAGAGCAGCGCTTCAGGGCGACTGATCGCTTCACAGGCACAACACTTCGCTCTGAGGCTCCAGCACTGACCACAAAACTCTCACTTGATCCGAAGTACGCGAATGAAGAGGGGCAGGTAGAGCCAAAGAGAGACTAAGTACGCAGCCAGGGTCAAATATGGTATAACGTGGATATATGGAAAAAGATGCTGCATTGATGGAGAAGATCATTTCTTTCGCTAAACGCAAGGGTTTTATTTACCCTGGCTCTGAGATTTATGGTGGCATGGCTGGGATGTATGATTTCGGTCCGTATGGGGTTGAGCTTTTGAATAATCTCAAGAAAGAGTGGTGGAAAGAGTATGTACAAAGACGTGACAACTACGTAGGTCTTGATTCGGCGATGTTTAAAGATCCTCGTGTTTGGGAGGCGTCCGGACATACTGGTGGTTTTTCTGATCCACTCTCAGAATGTCGAAAGTGCAATACACGTATTCGTGTAGACAAAGAATTGGGGAAAATAGGTGTCACTGCAGACGAAAAGATGTCTGAGAGCGATCTCAATGCATTGTTTGATGAACATAAAGCAAAAATAAAGTGTCCGAAATGTGGCGCACATGACTTTACTCCAGTGCGCGCATTCAATTTGTTGGTCAAAACAAATATGGGAGACTTCACGGGTACTAACGAAGAGCCTGTATATCTTCCTGGAGAAGCGTGTCAGGGTATCTATTTAAACTTTAAAAATGTTGTAGATACGACGCGTGTAAAAGTACCGTTTGGTATCGTACAGATTGGTAAGGCATTTCGTAACGAGATATCTCCTCGCAACTTCCTTTTTCGCACACGCGAGCTTGAGCAGGCAGATACACAGTTTTTTGTGAAGCCGCATGAAAATAAAGAGGCGTATGATCGCATCAAGGAAGAGCGATGGGCGTGGTATCTCAAAATGGGAATTCGTGAAGAAAATCTCAAGTGGAAGCAGCACGAAAATCTTGTCTTTTATGCAAAGGACGCATGGGACATTGAGTACAATTTTCCGTCATATGGCTTTGATGAATTGGAAGGTATTCATGATCGTACTGACTACGATCTCACTCAGCATATGAAGCATTCAGGAACTGATCTTAATTACACAGATCCTTTTACTGGAGAGAAATATATTCCATGGATATTGGAAACGTCAGTTGGTCTCGGGCGTATGTTCCTTGCATTCATCTCTGATGCATATACAGAAGATGAGCTTAACGGTGAGCCGCGTACCGTACTCAAGCTTTCTCGCGAACTTGCTCCTATCAAGGTGGCTGTCTTTCCTCTTTTGAAAAATAAGCCAGAGCTCGTTGCGAAAGCGCGCGAGGTATTCTCTATGCTCAAAGAGGAAATGATGTGTGAATGGGATGATAACGGAAATATTGGTAAGCGATACCGAAGACAAGATGAGATTGGAACTCCAGCGTGTGTGACTATTGATTTTGAAACGCTCGAAGATAATACAGTGACCGTACGTGATCGCGATACAGGGGAGCAGAAGCGTGTTGC
Organism: Patescibacteria group bacterium; assembly: GCA_019745315.1. GTDB lineage: Bacteria > Patescibacteriota > Minisyncoccia > Phycocordibacterales > UBA918 > JAIETH01. Next base: position 73,881 of record JAIETH010000002.1, on the reverse strand, counting down.
CATAGCAGATTTGATGGCAGCCTTAAAATAATTACGACACACCATGTCAGAAAAATTTTATCTTACGACAACATTGCCGTACGTAAACAGCGACCCACATATTGGTTTCGCCCTTGAGCTTGTGCAGGCGGACGCCGTTGCTCGCTACTTTAAGCTTAGTGGTCGAGAGGTGTTTTTTAGCACAGGTACTGATGAGCATGGTCAGAAGATTGCAGAAAAAGCAGACGAAGCGGGGAAGTCTCGACAAGACTATGTCGATCACTATGCTGCGGAATTTAAAAAACTAATTCCAACACTCGGTATCCTCTCCGATATTCATTTTATTCGAACAACAGATGAAGCTCATGTGCGTGCAGCACAAGAGCTCTGGCGTCGCTGTGAAAAAGCAGGTGATATTTATAAAAAGAAATACAAAGGCCTGTATTGCGTGGGGGATGAGATGTTCATGAAGGAGAGTGAGTTGGTAGATGGTCGGTGCCCGAACCATCCTAATCTTGAACTACAAGAGATTGAAGAAGAAAACTATTTTTTTAGACTGAGTAACTACCAGAAGTATTTAGAAGGGTATCTTTCGCGTGAGGGCATTATTGTGCCAGAGTGGCGAAGACTTGAAGCGTTGAAATTTTTAGAGCAGGGACTCGAAGATTTTAGTATCTCGAGAGAGGTGTCTCGTATGGACTGGGGTATTCCGGTGCCGGGGGATGCAGGGCACGTTATGTATGTATGGTTTGACGCCCTTACTAATTACATTTCAACGCTTGGGTGGCCAGAAGATACAGACGGGAACTATAAAAACTTTTGGGAAAATGGTTTCCCTGTACAAGTGGCTGGTAAAGATCAGATACGTTTTCAGTCTATTATGTGGCAAGCAATGCTCAAATCTGCAGGTCTTAGTGAGACTAAAAAAGTTGTATATCACGGCTTTATTACTTCGGGAGGGCAGAAGATGAGTAAGTCGCTCGGAAATGTCATTAGTCCTTTTGAGCTTGTGGAGCGATATGGAACAGAGGCTACGCGGTATTTACTCCTGCGTCATGTTCACCCATTTGAGGATACTGACATAACGTTTGAGAAGTTGACCGAGTGGTATAACGCTAACCTTGCAAATGGATTGGGCAATTTAGCTGCCCGCATTATGAAGATGGCAGAAACACATCTTCAAGAACCTGTTGATATAAAAGACGATACGGATGCCTTGGCGGCATATGCTAATAGCTTTGAAAAATTTAATGTGGGGGAGGCACTCGATAGTATTTGGCAGAAAATAGGATCTCTTGATTTGTTTATTCAAACAGAGCAACCATTCAAGGTTATAAAAACAGATCGAGAGAAAGGAATAAAAGATATCACGTATCTTGTCTCCTCCTTGTATGATATTGCTGTCTCTCTAAAACCTTTTATGTCAGAAACGAGCGAAAAAATTCTTGCGGCAATTAAAGAAAATAAAATGCCCGAGTCCCTTTTTGTTAGGAAGGAGTGAGATGTATAATTACGTACATATGATCAATCCACTCTATATTTCAAAAATTACGGATCAGAGCTGGCATAGGGAGCTCGTTGAGTCTATGTGGAAACAGGGGTATGTCATGTTGTCAGATTTCCTAACTCCTGACGCATTTTCTGAACTCAGGGCTACTGGCGAGCGACTCGCAAATAAAAAAACAATTGAACTTCAGGGATCTATTGCAGATCGTCTTGCGCACAGCGAGGAATTTATGGCGCTTTTTAACGGACTTCACAAGATTCGCGCCGAAAAAGAAGGGAAAGATTTTGTGCCGCTTCAGCCTGAACGACAGATGATTGGTTTTCCGTATAAAGATGCTCGCGACGGTAAGCGTACAGAAGAAACGGAGTATCATTATGACGGAGCGTACGCGAATGCAACCTTGGCTCTCAAAATGCCAGAGACAGGCGGGGAGTTGATAGCATTTCCAAACCTGCGTACCAGTAAGAATGCTTTTTTGATCAAGCTGTTTTCACGCGCATTGCGACATGTCCCATTTCTTCGGCGTGTCGTCCCTCATATTATTGCGCGCTCGCGTCCGAATGATCTCTGTCTTTTCTTTGGAGATCGTACATTCCATGGAGTAGAGCCTATAGAATCTGGTGAACGACTTATACTTACTATCAATAGTCATTGGTAGGAGTCTGACATACGCATTTTGTGCTCACGACCTCGTCAGCTTGATCGCCTATCATGCACGTCATGACTCGTGGTCTCGCCATGCGTCTACCTGCATATAAATGCGTATGTGAGATTGTTACTTTTTTAATATGAAAGATATTGCATACATAGATATCCATACTCACGTAAACCTTGCGGCTTTTTCCCTTGACTGGAAAGAAGTCACAGACAGAATGCTCGAGGCGGGGGTGGGGTGTATTAATGTTGGAACACAGCGTGATACTACAGAGCGGGCTATCGAAATAGCGCATGAATACGAACAAGGAGTGTATGCCATAGCGGGCCTTCATCCGGTTCATACATCTCGTTCGTATCACGATCCAAAAGAATTTACTGATGTCGAAAAAGGATTTACGTCTCGCGGAGAGGTGTTTGATGCAGCGCTCTATACAAAATTGGCTGCAGATCCGAAGGTTGTTGCAATAGGTGAATGTGGGCTCGACTATGTGCGATTAGAAGAGGGGACCAAAGAGCTTCAAAAAAAAGCATTTATTGAACAAATTGAATTGGCAAATGCAGTGGGGAAACCCTTGATGCTTCATGTGCGTTCTGGAGAGAGCGACAACGCATACCAGGACGCGTACGACATCCTCCGATCTCATACAAAAGTGTTAGGAAATGTACATTTTTTTGCAGGAACATATGAAGAGGCAAAGATGTTTTGGGATATAGGGTACACCACTTCATTTACAGGAGTTATCACATTTGCGAGAGACTATGATGAGATTATAAAAAATGCTCCGCTTTCGATGCTTCATGCAGAAACTGATGCGCCGTATGTCACACCTGTGCCGCATAGAGGAAAACGAAACGAGCCACTCTTTGTGATAGAGGTAGTTAAAAAAATAGCAGAAATTAGAGGAGAGAATGAAGAGGCTGTAGCTAGTGCGCTACGAGAAAATGCTCGTCGGATGTTTGGAATATAAAAAGACCTTATGTGTAAGATAAGGTCTCAGGTCTCCTTCTGCGGAATGGTGGTGCCGGCACCCGTGCAGGTCAGCTTGGCGGGGTTGCGTGCGTCGTAGTGGTCGGGGATGACGTATTTCACCAGGGTGCCCGCATCCCATAGTGCTCGCCCTGTGAGGCGGGCTTCGCATGACGGGCACTTTCCAGTCACCCGCGCTTTGACAATCGCTGCAGGGCTCGCAGCCTGAGCGATTGTTCCTGTCATTGCTCTGATTGAGCCACTCATACGGGGATTCTCCTTGATCCAGGAATACCCTACTACAGCATATCTTCTTGAGTCAACCTTAATCAAACATCGTAGCTCGATATTCTTCTATCTCTCGTTGATCGAGGTCGTAGAAGTATTTTTTATCATTATGAAGATCTCGAGCTAAGTCGGTGCCAACAAATCTCCAGTGCCACGGTTCAAAAATATAGTACTGATTGTTTTTTGGATAGGAGAGAACGAAGCCGTATCGGTATGCATTTTTGGTAAGCCATGTATATGCAGGGGTGGTATCAAATCCTGTAAGTCCTCCATTGATGCCAGTGGTGGTGAAGTCAACTGTGGTGCCGAGCTGATGTTCAGAATATCCCTGGTCTGCTGAAAACGTATTTGCCCCAGTACCATACGTCACGCTGTAGGCACTTTTGAGTGACTTCTGTTGATCAAAGGATCTGAATGCTGATACTACATACAGTTCAATGCCGTCGTCGAGCGCGTCTTCAACCATGTCTTTAAAGAATGGCATTACCTCTGCATGGAGATATTCAACATCAGTCTCGGTATAGAGATATTTTTTATCTATAGCTTTTGTTTGTGGGGGAGCGTAGTGCTCATTAAGAAAGTATACTTTTGAGTACTTCTGGAGAAGTTCGGGATCTGTTGCCGCAAGCTTGCTGAGTGTCTCGACAGTTTTGAGGGCAGTTGAAACTTTCTTTTCCACTGACTCATTTTCTTCGCGTGCTTCTTCGAGAGATTCTTTTAACCCGTCTCTGTCTTTTGTCAGGGTATCTATTGTGCTTCCGAGGTCAGCAATTGTTTGATCGGTCTGTGTCTTCAATTCAGCGATTTCTGTGCGCAGTACCTCTTTATCTTCTGCGAGCATGGTAATAGTGTTGGAAAGGCGCATATGCCAAAATACGCCGAAAGAGATTGTCCCTATAAGTATCGATATAAGGATATAAAGCGCCGTGTTCTTGCTCATTAGAGCTAGTATATCATTTCCGAGAGGGCGCGAGCCCTTCTTGCGAACAGGCCTTTTTTGTGGTACGTTATCGCCATTACTAATAGAGAAAAAATATGGACGAAACAACAATGCCGGCAGTCGAAGCGACACAAAATCACGACGAGCGTGACCAGTATGAACTCGCTTTCCACCTACTTCCAACGGTTGCCGATGGGGAAGTCTCTGGGGTTATTGCAGCCCTAAAAGCTATTATCACGACTCACAATGGGGAGATTCTTGAAGAAGAGAATCCTCAGCGTTTTACCCTTGCGTATGAGATACGGAAGGCTGTTGAAGGGCGTTCACTTCGCTTTACCAACTCGTGGTACGGATGGATTCGTTTTTCACTTATGCGAAGTGATCTCGAAAGCGTAACAACTGAAATTGTTCACCGCGGCGAAGTGCTCCGTCACTTGCTCGTACGTCTTACTCGTGAAGAGGCAGCTCATCCTCACCGTGTATTCGTAGGGAAGCAGGAATCTGCTACAGTAGTAGATAGTGAGGACGCGTCGGGAGAGGTGGCTGATATTTCTGATGACGACCTCAACAAGTCGCTTGAAGGAATAACATCATAATTATATGTATCTTAATAAAGCAATAATCTACGGAAATCTCACACGAGATCCGGAGATGCGCGCGTTGCCATCAGGTATTCAGGTGTGTTCATTTTCACTTGCTACCAATCGAGTATACAAAGATCGTGAGGGAAGAAAGCAGGAGTCAGTCGATTACCACAACATTGTATTGTTTGGTAAGCAGGCAGAACTGAGCGCTCAGTATTTGAAAAAAGGAAGCGGAGTAATGGTTGAAGGAAGACTTCAAACTCGAAGTTGGGACAAAGATGGCGCAAAGCAGTATCGAACAGAAATCGTTGCTGACAGAATGCAGTTTGGACCGAAAGGCGGCATGGGAGGAGGAGCTTCTTCACAGGCGGGAGAAGATAAGGCACCAAAAGACTCTATGCCAGAAAGTATGGAATACCCTGAAGAAGAGATTAATCCTGACGATATCCCATTTTAAGAATTAGCATATGGACAAAACACCAAAAAATAAAGACATGAAAGAAGAGGGGCGTGCTCGTACTGGAGCGCTGCATTTCGACTACAAGAACACAGCGCTTCTTGAGCGATATGTTAATCAGCACTCTCGTATCCACGGACGTCGACGTACACAGTTGACTGGCCGTGAGCAGCGACTTCTTGCGCAAGCTATGAAGCGCGCACGATTCATGGCATTGATGCCGTTTGTGGCTCGTTAAATCAGACCAACAAAAAAACACCCGTACGGGTGTTTTTTTGTTGGTTACCCTACGCCTTACTTACGCGTTCAGTGTACTCTCCTGACTCGGTATTTATGCGCACGACGTCGCCTTCATTGATAAACATAGGGACTTGGATTTTTGCTCCCGTTTCAAGTATGACTTCTTTGCTGCCACCTTGTACGGTATTTCCTTTAATTGCAGGAGCAGCCTCTTTGACTGCAAGCTCTACCTTGATAGGCACCTTAACGCCGATGATTTCTTCATCAAATACAAGCGCTTCAACTTCTGATTTCGGCTTTATAAACTTAATAGCTTCTCCGACAACAGCTTCACCTAATTCAAAGCGGGTTTGTGGCTTTCCTGCCTCACAAAACCAATAGATACCACGATTTTCGTAGATAAATTCAATCATCTTCCTCTCGAGATCAGCTTCAACAGCATTTTCATTTTGATGGAATGTCTGTTCAATTACACGCCCTGTTTTGAGTGACTTGATCTTTGTCTGGTTTACTGGCTTACGCTGTTGTTTGCGGAATACGTGAGCATCGAGAACGAGAAAGGGTTCACCGTTCATGACGATGACTGTTTTCGGAAGAATTTCATTATATGCAAGAGTTGCCATAGAAACGGAGTGGGTATTTGATTAGTTATAATACAAGCCAGAGTATACCCGCTACTTTCACAAAAAGCCAGAAATGAATCAACCCTGTAAAGTACGAGAATCTATAGTATTGTTCTCTATATTGTATGTTTAGATTTCTAGGAGATTCATCAACACCCGCACTCTCTGACGAAGAGCTTTTGGCTCGCTCCCGTAGCGAGCCGTGGCTCTTTGCCATGCTCCTTGAGAGATACGAAGAAGCGTTTATGAGAAAAGCGGAGTCCATTCTGCATAGCAGACTTGATTCAGAAGAGGTGGTGCAAGATGCTTTTACCAAGATTTATCTCAATATGGATCGTTTTGAGGTTCGTGAAGGAGCGAAGTTTTCCTCATGGGCATATACCATTGTGGTAAATACTGCTCTCACGAGGTATATGAAGAAAAAGCGAGAGGGTAGTCGCGTAAGCGCTCTTGATCCAGAGTATGAGCAGCAGGTGCGCGATGTCACAGAGCACGCTCTTAATAAAGAGGAGGAGGATGAGATTGTGCGCATGTTAGAAAAAATACCAGGACATTTTGCAGCAGTACTCCGTTTTCACTACCTTGAGCGATGGTCTCATAAAGATATAGCGCATCACTTAGGAATTAGTGTTGCTGCGGTAAAGACGCGTATTCACAGAGCAAAAGCGGTATTTAAAAAAGAATACGAAGAGGGAGGTATGGGGCGTGATTCGATTGGTGGTGAAACTAATAAGTAGAAAACGTCGTTATAGAGAGTACGAACAATTCATAGAGCCCACATATGCACACACAATTACACAAAAAAATAATGCGACGCATTTATACGGCATACGCGATGCGAGTCCTCGGAGGTACCCGAGCTCGACATACGATTGTTATGGCATTTTGTGCGTATGCATTCGTTCAATACGTATCAATTCTTGATGTTGCGCAAAACCTCTCTATGGTTACCGTAGGAGATGTTGGAGCGTTTATTCTGGGAGCCGTAACCGGTACAGAAATATGGACACTGCTCGTACTTGCAGTATTTGCATACGCATTTCATGCTTTCTTGAAAGGCGATACTGGAGTTATGAGTTTGAATATGTCTGATCGACATATGCGTGCCTAAGTAGTTTATGTTGAGAAGTACAAAAAAACACCAGTATGGTGTTTTTTTGTTTTCGTATACGGTTTACGTTTCTTGAAGCTTTGCACGTACTTCTTTAAGGAGCTCATCCTGAAGTTTCGGATCTTCGCGAAGGGCAGTGCGTGCTGCGTCATATCCTCGACCCAGCTTCGCTTCGCCATATGAGTACGAAGCTCCTGATTTCTGAACAATACCGAATCGCTCTCCAAGAGCAAGAAGCTCGCCCTCCTTTGATATTCCTTCGTTATAGAGAAGATCAAATTCCGTAGTACGGAAGGGAGCAGCAACCTTATTTTTTACAACCTTGATGCGGTGCCGGCCTCCCACAACCTCTTCTCCTTTTTTGATCTGAGCTATGCGACGAATATCCAAACGAACAGAAGTGTAAAACTTAAGAGCCTTTCCTCCAGTCGTTGTCTCAGGATTGCCAAACATCACACCTATCTGCATGCGAATCTGATTGATAAAGATAATGATGGTCTTTGATTTAGAAACAATTGCAGTGAGCTTACGAAGTGCTTGACTCATGAGACGCGCTTGTCGCCCTACATGCTGCTGACCCATTTCTCCTTCGATTTCATCCTTTGGGGTGAGTGCTGCAACTGAGTCAACGACGATGATATCGATCTTCCCAGTGCGCACGAGAGACTCAACGATTTCGAGCGCCTGTTCACCTGTATCAGGTTGTGAAATGAGAAGATCCTCAATCTTCACACCAAGCCGTTGTGCGTACTCAGGGTCAAGCGCATGCTCTGCGTCAATGAATGCGCATACACCACCAGTCTTCTGTGCTTCTGCGATAGCATGGAGAGATAGGGTTGTCTTTCCTGAAGACTCAGGACCATATACTTCTATGATACGTCCACGAGGATATCCACCGATACCGAGAGCGTAATCAAGTCCGATTGAGCCTGAGGGAATAGCATCGACATTAACCTTAGGACGCTCCCCGAGCATCATAATAGAATCGTCACCAAACTTAGTCTTAATACTTTGAAGTGCTTGTTTAATGTCTTCGATGCCGCGGGCTGCGGGTATTGAAGGACTTTTTTTTGCTTTTTTCGCGAATGCCATAAGGGTAGAGATAATTATTAACTTCGTACGTATGTTCGTTCGACTGTGCGCACTCGACCATATCGGTCTTCTGCCGTCAGTGTCATTATAGTATATCCTTTAGGAAGTACGAGGGTCTCAGTAAAGTTTCCACTGTCGTCCGTGAAGATTTGACGGTCATTGATCGAGATAGAGATTATATTCTGGGCATTGCCTTTGATCTCTATGGCGGCGTCAGGCTGGGCGTAGGCAGGTTCCTCAGTAAGGGTAATAACTGGCCCCTCAATGAGGTGTCGAGCTTGAAATATGCCGTATGCAACTACTCCACCAACAACGGCGATAACAATTGCAAAATAGAGGACTGTGCCGAGAGAGAAGTGACGATGGAAGAGGATAGGCATGGTGTTATAAAGGACGTTCTTCTGATTCAGGAGAACCGAATATTTCGCGGGGACGTGCGCCATCTTGCGCTCCTATGACTCCACGCTCTTCAAGGATATCGATAAGGCGGGCGGCTCGTGAATATCCCACGCGAAGACGTCGCTGAAGGTATGATGTTGAGGCTTTTTTATCTTTGATAACAATACTCTTTGCCTCCTCATAGAGTTCATCGTCTTCATTATCATCGTCAACCATGGATTCAAAGAGGGCATCGCTATGCTCTCCCGCACCTCCTTCAAGATCAATAGAGTCAAGGCTGTGAGCGTCACTTTGTCCTTTGAGGTATTCAACGACAGCCTTTACCTCTCCTTCAGAAATATATGCTGACTGGATACGAAGCGGCTTTGAAACTTCTCCCGAGAGATAGAGCATGTCTCCTTGTCCAAGGAGTTTTTCAGCTCCAGGTGAGTCGATGATAACGCGTGAGTCAATCTGTGAGTTTACCTTGAGTGCAATGCGACCCGGAACGTTTGCTTTGATGAGTCCTGTAATAACCTTCACTTCTGGTCTCTGTGTTGAAAGGATGAGGTGGATACCGACAGCACGTGACATCTGAGCGAGGCGAACGATAGATGCTTCAAGTTCGCGTGGGTAGGTCTGCATAATGTCAGCAAGCTCGTCAACGATAATCACGATATAGGGAAGTGCAACAGGAAGCTCTTTTTCATCCTCAGGGGTTACTCCACCTTTTGAGGCTTTCTTGGCGTCAAACTTTTTAAGTGCTGGCTTATAAATAGTGTCGTGGTATGAACCGATATCACGAACCTTTTCGGTTTGAAGGATTTCATAGCGTCGTTCCATTTCTTTGGCTGCCCACTTAAGAGAGAGGATAGATTTTTTAGCATCAGTTATTACCGGAGTGAGGAGGTGAGGAATGCCGTTATAGAGCGTCAACTCAACTCGCTTTGGGTCAACCATGATGAATCGGAGCTGCTCAGGAGAGTTGCGGAAGAGTAGCGATGTGATGAGCGCATGAATTGTTGCTGATTTTCCAGATCCTGTTGTTCCTGCGATCAAGAGGTGCGGCATTTTAGCGACGTCCTTAAAGTGACTGACGCCTGCAATGTCTTTTCCAAGAGCAACAAGAAGCGGCTTTGGTGAGTCGGTAAACTCTGCTGAAGAAAGAAGGGATCCCATACCCACCATAGACTTTTGTGTATTTGGTACCTCAATACCTACCAAGGACTTACCTGGAATAGGTGCCTCGATGCGCACAGGACTTGCAGCGAGAGCAAGTTCGAGATTGCTCTGAAGACTTACGATCTTAGATACACGCACGCCTTCAGCGGGCTTGAGTGCGTATCGTGTGACAGAGGGTCCAATAGATACCTCATCCATTTCTACAAGAATACCGAACTTCTCAAGTGTTCGTTTGATGATATTTGCACTCGCCTTAACGTCGCCCACGCGTGCTTTCCCTTTATCTCGTTCTACAAGAGAGAGGGGTGGTGGGGCATAGGGTCCACGGAAGTGCTCCACAAAAAACTCGGGCTTCCCAAGAACACGCTCTTTAAGGGTTTTTCGCTCAGGCTTCTCTGACTCGTCAGATTCTTCAGTGTCCTCTTCTTCGAGAAGTTCAGGAGGGATAGGATTTTTAATTGCTACGTCAGGAGTTTCACTTAAAGTCACTTCTCTATGCTTAAAGAGTGACGGGAGCTTGATGCCGGTGTTGAGCGTGAGAAGGAGGGCGATGAGGGTGGTGCCTCCGAGTACTATGCCGGTTGTAAGTGTTCCAAAAAGGTAGGTGAGTGGAACCATGAGTATGCGACCGATCATGCCGCCGTCTTCGGGGTTATAGAGCGCAATGAGGCCAAGTACTGAGAAGGTGAGAAGTGTAACGCCGAGCATCTTAGACATGCTCGTGCGACCATTTTCGCGAGGTCGGAGAAGTACGACGACATATAATAGACATGCAAGAGGGGCAAGAACAAAGCCGACTCCAAAGAGGTAGGAGATAACGGTGTGTGTGATATTTCCAGCTGAACCCGCGGTATGGAGAGACGAGAGTACAAAGAATATACCAAGGACACCAAACCCTATTGCTCCAATAGCTTGCTTTGTGTGAGGTGCCAGATCGTCGAAAAATGGCTCTTTTTCTTTTTTCTTCTTTGTAGCCATATGGTAGAGGTAACGCTGAAATAATAGCATGAATAAGCCATCTATTAGGGCTGTAACTCACAGAAAAACATCTGTCCGCCCATGAGTTTTTATAGGATTGAGACATGAAAAAACGGTCGCTGTATAGTATGCGACAGTGTCTTTTTGAGGTACCATTAGTACTAATAAAAGACACTTTCTATATAAAAGACATAGCCATGAATATAAAAGACATACTATCGGACAGGGATCCTTTAGACATAGCTCTTTTTAAGAGCGATAACTACATAAATATATACAAAAAGACAGAAAAGATAGCTTCTGCAATTTTTGTTATAACAGACATTAAAAAAGACAATTCAAATACACAAGAATCCGTACTCGAGTTGCGAGGCGTTACAAAGGACATGCTTCGATCGGTTATCGACCTGTTGTCGTCTGATGTGAGCGCGGGCAATGATGCAATGGTTCGTGCCACTGTTCGACATGCAAGCCTTCTTCGAAGTCTTCTTACACTTGCGGCAAGTAGCCGAACCCTCCGTTCTGATTTGGTTGATGTACTTCTGCGAGAGATTGATGGCGTGCTCTATAGTGTGCATGTCTTGAGTACACGGAGGTCTGCAGAAAATATGATTGATCCCACGCTCGAGTCCCCTCAGTATATTCAGGTAGAGAAACGGCGTTCTAAAAATATGAGTGTAGAGAGTAGGGCGCCACGCGCTCCGAGGCCACTTGAGAGTGAGGTTGGTACATCTGTACGTACGAGAAAAGACGCGATTATAGATATTCTCAAAGAGAAGGGTGTTGTAAGTATAAAAGACATTTCAGGTGCTATAAAGGACTACGGAGAAAAGACAATTCAAAGAGATCTTATAGATATGATAAAAGACGGAGTCATTCACAAAGAAGGCGACCGAAGATGGAGCAAATATAGCTTAAAAAAAGATATTTCTATATAAGACATATTTTGTAACTATAATAAAAATGCAGCGCTTTACTAAAGTTGTTTAATGTATTGTGCTGTAAAGTAATGTCGCATAGAAGATCAGGTAGGCTTTTTTGACAAAATGCTAAAAAAGCTATAAAAACATAGGTTTTTTACATTTGTGTAGGTAAGAAAGTATGAGACTCCCTCGTCTACATATACAGATAGAGAAAGCGTATTCGTTGACTTTAGTAGTCCGAAAACGTATTCTCTAAGCGCCGGTGTGGTAGTTGGTGCGCGTTGTTTTCGCTCTCATTACACTCTGTGTTTTGAAGTTTAGAAAAATTCAACCGTACTATCAATCTATCCACAGCGCTCATATGTAGTTGTTGTATGTGAGTACGATATACTACATGTGTGCCTTTGAGCACCTTTTTTCGTAGAGGGTTACTACATAAAAATACTCAAAGCAGTTCTTTGAAAACTCCATAGACACACACACTTATATATAGGTGTGTGAAATTCCGCATGACATATTCCCGTTACGGTAAGTATGGCAGACACGCGACGTATTCTTTTCGCAGCTATTCCTTATATACATGTCGATTCAATGCGTATAAGGGTTAGTGGGTGGTGAGTCGAGTGCTTTCATTAAAAGAGAGTGCTCGATTCGCAAATATGAATTAATTCGTATTATTAGGTTAAATTTACAAGTAGTTTTATAGATATGACTTTTACTAAAGAAAATATTGCAGCAAAGCTCGTAGTGGGCTTTGTAACTGCTTCTATGATCTTCAGTCTTTCATTTGCGCCTGCAAAGGCTATGACGACTGCTGAGATGGAGGCAATGATCGCAAAACTTACTGCAGAACTCGCTGCACTTAAGGGAGGATCAACAACGACAACAACAACATCAACAACATTTACACGTGATCTTACTCTCGGTTCATCAGGAGCTGACGTAACAGCACTTCAGAATGTTTTGATCAAGAACGGATACGCAATTGCAGCAGGTGCAACTGGATACTTCGGTGCTCAGACACAGGCAGCTCTTGCAAAGTGGCAGGCAGCAGTAGGTATTAGCCCAGCAGCTGGATACTTTGGTCCAATCAGCCGCGCTAAGCTTAGTGGAACAACTACTACTACAACAGGTGGTGGAACAACTACTACAACAACAGGTGGACTTAAGGGAGGAGCTGGTTCTCTTGAAGATGCAGACTACATGTCACAACTTTCTAACGAAGAAGTTGGAGAGGGAGATGAGGATGTAGAAGTTGCTGGTCTCGAAATCGAGGCTGACGATTCTTCAGACATTGAGATCACAGCAGTAAATCTTAACTTCTCACGCGGAACATCAGATGCTGACTTCGACGACGTTGCCGAAGAAGTATCTATCATGCTTGATGGAGAAGAGTTTGCTCGTGTAGACGCAGATGAGTTCTCAGACGACGACAACTACGATAAGACAGTATCACTTGACGGTGGAGCTGTTATCAAGGCTGGAGATGTTGGAGAGCTTACTGTAGCTATCACAGGTATCGGAAACCTCGATTCTGACGACGAAGGTGACACTTGGACTGTAGAGTTCGAGAGCGTTCGCTTCCGTGATGCACAGAACGCAGTAATTTCTGATTCTTCAACTGGAGACATCAATGATGGATCTGGACGTACTTTCAGCTTTGAGGCATTTGCAACAGCATCTGATCTTGAGCTTAAGGTTTCAAAGGGAGATGATGAAATCAACGATGGCCGCACTATCGAAGTTGACGACAGCAACGATACAGACGGAGTTGAAATTCTCTCTTTCGAAGTTGAAATCGAAGGAACTTCAGACGTAACTATCGATGATCTTTCAGTAGACTTCACATCAGTAGGTGCTGGAGTTGGTGAAATTGCTAACACAGCAGAATTGATCGTTGATGGAGAAGTGGTTGGTTCAGAATCAATCTCTTCAACAACAGCAACAACACGAACTATTACTTTCGATAGTCTTGACTGGACAGTTGAGGCTGGAGAGACTGTAGAAGTTATCGTGAGCGTTGATGTTAACGATCTCGAAGCTGGATTCGTTGCAGGAGCAACTCTTGCTGCTGACGTGAACCCAGACGATGCTGCATGGGATGCTGAAGATGCAGAAGGTGAGGATCTTGATGCTGCTGACAAGACAGGAGCTGCTTCAAGTGATGCACATGCATTTTACTCAGATGGTATCGCTGTTACATTTGTAAGCAAGACTGCTACAAAGTCATTCACAGCTGATGACACTGGAGAGAAGGATCAGGCTACATTTACATTCGTATTTGATGTAAAGGCGTTTGGTTCAGAAATCTTCGTTGACAAAGATACAATCTTTGCAGCAAGCCCAACAACAGGAACTGATGGAAACGCATTTGCGACTACATCACTTGCTTCTACTGGAACAACTACTATCTCATCAGTAACAACTGCTTCAGACACTGACAGCAGCGACACTACTCATGCATATAGTATTGATGAAAGCGATACTCGCCGATTCACAATGACAATTGTGTCTGAAGCAGGTATTGACGGAATCATCCAGCAGAAAGTTACTGGTATCAAGTGGGGAACTTCAGGTTCAAGTGATTCATCTGCAAACCAGATCTACACTTCAAACCTTACAGACTTCCTCTCAGATACAGTATCTGTAAACACTATCTAATACATAGTGGAGTAACTTAGCTCACAGTGAGTTAAGAACTGTTAGCAAAAAGCCCCTTCGGGGGCTTTTTGCGTGTCTGCTAAAATCTTTTTAGTAATCGATTCGTCTTATTTTTATAAGGCTATGGTTGTAGATTGATATTCAATTAAATCTTTTTAGTTATAGAGACACTGCTTGTATACTGTGTGTATGAAGTTATTTAATAAAACATTCTATACATTTTTTGTAAGCTTCTTAGGAGTTATTGCAGTAACACTTTTTATTATTTTTATAGTTGGTAGCGATATATAATATGCACATCAATGATCAATACGTATGGAATGTTTTTTTCTCACTCCTTTTTGCATCCTTTGTTATATCGGGAGGAATGATACTGGAGGCATTCAATGCGCTTCCCCAGAATATTCCAACACTCATGGAGTTTTTCATACTCACACTTGCTGCGCTCCGCATAACACGACTGTTTGTATACGATAAAATTACTTCTTTTTTTAGAGATCAGTTTTATGATGTTGTGGAGAAACGAGGAAAGCGTACGCTAGAAAAGCCAGATAATGGGCCTCGAAGAACTATCGCTGACCTCCTCTCATGTCCCTGGTGTGTAGGTATGTGGTCGGGTGCAACGGTGGTGTTTTTCTATTACCTCACTTCATACGCGCTCTATCCAATTTTGTTCTGCGCAATTGCAGGAGCTGCAAGTATGCTTCAAATATTCTCAAATATGGTGGGCTGGAAAGCTGAGCAGCTTAAGGATGAGGTTGAAGGGTAGTTTGAAATATGTGGATAAGTATGTGGAGAGGTTAGGGATAGTTTGTTGAAAAGTCTGCGCATCTCCCTTTACGACATACCTTGAAGGGAGGTCGTTTTGCAGGTAGCGGAAGGGTATGTCGTAAAGGGATACGCTTGGAAAAGCTTTGTGTCTGGTATCTGACTGGTATCTGAGAGGTATGTCACCCATATAGAAATGGTTTGATGGGTATGTTGATAACATGGGGATATCAATGTGGAAATCTTGTTGATTGCGTTTTTGTATACGTAAGGTAGGCTTGATGTGGATCTATGAGGAGGGGGCTATGTCGATACATGTTTCGCAAAAACGTGGGTATGTGCGGCATGTGCCGAATATTCTCACGGGAATACGATTTCTCTGCGCGGCTACCATACTATGGTGTGCTGCTTCGAGCGATTTTTTCGGAGAATGGACAGCGCTCAGTCTGTTTGTTGTTGGGTCTATCACTGACTTTTTGGATGGATATCTTGCGCGCAAGTATGCGCTCCATACAAAAATAGGGGCGATACTCGACCCTATTGCGGACAAAATTCTCGTGCTCTCGTTCATCGTATTTCTCGTGGCGCACGCGCCTGTGGGGGTTGTGGACATCATATGCTTCGGCGTCATTGGTCTTCGTGAATTCTATGTGGACGCCATGCGGTGGATGAGTGCGCGTAAGGGTGAACGACTCGCTTCGAGTTCTGTGGGGAAATGGAAGGCTGCCGCTCAAATGGTGGCTCTTACCCTCTACGGTTTTCCGATAGAGAGCCTGTTGCTTTCCATCTCTTCGGCCACGATGCTCGGGATCGCGACCGTGCTGACAATTGTAAGCGCGGTCGAGTATACGTTTCCCGCATGGTTTCGGAGGCAGGTTCAGAGTTTCCCGACCATTGTTCGTGTTTTTCGTTCGGTCGATGGGATCAGGCGGCTGTGGGCATAGTAGTTTTGAGGTGAGTTTCAAGATCCGTATCACGGGTCTTTTTATATTGCATATAAGCGCTTTTGTATGGTATGGTATTTCCCGACAGACCAAAGACAGTAGGGCTAGAGGCGAGAGTCTCTAATTAAACACGCATCACGTACCCTGCCGAGGTCCCACTCCTCATTTTATATAACGAGGGCTTTGGGAAGGTCGAACGCATTCCGCGGTCTCGTCACAACTTTAAGCCACA
The DNA here is from genome assembly GCA_019745315.1 of Patescibacteria group bacterium. GTDB lineage: Bacteria > Patescibacteriota > Minisyncoccia > Phycocordibacterales > UBA918 > JAIETH01. Next base: position 57,370 of record JAIETH010000002.1, on the reverse strand, counting down.
TACATATGATCTCGAAAGGGAAAAAGCAAGAAATTCTATCGCGCTTGAGTTCTGCGCGTAAAGGTGCAGAGACAGTCGTTTTTGCAAAATTTACAGGGCTCACCGGTAAAGATACAACCGAAATGCGTCGTGAGCTTCGCGCTCGAGGCGTTGGGTATATCGTTGCAAAGAAGACATTGATGGCACGTGCTCTCGATGAAGGAGGATACACAGGTACGATGCCTGAGCTTCCTGGAGAAGTTGCATTTGTGCACAGCACAGACGCAATTGCGCCAGCACAAAGCATTGGTGAATTTGAAAAGAAATTCAAAGGAGCTGTTGCGATTGTGGGAGGAGTATTTGCAGGAGCGTACAAAAATAAGGAGGAGATGGTTACCATTGCATCAATCCCAGCACTCCCAGTGCTTCGTGGAATGTTTGTAAACGTAATCAACTCACCTATACAAGGATTGGTGTTGGCTCTCAATGCTATTGCAGAAAAGAAATCTTAATCAGTTAATACTATTCGTATGGATGAAACAACAGAAGTAACAACAACTGAAGAAGTTGTTGTTCCAGAAAAGTTCAAGACAATCGTTGCAGCTATCGAAGAAATGAGCGTTCTCGAGCTCCATGAGCTTGTGAAGGTTTTTGAAAAGAAGTTTGGAGTATCTGCTTCAGCTGTAGCAGTTGCAGCTCCTGCAGCAGGAGGTGGAGAGGAAGCACAGAGCACATTTGCTGTTGAATTGACTGACGCTGGTGCGCAGAAGATTGCAGTAATCAAGGTTGTTAAGGAGGTACTTGGTCTCGGTCTTAAGGAGGCTAAGGACTTGGTTGACGCCGCTCCATCAGTAATGAAGGAAGGTCTCAAGAAGGAAGATGCAGATGCACTCAAAGCAAAATTGGAAGAGGCTGGCGCAAAAGTCACACTCAAATAAGAAAAAGAAAGAGCCCTTCGGGGCTCTTTCTTTTTGTGTTGAGTAGGTGACTTTACGCCAGGGCCGGAAGCCCGCGTACAGGGGACGAGAAAGGGCTGAGGCTGGATCGCGAGTGCTTAGTATAAATGCGAATACTTGGAGCATTTTATTTAGCAACTTGTGATGGTGCTTAATTTTTTTAATAAACACATATGAAGTATTTTATTGCTTTTTTACTTGGCCTGACAATCCCTTTGGCTATCTCACTAAGTGATCTTGATTGGTTAGAAAGCCTAGCAAATATAGCGACAGTGATTGCTGTACTGGCTGTGATCGTTGCATATGTAGACCACAGAAATAGAGTGGAACAAGAAGATGTGCGCGTGACTCTTCAACAGTTACGATTTTTTAGAACCGAAATCATGAATCGCTACTCAAAAATGCTTACAGAGATGCAGGCGAAAGATTCAAAATTTGTATTTCCTAGAGTTGGTTATATTGAGGAGTTTACATATGGTTGGTTATACGATCAGAGGAGAGAAATCTGTTTAAAACAGGGAAATTTGGAAGAAGATCAGAATTTGAACAAAAGTTCAACCAATCTCTTGAACGAGATGGAGGAATTTTCGTGGCAAGTGATTTTGTATAAGACCATAGATAGTAGAGCGTTGTATGCTGTACATGAAGTCTTCGTACAGCTGGTTGAAGAATTTGCTCACAATATGCTCTTAAGGCGAATACAAAGTGAAGATTATTATTCGGCAATAAAAACGATATATGATTCTTGGGCCCCTTTAGTGGAGAGAAGAACTGTTCAAGAATTGGTCGATGCTGCAGTGCATAGTTACAAGAATAGCAAGAAGAGTTCCGCAAGGGTTCCCGATTGATTTTTTGTTTTGTAGCTGCCGCCGAATCGATTATGCTATAATCCCTCGGCTAACACGAATTATATGAAACATACTGACTGGCTCTCAATTCTTTTTGGAAACCTCGCAACCGTTAAGCTGCTTCGTCTTTTCCTCTTCAATCCCTCTGCTGTCTTTAGTGTTGACGATATATTGCGGCGCGCGCGTCTTGTGCGACATACTGCGCGGGCTGAGCTTTCTTCGCTTGAACGTGCGCTTATTATTCAGAAAAAACAAATTCAAGTACTCGGCCCAAATGGCAAGAAGCGCCGTGTGCAAGGATATGCGCTGAATCATAAGTTTCCAAAACTTGCTCCACTCCAGACATTTCTGTTTGAGACCGCACCACTTGAAAGCAAAACAGTTTTTCGTCATATGCGAAAAGCGGGGAAGCTTGATCTTGTTGTGACTTCAGGAATTTTTACACGTTCATTTGATGGACGACTCGATCTGATTCTTGCGGCAAAAAAAGTTCAGCAAGGAAAAATTGAGGCTGCGGTACGTACGCTTGAGGCAGAGCTCGGTATTGAAATCCGCTTTGCGGTATTTAGCACAGAAGACTTTCTCTATCGGTTGGGAATGTATGACAAATTGACGCGCGATGTATTTGATTACCCACATCAGATTCTCGTAGACAAGATAGGAACACGTGACGCTTTGCGAAAGTAAGGCATTTCTCCAAAATGCCGCTTTTTTGGGTAATTCTGTACCCTTCTAAAAGAGCCTAATTCCAAAGGAATTAGGCTCTTTTTTGTGTAATTTCCTCATTCCTCAGCAAGGGGTTGACGCCATTTTACTTTCCTATATAATGGCGGCTACGTGTCTATGAGTAACTATAAAAACCTGTAAGCGGAAGTTGGACTCTCTGTGGGTTTCTCTCTCCGCTCAAAGCGGTTTTTTTAGTCCTTATACGGGACACTCGCTCGTTGAAAATTTAATATCATGTAGGAAGTATCGAGCAATCGTGTATGTTTTGTTGCATACACGTGACGCATGGTGCACACATGTCTTTAAAGAGGGTCTTTTCGTCAGAGTGTGTGTCATGCGAACAACAACAAAAATCAAAATCTAAACAGCGGTGTTTAGTATTCATGTAATGGAATGGAAAGTGCCTTAAACGGTGTCTAGCATTCCTTACAGGAATGAAGGGCGTACGGTGGATGCCTAGGCTCTTAAAAGCGAAGAAGGACGTGGCATGGCTGCGATAAGCCTCGGTAAGATGCCAAGCAATCGTTATAACCGAGGATCTCCGAATGGGGAAACCCCTCTATCTACGATAGAGATTTGTCGTAAGACATTTGCATACCCAGGGAAGTGAAACATCTCAGTACCTGGAGGAAAAGAAAGCAATACAAGGTGTTTTCTTTCTGGCTAAATTCTGCCAACTGGCGGAGCCATTATAGTCAGGAAGAAGACACTTGCGATTCCCTTAGTAGCGGCGAGCGAAACGGGATCAGCCCAAACCGATTGTGTTTACATAGTCGGGGTTGTAGGGCGGCAACTTCATTTAGTTGAGGAAAGTTACAAAAAGTATTGGTAGTAGAACACGCTGGAAAGCGTGACCCCAGTGGGTAATAGTCCCGTATACGAAATCAATACTACTTTCTTGTTGTCGTTCCTGAGTAGTTCGAGACATGAATAGCTCGAATGAATCTGGGAGCACTAACTCCTAAGGCTAAATATTTTAAGAGACCGATAGTGAACGAGTACCGTGAGGGAAAGGTGAAAAACAGTCCGGTGAGGACAGTGAAATAGATCTGAAACCGTATGCCTACAAAGAGTGGGAGCTGGACGTAAGTCTGGTGACCGCGTGCCTATTGAAGAATGAGCCGGCGAGTGCATTGTATTCCTTCGTCTAAGGGGACGACCCCCGGAGGCAGAGCGAAAGCGAGTGTTAATAGCGCGAAATTATAAGGGATAGAATGCGACCCGAAGCGGGATGAGCTTGCCATGAGCAGGGTGAACCTTATCGAAAGATAAGGGGAGGCCCGAACCGGTTGGCCGTACAAAACCATCGGATGACTTGTGGTAAGGAGTGAAAAGCTAATCGAATTCCGTAATAGCTGGTTCTCTCCGAAACAGCTTTTGGGTTGGCGTCGTGTGTTCCCCTTGGGGGTAGAGCACTGGAAGGTCCCAACAGGGAGAAATCTCGTGGGACCTATCAAACTCCGAATACCAAGGATTAAAAACACGGCAGTTAGACTATGGGGGATAAGCTCCATTGGTCAAAAGGGAAACAGCCCAGATCGCCAGTTAAGGTCCCTAAATCTATGCTCAGTGCAACTTGAGGAGGTGGAAATTCATTGACAGCGAGGAGGTTGGCTTAGAAGCAGCCATCCTTTAAAGATAGCGTAACAGCTCACTCGTCGAGAGTTTCTGCGCCGAAGATGATCGGGGCTCAAGCATAGTACCGAAACTGCGGATTTGCTCTGTATTCGTACAGAGTAAGTGGTAGGAGAGCGTTCCATTCTGCGATGAAGAGGAGGGGAGACCCGACTTGGAGCGTATGGAAGTGAGAATGCCGGCACAAGTAACCGCAAGGAGGGTGAGAGCCCCTCCCGCCGAAAGATCAAGGTTTCCTTGGCGATGGTGATCAGCCAAGGGTTAGTCGGGCCTAAGCCGATCCCGAACGGGGGAGGCGATGGACATATGGTTAATATTCCATAACACCGTTTTGTTTCTATGGAGGGACGGAGGGTTGTACTTCAAACGAATTACTGGATTTTCGTTGGTGCTTCGAGGGTGAGGTGTAGGTAAATCCGCACTTCTGCTTTAATGCACATCCGAGTTGAACCTGAAGATGTGTCTTCGGACACGTCAATTGTGGGAGCACGCTTCCAAGAAAAACTTCTACGTTACACAAAACGGTTCCGTACCGCAAACCGACACAGGTGATCAGGTCGAGTAGACCAAGGCGAACGAGTGAGAGGTCCTTAAGGAACTCGGCAAAAAAGCGGCCGTAACTTCGGGATAAGGCCTGCCTCCTCGCCGCAAGGTGAGAGGCCGCAGCGAAAGATTCCCTGGCAACTGTTTACCAAAAACACAGCTCCCTGCGAACACGTAAGTGGATGTATAGGGGGTGACGCCTGACCAATGCCGGAAGGTTAAACATGGAAGGTGGTATGGAGCAATCTGTACTGCTGGGCTATGTAAGCCCCGGTCAATGTCAGCGATAACTATAATCGTTCTAAGGTTCGGTTCATTTCAGTAATGAAGTGAACCGAATGACTGGAACGATTATGGATTGGTAAATGGACGCAAATTCATCTATGAGAGATACGTAGATGATCATTCAAAAAGCTACCTTGCGTACAGAGATGTACGCTTAGTCAAAACGTGACCACAAAGAGACCAGATGTCACGCGTCCTTAGTCGCCTATGCGGACGGACGAAGACAGAGTCCTTCTTTGAGGAATAGAAGAGCGCAATTCCTTGTCGGGTAAGTTCCGACGTGCACGAATGGCGTAATGACTGGGGAACTGTCTCAAGGACTTGCTCGGTGAAAATACAATCCCGGTGAAGATGCCGGGTACCTGCAGTTAGACGAAAAGACCCCAGGAGCTTTACTGTAGCTTCGTATTGAGGCTGTTCTTGTGATGCGTAGAATAGATGGGAGAGGTTGAAGCATTTCTTTTGGGAAGTGTGGACTCGTCAGTGAAATACCATTCTTTACTCGGGCAGTTTCTAACCAGCATGAAAAAATCATGCTGAGACAGTGCGTGGTAGGCAGTTTTAGTGGGGCGCTACCCTCCTAAAAAGTAACGGAGGGGTCTCAAGGTTGGCTAGGCGCGAATGGAAACCGTGCCGATAGTGTAATGGCATAAGCCAGCTTGACTGTAAGGCGTAGATGCCAAGCAGACGCGAAAGCGGAGCATAGTGAACCGATGGTACGCGTTAGATGCGGCCGGAGATTACCCGATAAAAGTTACCCTGGGGATAACAGGCTAGTCGTGCCCAAGCGTCCATAGCGACGGCACGGTTCGGCACCTTAACTTATGTAGTTACAATCAAGCGAATGAGCGTCGCGCAAAAGTTTACTTTTGCATGACCGAGTGAGCGAAGATTGTATGGACGAAAGTCCATATAGAACAAACGAAATACATCGGGGTGCCTATGGCAGTAATGCCGTACAAAAACAAATTGGCTATAACGGTGAACTCCACATCAGCCGCTCTCGTAAGAGAGAATGAGAAGGTGGACAATACCGTGGGAAGTCAGTATCAATTTCAGATTAATTTCATTCCGAAAGCATATTGGTACATGATCCCGTAGAGACTACACGCCGATCTCCATGCGAAATTACGTATGGATGAAGATATAGTCCGATCCTCACAGTAATGTGGGAAAAATGACAGCGATGTCGGCTCAACTTATCCTGGGGCTGGAGCAGGTCCCAAGGGTTTGGCTGTTCGCCAATTAAAAAGTTACGCGAGCTGGGTTTAGACCGTCGTGAGACAGGTTGGTCTCCTATCTACTGCAGGCGTCGATTCTTGAGGAAATTTGTCCCTAGTACGAGAGGACCGGGATGAACGAACCTCTGGTCTGAGGGCTGTCGCGCCAGCGGCATTGCCCTGTAGCTACGTTCGGAATGGATAACCGCTGAAAGCATCTAAGCGGGAAGCCAGTTCTAAGATGAGGAATCATTAAATTCCCTGAGAGATTATCAGGTTGATAGGCACCAGGTGGAAGCATAGAAATATGCGGAGCCGAGGTGTACTAATAGAATGTATTTCCTGTAAGGAATGCTGAACATCGTCATGCAAATTTCGATTTCAGGATTCAAGACAAGGAATACTATGCATTCATAGAGTTGCTTAGGTTTTGATTTTGAGTTGCAAAAATACTACACTTGATATTAAATTCCAACAGATTAAATATTTAAATCTGGTGGTTTGGCGGAAGGGGTAAAATAGTGTGGGGCACTATTTTACGCCGTTCGCCCCATACTTTTGACAATCGAACATTATAATCTGGTGGTTTGGCGGAAGGGTCACACCCGTTCTCATTCCGAACACGGAAGTTAAGCCTTCTAGCGCCGATGGTACTTCGCAAGAGGGAGAGTAGGTAGCCGCCAGATTATAGTTTTTGATTCAAAAGTATGGGATTGCGTCTTGCATCCAATCGCTTTGCTCTTGGGCAAGACGGTAACATTCCGAACACGGAAGTTAAGCCTTCTAGCGCCGATGGTACTTCGCAAGAGGGAGAGTAGGTAGCCGCCAGATTTAAATATTTAATTACAAAAAAACGACCACTGGTCGTTTTTTTGTTTTCTAGTAGATACTTTTTTCTTATGCTCAGCTCTCTGTTACAATACATGTATGTATAGACCGTGGGCTTTTTGGAGAAGGGTGCAATATGTCATTGGCATAGTGCTTTTTTTTGCAGTGGTTTTCACGCTAATTTATTTCTTTTTCATACGAAATGAGCCAACATGTTTTGATGATCGCCAAAATGGTGATGAGCGTGGTATTGATTGCGGTGGTTCGTGCGTGCTCGTATGCCCATTTGATGTGCTCGAGCCGACAGTCGCGTGGAGTCGTGCGCTTAAGGTTTCAGATGGCGTTTACAATGCGGTGGCGTATGTAGAAAATAAAAATCTTGATGTTGGTACGCGAGAGCTCTCATACACGTTTACACTCTTTGCGGCTGATGGTTCCAAAATAGCTGAAAAAACAGGGACAACATTTTTGCCACCAGATAGTGAGTATCCTATTTTTGAAGGACGCATCAGTACAGGAAATAAAGTTCCTGCTCAAACCACCATTACGCTTGCACCTGTAACACGGTGGGAGGTCTTTACAGATAATCGCGCCCAGTTCACGGTTAATTCGCGAGCACTTGTTGATGCGGACACGAAGCCACGACTTGAAGCATCTCTCACAAACACGTCCCTTAACGATGCTCGAAGCGTAGAGATTATCGCGACTATTTTTAATGCAAAAGGAAATGCCCTCACTGCTTCACGCACCGTGGTCCCTCTCTTTGAAGGACGAACTGAGAAAGTGGTCACATTTACCTGGCCTGAACCGATAGCAAAAACTATCACGAGTTGTGAGATTCCTACTGATGTAATTATGGCAATTGACCTTTCTGGAAGTATGGACTCTGAGGGTGGTACACCGCCTGAGCCGATTACCTCTGTACTCCGATCGGCATCTGGGTTCGTAGAACGACTACGGAGCAAAGATCAAATAGGAATAGCAACCTTTGCAACTGGGGGAACTCTTTCTCGATCGCTGACCGGCGATACGATGGGAGTAGGTACGTTGGTACAAGGACTCACTATTGATCCTAAAGAGCAGTCAGGAGGAACCAATGTGGGAGATGCAATTCTTGTTGCCACGGAAGAATTTGAGTCGTCTCGACATAATCCTGATGCACGCAAAGTATTGATTGTATTTACTGATGGAAAAACAAACGAACCTGATCCTGACCCTGAAGCATATGCAATTGCGGCAGCGCAACGAGCAAAAGACCAAGGAATCACTATTATCACTATTGGACTTGGCGAAGGTGTTGAAGACAGTTTCTTAACCTCGATAGCGTCTGACCCCGCGCAAAAATATCGCGCTTTAGATAAAGCCTCTCTCGACGGTATCTATCGCTCAATAACTACTTCACTCTGCGAGGATGGGGCTGCGGTGATTGATATCGTGCCAAAGGTGATCGGGGAGCTCAATGACAACCAAGAGCGTCCGTAAGTAGTATTTCCATGCGAGCACTAAAAGCGCTATTTGCAGGCTTTGATATGTGGCTTTTTGGCACTGCGCTCGTCTTGAGTCTGCTCGGCCTTATGACGATGTATTCGTACCTGGGAGACAATCTCTATTTTGAGCGACAGGTTATATGGATTGGTGTTTCTTTTTTCTTTCTTGTTATAGCAGCTATTCCCGATTACCGTTTTTTAAGAACGGGAAATGCAGTCTTTTATATATACATGGCAACAATTGCAGTGCTTGCTGCAGTGTTGGTATTTGGAACAGTGGTAAAGGGTGCTCAGAGTCGGTTTGATTTCGGTTTCTTTGCACTTCAGCCGTCAGACCCCGCAAAGCTCGTTTTGATTATGGTATTGGCGAAATACTTTTCAAAGCGACATGTAGAAATTGCAGATATTCGACATATTATTATTTCGGGTCTCTATGCATTTTTTATCTTCGCGCTTGTATTCATTCAGCCTGACTTCGGGAGCGCCATAATTCTTTTTTCTGTATGGTTTGGCCTCGTATTGGTTGCAGGAATTTCGTGGCGACACGTAGGCGCTGTTTTTCTCCTCGGTGTCCTTTCATTTAGTGGATTGTGGTTTTTTGGTTTCCAGGAATACCAAAAAGATCGCATTAGAACATTTCTTCATCCGCTCGCTGATATTCAGGGTACTGGATACAATGCATACCAATCGACGATCGCCGTCGGCTCGGGAGAGTTGTTGGGTAAGGGTATTGGATATGGTACACAATCGAAGCTCGAGTTTTTGCCAGAATATGAAACAGACTTTATTTTTGCTGCCTTTGCTGAGGAGTGGGGGTTTATAGGAGCGCTGCTCGTTTTTCTCCTTTTTGCGCTCTTGGTGTGGAAGATACTATTTCGTGCACTTGATGGAGAAACAAACTTTGAGCGATTATTTGGCACTGGGCTCGCCATACTCATCACCACGCACTTCTTTGTGCATATAGGTATGAACATAGGACTCTTGCCAGTAACGGGGACAACGGTGCCATTTTTAAGTTATGGGGGGTCTCACCTCATTACGGAGTGTATCGGTATTGGAATGCTTATTGGTATGACAAAGCGCAAAAAGCGAGTCATTATTGAGCACGATCAATAGTTATCTTTTAGTAAGGAGATCGGTATAGATATCTGCTGTTTCTTCAGACATACGTTCTTTTGTAAAGTGGGTGAGTACGCGCTGCTTCAAGGTGCGAGCTGAGGCGCGCATCTTTTTTGTATTTCCTAAGGCGTCTACGATGGCATGAGCAAGTGCTTCTGTATTGCCAGGCTCCACTAATACACCGGCATTTTCCTCAACTATTTCGGGGATACCTCCGACATTGGTTGCTATGATGGGTACTTCTACTGCTCCAGCTTCTACGAGTACGTATCCAAATGATTCAGAGAATGAGGGGAGTATAAAAAGGTCAAAAGCAGGAAGGAGCGCTGAGGCATCATGTACATATCCAGCCAGACATACTGTTTCCGTAAGATCATTCTTCTGTATGTAGTCTTCAATTTTGAGCCGTTCTTCTCCTTCGCCGAATATGATATAGCGTAAACCAGGATACTTTTTTTGAGCTTCTTGTATCGCGGGAAGCGCATGAAAAAAACCTTTGATGGGATGAAGTTCTGCGATAGTGCTTACCCATAGCCCGTCTCTATCTTCTTTTAATCCTGGAATTATTTCCAGTATGTTTTGGCGCGCTTGCTCACGCGAGAGATTGGGAAGAGGTGTAATTCCGAGATGAATTACCCGCATACGTCTTCGGGTAAAAGGGAAACGTGCCATTTGGTCATATATGTTATGAGACACCGCTATGGTGCGATCTGAAAGTATCACTGTTATCCAGTGAAGAGCGGCAATACATATTTTTGAAACAAGAGAACGATTTTCATTCCATGCCCAGCCGTGAGCGGTAAATATAATGTGTGGTACGCGTGCGAGACGTCCTGCAAGTGCGCCAAGTACGCCCGCCTTAGAGCTATTGAGGTGAAGGATGTCTGGCCGCTCTGTACGCAGTAGTCGATAGAGATTTAAAAACGCTTTCCATTCATGCGTGAGAGATACGTCTCGCTTAAGGTCGGCTATGGGGAGTGTTTTGATGTTCCGTGTCTGAAGCACTTCAGCAAGCTTGCCGTTGCCTCCAAGGGCTACCGCAACATCAAAAGAGTTTTGAAGAGATGTTGCAAGGTCAAAGACGTAGCGTTGGGCGCCGCCCCAGTTAGACTTTGTAATCAGGAACAATATTTTTTTTCGATTGGGAGGGTTGTTCATGCTTTGGTTTGTAGCTGGTGAATTGGGGCGGTTGTTTTTCTTTCAAAGCAACCCCGTTGCTTTGAAAGCCCGCAGTTGCTCTTGGTAATCAGGAATAGTATTTTCTTTTTGGTTTTATTGCTCATATTGGAGGCTATTTTCCTAAGTATATCACTTTAAAAGTCGGCTTAAAGTAACTTGTTTCCTTGTTTTTTTGTTGTAATATAAGCATATTCTTGGTTTTACCCTCTATGAGTTATCACAATAAAAGAGAGTCACTACTCCTTCTCTTGGGAGATATTGGTATCTTTTTTCTAGCCCTGTGGGTCACCCTTTGTGTGCGCTATTGGGGTTTTCCAGACTCAGAGCTTTTTGGCGCTCACTTTGCACCGTTTCTTATTCTCTCAATTGCGTGGGTTGTGGTGTTTTTTATAGCTGGTCTCTATGACAAGCATACAGAGTTTGTGAAGCGAGGAATGCTGAGCACCATCACTAATGCACAAATGGTAAATGCAGCTCTCGCTGCGTTATTTTTCTTTTTTATACCGTACTTCGGCATTACGCCTAAAACAAATCTGCTCATCTATTTTGTTATTTCGTCAGCCGCACTTCTCGTGTGGCGATTGCTATTGGTTGAATATTTGATGCCAAAAACACGCCGTAAAGCATTGTTGGTGGGGGAAGGAGAAGAGATTGAAGATTTGGTGAGAGAGGTTAATTCAAATTCACGATACGGCATAACATTTGTGCGTATCCTCAACGCCGAGATGCTTTCTGAGACGCGCGATCTTGAAAACAAAGTCCGGCTCCTGGTAGAAAAAGAAAACATTTCTATCATTGTCGGTGATACGCGGAATCCTGAAATTACAAAGCTTGTACCTCTCTTGTTCACACTTACGTTTTCAGACAAAAGTATGCGGTTTATTGACTTTCATGCGATGTACGAAGAAATATTCGATCGAGTACCTGTTTCGATGCTGCATTACGAGTGGTTTTTGGCACACGTAACTCGGTCAGCTCAGCCGGTATATAGTTTCTTGAAACGAATTATTGATATTGTTGGCGCATCGCTTTTGGGCATTGTTCTTCTGTGTATTATTCCATTAGTGTGGTGTGCGATTCGTATTGAAGATAAAGGTCCGCTCTTTATTGCGCAACGAAGGATGGGGATTGCAGGAACTGTTATCACCGTATACAAGTTTCGCACAATGAGCTCAAATGAAAACGGTGTATGGCTCGGTGAGTCAAAAAATAGAGTGACGAAAGTAGGAGCACTTCTTCGCAAGACAAGTATTGATGAGCTGCCTCAGGTGCTTACTATTTTAAAAGGCGAGATGTCGCTCATTGGTCCGCGCAATGATATTGAAGGTCTTGCCCTCCGTCTCGGAGAGGAGATACCATTTTACGCAATACGCACTATTATTAAGCCAGGTATTACAGGATGGGCTCAAACCCATCAACAATACACTCCGGGGCATATTAGTCCGCAGTCTGTTGAGGAGACGCATATGCGCTTGGCATACGATTTATTTTATATCAAGCATCGATCACTCTTGCTGGATATAAATATCGCACTCCGCACATTCAAGACGCTTCTTGGTCGCTTCGGTGTTACTATTCGATTACGATAATTATATGCATACAGTACTTATAACAGGAGCAGCGGGATATGTGGGGGCTATGTTGTGTCGCCGTTTTGCTGCGCGCGGGGACGTTGTTCGTATTGTGGGTATCGATAAAGAGAGTATGCCGGAATTTCTTGCGAACATTCCGAAGCTTGAGTGGATTACCGCGAATCTTTCTGATGGCTCATGGCAGAAACACGCACAAGACTATATGCCAACTGTGGTTGTGCATACTGCGTGGCAAATTCGAGAGATGTATGGGAAACAAAAAATGCAATGGAAATGGAATGTTGAAGGGTCAGATGCAGTATTTGATTTCGCATTCAGTACGCCAGGTGTGGTAAAGCTCATTCATTTTTCAACGGCGTCTTCCTACGGAGCGTATACATCAAATACACTCTCGCATTATTTTAAAGAAGATGAAGGTTTTCGTGATGAAGAATACTTGTATGCTGTTGAAAAGAAGGTTGCTGAAGAACATCTTCTTAAGAAATACGAAGCGGCAGTACAAAGTGGGTCGCGGGTGATGGTTCGCGTTGTGCGCCCCGCTGCAATTACTGGTCCGCGAGGTCGCTTTATGCGCGTACGGTTTGGGTTGCAAGCAGCTCTCTCTGGGCAACTCAAGGGCTCGTTTATTCATCGTATTGTGTCACTTCTCGTATCATGGGTTCCAGCTACTCCATTGTGGTGTCGACAATTTATTCATGAAGATGATGTCGTTAACATTGTGGAAACTCTCGCATTTACTGATCACGCTGACACGTACCAAGTTTTCAATATCACTCCACCAGGCTCTCCTGTATTGGCTCCTGAGATGGCGGATGCAGTTGGGAAGCGCGTACTCCACATACAGCCATGGATGGCACGTATCGCGTTCTTTTTCTTCTGGCATGTAACACGAGGAAGAATCCCTACATCAAAAGGCGGCTGGCGATTCTATTGTTATCCAATTGTTATGGATGGTACGCTGCTCACTAAAGTGTACGGGTATACCTATAAGTATCTTTCAGGAGACGCCTTTCGGTTTACTGAAGGAGAGTATGAGTCCTATGTCCCCGAGACTTCCCGACGACATAAAAAATAACATGGTAGGTATTATTGATGGTAAAGGTATGGCGCATGCGCGCATTCTACGAATGCGTGATTTTGTCGTGTCTCAGCAGTTAGAGCCAAAACTCACTGCTCTTACCATGAATCCAAACGCTGCCACACAACAGTTTTTACGTATAAAACAAAAAATAGCGCGCGACTGTGGTGTGTCTATGAATATAGTAGAGATTCCTCTCCATACAACGCATGATCGCGTTGTTGAAATTGTAAAAGAGGTCGCTGCTACTTCAGACGGAGTTGTAATACAAATTCCATTTCCGCCGCATATTGATATCGACAACCTGCTTTCAGTCCTTCCTTCAGAATGTGACCCTGATTGTATGGGGCACGAGGCGACGCAGTTGTTGGATGAGAATAGGCATGTAGTGCTGCCTCCGGTTGTTGCTGCAATTCGCGCGATATGTACAGAATATGATGTTTCTCCGAAAGATAAGAAGGTTGTGGTTGTAGGACAAGGACGACTCGTCGGTGTGCCTGCCGCACGCTGGTTTGAACAGTCTGGTGCGGATGTGGTGCGTCTTACAAAAGATTCTGGTGATATAAAAGAGTATACACATACTGCTGACATTATTGTTTTAGGTGCAGGATCTCCTTCGCTTCTGACTCCTGATATGATTTCCCTCAACAAAAGCGTGAGTATATTTGATGCAGGAACGTCTGAAGAAGGGGGGCGGTTAGTGGGGGACGCCGATCCTGCGTGCTCCGAGTTCGCGTATCTCACAACACCAGTGCCTGGAGGTATTGGGCCGCTTGCAGTTGCCTTTCTTTTTGAAAATATGCTGAAACTAAAGTTTGACTTTGTATAAAAATATGTCAAAAAAACAACATGGACGCAGGTCGTGTAAGCTGATATAACTGTTCTGTATGAAAAAGCCTGAACAAGTCGTCGTTCCTGTAAGTGCATCTGTACGAATATTTCGTGCTTTTGTGGTCTGTGTGTTCGCAGGAATCATTGCGTACTTTGTGTATACAACGACCGTTAATCCAGATTCGAAATTCCCATTTAAGCTCGGCCTTGATCTTGCAGGGGGAAGTCATCTTGTATACAAGGCTGACGTTTCGGCGATTGCTCCGGAGGAGGTACAAAATGCAATGGCATCTCTCCGTGATGTTATTGAGAGACGCACAAATGTATTCGGTGTGTCTGAACCAATTGTGCAGGTTGAACAATCGAGTGCGGTAGCGGGTGAGCGTATGCAACGCTTGGTGGTTGAATTGCCTGGAGTGACTGATGTAAATGAAGCAATTCGACAAATTGGACAGACGCCATCACTTGAGTTTAAGCTCGTCAATGAGGAGGCATTTGCTACGATACAAAATGCTATAAGCACACAAGGTGAAGAGGGTGTCGTTATCGAAGAAATACTTGCCACAGAAGCAGCTGGTGAGTTGTATATTGCTACAGGTCTTACTGGGCGGTATCTCGAGCGCGCGACGCTTGAGTTTGGAAGTGGTTCTCAAGGACAGCTTGCGAATGCGCCTGTTGTTGCAATTACTTTTGACGAAGAAGGAGCGCGGCTTTTTGAACAAATCACGCGGGATAATGTGGGCAAGAGGCTCGCTATCTTTCTTGATGGCGTTGTGATGTCAGAGCCAATGATCAACGAGGCAATATCGGGAGGTTCTGCGGTGATTACCGGAGACTTCACTCCTGACGAGGGTCGCGAACTTGTTCGCAATCTTAACTTTGGTGCACTGCCGGTACCTATCGAACTTTTGAGTACACAAACAATTGGTGCGTCTCTCGGAGAAGATGCGTTTAAGGCGGGAGTGCGAGCAGGAGTAGTTGGTTTCATTATCCTCTCTATCTTCCTTATACTCTGGTATCGTTTGCCGGGCTTGGTGGCTGTTCTCGCATTGCTTGTGTATGTTGCGATAATGTTGGCACTGTTTAAGCTTATGCCAGTGGTTTTGACGGCTGCGGGTATTGCAGGATTCATTCTTTCTGTGGGTCTTGCAGTTGATGCAAACGTATTGATTGCGGAGCGTATGAAGGAGGAGCTTAAAGCAGGGAAAGATACGGAAGACGCAATACAAGAAGGATTCTCTCGTGCGTGGCTTGCGATTCGCGATTCAAACATTGCTCATCTTATAGCAGGAATTATTCTGTTTTGGTTTGGCACGTCTCTTATTAAAGGATTTGCGCTCGTGCTATCGGTGGGAGTATTTGTCTCAATGCTTTCAGCTATCAGTATTTCACGCACACTGCTTTTGGCACTGCGCATTGATGCTGTTAAAAAAGTTGGACGTTTCTTTATGGGTTCAGGTTTTAGATTCTAATCACTTCCTATGCTTTTTATTCGATATCAAAAATATTTCTTTGCAATTCCAGTCCTCCTCTCGGTGGCGTCGTTAGTTGCTCTTTTTGTGTGGGGGCTTAAGCCAGGTATTGATCTTAAGGGAGGTTCCTTATTGCAGGTTTCATATGAAGAAGTGCGTCCAGACGCTGAGGCAGTACATGCGGTAGTTAGGCCTCTCGAGCTTGGTGAAGTGCTCGTACAGCCTTCAGGGGAAAAGGATTATATCTTGCGTCAACGCGAGCTGTTGCCTGAGGAAAAGATTGAGCTTATGTCATCTCTCCAGACGCTCGGTAAAGCAAGCGAGGTGCAGTTTAACTCCATCGGTCCTTCAATTGGTGCAGAGCTCTTGAAAAAGGCGTGGTGGGCAATTGCCTTGGTAGTTTTGAGCATCATTGCTTTTATCGCATTTGCATTTCGTCATGTTTCAAAGCCCGTCGCCTCGTGGAAGTATGGAATCGTTATTATCGTGACACTACTTCATGATATTTTGATCCCCGCAGGACTCTTTGCGTACCTTGGGTACATGTATGGCGCAGAAGTAGATTCACTCTTTATTGTGGCACTTCTTACTATTCTTGGTATTTCGGTAAACGATACTATTGTAGTATTTGACCGCGTTCGAGAAAATCTCAAAATCAATATTGATAAAAATATTAAAGAAGGTTTTGGAGAGGTTGTGGGACGAAGTATTATGCAGACACTTACTCGTTCTCTTAATACTTCGATCACTGTTATCATCATGCTCGTATCGCTCTACATACTTGGTCCAGAGCCTACTAAAAATTTCTCTCTTACCCTCATGGTCGGTATGATTGCAGGAACATACTCTTCTATCTGTCTTGCTGCGCCCCTCCTTGTGATGATTGAGCGATGGCAGAAACGAGAAGAAGTAGCATAAATATATTTCTAACTCTACTATTCTATGCTCATAGGAATTGCAGGTACTCATGGGGCAGGGAAAGGAGCGGTCGTTGACCTCCTCAAAGAGCACGGTTTTATCCATTGCTCAGCACGCGAGCTTTTTTTAGAGATTCTTAAAGAGCGAAATAGTCCACTTGATCGAGCTTCCATTAGCGCCTTGGCCAATGAACTCAGAGCAGAGCACGGTGTCTCATATGTTGTTGATACGTATCTTGCACGTCACACCTCTTCTGACAATGTGATCATTGAATCTATTTATACACTTGGTGAAGTAGAGGCTCTGCGAAAAAGGGGCGGAGTGGTGCTCGCAGTTGATGCTGATCCCGAAATTAGATATGAACGCATCAAAGGTCGCATGAGTGAGACAGATTTTGTTACCAAAGAAGATTTTATAGCGCAGCAGCAAAAAGAACTTCACTCAGATGATCCTTCAAAACAAAATACACGTGCGGTAATGGAGACAGCAGATTTTCGTATTGAAAATAATGGTTCTCTCGAAGAATTGAAGGAAAGCGTGGCTCACGTCCTCGAAGAAATGGAAAAATAAAAAAGAGACCCCGCAAGGGTCTCTTTTTTATTTTATAACTGTCCCTACAAAAGGATTTCCTTCAAGATATTTCTGGAGTTCTTGAAGATTTCCTCCATTTATAACCGCTACCTCAAGTCCGAGTCGCTCAGCTTCGCGGGCGGCAACAGGATCAAATGGGGAAGAGAGTCCGGGATCCCATTCCGACGGTATGAGTTTTCTAAAATCTGCCCATGAAATAGATTCTATTTTCTGTGCATCAGGATTGGTGCGCGGGTCTGCAGTATAGACGTAGTCAATATTTGAAAGATTAACTACTTTTGTAGCGCCACGTCGCTCGGCTATCTGAATGGCACGTAGGTCGGTAGAAGATCCAGGGCGATATCCTGATGCGATGATCAGAGGAACATCTTTCGGGATATCAAGTACATCATCAGGATTTGTGATCATGACAGGGTGAGCAATGTCTCGAAAAATAGTGCGAAGGAGGTGTCCATTTAGGCGCGTTGCGTGGATGCCAATCCAGTCAACGTCCTCAGAAGAGAGATTCGTTACACCACTCGCTGCGTCTTGATATCTCCGTGCTGTTTTTCCGCCACCGGTGATGATTATAAAATGCTTGCCTGCAGCAATTTCTGTGGCAACAAGAGTCTTCAAAGAGGAGAGAAAGTCTGTGTCGATCTGATCTGGGACGATAAGAGAACCGCCGACTGAGATTATGACTGTTTCAGAATGCATCCGGAATAGTGTAGCACAGAGAGTCGTTTCTTGCGTATCTGTATGGGGCGTGTATGATATTTGAGGTGGCGGCGAGGTTTGCGCATGCTGGGCACTCCCGGCCAGGTTTGGTGAAAAGCGCAAATATGACTTCTGTGCGGATAGCACGCCGTGCTGAATAGTCTGCGGATGAGGCTATGCCTCATAGGAAGAAAAGCCCTCTTCGTGGAAGTTGCGGGGCTCACCTCTCCTATTTATGCGGATAGGCTGGCACCGATTCCGTGTATCCTACTCGTCGCCATCCGTTCTTTCCTGAGACGCTCATGCGTCTTTTTTTTTGTGCGCAGTGGAACGTAAAGATTTTTCTTGACACATACTTTTGGTTTGATAAGGTAGAAATATGGAACATCGCATTGGATTCGTCCTCCTCGCTATTCTTCTCTGGAAACAGAGGGGTCTTGCGAGTGCGTAGTTCCGACAGGAATCTAGAGACAAGCAAGGCCCCGCATGGGGTCGTTTTGTTTTTAGGAGACATTCCTGAGTTCGTCACACATGTAGGAGGCAAAAGCCAATGGCTTCGTTCGAACAGAAAGTTTTGCCAAATGGTTGGACGCTCAACGTGTCCGACCATGTCGAGGTTTTTTCGACAGGGGCGATCGACCAAGCTCTGGCGCTGCTCAAGGAGTGGCGCGGTATCTATCCGAAGGGTGATACCCTCGTGGGTCGAGACTACGGCAGTCCTTCGCTCATTGTTCGGCTCGACTGCGTGGTTGATCCTGAGGAAAAGCTCCATCTCTTTGAGGTGGAGGAGCGTCCGTGTGGTATTGGGGTGGCGAAAGTCCTCGTGCCACAATTCGAAAGCAGGCTCAGCGAGATGCTGGGTATGTGGCCTGAATTTCGGTGGGTCAGCTCTCCTCACAGGATCACTGACGATGCGCTGGCATTGGGAGAAGGTCTTTCTCTCGAGCAGGCATTTCGTCATGCGGGCGCGCTCTTGGTGCGCTCTCGCCCAGAAGATCGTGACTATCACCCTCTCGAGCATCGAGCCATCAGCTCTGTGCGGCACGAGGGTGATAAGCATTACGGAGAGCGGATGAATCTCTGGCGTCGCATCGAGTGGCTGACAGATCCGAGTGAGCAGGCAGGTGGCTACGTGTCGCCGCCGCTCGATCGATCGTGCGTTCTGCGTCCCTTGCGGGGCACTCGATGCAACATGGTTGCCGTGTATCTCCATGACGCAGCCAAAGAAGCTCCTCTCTATGGGGTGAAGCGCAATGAGCGCCTTTCGCCAGGGGAGGTTGAAAGTCGTCTTCGTCGGTCTGGTCCGGCATTTGCGCAGCCGCTCATCATGCCGACGCGACGCGATGCTCTCGGGGCGCGCAACATGATCTATCGGATGTTCTTTGGTTTGAACACGCGAAGCGGCGAGTTTGAGCCGATGGGCGGCATGTGGATGGCGCGGGAATCACTGTTGGTTCACGGTCAGAATGATGCCGTTGTGGGAGCTTTGGTTTTTGATGGCTGAACCTCTGTAGGTTCAGTTGAGTAGTCGGTGCCTTGTGTGCCGGCTTTTTTATTTTATACAAAACCCTGATACTATTTCGATATTGCATATGAAAAAGATTTTGATTATTCAATCGCGTGCGCGACCGGAAATGCTTCACGCCGAGCAGGGAGAATATACTCGAGCAATAGGATCTGCGGCGCACACTGATTTTATATCGTCCTTGAATGAAAGTTTGGAATGGAATACTCCTCCGCATATGCTCGCGGGATATGATGCTGTCATGTTGGGTGGTTCAGGGGAGTTTGACTTTGATGGTGGTCGGTCAGTTGATGACTCAGCGCGCATAACTTCTTCTCATATAGTTGCGCGCATTCGACCTTTAATTTTGTATATTCTTGAAAAAGATATCCCACTTTTAGGTATTTGCTATGGGCACCAAATTATCTCTGAGGTTCTTGGTGTACCTGTTCTGCATGACGCGAGTCAAAAGAAGGTAGGGACATTCCCCGTTGCTCTCACAGATGCAGGAAAAAGCGACGCTATTTTCTCAGATCTCCCAGAGATATTTATGGCGCAGTATGGGCATAAAGATAGTGTCTCTGCGCTTCCTCCTGGGGCAGTGGTACTTGCAGAGAGTGCGCAGTGTCGGTTTAGCGCACTCCGCTACGGGAATCATGTGTATACCACTCAATTTCATCCTGAATTAACACAGAAAGATATTGCATGGAAATTACAAAACTCACCTGGGTATCTTCCTCAGGGTGTGTCTGTCGAATCGATAGCCAAGCCATCTATTGAAGCGTCATCAATAATTCCTAAATTTATTGAGCGAATAGTAAAAGAATAGTTACAGTAGGGCGCTTGACCAAATGTGGGTAAGGACATATTCTTTTTATATGGAACGAATGCAATCACAGACAACCGTGTTTACATGGTTTAGCTACTTCTCTCCGGAGAGGGGTTCTGTGATTGCGTAAGTTTCTAAAAACAAAAACATACGTCGAAGCGGAACCCCTTGCGGGGGATTTTTTGTTCGAGTATGCCGGGGGCATGCTAGAACAAAAAAATCGACCATACCAGGCATTTTGTGAGGCAGTGCCGAAACAAAATACCCGGTATGGTGTACAGCATCTGTAAGATGTTTTTCGTTCCGACGAGGATGTGATCTTCGAGGCATAAGGAGAGCCGTTATGACGAGTTTTGCGGGTCCGCGAGCGAATGCGCCGCTCGAAATCGAGCTCGCACAAGAGGTGCGGGGGGCCGAGGCAGAAACACCTCGAGCAGACGAGGCGACCATGGATCTGTCTCTGGAGGAGCTGCCGAAGGTTCCTGAGAAGGGTGATCCTTTTGACCTCTATGCGCGCAGCGATCCACGGTTCCGGGTTGACCTCTAGTCGCCCGAGAGCCCCCAAAGACGAGCAGAAATGCTTGTCTTTTTTATGTATACGGCCGCTTGGTGAGGCGTCCCTCTATCCCCATAGGGCATTTGCTTGACGGCACGCCTCAAATCCGTATAATGCTTCCACTGCCTTTTGAAGGCGTTTTTCATTCCTTCAAATACCGAAATGGCCTTGAAAAAGACCAGTGGATTGGGTGCGCAGGGAATTGTTTTTTGAAAGATCTTGGGAGTCAAAAGTGCTAATCATATGCACGTATATTTTTAGTATTCTGATGAACAAGAGTTGTATGGTCTCCATACAATTTCATATGTACAACACGAAATTGAATGTATGTAAGCCAGGAGCCTACATACATTCAGCACACAATAGAAAATAAGTAGGAGGGCAGAAAAAATAATAGGTATTTTCTTCTGCCTTATCCTTGGACAAAATCGATGATCGCAGCGTAAGCTGCACCATCGTCTTAAATTAGAGTTTGATCCTAGCTCAGGATGAATGCTGGCGGCGTGGATGAGGCATGCAAGTCGAATGGGTTTAGACCCATGGCAGACGAGGTAGTAACACGTAGGTATGTACCCCAGAGTCACGAATAACTCGTCGAAAGGCGAGATAATACGTGATGGTCTCGAGAGAGTAAAGATTTATCGCTCTGGGAACAGCCTGCGACGTATCAGCTAGTTGGTGAGGTAATGGCTCACCAAGGCTACGACGCGTAGGGGAGCTGAGAGGCTGACCCCCACCGATGGCACTGCGACACGGGCCATACTCCTACGGGAGGCTGCAGTCGAGAATCTTCCGCAATGGGCGCAAGCCTGACGGAGCGACGCCGCGTGATGGATGAAGTCCTTAGGGACGTAAACATCTTTTATGAGGGAGGAAATTTTGACGTTACCTCATGAATAAGGGGCTCCTAACTCTGTGCCAGCAGGAGCGGTAATACAGAGGCCCCGAGCATTATCCGGATTTACTGGGCGTAAAGGGTGTGTAGGTGGCGTAGTTAGTCTTCCGTTAAATCACCGGGCTTAACCCGGTAATCGCGGAGGAAACGGCTACGCTCGAGGATACGAGAGGTAAAGGGAACTCATGGTGTAGGGGTGAAATCCGTTGATATCATGGGGAACACCAAATGCGAAGGCACTTTACTGGCGTATTCCTGACACTGAAACACGAAAGCGTGGGTAGCGAACGGGATTAGATACCCCGGTAGTCCACGCCCTAAACGTTGCCCGCTAGCTTTAGGGAGTATCGACCCTCTCTGAGGCGAAGCTAACGCGTTAAGCGGGCCGCCTGGGAAGTACGATCGCAAGATTAAAACTCAAAGGAATAGACGGGGGCTCGCACAAGCGGTGGATCATGAGGCTTAATTCGTCGCTAAGCGAGGAACCTTACCAAGGCTAGAAACCATACTGCACGCCCCGAGAAACCGGGGAAGCCTTCGAGGGTGTATGGCAGGTGATGCATGGCCGTCGTCAGTTCGTGGCTTGAGTTGTTCCCTTAAGTGGGGAAACGAACGCAACCCTCGTTGCCTGTTATATTTGTCAGGCGAGACTGCCCCCTCACGGGGGAGGAAGGTGAGGATGACGCCAGGTCCGCATGTCCCTTGATGCCTTGGGCTGCACTCGTGATACAATGGGTACCACAACAGGACGCAATACCGTAAGGTGGAGCAAATCCTTATAAAAGTACCCCCAGTTCGGATTGAGGGCTGCAACTCGCCCTCATGAAGTCGGAATCGCTAGTAATCCCGGATCAGCAACGCCGGGGTGAATACGTTCCCGAGCCTTGTACTCACCGCCCGTCAAGTCAAGGGAGTCGGGAGTGCCCGAAATCCTACCTCGTGTAGGCTTACGGTAAACTCGATGACAGGGACTAAGTCGTAACAAGGCACGGCTAGCGGAAGCTGGTCGTGGATTAATTCCAATCGGAAATGGTACTGAGCTTTCATGCTCTTTACCTTACCGGTCGATATTCGGTGCCTCAATTGAGCACCGAAATAGACTTATCATGGTATGGTCTCAAAATCTATGCGACACTGGGAAAGACTAGGTTCAAGGGTAAGGCAAAAGAAGATACGTATTTCTCTATAAAAGTGACGTGTGTACAGATGAAATTTCTTTCTATATTACACAAACAAAAAAGCGCGACATATACGTCGCGTTTTTTTGTTTTCCTCACGGTCTCTCTATATACAATTAGGGTTGCGGTCGCGTCCGTAATCAGGACAGGGAAGAGTTGATGGATTTTCTACACCAAATCCTGTAATGAGCATATTCACAAGTCCCCACGCACTCACGATAACGACAAAAGTGGCTATGCCCCATATCGCAAGACGACTCCCGCTTTCGCGACTCGATTCATTGGTTGCCCCGATAATAAAATACTTGACCATTCCCCAGATAAAAAAGAGAAATGCAATAGCAGCAATAAGAGGGATGAGATAGTCATTGATGAAGCTGATTGCTACACCAATATATGTTGCCAATGTCACTGTTTGAGCATGGCTTAGAGCTGGCACGGAGAGGAGTCCGAGGGCTAGGAATGTTGTAAGAATGTGTGATTTTTTCATGTAAACAGTATACCGCAGCCAAAGGTGCAAACGATATACACAGTGGGGTATTTGACAATATATATGTGCGTGATATAATATATTCAGGTTCAAACAGAGAAGGGGGACATAAAAACTATGATTCACTCCGATAGGTTGTTCGTTGGTGGCGCAATACGTACCACCAATCGCAGATCTCGATCGCTGTCGAGTCTGCAGAAGCTGAAGGCAGTGGGACTTCTCGTCTCGGTCTTCGGCGCGATGTGGATCGCGTTTCGAGATGTCGATCATATGGGGCTTCAGGCCTTCATGACGATCGGGGGAATGATGCTGGCAGGCCTTGCTCTGATCGGCTTCAGGAATACGATCAGGAAGTGATGGCCAGCAAGCGAGCAGATGGAAGGGGGCCGGAACATTCGTTTCGGCCCTTTATGATTTCTATACAAAATCACAATTTCATTGCGATAAAGTACTATTTTTGATACTATCTCGAAGCAATACTCATCCATTTATTCAAGGATTGTATTTCGAAAATGCGCGCTGGCTATTCAAAGTAAACAGTTTTGCTTTGAATCCGGTTCCGACCATAGGAGGAAATTGCCGATGCCCTAGGGGGCCGGCAATAGGGTTGGGGGAATATTCGACTGACTTCCTACGGAAGCTGTATACTTTCTAGGCAAATTGTCCTTTTATTTTAAAGTTGTAGGTTTTGTGCGCGCATAGCTCAGTTGGTAGAGCATTCGACTGATACTCGAAAGGTCCTAGGTTCGAC
Organism: Patescibacteria group bacterium; assembly: GCA_019745315.1. Classification (GTDB taxonomy): domain Bacteria; phylum Patescibacteriota; class Minisyncoccia; order Phycocordibacterales; family UBA918; genus JAIETH01. Next base: position 33,184 of record JAIETH010000002.1, on the reverse strand, counting down.
CCCTAGTGCGCGCACAAAGTACACAACAAAATAAAAAGAATAATTTGCCATAGAAAGTCTTGCAAAAGTGCCCCGCACTTTCTCACTCGAAAGGCTCTAATAGTTCTGTGAACTGTTAGAGAAGGTTACTAGATATTTTGAGAGCTATGCGAATCAAAATATCAGAAACCTGTACTGATCATGTAATGATCTAGGTTCGACCCCTAGTGCGCGCACCAAAGAAAAAAACTGCCGTACGGCAGTTTTTTTGTGCGCGCAAGAAAGCAATGGGATTGCTTTCGACTAGGGGTCGAAACCGTTGCGAGATATTTTTGAGCTTTAGCGATAAAAATATCCTCAACGGGTACTGTCTCTGTAAGAGACGAGTCCTTGGTGCCATGTGGAGATATGTTTTTCTGAAAGAAAAACAATCGAGCCGGGGTCGCGAGCGCTTAGCATAAATACGAAGTATTTTGCTTAGCGACTCGTGATCACAAGTTCAAATATCCTCAACGCACACTGCCTCTGTAGAAGGCAATAAGTACTCATCTACACACTATTGACTAACGTTCAGTCGAGTAGTACTGTAGCTGAGCCCTTGCCCCGTGTTGGGTGCCTGGGCTTTTGAGGGGAAGTATGACTATGAGTGTACGCCTAAGCCTCCTACTTGTCGCGCTGCTGGTCGCCCCTGGCTGTGCGACGATGCTGGATTGTCCTCCAACGGCTGCTCCAGCAGGAGGCAGGTTGCTGACTCCGGGCAGCTCGCCAATGCCGGTGTTCACAGCACCGGACCCGGCGAGAATCCGGACGACGTAAACCGGATCTGACGGTGCCGGACCCGGGCAACTGGGCCCGGCACCACTCTGGGGACAATACCCCCTAGGCAAACAGATCAAACTGTGCTATATAGTAGTGGGCACCCCCTCAAAATACTTGCCCAACGACGTGCGTTCTTTTCGAGCTCTGGGCGAGGAGCTCGAACCAAAAACGGCCGGCCGATTCCGAAAGGGATCTGCCGGCCTGTTTGCTTTTTACATAACAGACTTTTTAAAAATTGAGTCGAGGTTGACAAATATTTTTTGTCAGGTACTTTAAAAACAGCTACCCCACACAATCAAGCGCAAGGAGGCGCTTAGAAGATGTTCCCGATGAATCCGTGGCGTGCCTTGGCGTCTGTGCTCGTGGTGCTTGGGGCATGCGCGCAACAGCCAGTGGTTGCTCCGCATTCGACATTGGGCACCAGTCCGGCTCAGGCCGTGTCCGTGCCGGTGATTGAGCCCGTGTCGAATCGGCGTCTTGCCCCGCGAACAATCGCAGCGGGTCCACGTGCGCCGGATGAATTCCAAGGAACCTGGGTGACCGTATCTCGTCGTCAGAACCCTGTTATCAGGGGTATGGAGGTGAGGGGTGGGCAAGCCAATATTACGGGCAAACTCCCCGACACTCCTCCGTTTACGATCTCCGTGGATTTCGTGGAGATGCGGACGATTGACGGGGAGCAGTTCGCCATCTTCGAAGGATTTGGCGGTCGGAGAATTGATACCTGCGCCATTCCGCGTGGTGCACGTATGACGTGCACCACGCTGGAAGACAACCGAGGGTATGGAACGTTCACCATGGAGCGTGAATCTCCCAGCTAATTTTCTCGGTCGCCCCAAGATGTTTCCAATATACATGCCATTGAACCGCATTCAGTGGCATTTTTTTAATTAACGGTGATCTATAAAGATTGTAGCTAATAGTCGTAAAGCCTTTTTAAAAAAACCTAGAGATTTTTATCAGAAGTATGCACATTCGCCAGTTAGCTGTTCTTAAGAACCTACTATATTATATACGTAGTAAATCATACAAACTTAATGTTTAGTTGTGTCGCATAAAAATGAAATATGCAGTTAGAAAAAAACTTTTTTAAGACAATCAGCGCTTTTTCAGCCATTGTAATAGCAACAGTTTTTTCGGGTGTGGTTAATGTGTTTAATGGGCATAGAGTTGATACGAGTTCTCTCGTAGAAGATATAACTAAGAATCTGGTTATGCAAGCGAGTGCAGATGTGCCGTCGTATGCAGATACCGATGGTTGTAACGGGTGTGCCGGAGGGCCTGGTGCTGCTTGTAACGATAATCCAGGCTGTGGTTTTGGTGCTAGTGATAATGAAAGCGGGGGGCCTGACAGCGGAGGGCCTGCAGGAGACTCAGATTGTTCTTGTGGGAATGGAGACTGTGAATAGATCTGTAGTCTCTGAGTTATATCTACATGCAAGATTTAAAAAATAAAAAAATACTCAGTCTAGGTGCTCTATGTATACTCATCCTCCTCGCTGCTTTCTTTTTTCGTAGCAATCTTACGGTTTATTTAGAAAAAATGTCTCCTTCAAAAAAACCAGACTTAGAACAAAGATTAAAAGAGGTGAATCGTCCTGCGAACAATATAGCTCAAGACCTTTCAAGTTTTATTTACACAACTTTGTCCGAGGCTGAATCGGGAGTATTCCCCCGCTCTGTGAAGTGTGATCCGCAGCAAGGCACATGTCGTACTGAATTTTCTACAGAGGCTCCGTACTTAAGCTTTGCTATTTTGAGCTTAAAAGATTCTGGTAATGATTTATATAGAAAAAGGGCGGATGAGCTCATGAATATTGTTCTTGAAGGATGTATGAGTGATGTGGGGTACTGTGATCGCAATTTCTTTGCTATGCATGAGTACTACCTTTCGACTGGTGAGGATAAATATAAAGAGGGAATGATGACCTTTGGAGAATCGTCTTTGGAAGAAAAAGACGTGCTTACGCTCATGGGGTCTAATATTCCTGCTAAATGGTCATCCCTGTATCTTGTAACTAAAGACGAGCGATACAAAGATTCTCTTCTTAGTTTGGCTGAAAAATTCTTAAACAACGAATTTCAGGCTGTTGTGCAAACACCAGAGATCTATAGGTCGGGTACTACTGTAGTTTATGAAGGAATGCCTGAAATGATTTGGGGGGTAATGTTGCCTGCATACGCGTTGACCCAGGACAAGAGATATCTAGAGTACGCAACTTATTTTTTTGATAACTCGAATATTCAAAACCATGTGTATGATATATGGCTTAAAAGAAATGGTTCTACTGATGTTATAAAGTCAATTGATGCGCTCATGCAAATTTCTGAGTTAGATAAAGAGCGGGCGTTTGAATACAGGGCTTATGCAAAGAAGATGCTAGAGGTAATACTATTTAATTACTGGGACACACCAGAGAGAAATATTATTAATGGTGATAAAGGTATCTATACGCATGTGTTTGAAAAGTCACTCAATTTACAGGGTTGGCTCATATTGCAGATCAATAAATTTAATGAAGAACCATTTACTGTGTGGGTGAGAAGTGAGTAGTGTGGGTGTTTCTTCTGAGTCTTGCCAAAATATATTTTTACTTGCATGGTTTTCTTTTGTTATGGTAAAGATTGAAGAGGGTAAGGGGTTAACTGTTCTGCATGGTGATATAGACGCCAGGTCGTGGATTAAGCGATTTTACGTAATATCAAAAAGTCCGTTTCTTCCGGAGTCGTTCGTGAGATCGTTTCTCATAGCTGCTATTCTTTTTGCTATTTCTGTTTTGGAAAAAATTCTTAAACAGCCGTTATATATTAGAAATGTATTAGGAGGACTTGGTTCATTGAATCCGAGTTCATTGGTCTTGCTTCAGAGACTTACGAAAGAAAAAGTAATATCTTCGTGGTGGCTTAAGGAAAGTTTGGTGGATGGTCCGCGGATCTTTGTGTGCGGCTTGGTTATGGATACCGTTAACTTGCCGAATGATAAAAAATATCACCCTCGGTCAACATCAGCAGGGGCTGCTCTTTCAGCTGATGATGCTCTGATACCGGCACTCGCAGAATGTATTGAGCGCCATGCTTTGAGCGTGTGGGATGATACAAAGATTTATACAGCTCCATATAAAGAAGTAAAAAAGAACTTTGTTTCGCCTCAAAAATTCGTATCTTACGATACGGTGCAATTAGAAGATGAGTATTTCAAAAATTCTCGGATTGATCCTGTTCGCGCACTCAGCTGGACACGTGCTCAAGGCCTCGTATCAGGTGTATCACACTTTATTCCCACACAGACAATATATTTAACTTTTTCTCTTGCGTATCCAGATGAGCTGGTGCTTGGAGGGACATCTTCAAATGGCGCAGCGGCAGCACGGACATATGAGGATGCGTGCGTCCGTGCGTTGTGTGAGGCTGTAGAAAGAGACGCTTTTTTCATTCATTGGTTTAATAAAATTACCCCATCACGTATTGATATTTCCACCATACCTCAAGAAGGTTTACGAATCCCTATTGAGGAATTTACTATGTGGAGATATCGCGTAGAGTTGGTTGACATTACGACCGACCTTTCAGTTCCGACTGTGTGCGGAGTATTGATTGATGATGATACCAATACACTTATCGCAGTAGCTACGGCGACTGATTTTAATGTATCGCGAGCAATCAATAAGATATTTTTCGACTTAGCGCGCTGGGTACGTGTTCCAAGAAAACATATACTGAAACCCTTCACTGAGCCTGATGAAATGATCAAGACGTTTAATGATCGCGAGCGATACTGGAGTGAGGCGGGAAGTGTGAGGAAGCTCGCGTGGCTGCTTGAAGGCTCTTTAAAATCGTTTGGTGATATACAAGCGCTTTATGGTGACCAAGAAAAGATTGTCGCAATAAAAGATAGGTACACTTATTTTAAAAGTCTGTTTTCAGAAAAAGGTTATGAGAGCTATTTTGTTGATGTCACATCTCCTCTTGCAAAAGAAAGTGGCTTGGTTATTGTGAAAGCAGTTACTCCTGATCTTGTTCCTGTTTATTTTGATGAAAAAAAGAAGCCTCTCAATATACAGCGCATCTTTGGTGCTCCGTGTGTGATGGGTAGTCGCACACAGCCGTTGAGACGTGGTGAACTTAATCTTCTTCCACACCCATTTATCTAACGTAGATATTTTATATGAAGCCGTTACGACACAAAACTATTCAGCACTATATCGCAGAACCAATTCAAGAGTCCTGGAGGATGCCGCTACACCATCCCTCTCCACGATTTAAAGAATATCAACGAGCACAAAAAATTCTTCTCTCTACACCCACGTTGAGCAGCGATCTTTGTGAGGTTCTACAAAATCGTACGTCCTCAAGAGTTTTTACTAAAAAAATAACCAAAGAACAATTGAGCGGATTACTCTATTGGTCATTAGGCTTGCTTGAAAAAGGTGAGACGAAGCATAGAACATATCCGTCTGGTGGAGGGTTTTATCCTCTCGAAGCGTATTTAGCTATAGATTTTGTAGAAGGTATTGATTCGGGTGTGTATCATTATAATGTTCGAGAAAATACATTAGAGCTTTTACCGTTTGTGAATGCTGCGGAAATTATAGAAGCTTTAAAATTGGAGAATACTAATATTGAATCTCCTTCTCTCGCGCTCCTGCTCTCTTTTGTGGAGCAGAGGTCACATCATAAATATGGGGTTTTTTCTAATAAGCTCGGCCTTCTTGAGGCAGGTCATGTGGGTCAGAACTTGTATTTAGTCGCTGCTGCTCTTGGTTTTGGAATTTGTGGTTTAGGTCTTGGTGAAAAGGTTCACTCTCTTAATCAGCAGCTGCGTCTTGATGGTGAAAATGAATGTGTTGTATATGGCTTCGCTATTGGTGGATAATTTTTTATAAACTATGCAGTACTGGTTATTTAAAACAGAACCTCATGCGTATTCAATTGATGACTTGAAGCGCGATAAAAAAACCGTATGGAGTGGAGTGCGCAATTATCAGGCGCGAAATATGCTTCGCGATGAAGTGAAGAAAGGAGATATTGTTATTTTCTACCACTCATCATGCGCTGTCCCTGCTGCAGTTGGTATCGCTGAAGTTATACAAGAAGGATATCCAGATCCAACACAATTTGATTCGGAGTCCCAGTATTTTGACGCTACTTCCACAAAAGAAAATCCGCGATGGTTTGTCGTAGATGTTTCTTTCAGGGAGAAGTTTAAAAATGAAGTATCACTTTCTTATATGCGTACAGAAACTTCTTTTTCTGATATGCGCCTGCTTGCTCCCGGCAATCGCTTGTCGTTATTTCCAATAGCACAAAAGCACTTTGATTTAATTGTAACAAAGGGTTCTCTTTAAAATAAAAGCCTGGTATTCGATTTGCAGAAGAAGGCGAAAGGCGATAGCGTATAGGTATATGGATGTATCCCTCGAATTTAAAGGTAAAAAAATAACCCTCATGGGACTGGGGCTTCTTGGGCGTGGGGTGGGGGATGCTGAGTTTTTGGCTGAGTGTGGGGCTGAACTGATAATTACTGATTTAAAAACTGCAGAGCAGCTCGAGGAATCACTTGAGCGACTCTCGTTCTACCCAAATATTACCTATGTTCTCGGTGAGCATAGGTTCGAAGATTTTGAGGGGCGGGATATGATACTCAAGGCGGCAGGAGTACCTTTTGATTCACCATATATTGCTCATGCGCGGGAGAGTGGGGTTCCTATTCATATGAGCGGCGCTCTTTTTGCCCGACTTTCAGGAATACCGATAATTGCAGTCACTGGATCTCGAGGTAAGTCAACAACGACAGGACTCATTCACCATACCTTGACGCGCAGTACAGAAGGCGGATCGGTGCACTTGGGTGGGAATGTGCGCGGTGTTTCAAATCTACAGCTTCTCAAAAAAGTTCAAGAGGGTGACATAGCCGTGATGGAGCTAGATAGTTGGCAGCTGCAAGGTTTTGGAGAGGCTGCTATGAGTCCGCATATCGCTGTCTTCACGAGTTTCTTGCCTGACCATATGGATTACTATCGGGGTGATATGGATGCGTATTTTGATGACAAGGCTCATATCTTTTCTCATCAAGAAGCCGGAGATGTATTTATAACGACTCCTGATGTTTTTGCGCATGTAGAAAAGTATGTTGCTCGCACAAAGCATGTGCTAGTTGAAGAGGTTGTATTGACTGATAAGGATGACGTTCCCATAGACTGGGTGCTTCCGATTCCGGGGGAACATAACCGCACCAATATTGCCCTTGCAATAGAAGCACTGCGCGCGACCACGCTTTCAGAAGAAAGTATCCGTGAAGGTATTGAAACGTTTGAAGCTCTGTCGGGGCGACTTGAATATTTAGGAGAGGTGCATGGAGTAAAGGTATATAACGATAACAATGCAACAAGTCCTGCCGCAACGCGCGCGGGACTTGAGGCTGTTTCAGCTGAGCAGAATGTGATTCTCATCATGGGAGGATCAGACAAGAGGCTTGATATGAAGCCGCTCCTTGAAATCATTCCTACCTATGCAAAAGATGTCATTCTCCTTCCGGGTACTGGGAGCGATTCTATTGAGAGTGCACTTCCTAACGCACACAAATGTCACTCACTCTCTGAGGCTGTAGAAGAAGCGTTTGCTCGCGCGGAGGCAGGAGACACCATTCTCTTCAGTCCAGCCTTCGCTTCATTTGGATTATTTAAAAACGAATATGATCGTAATGATCAGTTTGTTGCGCTCATACAAGACAAAATGAATAGTTAAAATATGAATCTTTCTTCTGTTAAAAAAATTCATTTCATAGGTATTGGTGGCATTGGTATGTCTGCGCTTGCGCGTCACTTTTGTGCGGAGGGTGTTCTGGTGTCTGGCTCAGACAGATCTCCTTCACTTATTACTGATGCCCTCCAAGCAGAGGGGGTCACTTTTTATTCTCCTCAGGTAAAAGAAAATATCGCACCTGATCTCGATATGGTTGTATATACAGAAGCAATGGAGCACAATCACGAGGAGATGGTGGCAGCGCGCTCGCTTGGTATTACTACCGTTAATTATTTTGAGGCGCTTGGACTTGTTGCGAATGATTACTATGTTGTTGCTGTTGCAGGAAGTCATGGGAAGACAACCACAACAGCAATGCTTATTGATATTTTTGAAGACGCAGACCTTGATCCTTCTGCTGTTGTGGGATCTCTGCGAAGTAAAACAGGAAAAAACTACAGACAAGGAAAGAGTAAATATTTTATTGTTGAAGCATGTGAGTACAAGCGAGACTTCCTCCACCTCAAGCCTGATATTTTGGTGATTACAAATGTAGAGGCGGAGCACCTTGATTACTACAAAGACCTCGATGATGTTGTGTCTGCGTTTAATGAGTTTGCACGCAGTGTGCCAGAAGAAGGGTTTGTTGTGTGCGCCCCAAAAGACACAGTCATTAAGAGGGTTCTTGAAGAGGTGGTGGCGAGAGTAGTGGACTACACAGAACATGTTGATCTCATGACGCCACTCAAGCAGCCAGGACTTCATACTCGCCTAAACGCAGCGGCAGCAACAGCTGCTGCTCTCAGCGCAGGTATCGAGAAAGAATCTATACGATCTTCACTTCAAAATTTTGGAGGAACGTGGCGACGGTTTGAGTTTAAGGGTGTGATGCCAAAGGGCGCTATCCTCTATGACGATTATGGACACCATCCAACTGAGGTTGGTGTAACACTTAAGGGTGCACGAGAATTATTTCCTGACAAACGTATCATTGTCGCATTTCATCCGCACCTCTATTCGCGCACTAAGTTACTTTTTAATGATTTCATACACGCATTTAGTGATGCAGACGAGGTGGTGCTTGCTCCGATCTTTGCAGCGCGCGAGGTAGATGACGGGACTATTTCTCACTACATACTCAAAGAAGCTTTGATTGCGCAGGGAGGACGCGCAGAAGCATTTGATGGTTTTGAAGAAATTACGGAATACCTAAAGACTAAAGATGATGAAAACACCGTGATCATAACTATGGGGGCGGGCGATATTTATAAGATCGACGTAGATCTTTTGATGAACTAATTTTTTTTGTAATCAAGGTCGTCGAACACCAATCCCTACGACTCCCTGCAAGGCGACTACGCTCCGGGATTGGTGTTCGACGACCAGCGACCTCCGCACTATTCTTTTTTCTGTAGAAAATGCTATCGTAGCCTCAATGGGCACATTTTCTATAGTCGCTACGCCAATCGGAAATCTTGAAGACATAACGCTTCGGGCTATTCGTGTACTCAAAGAAGCAGAGGTGATTTTTTGTGAAGATACACGGGTTACTAAAAAACTCTGTATGGAATATGATATCGAAACGCCACTTCGTAGATATGACGCGCATGCAACAGATGCGCGTCATGAGGAGATTTTGGAGCGACTCACAAAAGGTCAGAAAATAGCGCTTGTGACAGATGCGGGCACTCCATGCATCTCTGATCCCGGATTCCGCATTATTTCTCAAGTTCGCGACTTGTTGCCTGAAGTTGTTGTTGAAGCAATTCCTGGAGCCTCAGCACTTACTGCGGCGCTCTCGATAGCAGGACTTGCAACATCTGAATTTATTTTCTTAGGATTCCTTCCACACAAAAAAGGGCGCGAGACATTATTTAAAGAAATTGCCGCAACAGAGAGGGCGGTGGCGTTTTATGAATCTCCTCATAGACTTGAAAAAGCGCTTGCTTCACTTACGAGCATGCTTGCACCAGAGCGACGTATTGCCGTTGCGCGTGAGCTTACCAAAGTATTTGAAACTGTTGTACGTGGTACGGCGAGCGAAGTCTCTGAGTATTTCAAAAATCACCAAGATCAAGTGCGGGGGGAGTGCGTGGTGATCGTTGAGGGTGCTTGAGTAGGCTGTGGATTTCTGGATGCGGGGTATGTGAGGTATACTTTCCTTAAATTCATATGTCACAAGAGTCGTTTGTCTTTTTCCTTGGTCTCCTAGTACTTGTTACGCCTGTTCTCGGTATTCCAGGGCAGATAAAAGAGTGGATGTTTGTAGGATTTGGAACATTGATTGTTATTTCTGGATATAGATTGCGTCGCGCTGCATATTTACGATCTCTTGAGATACATGGGGGAGAGCGAAGAAGCGAGGCTTTTGTAGAAAACCATCTGCCGTTACAAGAAAGAATATAGCTCTATACTATGCCTCCTCACACTAGGATGTTGGCACTTATTGGAGGAATTGTTGCACTTTCCTTTGGGGTTGGTGTATTTGTTTTGCCATCACTTACTCCGACTCGGTATGAAACCGACGCTGCGCGTGTTGCAGGAGCATCTTCTTCTACAGCTGTTGTTGAAGAAAAAAATATGAACGATGAGCGAGAGGTTGTGCGTCACGTACCACTTCCGTCTGCGGTGAAGACGATTTACATGACGTCGTGTGTGGTCGGTACTCCGTCCTTTCGAAAAGACTTGGTTGACTTGATAGATCGTACTGAAATCAATTCAGTCATTATCGACATAAAAGACTATTCGGGTGAAATTTCATTTCCTGCACAAAGTGAAATACTTGCTCCTGCGTGGGCAGCATCAAAATGCGGTACGTCTGATATGAAAGCATTTATTGCATCCTTGCATGAAAAAGATATATACGTCATTGGGCGTATATCGGTGTTCCAAGATCCACTCCAGACAAAAATGCGACCTGATCTTGCCGTTAAAAAGGCGAGCGATGGGTCTGTATGGAAAGATGGGAAGGGTCTCTCCTTTGTTGATGTGTCGGCCAAAGATCACTGGGAGTATATTCTCACACTTGCGACAGATTCATATAACATAGGGTTTGATGAATTAAATTTTGATTACGTCCGTTTTCCGACTGACGGTAATATGAAAGATATCGCGTTTACCCATACAGGGGCAAAGTCCAAACCAGAAGCGCTTGAACTCTTTTTTGCATATTTGCATAGTGAGCTTTCAAAACCAGAACGCTTTGCGTCTGTGCGACATGAAAATACTGGGCGCGAGAACCCTATCCCATACACATCTGCAGATCTCTTTGGTATGACAACAAGTAATACTGATGACCTGTCTATTGGGCAGGTGCTTGAGCGCGCGCTTCCATATTTTGATTTTATTGCTCCGATGGTATATCCATCTCACTACCCTAAAACGTTTATAGGTCTTGCAGATCCTAATAGTGATCCCTATAAAGTGATTCAGTATGCAATGTCAGAAGGAGTCCGACGTACCATAGCATCAACCACTATGGTGGACGGTTTTAAGCATGAGCGTATAGGGACTTCAACACCAGCTCTGTATAGCAAGCCTGTGTACGATAAACAAAAGCTACGCCCATGGCTACAGGATTTTGATTATGGAGGTGACTACGGACCTGCTGAAGTACGAGCACAAATTCAAGCTACATATGACACAGGGCTCACGAGCTGGATGTTGTGGGCTCCAAGTAACCGTTATACCGAAGGGGCACTGGAGTCGGGAATGCAATGATGTTGCTGATTGAAATTAAATAGTTTTGGTATACTTGATCTAATGAGTTTTGATCCAGAGCGAGTTACTTTTTTTGCGCAAACTGATGCGCGTGGTCAAAACCTGCCCTTTGGTATTAAAGCAAAAGATCGCACGCGACATATCTATGTGATTGGAAAGACGGGTATGGGAAAATCGACCATGCTTGAAAATATGGCGGTGCAAGATATGCAGAATGGGGAAGGAATGGCGTTTCTTGATCCTCATGGGGCGACAGCAGAAAAAATACTTGAGTACGTACCTGAAGATCGTATTAAAGATGTACTTTATTTTGCTCCATTCGATATGGAGAACCCTATTTCATTTAACGTGATGGAAGACGTAGGTCCCGACAAGCGTCACCTTGTTGTGTCGGGTCTCATGAGTACGTTTAAGAAAATTTGGGTTGATGCATGGAGCGGACGTATGGAATATATTCTTTCTAATACGCTTCTTGCGCTTCTCGAGTATCCAGATGCGACCCTTCTTGGGGTAAATCGTATGTTGTCTGACAAAGCATATCGCGATGCCGTGGTTGCTAACGTGAAGGATCCTTCTGTTAAATCATTCTGGGTGGATGAGTTTGCAAAATACAATGAGCGATACATGCAGGAGGCGGGAGATGCGATCAAAAACAAAATCGGACAGTTTACGATGAATCCACTCATCCGAAATATCATCGGTCAACCAAAATCAAGCTTCGATGTTCGTCAGATGATGGAGGATCGAAAAATTCTTATCATCAACCTTTCTAAAGGGCTGGTAGGAGAGACAAATGCGAATCTCCTCGGCTCGATGTTTATTACGCGTATTTACCTCGCTGCTATGTCGCGCGCAGATATGCCCGCAGCCGTTATGGCAAAAGCGCCCAACTTTTATTTATATGTGGATGAATTCCAATCATTTGCAAATGATACGTTTGCAAACATTCTTTCTGAGGCGCGCAAATACAAACTGAATCTCACAATTGCACATCAGTATATTGAGCAGATGGAAGAAGATGTGCGTAATGCAGTGTTTGGAAACGTGGGTACCACTATTTCATTCCGTGTGGGACCGTTTGATGCGGAGGTTCTCGAAACCGTATTTGCACCACAATTTACTGCAATGGACTTAGTAAACCTTGGCTTTGCCCAGATTTACCTCACTCTCATGATTGATGGAATTGGTTCGCGACCTTTTTCTGCAGTGACACTTCCTCCAATACCGAAAGCAGGGGTATCTCACGTGGATCAGGTAATTTCAGCTAGTCGTGCACGTTTTTCATGTTCTCGAAAAGAGGTTGAGGATACTATAAACAAATGGCACGAGCCGATAAAAAAACCTGAAAAACCAAAAGCAACAGAAGCAGTTCCCGCCATCATGACCGATAAGGTTGTTTTAAAAAGTGTTCGCGAGGGAGTGGTGCCAGCAAAAGCCGTGTCGCCACATAGTTCTCAAGAAAAAAAGATTGATGTTGAGGTGCGAAAGGTGCCAGAACCCCAGGCATCTCGTCAACCAGAGCAGCGCTCTGATACGAAACCAAGTGCGCATAAAAATACATCAGGTACGCACGGATCTTCATCGGGGGGTCAGAGGCGACCTGTTGTTTCAGGGACTGATTCAAAACAAAAAACATCACACAATCTAGAAGAGTTACGTTCAGTATTAAAGTCACTTTCTGTAGTTGAAAAAAAATCAAATCCAGAAGAGACAAAAAAACCTGAACTTAAAAAAAGTGAAAATAATTCTCCCGATGCATTGCGTCGTGCGCTACAGTCGGTGATATCTGTTGATGGAGCGAGTGCGCCTGAGAAAAAAGCGACTCAACACGTGCTCGAAAATAAACCTACTACAGAAAAGCCTGATCAAGCCACTTCACACCAGTCTCCGAAGCATCCTGCAAGTGCGAGCGCTCTCGACACAATGACGCCAGAAGATCTCGAGAAGATGTTACGAGTTTCAAAACACGAACGACCACCTGTTTGACTTGTGAGGTAGAAGACTGTTTAATCTCTCATGGAATCTTGCGGTGTTCGCAAGAAAAAATGGGGGGATTCACATGGCCACCAGTAATGTTCCGCAAGTCGGTATTGAATGTCTTTCCGAGAATAAATTTCGCATCACGTTTGGAGTGGAATTGTGCGCTGCGTACTGCTGCATGATGAAGGATGATAATCCTTTCCACGATCCCAATAAAAACCCTGATGCGTATGTTCCAGGAACTCTTATCTTAGGAGGTTTGGACGGAGCCGTATCTATATGGCGTCCTGGTTGGGAGCTGGCCAGGATGAGCGAGTTTGCATTTAAAAAGCGTGTTCCTGTCGGAGGATCTATCCTTGCAACTTTTACAGATAAACAGACGCGTCTGGGGGTTAAAAAAATAGAGATTGTTGTGCAAGAAAGAGAGAAGGTGAGCACATTTTAAGCCCTGCCACAGTGATGTTGAATGAAGTGAAATAATCGGTCGGGCGCTCACGCGTGCGACCATTTTCTTTTATAGAGAGTTATACTGTTGGTGCGTTAATTTTTATACATGGACAGAAAGAAAAAAATTGTAGTCATCGGAGGGGGTACGGGTACGTACTCAGTTCTTTCTGGTCTTAAGCGATATAGCGACTCGGTTGATATAACTGCAGTGGTAGCCATGTCGGATAATGGAAGTTCGACGGGAAGGCTACGCGATGAATTTGGGGTACTACCGGTAGGAGATGTGCGCATGGCGCTTCTTGCTCTATCGGACGAAGAACGTATTGATCACCATACGCTCCGATCTTTGCTTACCTATCGATTTACAAAAGGAGAGGGGCTCGCGGGTCATAATCTCGGGAACCTCCTTTTGGTTGCGCTTTCAGATATTCTTGGTGGAGAGAAAGATGCGATTGAGTCGCTCTCTCGTCTCTTGGGTCTTCGTGGGAAGGTGCTTCCTGTCACGACTGATCATATTTCTCTTGTAGCTCGTTATGATGACGGGAGTGAGGTTGTGGGTGAGTCGAGTATTGATGAGCCACCCCATGATCGGGGGGAGAGAATCATTGAGTCTTTGAGTGTGACTCCCTCTGCGGTCTTAGGGGAGGGAGTGCGCGAAGCAATTACTGAAGCTGATTGTATTGTCTTGGGACCAGGAGATCTCTATACAAGTTTGCTGGCTGCAGTTGTTGTAGGAGATGTATCTTCGTGTATACAGAAAGCGCGCGGCTCGTTTGTGTTTATCGGCAATCTTATGAGTAAGTTTGGTCAAACAACGGGATTTGATTCGGCAAAATATGTAGCGGAAATTGGGAAGTATGTAGGTCGCTTTCCTGATGCTATATATATCAATACAGAATCTCTGCCTCCCGCAGCGCTTGCGCGGTATACGGCGATAGGAGAGCACCCTGTTCCGGACGCAGGAAGCGGTCGAGATGAAACGCGCGTTGTCCGGGGGGATTTCCTTGCAAAAGAAATGATACGAAACGCATCCGGAGAGACCATTAAACGCAGTCTCGTTCGTCATGATGGAGCCAAGCTCGCGGCGCTCCTTATTGAGAGTGAGTCGCGTCTTTGAAATGCTATACTCAGCTGATATGAAGATACTCCTTGCTACTGGTCTCTACGCGCCTGAAATTGGTGGACCTGCAACTCATACAGCAATCCTTGAGAGAGAGATGCCTGAGCGTGGCATTTTCGTCCACACGGTGCCATTTAGTAGCGTACGAAAATATCCCAAGATCGTGCGTCACCTGCTGTATATGGTTTTTTTATTCAAAAAAGTTCGTGGTGTCGATATTGTGTATGCGCTTGATCCAGTGAGTGTCGGTGTGCCGGCATACATCGTTGCTCTCATTGCGCGAAAAAAATTCATCCTTCGCGTTCCAGGAGATTATGCATGGGAACAAGCTGTGGGACGATATGGGGCTACAGATACTCTCGATGATTTTTCCAAAAATATCAGATCACAACCACCGATGGTTAGAGTTCTATGGTTTCTTCAAGGGTTTGTTGCTCGAAGAGCGGATGCGGTTGTTGTTCCAAGTCTCTATATGAAAAAAATTGTCTCTCTTTGGAGAGTTTCGGAGGCTCGTTTGAGTGTGGTCTATACTGCGTTCTCGCCAGCAGAAAATTCTTTTAATAAAAACGAGCTCCGCTCAGAGCTTGGGTATACAGGTTTTGTGGTTGTAAGTATCGGACGACTTGTTCCGTGGAAAGGATTCCGAGCTCTGATTGACGCTATTGAGCGTGCGTCAAAAACAATTGCACATATCCAATGTTTCATTATTGGAGACGGGCCCGAGAAAGAAATGCTTGCTTCATATATACAAGAGAAAGGTCTTCATGAATATGTCAAAATACTCCCTCCGCAATTGAAAAATGATTTGGCCGGCTCTATATCGGGAGCTGATGTTTTTGTACTTAATACAGGGTATGAGGGATTTTCCCACCAGCTTCTTGAAGTGATGTCGCTTAGGGTACCTATTATAACTACGCCCGTAGGAGGAAATGTGGAGCTTATCACTGATCAAAAAGAAGGGCTTTTGATCACGCATAATGATGCAGGCGCGATTGCGGAAGCTATTAAAAAAGTTGCATCTGAAAATGAGCTTGCAGTCTCGTTGACTCTCGCTGCATGGGATCGTGTTCAGTCATTTTCATCTTTCCGAATGGTAGAAGGAATTTGTGTCGTGTTTAATGAGGTTGTGAAAAAATAATTATATGAAAACGCATGTGTTAAGTATTGGATACGGTAGAAACTTATTCACCGAAAATGATCCTGAGCGTATCCGCTTGCGTATGTGTGCAGAGCAGGTCGCTTCGCTTCATATGATTGTGTTTTCTCGACGCGCACATAATCTCACGGTCACATCTGTAAGTGAAAAATATACGCTTCACCCAACACACTCACTGTTTCGTGTGGGTATGATCTTTGACGCAGTTAAGGCGGGTTTGCGTGTCATGCGCCAATATCCTGCCTCCACGGAGTGGACTATATCTGCACAGGATCCGTTGGCTGCTGGTATTGCGGGATTTATTTTGAAAATAATAACGAGGCGACCACTCCTGATACAAGAGCACGGTGATATTTTTTCAGGTAGCTATTGGAGAAATGAACGTCTGGGTAACAAAGTTTGGTATGGTGTCGCTTCTTTTTTAATACGCCATGCTGATCGCGTGCGCGTTGTATCGAACCGAGTACGCGATCATGTGATGTCTGTTGGAGTGTCTGAAGAAAAAATCGTATCGCTGCCTGTGTACACTGATGTTGCGGCGTGGAGGGAGTCTCAGATTAAGGTTGATCTCAAGGCGCTATACCCGGACGCTTCAGTAATCATTCTTTCTATGGCCCGTTTAGTG
The DNA here is from genome assembly GCA_019745315.1 of Patescibacteria group bacterium. Classification (GTDB taxonomy): domain Bacteria; phylum Patescibacteriota; class Minisyncoccia; order Phycocordibacterales; family UBA918; genus JAIETH01. Next base: position 16,597 of record JAIETH010000002.1, on the reverse strand, counting down.
CCTCAGAAAAACTTGACTATGCTTGTGCGAGCGTTTGCAAAACTTCATGCGACTGACCCGCGTGCGCTCCTTATTTTGGTGGGTCGAGGCGAGGAAGAGGGTACCATTGCATATGAAATTAAGAGACAAAGCCTTGGCAATTCTGTGGTATGTATGCCATGGACAGAGAATCCTTCTTCGCTTATGAAGACCGCAGATATCTACGCACTGTCTTCAAACTATGAGGGGTGGGGACGAGTACTTATTGAAGCGATGCTTTCAGGGTTGCCTATTGTGACAACTGAGGTGGGGTGTGCAGGGGAGTGTATCGTGGACGGTGTACATGGGTATATAATTCCAGTTCAGGACGAGAAAGCGTTTGCTGAGGCGCTTATAAAGTTGAGTCAAAATCCAGGAGCACGAGTTCGTTTTAAGGCAAATGAAAAAAGAGATTCAGAACATGTGTTTCCGAACCACGTACTCTATGCTCGAGCGTGGGCTCGGACACATGAATGGAACACATGATTAAAAAAATACTATACGGTGTATGGAAAGATAAATCGTTAGCGCGTATTTATTTAAATGCGCACTTAGAAAAAATCGAGCTTGCCGGAGAGGTTCTTGATGTCGGGTGTGGTAGCAACACGAAGTATCTCGATTTTGTGCCTCGTACTTCGGGAATGCGTATGCATATCTTTGACCCAAAAGTAGGGTCGACTATTGATTTTGAAAAAGACCCGCTTCCGTACACAGAAAATACTTTTGATATGGTTTTAGTATTCAATGTGCTGGAGCATGTATTTTCTTATGACCACCTCATTTCTGAAATGAAGAGGGTGCTGAAAACAGAAGGTGTCCTTCACGGCTTTACGCCTTTTTTGGTGAGATACCATCCAGACCCGCATGATTTTTTTCGCTATACAGACGAGGCTCTTGCGAGAATACTTTCTGCGCACACCTTTAAAAATATAACAGTGGTACCGATAGGGGCAGGTCCTTGTATGGCTGCACTTAATGTATTTATACTATCTATTCCACGTATTCTGCGAGTTGTGGCGACTCCTATTGCATATATGTGTGACAAAGTTTTTCTTCGTTTCCGTCCAGGTTCTCGGTCTATATACCCGATGGGCTACTATTTTAAGGCGACTAAATAACATGAAGCTCCTTATTTGCACGCAGGTGGTAGACATGTCGGACTCAGTGCTCGGCTTTTTTCATGAATGGATCGCCGAATGTGGGCGTCAGTATGAGTCGGTTGAGGTGGTATGTCTTAAAGAAGGGAAACATAGTCTTCCTCAAAACGTAACCGTTCATTCTCTGGGCAAGGAGCGTGGTTCCTCAAAATTACATAGGATATTTCTATTCTTTAAATACAGTATTTCTCTTAGAAAAAAATATGACGCAGTTTTTGTTCATATGAATCCTGAGTATGTGATTCTCGGGGGTTTTGTATGGCGTTTATTTAAAAAGGATATAGGGATGTGGTACGCACATGGTGCGGTGACACTCAAGTTGCGAATCAGTGCTGTGCTCGTACATCACTTATTTACATCTACTCCTCAAGGGCTGCGTATTCAATCTCCCAAAATTCATATTGTGGGGCAAGGAATCGATACAGACCGATTTCTTCCGAGTGCCACAAATAATGAGTTAGGAACAGATGGTTCAATGAAACTTATTACCGTCAGTAGGATTTCAGAGTCAAAGGATATCGCGTGTCTCATTGAGGCAGTGGCGCTTCTTAAAAAAGATACAGTGCCTGTATCGCTTACAATCGTTGGGGAACCTTTGACTTCAAAAGATAGAGAGTATGAAAAGTATTTAAAAAAGAGAATAGAAGAATTAGAAATTGCGGATTGTATTGTGTGGGAAGGTCCTGTACAAAATACTGATCTACCTCTGGTTTTGCAGAAACATACGGTTTTTGTAAATGCATATAAAAATAACAGCCTCGACAAAGCGTTGCTTGAGGCTATGGCAGTAGGACTTATTGTAGTATCGTCCAACGAGTCGTATGTAGACTTGATGGGTGATACATTGCCGCTCTACTCAAACTCTTTGTCCATTATTCACGGAACACCAGAAGCATTTGAGGATGCTATAAAAAAAATAGCAGAGATGCCAGAGAGAGAAAGGATTGAGCTATCAGCTTCGTTGCGAGATATAGTTGTTCAAGGTCACGGTCTTCGAGGGCTTATAGGTAGAATTATGTCTTTTTATAGCACTCGAGTATAATCTCTTTTATGAATTGGAGCGTCATCCCAGTAGATGCATATTATGATAAAGAGGCGCTTCTGCGTGCGTCTATAAAACCAGAAGATAAGGTATTGGACTTAGGTTTTTGGGGGCAGGCACATACAGCTGATAAAACAACGTGGCCGCATCGTATTATTCAGGATATTACTCCTCATGTATGGGGAGTAGATTTGGTCTATGATGATGCGGCGCTTAAAAACAAAGAACGATACCAACGAGCAAATGTAGAGAGTTTTGAATTTAAAGAAAAGTTTGATGTTATTCTCGCGCTCGATTTGATTGAGCATGTGACCAATGTAGGGCTCATGTTGGATCAAGCCAAAAAACATCTTGCACCAGGCGGGAAATTGATTGTCTCAACGCCGAATGCCTTCAACCTCTTTGTTCTTGCAGGGAAGCTTTCGCGAAGCGAGCCACCAACTAATTCTGATCACACAGCGTACTTCAATCGACCAACCCTCAATACTCTCTTTGAGAAGTGCGGGTGGGGAATACGAAAATTTGGAGTCCTGTATACTCTGGGCGACTTGCACACCGAGAGTCTGAAGAAAAAAATTCTCAATGGTATATATTGGCTCCTTTCAAAAAGAACTAAAAAGTTTTATGAAACGCTTGTGGTTATAGCGACTCCTGATTAAGAGAGCGGCTCCATGCGTATGATATACTCGTTTCGTTGCAACTACTGTCGTCTTGAGAGAGTTACAATCTAAGTATTACCTTATGAAGCAAGCAGATAGCTCACACTACGATTTTTCAAAATATATGAAGATGGCTCGGTGGGCCTGCTACTATATTCAGATTAAAAAAACGCTCGAGCTAGCGCCTACAAATGTCTTGGAGATTGGGCCAGGCGATGGTTTGTATGGGTGGTATATGGAAAAGAATGGTATTGCGTATAAGTCGGCAGATCATGCTGATGACATTCATGCAGATTACCGAGTTAACCTCGGGACTGAAAAGATTCCCGTCGCCGACAATTCATTTGATGTAGTGTCAGCATTTCAGGTGCTCGAACATATACCCTTTGAATCTTTCTCACAGACACTTGCCGAATTACATCGAGTAAGTAGGAAGTATGTTTTGCTCGATATTCCTCAGTATGGTTTTCATCTGAATCTTGCTTTCAAAATACCAGGGTTACGTTTTTTTAGTGCTCACGCAGTACTTCCTCGTCCAATTGCGCATGTATTTGATGGTTTCCATTATTGGGAGATTGGGAAAAAGGGGTATTCTGCTAAAAAAGTGCGTCACATAATACAAGAACGATTCACAATACGTGAAGAATTTTCTATTTTCCAAAAGCCGCAAGAACGATTCTATATACTCGAAAAGAAATAATATGAAATCATACGCAGAGAGAATTTATACCTCGACAGGAATTACTACCAAAAATATTTTTTCTAACGGAGAAAAGGTGTTGCATGTAGGTTCTGGCTCTCGAGTGCTACCAGGAGCTACCACTATCGATATCTTGCCGCTGCCGGGCGTTGATGTTGTTCATGATTTGGATGTAACGCCGTGGCCGTATGAGGACAATAGCTTTGATGTGGTGTATGGACATAATGTGTTTGAGCACCTCACTGATCAGCTTTCCGCTATGAGTGAGGTGTGGCGTGTGCTCAAACCGAATGGACGCGTAGTGATCACGGTGCCATATTTTAGAAGCGTGGACGCATTTAGTGATCCCACTCATAAGCATTTTTTTACCTCAAAGACGATGGATGCATTTCTGGAATCAGACTCAGGCGTAGCTAGTTATGCATATACACAAAAGCGTTTTACAAAAATTGGTTTCTGGTATGGGTGGCCACAGCCATCAAAAAATCCTTTCATACGTGTTTTCAAAAACTTTTTATATAGTCACCAAGATCTATACGATTCTCATCTCTCTCTTTTGTTCCCCGCTGAAATAGTAATTTGGGAGCTTGAGGTAATAAAAAAGCCCTAGTATGAAATTAGGCTATCTAACGCATATGCGGCTTCCTACCGAAAAAGCATATGGCTTACAGATGGTAAATACTGTGTATCATCTATCGAAAGAAGGGGTAGATGCTACGCTCATCGGTACGTATTCTCCAAACACAATCACGCAGGATCTCTGGAGTTATTACGGGATACCAAAAAATAGTTTTGCCTATCGATCAGTCTGGTCTCTCCGTTTTTTCAGGAACACACGCATAGGTTTTTGGATCAACATGTTAACTTTTTCTCTCTCTGCGTCTGTTCACATTCTCTTTTCTCGGTATGACGCACTCTATTCTCGAGAACCATTCCCACTCATTTTTTTTGGACTTCTCGGAAAAAAGACACTATATGAAATGCACGACTTTCCTCAAAAAAATCACAGGTTTCATTCATTTCTGTGTAGGAGTGTGAGTCATGTGGCTGTCACTAATGAGTGGGCGCGTGCTTCGTGTGTCCGGGAGTATGGGATTAGAGAGGATAAAATACTCTTAGTTCCAAATGGTTTTGATGCTTCAAAATTTCAGGGAAATATGTCGAAAAATGAGGCTCGCAAATCTCTCGGCTTACCGCTTGATAAAAAAATTATTTTATATTCAGGCCACCTATATGACTGGAAAGGGGCGACTGTTATTTTTGATGTTGCAAAAATACTTACGCAATACATCTTTGTATTTGTTGGGGGAAGTAAAAAAGATCACCACGATATGGAGCAGGGAATGCGTCAAGACAATGTAGTTTTTTTTGAGCATCAGCTACCAAGCTCTATTCCCGCATATCTTGCTTCTGCTGATGTATGTGTGTTGCCGAACCTTCCTTTGAATTCACATTCCGAATATTCCACTTCGCCTATAAAGCTGTTTGAGTATCTTGCTTCAAAACGACCCGTTGTTGCGTCTAAGCTCCCTTCTATAACATCCGTGGTATCTGAAAAAGAGGTAGTCTTTGTCGAGCCGGGAAATGTGGCTTTATGGGCAGAAGCTATCAACAAGGTTCTTCTGAATCCTGCTCTGTACGACGCAGTAGCCGAAGACGCAGCAGTATTTGTTTCGCGCTATAGTTGGAAGTGTAAGGCAGAGCGTGTAATTGCTCATATTTTAAATACATAGTATGTGCGGCATTGCAGGGACAACAAGAAATATAAGCGAGCGCGATGTGGCAACGGTTGCGTCGGGTATGTCCCATCGGGGTCCGGATGGATATGGAACATTTATTTCTCCGGATGTGACGTTTATACACCGTAGGCTTTCTATCATTGATCTCGATCAGCGATCGATGCAGCCTATGTGGACTCCTGAAAAAGATATTGCCTTGATATACAACGGTGAGATTTATAACTATCAAATATTACGAAAAGAACTGGAGAAGGATTATAAATTTATAACCACTTCAGACACAGAAGTCATTCTTCATGGCTACAGAAAGTATGGTAATGATGTGTGGCAAAAGCTATCAGGAATGTTTGCTGCTACTATTGTTGATTTTAGACATAGAAAAATAATTTTAAGTCGAGATCATGCGGGGATTAAGCCGCTTTTCTATCATTTTGACGGTGAGTGTATAACGTGGGCGTCTGAAATAAAATCACTCTTTCAGATGCTTCCAGGATTGAATCCTCTCGCGCAATTGGTTCCAGAACGGATGGAGGCGTATTTTGTATTGGGGTATATTCCTTCTCCCACAACTCTATATAAAGATATATTTCAAGTAGAAAAATCGAGTTTTATAGAATTTGATTTGGATTCTAGAACGATACTAAAGAAATCGTTTGAAACAGTTAGTGAAGAAAAAGATTCTTCACTCAAAGAAATTGTGAGTGAGTCAGTATTGGCGCACTTAGCTTCTGATGTTCCGGTAGGATTGTTTTTTTCGGGAGGCGTTGATTCTTCACTTATTGCTGCAGTGCTACAAGAACATAAAAAAGATCTGCGCGCATACTCCTTGGTGATGCCTGGTCGTGGGGCTGATTATGAGTATGGAAAAAAAATAGCAGATCATCTCAAGATGCATGTGGAGTATGCGGAGTTTGATACTGCGGCATTTGAAGAGTCGTATAGGCATGTGACACGAAGTATTACTTTACCACTTGCAGATATCGCTTTATTTCCGACATGGTATATAAGTAAGCAAGCAGCTAAAGAGGTAAAAGTGGTGCTTTCAGGTGAAGGGGGTGACGAGCTGTTTTTTGGGTATCCTCGGCATAGTGTATTGCGCAGAAAGCCCACGATGCCTTTCTTGAGCAATCTTCTCGATATATATAGAGAACAAGGTGCTCATCCTGGCAAAGGGTTAGTCTATCAAAAACTTTCGTCACACATAGATCTTGCTGCATACTATATCTCTATATGTTCACCTGCATTTGGTGCCGTTGAGCAAAGATCATTTGATGCTGTGCGCACATCTATAAAAGAAAAAAGTGCCGACCCACTCTTTTTTGATAGAGATTTTTATCTTGAAAATATGTTATTACAAAAATTAGATCTTATGGGAATGCAGCACTCTCTTGAGGGAAGAGTTCCTCTTCTTGCTCCATCGTTGTTTGCGTACTCTCGCACAGAAGCGTCGCGCTTTTCAGAAAGTGATGGGAGGCTTCAAAAGCCTGCTCTTAAAAAAGTGCTCGAAGAATATATTCCTAAAGAATTAATTTATCGCAAAAAAAGTGGATTTGGTTTTAATGCTGCACAATTTGTAAAAGACTCTGCGCAGGTTCACAAGGATTTTGATGCAGCATATGAATTTCTCTGTGAGTACAATATGGTACTTACCACCCGATATGAAAAACAGTGGTTGATTGAAAATAAGTCGGGCGTGGTTCTCGCAGCAATTTTATTACATCGATCAATTATTAATACTATTTAATACGCATATATGAGAAAAATTCTTAGTGAAAAATTAGAGGTTTTCTACCGTAGTCATGCCTCAGAAAAGAAAACGCTTGATGTTGGATCTCGAAAAGGGAGGCATGCAAAATACTTTCCAAATGTCACGAGTATAGATGTGTCTCCGAATGCGGATCCAGATATTGTAGCTGATGCGCATGCTATACCGTTCCCCGATAATCATTTTGAGATTGTAATTTGTAGGGAAGTGCTCGAGCATGTGAAGGATCCGGCACGCGTGCTTTCTGAAATGCATCGTGTCTTGGTGCCGGGGGGTACGTTGCTGCTCTCAACCAGGTTTTTATTTCCTATACACGAAGCACCAGAAGATCGGTGGAGGTTTACCAATTATAATTTGCGAGAACTTCTTGAGGGGTGGTCTACTATTACAGTCGTTGACGAAACAAAGCCATTCACAGCAATTGGGTGTATTCTTCAGCGTTTTGCATGGCAGTCAGATTTCAAATTTGCCAATAGAATCTGCAAGGGCCTCATACTGCTCACTGCCTCTCTCTGTATGCGTCTTGATTTTCTTGTAAAAAAACAATATGGGGATGTAGCGAAAGTTACGGTGATCCCAAGTGCGTTTACGACAGGGTATTACGTGACAGCTCTGAAATAATATGAATACAAATACAAATATTTTGTATTTTCTCAACGGAGCCATAGGAGATTTTCTCATGGTTCTTTTTTTGATGGAAAATATTCATAAAAATAATACAGGGCATAGGCTTTATATTATTACTCCCCGTAATGTCGATTTTTTTAAGGCATTGCTTGGTGCATATCCATATATTGAGGTTTTAGAAGGTAATCGAAATACTGTAACTACGCTTGCACTCAAATTTTTTCTGAAAAGAAATATTTGCATCACTCCTCCTACTCCCGGATCACTACCCCTTGCGACGAAAGTTATAGCGCGACTCCTCTCGCTTCGAGGTTCTCTGATAGGGTTTGATGATGGTCGAGTTATAAATAGGGCGTTGTATACACACCTCATTCCTTTCAATATAGATAAGCTGTATTGCGAACTTATATTAGACATTCTTCTTCCGCTCGGTTTTCAAAAAAAACAGGATACGCCATATCTTGTGCATACGCCTATGCCTGATGTGTTGAAGCGATTGGGTCTTAAAAAATCTGAGTACATTATTCTTCACCCATTTGCTTCGTCCCCAATAAGAAGTATTTTAGGAGAAGAGCTCGTGGCGCTCGTGGATTATATACAGCGTAGTGCTCCTCATATGCGTATAGTGCTCTCTGGCTCTAAGCAGGATACGTTACAAATACCTGAATCTCTTTTTCAAAAAACGTGCGTCATTGCAGGAGATGTCTCTGTACCCGAACTTGCTACCCTTATAGACTCAAGTAAGTTGTATGTTGGTGTAGATACGGGAATAACGCATCTGGCGAGTGTGCTTAAAGCTCCTTCTTTGGTTGTGGCGCATAATGGTGCTTCAAATTGGTTGCCGTACTACAATGAGAATTCTATTGTTATTTATCAAATTAAAGATGATAACTCTGATGTGCATGATGGCAGAAAATACTTAGAGAGTAAGAGAGAGGGTCGTACGCGATACCTCGATAGGGTTCCGATGGATGTGATAAAAAAGCACTTACATTCCTTACTAGAAGCGTAATTTTTATATGTAATGTATGGATATTGGTACGCTTCTTAAAACGCTTGAATCTCATAGAGATAAAGTAATTGTGACCACAAATGGAGTTTTTGACCTGCTTCATGTGGGACATGTGCGCTATTTGGAAGAGGCAAAGGCACTCGGCGATATATTAGTTGTTGCGGTAAATTCAGATAGTTCTGTAAAGGAGAACAAGGGACCAGCCCGCCCTTTTAATTCAGAGAAAGATCGTGCAGAGGTGCTCGCGGCACTCGCATGCGTTGATTACGTAACTATTTTTAATGAAAAAACCCCTGTTGAAGTTTTGCGAAAGCTAAAACCAGCTATCCATGTAAAAGGTGGCGATTATGTTATGGAGCAAATTGTTGAGCGCCAAGTTGTAGAAGAGGGGGGAGGAAAGGTGGTGCTTTTAAATAAAATTGATTGTGCATCAACTACAGATATTGCAGCTAAAATACGAGCGACGTAGGAGAAGATTCCTTAAAAACTGTTAGAGATACGCAAACAGCTTCGTGTCAGTTTTAAAGAATTTGTACTCAGGAACAAATGATTTCAAAAGTCCGAGGATGACCTCCGGGTCGTCAGGTAGGTGGTAGATACAAATGGCTACCTTTGGTTTGTGTTCGCGTATAGTTTTTTCTGCTCCCTTAAGAAGCGATCGCTCCATCCCTTCTATATCTGCCTTTATAAAATCAACTTTTTTAATCCCGTTTATTTGAACGTATTCATCAAGTGTTATCTCCATAACTTCTTCAGAATTTTCTCCTTTTGAGAAAATTCCTGAACTGCCAAGGAGTCCCGTATCTTTAGAGAATGTCGTTGTACCCGTTTTTTCTCCAAGCGCAAAATGTGACGCTTTGATATTACGAATTGGATGAGAGGAGATATTTTTCTCGAGCAGTACTCGTGTTTCTTGTATTGGCTCAAAAGCAATTACCTGACCTTCGGTACCAACTTTCTGTGATGCCAATAAAGAGAATATTCCAATATTTGCACCTGCGTCGATTACAACATCTCCTTCCTTGAGTGCGGATCCAGCTTCCTCGTATGGTCCTTCAAAAGGAAACGCTGAATTTTTGATAAAGTTTTTTTGTACAAACGGATGATGATAGAAAAAAATTGAAATGATATCTGATATAGGAGCTTTGTCCCCGTAGTGAATAGTAAGGGTATTAAAAGATATAAAATGTTTTTCTTCATTCCACGTAAGGAGTCCCTGCTTCTCGAGTATATGTATACGTCCATCTTTACCTGCTCGTATAAAAGGAAAAACTGTGTAGAGTACTACATATAGATTTTTACCCCACGATTCGAGGAGTAGAAACTTTAAGCGCCATATAATTTTTTTGAGCATATACCTTGGTGTATCAGGAAAAGAATACTATGTCCACGAAGACAGCACAAATAGGATGCACATATTCTTTTTTGGATAAATATGGTTTGATGGTGATATAGAAATTTCTACCTCATGCGCATGAAACAAAAAACTATCTTTATAGATGTGCCGTGCCCAATCAGTATGAGAAATGTGGTTACAGGTCCACAGAGCGTATATAGAAGGCTCAAGAAAGAGGGGTACAAAGTAATTTTACTTACTCCACCTACGGCTGCGGATATTGTACGAACTTCGTATGAAGCTGATGTTGAGCCAATGAATATTAATAGAAAGTTGACTACTGCTCAGAAATTGAGCGATTTCATCACTAAGCATCTCAACTTAACCCGTATGCAGGTGTTGGGTAGTAAGTATGGATTGCGTCACAACCTTGCAAAAAGAACTACTCGTTCGTATTTGCATTTTGTACGAGTATTGATCGCCCATACCTTGGGGAGGTGGCGCTGGTTTCGTCTCTCTGCCGCACCACGCCTCCATCTTTTTGCGTATCGCACACGTCCATTTAAAGAAGTGTTTGATCGACATATGCCAGATCTGGTATTTGTTCCTAATATGGGCTCCGCGCAAGGAGAGGAAACACTTCGTGAATGCAAACGTCGCGGCGTGCCGACATTCGGTATGGTGGGAAGTTGGGATCATCCGCATAAGCGGTATCAGTCGCTTCAGACCGATAAGGTTTTTGTGTGGTCAAATTCTTTAAAAGAGGAAATGATACATCTTCAAAGCTATGCTCCAGAAAATGTTCTGGTTGTGGGCGCTCCGCATTTCGACCTTTTCAAAGACCCGTCATTCATTGAAGATAAAGAAGTATTTTTTACTCGAATGGGGCTTAGCCCAGATGTAAAATTATTTACACTCTTTTCTGGTACGGGACGAGCGCCAGATGAGGGAGATATCGTCGACATGCTATTGAAGTGGGGCAAGGATGACTCGCTCAGTGAGCCAATACAGGTACACATACGTGCCTATCCTGGAGATAGAGAAGATCATAAGAAATTTGATCAATTTGAAGGAATGCCTGGTGTCTATACAGATTGGGTAGTTAATGGAAAAGAATTTGGACCCGAGCCCATAAACTATTTTCCTGACGAAGAGTACATGAGAAATGTTGTGAGTTTGTTTTACTATTCCGCGGCGGTAGTAAGTGTGTATTCGAGCGCAAGTGTCGAGGCAAGTATTTTTATGAAGCCGTCAATTAATATTGGTTTTGATGGTTACCAAGAAAGACCATTTGAGGAAAGTGTAAAGCGCTTTGTATACCAATCGCATTTTGATAAGCTCTTTAAAACCGGCGCAGTCCTTGACACTCACTCTCCTCAGGAATTGCATGAAGCGATACGTACAATCCTCTCAAATCCTGGAGTAAATAGTGAAGGTGTTAAAAAGCTCCAGGACACGGTGTGCGGCGTTCTTGATGGACGAGCGAGTGAGCGCATTGTTACTCATATAGTAGAGAAGGTGAGTTGATCTAGATAAAATATGGTATTCTCGTAGGAATATCAGTGGTCATGAATTCCATGTTAAAGAATTTTTTCTTCATTAAGCTACTTAGAAAGAGCGCTCGAATTTTGGGATATAAAATCGACTTCCTTCCGTTGACTCTCATAGACACGATCGAGAGTAAAATAGAGTATGTGACACGTCTTTCTCGACGTGCTCAAAATATACCTGGCGCCGTGGTTGAGTGTGGTCTTGGGAATGGTGTTTCTTTTGCAATTCTGGCAAAGGACGCATATGTAGCATCGAAGGATCTCTACGGCTTTGATTCATTTGAAGGCTTTCCAGAGCCAGTCAAAGAAGATGATTCACATTATGAAATAAAAAAGGGCGGATGGGGGAATGCAGAACAGAAGGCGGTTGAGCAAAAAGTGAAAGACGTTGTTTCTGCCGAGTATTTTGAAAAACATGTAAAAATCACTCCTGGATTTTTTAGTGATACATTGCCAAAAACTGAAACCGGACCAATTAGCTTCTTACACCTTGATGGAGATCTGTACCAATCGTATATGGATTGTTATGAGAATTTATATGAAAAAGTAGTTCCCGGTGGCATCATTCTTATTGATGAGTATTTAAATGGTACAGAGTATGCGAAATATCCAGGCGGTTTTAAAGCAGCAGCTGTTTTCTTTGCAGACAAAGAGGTAGATATATGTAGGGATATGAAAAGTGGGAAGTACTATATTGTGAAGCGTTAATATATTTAGATACAGCACGAGGCGTACGGGTCTACATACTTCCACTATCCTTTCTCAAAAAGTACCAGAGAGTTCCTGCTGCGTATGCTATTTGATTCATGAAGATCGATGCTATAACGCCCCAGATACCAAAAAAAGGAACCAATGAACACGTTGTTACAAGTTGCGCTAGTGCGCTCCCTGTATTGATTTTGTAAAGAATAGTATGCATAGAGTGTCCGATGAATACATCGAGGAGTGCTTTTATTGGGGAAAATAAGAGAAGGAGTCCTAAAACTTGAGCGTAGAGTACTGCGGAGAGGTATTGAGGGAATGCTAATTGAAATATAAATGGCGTAATAAGAATATATCCGACAGTAAAAGGAATTATAAGTATATAGAGTAAAAGAACTTTGCGAGGCATACTTTGTCGTAGCTCTTCGTATGAGCGAACGCTCAGCTTGGGGAGCGCTACGCTATTGGCACTTTTAAAGAGGTGAGAAAATTGTCGTTCTATATTTTGGGCAATCCAAAATTCAGCAAGTATCGCAGGTCCCGCGAAATGGAATAATAGAATTCGATCGACAAGTGCAGCGACGCGACCAATAAGAGAGTCGAGCGAGAGGTGGAATGCTTGGCGGATCATTTTTGGATCCTCAAGGCTGTTTGTTGCATATCTTCGAGATAATACAAAAAGTATAAGATTGGTGAGTGTGCTGGAGATAAAAAACACAATAAGAATTGTAAGAAGGTGTGTGGTCTGAAATAGTGTGACAATAACAGCGATACCTGGTATCAGTATTCCAAAGACGGTAAAGCTACTCGTGAGACCAAAAAGTTTTTTGCCATTAAGGAAGGGTATATATATTTTAAATGTAGTTATAAGAAGTGTTGCGAAGGTACCAAAAATAATTCCCACACCAAATAAAATATCTTCTTTATATAAGTAATATCCACCAACACATACCCCAAGAATAAGTGCGCCTGTGCCCCATATAAGTCCCGCCCTGAATCCATGGTCGAGTGCTCCTTCGTGTCCCCGAGATACAGAGGTGACTACTGATCTGCCGAGCCCAATAAGAGAGAAGGATAATAAAAATTCGACAGTCGTTAGAATATATTGGTAGGTTCCGTATGCTTCTTTAGAAAGGAGGTTTGCGAATGCTATTGAAGTACACAGTGCAATAGCCGAAACTGCAATTTGACCAGTAACCATAAGGCTCCCGCCTTTGACGAGATATCGTATGTCTGTCTTTACATATTTTTCAACCTTATGAAGGAGGGCTCGTACCATGCGTGTATTGTATCTTATATGAAACTCTTTTCCTGATACATTTGTTTCAATATGAGGCGGAGTGCAAAGAGGAGATTTTATAGTACTATGGAAGTGTTTGAGTGGCAGAGAGCCCTTTTACCAAGATCTAATGCTGTATATGGAGACTGAAAATATCGAAAAAAAGAAAGCTTTTGAAAAACTGTTTTATGCAGATGTGCCAAAAGCTCGCAGAAGCGATCCGTTTTTCCAGTCTATTTTTGAATTCATGTGGGGTGCATACAAGGTTTCAGGAAAAGGTGCTCGTGTCTTAAATATCTATAAGGGCGACGATATGTCAAAGGGCCGCGAGGATGTATATAAAAAGACATTCCTCAGTGAGTGTGAGTTGGTGAGTATTGATTTTGCGCGTGATACATTTATTTTTGAAGGAAAAGAATGTAGTCCGCGTCACGTGCTCCCATTTGCTGATAATTCATTTGATGTGGTTGTGACTACAAAATATATTATGGAGCACGTATCGGAGCCATATGATGTTGTAAAAGAAATACATCGGATCCTTAAACCAGGAGGTGAAGCATTTATTGTGGCAGCTCATGTACGTAGACAACATCAAGCTCCGTATGATTTCTTTCGTTTTACAGAGTACGGCCTCGCACATCTGGTTACTAAGGCAGGATTTTCTTCGCATGAAATTAAGCCGACTGATGGAGCAATGTATACCTTAGCTATGTATTCATATTTCTTTCAGCGAAGTATGCCGTTTCCAAAATTTATAGAAAAGTTTTTTGATGCGGTATATTACTACATCAAACAGCCGATCTATTTTTTCTTTCATCGTATGGATAGCGGGTACGGACGTGACCTCTCTTCGTACTTTACTGTTCGAGCAAAAAAATAGTTTTAATTACGAAATATGTCAGATATACAAAAAACAGACCATATTACTATTTTAGGGTTAGGTCACGTTGGCTTAACGCTCGGACTTGCATTGGCTGATGTTGGGTATGATGTCAGTGGCTACGATATAAAAGAAGACGTTCGAACAAAAACTCGAAATCGGATTTCACATTTCAAAGAAAAGGGATTACAAGAGCTTTTGGATACACATGTTGGAAATAAATTTAATGTAGTTGATTCTTTGGAGAAGCACGCATATCCAGTTGCTTATTTTGTAACGGTTGGGACGCCATTTAAGCACGATAATACTCCTGACTATACCTATATAAAAAATGCAGCAGCTGATCTCGCTCATGTTTTACAGAAAGGAGATATGGTGCTGCTACGTTCGACAGTTCCTCTTGGTACTACGCGCGATGTCGTTGTTGCTATCATTGAGCGAGAGTCAACGCTCAAAGCAGGAGAAGATTTTGCTGTTGCATTTGCTCCTGAACGAACGGTAGAAGGAAATGCATTTGAAGAGCTTCGGACGCTCCCACAAATCATTGGAGGATATGATGCAGACAGTCTTGCTCGGGCACGCACTTTGTTTGCCCCGCTTACCGAAACTATTGTTGCTCTTGATTCACTGGAAGAAGCAGAGGTTGTAAAGCTTATCAATAATACTTACCGAGAGACAGTATTTGCATTTGCTAATCAGGTATCTCTGCTCTCGCGTGCATGGGGCTTAGACACTAAAAAAGTTATAGCCGCTGCAAATGTTGGATATCCACGTAGTCAGGTTTCATTTCCGAGTCCGGGAGTAGGAGGGTACTGTCTTACCAAAGATGCGTATCTTTTCAAGGAAAGTGCGCGCAAGAAAGACGTGGATACCCGCCTTTTGTCAGAGGTGCGTCAAAACACCTCAACAATGCTCGATGTAATGACGAAAGATATTCGTAATTTTGCAAAGGAAAACTTTCCTAAGAAAAGAGTGCGTGTTGGCATCCTCGGATTTGCATTTAAAGGGAAGCCAGAGACATCTGATGTGCGAGGATCAAGTACGTCAGCTCTCACAAAGCGTTTGAATCACTTTAAAGACATGGATATTGTCGGCTTTGATCCACTTGTTGCTCCAGAGGTTGTTTCTAGTATGGGAGCCGTACCAAAAGATTCTATTGAAGAAGTGATTGAGGGGAGCGATATTGTAGTTGTTATGAATAATAACCCTGCATTTTCTGTGATCACTCCTCAGCATTTCACTTCATCACAAAAAGTTTTGCTTTTTGATACCTGGGGAGTTGTATCCAAAGATGCCTTTCTCGATCACGCTTCGGTTGTCTATTGGTCGCTATAAAATATGGCTGAACGGTATATCGTTACTAATTTCGCGTATGGTACGGGCCCCTACGTGCGTACTACTGAGCTTGCTATTGCATTTAATAACGAGCTTGAGAAGCGAGGACATGTTCGCATACCTGTCATTGTGCCCCTCGTGTATGGCGAAAAGCAAAAGCGCATTATGCTCGAGGAGTTTGGTGCGCATATCGCTACGTATCCCGACGAAATTCTTCTTGATCACGAGCTTGGTACACTTTTAAAGTCAGTTTTTTATACGGGGGAGCGTTCATATGAAGAAACGCTGCGTACCTGGCTTTCTTCTGCAAGACGTGTGAGTAATGAAGCGCATGCTCATCTTTCAGGTACTTTCGAAGTAGAAACTTTTGCTGGAGAAAAGCGAAGGATTGATGGACGGGATATTGTGCTTGAAATAAATCGGTCGCCGAGAATAACATACAATGTCGCGCCGTCGTACTCCACAACGTTTGGATACATCGCAGAGATTTTAGAGAAATCCTTGTCTCTGGGGCGCGATACTATCGCAGTTGATCCTGAATTATTGCGACAAGGGATTGTGCTCGCTGATTCTATTGAAGGCACACAAACACTTAATATGATGGCATATCCGGCGACGTTTTCTTGGAATCAAGAAGAGTATGTTCCTCGATATCAAGGTGAGGTGTTAGTGCCTCCAATTACAAATCTTCCCGTTCCTCACACAGAATCTATGGAAGAGGGAATTTTTGTCACTATTACAGGTATTGAAGGATTGGAGCGACTCTATGCGGAGGCTCGTGCACTTGGTCTCAAGC
>JAIETH010000001.1 GCA_019745315.1 Patescibacteria group bacterium | reverse complement strand
ACGCCAGAAGAGCGCTCGATGCTCCCAGATCTTTTTGTGAGTGAGTGCTATGTGAAGGGCGCAGAAGATTGCGCTGATCCAGCCATAGAGGAGAAGGTGCGAGGAATGGTGGTCTCATGGGAAGCAGAAGATGCTGCCGTATGGGCGTTATGGTCACATATGCTTTCGTATTCATACGAGGGAATGGATCGGACGCTGACACGCCTTGGAAATCGTTGGGATATTGTGTGGCATGAGCATGAACACTACAAAAAAGGGAAGGAGTATGTAGAAAAAGGACTCGAGTCTGGTGTATTTAAAAAACTTGAAGATGGTGCAGTTCTCACAGATCTTGCGTCATACAATATTCCGGACACTATTTTGTTGAAGCGTGACGGGACATCTCTCTATATCACGCAAGATCTTGCGCTCACTGCGCTTAAAAAGAAAAAGCATGAAGCTGATCACTTGGTGTGGGTTATTGGCCCAGATCAATCGCTTGCGATGCGGCAACTTTTTGCTGTGTGTGAGCAGTTAGGAATTGGTAAACTTTCTGACTTTACCCATGTCTCGTATGGATACGTAGGTCTTAAAGATGGAGACGGAGGTTTTAAGAAGATGTCATCGCGCGAGGGTACGGTGGTACTAATCGACGACGTCGTAGATGAAGTACGAGATGTGCTCCTTAAAACAGTTCTTGATAAAGAAATAGAGGGAGTGAGCATGTTTGCGCTCGCCGAAATGCTTGCGATCGCCGCGGTAAAGTTTAGTGTACTTAAAGCAGAGCGCACACAAGACACTGCATTTGATATTGAAAAATCTATTGAAACAAAAGGAGACTCAGGTATTTACGTGATGTATACCTATGTGCGTACACAATCTATTTTGCGTAAAGCACGTGCGCTTGGTAAAAATCCCAAGGTAGGAGTTTTTGAAAATGGAAAAGATGTTGCGCGTCACCTCCTCTTATATCCGCAGGCTGTGGTGCGTGCTCGTGAGGATCTTTCTGTGCACCATGTTGCGCAGTATCTCCTTGAATTATCAGCTGCATTCAATTATTGGTACAACCAAGAAATCATTCTTGATGGAGGTGTGGCAGAAGAACATAAACTCGCTGTCGTTGAAGCGGTAGGTACTGTTCTGAAAAATGGTTTTGGCCTTATGGGAATTAAAACGGTAGAAGAAATGTAAAGAAATCTGTGCAAAAGCACAGAACCAGGGTTTCTTTGCTAGTTAGTGTTTGGGCTCCGCCCACCTTTCTTTAATGCCAACTCAACTTTGCTATAAAAGTAGCAAAGTTTCTTGGCAATTCTAGTAGCACTGACTCAAAATAAGAGTTCTTCAAATAAGAGACTCTTATATGTTTCCGTGCAGGTAAAAAAAGAGGCGTCCCGCAGGACGCCCGTGCTTCACGCACTTCTTCTGTGCTTCGTGGAGAGTAGAGTATTTCCACACGGAGCAATGCCGTGCCTGCGCGATCAAATTCAAGAACGCGTGCGGCAGCGTAGGACACATCGAGGGTTCGTCCCGCAACATAGGGACCTCGGTCACAGACACGCACGACGACGCTCAGCTCTCTGTTGTCGCGAGTGTGTCGCGTGAGTCTGATGAGTGTACCGAATCGGTGAGTGCGGTGAGCTACGACAAGCGTATGCATGTCGAAGCGAAAGCCACTGGCCATCATTCGGCCGTGGTGTTGCGGCCCGTACCAGCTCGCGTGAGATGTTTCTGCTTTTATTTCTTTGGCGCCAGTAATCAATAAGGTGCCGATGAAACAGACGCAGAAAATTCCTTTGCGTATGGACAATGCTCTAATCTCCTCAATAAGAACAATAAGGGGTTCCGAGGGACTCCTTAAAACCTTAGACGTATTACCCCGGTTTTTCTTACCATGGCTCAATTGAGCCATTTTATCCAGATATTCCCATGTAAGAAGTTCAGTGAGGGTGCGTCCCATACTATATAATGCTACACACACATAACCACACACATAAAACATTCATGCGCACATTTTTTCTAGTAATTGTTTTCGTTTTTTCTATTGGCTTTATTCCTTCTCACGCATTCGCTGCTGACCTTAAGGTTGCGGGATGGGTTCCGTATTGGCGCGATAGTCAGGGTATTAAAGACGCAAAGAAAAATATCAAAGATATCGATACGATATTTCCGTTTGCTTACACTGTACAAAATGATGGTGATATTAAAGATCTTGCGGGGCTTGATGAGCGAGACTGGAAAGCGTTTATAAAAACAGCTCGAAAGGAAAATGTGGAAATCATTCCTTCTATTATGTGGAGTAGTCAGTCGAGTATCTATACTGTATTGAGCTCAGACACCCTCCGCGAGTCACACATAGAATCTATTGTAGATATGGTAGAGGAGGGAGACTATGACGGAGTTAATATTGACTACGAAAACAAAAATTCTGAAACAAAAGACTACTTCTCTCTATTTCTTAAAGAGTTGAAGGGAGAGTTGGGTTCTAAAATTCTCACCTGTGCACTTGAAGCACGTACTCCACCGGATTCTCTGTATAAAGAAATTCCTGCGGTGATTAATTACTCAAATGACTACGCTGCTATCGCGAAGTATTGTGATCGTGTAGAGATCATGGCGTACGATCAGCAGCGTGCAGATATAAAATTGAATGCAGAAAAAGCGGGGCAGCCGTATATGCCGGTTTCAGATGTTGATTGGGTGCGTAAAGTTGTTGCACTCACTGTGCAAAGTATTCCAAAAGAAAAAATATATCTTGGTATTCCAACATACGGGTATCACTATGCAATAACGGTGGCGCCAAATTGGTATCGTGATTATTCACGTATTGGAGCATTGAATGTGCCAGACATACTGGATCTCGCAAAGAAGTATAAAGTGAAGCCGAGTCGAAATAAGGCAGGCGAAATGAGTTTTACGTACTTACCAAAAGGTTCAGATGTAAGGTTCTCTTCATCTCTTAAAATCCCGTCTGATACAACAAGTGGAAATAAAGTTGCTGCACAGGCTCTCGCGTATGCAAATAAGACAGGAGAGACTGTGGTAATAAACTACGCAGCGTACGGGGACGCCGAAACTATGAAGCAGAAGATTGAGCTTGCAGAAGAATTTGATCTCGCTGGTGTTGCACTCTTCAAGATTGATGGAGAAGAAGATAAAAAATTCTGGAGTCTCGTTGATTAATTTCTTGAATTATTAAAGATAAGAAAAGCCTCCTTGGGGAGGTTTTTCTGTATATAAAAAGCCCGACAGGATTTCCTGTCGGGTGTGTTGGTGGGCTCTTGCTGATTCAAGCTCTCATGATGCTGGCATCTGCCATGACCATGCGAGGTTCTCCGTCACTATCTCAACAGAAAAGACGGTGACAATTTTCCCAATAAGGTGACACATGAGAGAAATTGCATCGTCGTCACACGCTGTAACGAGGGCTATGCGAGAAATACCACAGCTTTTTTCTTCGTTGGTTTCAGCTGAGACGGGAGCCACTTCGAGAGACGATATATTGAGTCCGCGTTTTGCGATGACGTCGAGGACTCGTACGAGCGCTTGTGGTTCGTCTGCGATGAGAATGGATAGCGCTTGCAGCTTCTGTCTGTCGGCACTCATTTTTTGAGTCCTCTCTATCGTTGTTTTCTGGGTGACACTATACCTGCTAGCAGATAGAGTGCAACCTTTTGTAGTTTTTCTTAGAAGTGATAAAAAAAGATTCTTTGGATATATACAATAAAAAAACTGCAAGGGTTTCTTGCAGTGTGTGGTCGCGAGACCTCGAGCGTGAGGTCTCGCGATCGATGGCGTCAGGCCGCGTCGTGGACGACGCTCGCCGTGCCGCCCGGCAGATCGCCCGCGCCGGGACGGTGATGCCCGGCATCCTGGTCGGCGCCGCGGTTCGCGATGTCGTCCAGCTTCTGCGCCAGGATCGTGCTGAGCTCCCGCAGGCCGGTGATCAGCTCGTCGCGCATGTTGGCATCGCCGTCGGTGATCGCCGTCATGCTCTGCAGCTCGACGCAGCGGCGCTCGGTCGCGGCGAGGAGGCTGGTCGCATGCTCGCGCGCGAGGCTGGAGCCCTCGATCAGCTCGCGGAAGAAGGCGAGGCGATAGACATCGAGCTGATTGGTGCCGAGCGTGGTGATCTTGTTGCAGATGCACTGGTGCAAGGGCGGCTTCATCGCCGGCGTATCGGCGGCGTCGAGGGTCGCGGTCGTCTGCCCGGTGCCGAGCGCGGTGCCCGACATCAGGCCGGCGCGGCCGGTGATGTCGGAGCCGTTGCCAACGGAGTTGGTCGTCTGGGTCATGGGAAGGAACTTTCGATTGGGTTACTCGTGCGGATGTGCCCGAGCCCGAATACCTTAGTATACTATTTAGATTATGTCAATAGTTATCAAAAGGTTGAATTAAGTTCAGATTTTTTAATAAAAATAAAAAAAGCCCCATTGCTGGAGCTGTATTGCTGCTTGGTTATAGTACCCAGGCCGTGAGTGAGAGACGTGTCGGCTTCGGCGGATCCTCGGCGCCCCTGCGGGAGATCTGAGTTTGTGCGCCGGCGGCGATACCGATGGCGGGGCGTCCCGGCTTCGGCACACGCTGAACGCCGCTGACTTCGATCCAGTCCCCGCCCATGGATCGGTACAGCACGCCACCGATCCACTGGAGACCTTGCTCCGGGATAGTACGCTCCTCGGCGACCTTCTTCAGCAGGCTGCGACGAAGCGCGATATGCGGCATCGATTCCTTCTTGCCGTGAGTTGCTGCGTAGCGGCTGCGGCGCGTTTTCTTGCTGGGAGAACTTTTCTGATGCATCGACTTTCCCCTGTGTGGGTACTGTGGTTTCAGGTGACAGCCAGAATAGCTATCACATAACCGAGACTAAAGTAGTATAAATATTTCAACGAGTCAATTTGTTTCTTGTACCAAAATCAAAAAACGCCTTAAGGCGTTTTTTGATTTTGGTAATGCATCTGTTGTCTACTTCTTCTTTCTTCCTTTGCTGGCCTTCTTTGCAAGCATTGCCTGTTTTGCTTCTAATCGTTTCTTTGTCTTACGTGGACGTGGCTTTGTATTCTTTTTTGGACTTAATGCAATTATTCGTGTCATAGCCAGTAGTATATATCAATTTCAATTTGTAGTTAAGGTGTTTTGAACAATAGGTATGTGATTTGTTTATCGGGCAAGATTCGAAGCTGTCTGTTCCTTCGCTGTATACAAAAAAGACATCCATTGTGGATGTCTTTTCATCTTAGCTCCGCGACCAAGATTCGAACTTGGAACCAACTCCTTAACAGGGAGCTGCTCTACCGTTGAGCTATCGCGGAATATCTCTTTTTCTTTGAAGATCAGGGCATGTCTGGAATGAGGTCTATGTTGACCAAAATCTTCATCTGACAGGTGTCAATTACAACCCCGTTGTAATTGACCTCCACCGCTGACTATCGCGGAATATATATTATTTGTGAATGCCACAAATGTTTTTGAACGAACGCGTCCACCAACCTGATGAACTTCGCCATTGTACCGTAAAACTCCAGAGATTCAACCGTCTTCATATATGTGTATAAATCACCATTTTGCTTCGTGATAGAATGGGGTGTGCCTGAAGCGGGCTCACATATCAGATAATAAGAACTTTTTATGCTCACGCTCTATGTAAAAACAGGATGTGCGTTTTGCGCCATGGTGCTCCATCGCCTAGATGAACTTGGCCTTCAGTATGATGAGAAAAACATAGGGGATAGCGGTATTGCTGACGAGCTTGTTGCTCGTGGTGGAAAGCGTCAGGTGCCGTACTTGGTAGATACTGATGCTGGAGTTGAGATCTATGAGTCTGCAGATATTGTGAAGCATCTCGATACCCACTTTGCTCCAAAGGAATAATTGAAATTGCTCGTTTGACGTTAGTAGGCATAATCATATATCTATGACATTTCCACACATCAACGTAAAAACAAAGAATTTTGAGGCACCCGTTGCACTTACTGACTTTCTTGAGAAGCGCATGGCGACTCTTGAAAAACTATTACCGAAAGGAGATGTGGTGTGCGACGTTGAGCTTGAAAAAACAACAGAGCATCATGCGGGAAATATTTATCGAACCGAAATAAATATTGCATTTGCATCAAAAGTGCTACGTGCTGAAGCTGCAGAAGAAACAATGGAAGCTGCGATTGATAGTGCTCGCAACTATATGAAGCGAGAATTAGAGAAGTCACGTTCGCGCTCTGAAAGTCTCTTTCGTCGAGGTGCGCGAAAGGCGAAAGAACTATTTCGTTTTCGTGAGTAGAGGATATGAATGAAGGGAGACCTAAAAAAACTACCTGGGAACCGCGCCTTATTACAGGGGGCGGTTCTTCTTTATCTGGGGAAATAAAACCCCCGCAGCTATCAGTCGTTGCTCCTTCCACATTTGCCGAAGCTGCGCCACTTGAGCTCGTGAGAATGGTTCAGGATTTTTTAAAAACAGCGCCACCTGATTGGGAAAAGTCAGTTGTGCCGAGTGTGTCAGCACGGTTTCAAAAACATATTGCTAAGTGGACCTTAGACGAACTCATAAAACAATTGACGCCAGGAATTTGGCATCGTCCTTCCTTTGCGAGCGTGATAGTGCGAGAGATTCAGTCGCGTGCACGCAGTATGTAGTCTATTGAGGGAGGTATGTCTGTGCGAATACTTCGTACGTCATTTCTTTTTTTCCTTCAGGAATAACAGAAAGTAGGTGAAGTTCGTTATCTTTATATACTGCGTCAGTGATTTTTATGCGCATCGGAGCACCATTTTTTTCTATAAAAAAATACGTTCCAGGCCATCCTTCAAGCGCTTGAATTTTTAAGAAATTTTTCCACGGGTCGAGGGTCAAATCAATGAGTCCCATGTCCTTAGTAATTTTTTTAGAGATTGTCGCCTCACTTTCATTTTGAGGTTCGGGCACTACAGTACCTTGTATCCATTCAGGAATAATTTCTGCAAGAAGCTTTCCTCCTTCATGTGCAAGGAGTTTTTCTAAAACGGTAGCGCGCGGTGGCCAATCACCATCTTCTTTTTCTAGGGTAACGCGTCCTTGAGCGACGATTGGGCCCGTGTCCATACCAGCGTCCAAAAGCATAATCGATACTCCGACCGCCTCATTGTTGTCATCAAGAATTGCAGATCGTATCGGACTTGCCCCGCGATATTGGGGTAGAAGAGACGGGTGGACATTCAATGTTCCTTTTTGAGGAATATCGAGGAGTTCTTGGGGAAGAATTTTGCCATATGAGGCAACAATAAAAAGATCCCACTCGCTGTTATAGAGAATATCGCGGTCAGTATCAGGAGTATTGTTGAGCCTCAGTGTGTGTGGTTGGAGGACGGGTATGTCGTGTGTTTCTGCCCAGACTTTTGCGGGAGGTGGTGTCAGTATGAGTCCGCGTCCGCGAGGTGCGTCGGGCGCTGTCACTATGACTGACGGCATAAAGCCGCTGGTCGAAAGTTCGGTTAGTATGTCGACAGAAAATTCTGGAGTACCAAAAAACGCAATACGGAGATGTGACATATATTATTTTTTTTCTTCTGTGGCGGTTTTTTCAATTTCGTCTACTTTGTCCCACACTTCTTCAGCTCGATCAATAAAAAGAATGCCATCAAGATGATCGACTTCGTGTTGAAAAATTTGTGCAAGAAGTCCACTTCCTCCTCGTTCATAGCGCACGCCATTTTCATCATATGCGCGAATAGTTGCCTGAAGACTTCGGTTGACTGCACCATATGCATTCGGAACAGAAAGACATCCTTCGCCAACAACCTTTTTTCGTTTTGAGACTTTGACTATTTCTGGGTTTATGGCAACGAGAGACGGAATTATGGCACCATCTTTTCGATCCGGACTCATATCTTCGACAAGAAAAATACGGAGCGGTACCCCAATTTGAGGAGCAGCGATGGCTACTCCTGCAAAGCCATCAACATTGTATGCATGGAGTGCCGCTCGCATGTCCTTAAGAACTTTTTTTATTTTTGGAGACGTGATCTCGGAAACAGGAACAGGCTCACATGTTGCGTGGAGCGCGGGATGTTCGGTTGATACAAGCTTGGACATATAGTGGTAATTATACGATTTTATCAGGATTTATCATGATACGTATAGATGGCGGAAGTGTTTTAAGTTTTGCGAGTATGTCTTCGTGTGGCCATGAGTCATATGGTACACGGAGAAGGCCGCATTGAAGGACGCTTTCTTCGCTATGCAAGGCACTATAAAGTGAAATGTGATACTGCGCAAATAGCTCGGCCAGTGTTTGTTTTGTTGACGAATGTGCGGTGGATACCTCCTTCCATGAGAGATGTATAAAGACAGCGTAGGGAGGGTAGAAAAAATCTTTCCGCGTTGTTAATTCTTGTGTATAGAAAGTGTCCAAAGCTCCTTTTTTTGCAAACTCAGTGACGTCATCATCGGTTCGGGTTTGTAGGTAGACAGTGCCGTGTGTTTTTTCTCGAAGTGACATCAAAAGAGCAAACATTTCCTCTTGTTGTCGCCATGAAGGAATCGCTCGCAAGGAGTCCATGCTCACAACAGCGCTCATATCAACGGGCTTTGAAAGATAGGGGAGTGCAAGGGTTGTTCCAAGGAGAATAGAGCCTTTTTTCGAGTAGAAGGCGTTTTTGAGCGTTGCTGCTTTTTTAGGAGTTTGTGCTGTTTGATGATCAAAAAGAATCACACTGTCTTTCTCATAACGCTTTATAAGCTCATCATACACATGTTGGATACCGATGCCGCGCTCACGAAGTCTCCAGCTTCCACAGTGTGGACAGAGATCGCTTGCACGAGTTCGATATCCAGAGACTGAGCTTACGAGCCACCGTTCTTCAATGCCGCTTTTCATGGTTCGAAGGAGTGCGAGGGGCGCGCCTGATTCTGGGTCACGCAATATCATGCCGCAATCAATACATGCAACAAGGGGCGCAAGTCCGCGTCGTGCACAATACAAAAAGACTCGCTTTTTTTGTTTCATTGCCTCATCAAGCGCGTGTTCTAGTTTTTTTGTAAGGAGTGTAAATACTGCTTTTTCAAGTGTTTCTTCAGTATCGAGAGAGAGTACTGAAAGCGTACCAGGCAACTCGAGTCGTTTTGGTTGTTCATAAAATGGAGTCGCTTTCTCGGTTTCAAGCATAAAAATTTCTTCAGAACGCACGACGGTATCAGCGAGCAGAATGGTGGTGCCGCGAAGGCGTGCGTACTCTGTAAGCATGAATCGATAATCAAGGTAGGGGCGTGTTTTGCCAACATATGCACCCGATCGTTCGTGTTCAACTACAATAGTTCCTACGTCAGAGCGTTCGGTGAAGGCGTGTCCTGGTGTCGTTATAATGAGGAGAGGATGGGTTTCTTCCTGGAGTATCTGGTACTGCTTTTTTAGTGCTGAAGGAGAAAGGTTTCCATGAAGAGAAACGGTATGATTCTCGATTCCTTTTTTTAAAACATCTTCAAATTGACTAATGTATTCGAGCGTCGGTACTACAAAAATAATAGAACGTTGTGCTGCGAATGATCCGCGCACCATGCGTCCGTATTCCACTTTCCGATCTTCAAAGGGGGCTACAAAAATACGAGGCTTACTATCGTGTGCTGGTATCGAATCATTATGTTCTGCATACTTTAAAAAAGGGAGTGTGCCTTCACGTACTTCGCGAGGGAGGAGGGCGTAGAGGACTGCATTAATACTTGTTCCGTGGAATCGTGCTCCACGCTCTGCAGTTTCAAAGAGTGTTCGCGAGATACCTGATTCTCCAGTTTGTTCGGGAAGTTTGCGAAGAGAGAAAGTGGCGGCGCGTAGTGCTGCTTTCATGGTGAACGCATCAGTTACTCCTATAACTATCGCAGATACTGTTTTACCTCGCACAGGAGCTTGGATGAGCGCCCCTCGCTCATAGGTTTTATGAGAAAAGTAAGAAAGAGATTGTGTGCTGGTCTTCCCGAGAGGTATGACTTCAATAATAAACATGTGCGTAGTGTATCAGATAGCAGCTTTCTTGAGCTGTGTATGGCGTCGAGAACACTTTCTGTTACACTAGAGAACGTTATGGCAACATCATTTAAAGTTTCTGGTCTCGGTGGCACACGATCTCTTAATGGAATTATTGAAGTTTCTGGTGCAAAAAATGCAGTGTTGCCGGCGCTTGCTGCGTCAGTCATGATTGAAGGAGAGCTTACACTCCTCAACGTTCCCGGTATTGAAGACGTATCACGTATGAGCGAGCTTCTTGTGGGAATTGGTGCGTCTGTTGTGCGAGATGGTTCGTCGTTGCGGATTAATCGAGCAAATACCGATAGCTCACTTTTGAAAGCAGATATTGCAAAGCGACTTCGTGCATCAGTGTTTTTAAGTGGTCCACTTCTTGCGTCATATGGCTCTGTCGTTATGCCTCATCCGGGTGGAGACGTTATTGGTGTTCGCCCTATTGATCTCTTTATCAAAGGATTTGAAAAAATGGGGGCACACATTGTTGAAAAAGATATGCTCTATCATATGAGCACCAAGGGACGTTTGAAGGGAGCCGATATTTTCTTTCCCTTCATTAGCGTTGGAGCAACAGAAACATTGATGATGGCGGCGACTATTGCAGACGGTACGACCACACTGCGTAATGCGGCTCTTGAACCAGAAGTTGTCTTTTTGGCAGAGATGCTTAATGCATGTGGAGCAAAAATATCAGGCATTGGAACTTCAGTTATCACCATTGAAGGGGTGGCACAACTTTCTGCTCCACAGAACCCGATTGCAATCATTCCAGATCGAATTGAGGCAGGAACGTACTTGGTTTTAGGCGCTTTGTGCGGCACTTCAGTTGTTGTTGATTGCTGTGAGCCACGTCACTTGGAGGCGCCGATAGAGATTTTAAGAAGTGCTGGAGTAACCATTGAAGAAGAAGCGCATCGTCTCGTTGTGACTCCGCCTAAAGGTGTGTTGTCGTCAGTAAATATTCGTACGCATGAGTACCCGGGGTTTGCGACAGATCTTCAGGCTCCTATGACAGTTCTCCTGACTCAGGCTGAGGGGGAAGGTGTTGTTTTTGAAACAATTTTTGAGGGACGTCTCAACTACGTACAAGATTTGATGCGTATGGGTGCTGACATCACACAAGTAGGTAATCATCGTGTGATTGTGAAAGGGCCGCGAAAACTCTATGGAAAAGAACTTGAGGGTCCTGATATTCGTGCAGGTCTCGCGTACGTACTAGCGGCGATTACTGCTGAAGGAGAATCTATCGTACATAATGCGTATCATATTGATCGAGGGTACGAGCGGGTCGAGGAAAAGCTGGGTGCATTAGGAGCTCGTGTTGAACGTATTGAAGTGTGACCGAAAAAATGCAAGCATCGCTTCGTGCGTCTCTCAACAAAACGAGGTACTATGGTGGTCGTATGTTAAACCTCTCTCCAAAGGTCGGTATTGATCTTGGTACTACGAATGTACTGGTGTTTGTGCCCGGACGAGGAATTGTCCTCAATGAGCCGTCGGTGGTCGCTATTTCAGACGATAAACGAATTCTTGCGGTGGGTGCTGAGGCAAAGGAAATGGTGGGGCGCACACCGGATAACATTACTGCATACCGTCCTATGAAGGATGGCGTAATTGCTGACTACCAAGTAACAGAAGCGATGCTCAGGTATTTTCTCAAGAAAACCCTCGGCAAATACAATCTTTTTAAGCCAGATGTAATGATCTCTGTGCCGGCAGGTGTTTCTTCAACAGAAAAACGCGCAGTGGTGGAAGCTGCTATGAACGTGGGTGCGCGAAATGCCTATGTAGTGAAAGAGCCAATTCTTGCAGCGATTGGTGCTGGTATTCCTATTTATGAAGCGAAGGGGCATATGATTGTTGATGTCGGAGGAGGAACGATTGACGTAGCTGTTATTTCTCTCGGAGGTATTGTTGCTGCCAACTCAGTGAAGTGTGCAGGAAATCACATTGATTACGCAATTATTGATTACATAAAAAAGACCGCCAATCTTTCTATTGGAGAGAAGACTGCGGAGGAGGTGAAAATAAATATAGGTTCGGCTCTTCCTTTGGAAGAAGAGCTTTCTATGCAAGTGAAGGGTCGCGATCTGCTTACCGGACTTCCTCGCACTGTTGAAATTAAAACAAATGAAATCGTGAGAGCTATGTCTCGTGAGTTGCGTGACATGATTCGCGCTATTAAAGATGTGTTTCAAGAAACTCCGCCAGAGCTAGCGTCAGATATAATCGACCACGGTATTATCATGACGGGTGGTACATCGCAGCTCCGTAATTTCCCTGAATTGGTGCGAAGACGTACAGGGGTCAAGGCGGCGCTTGCGGATAATGCACTCTATTGTGTTGCAAAGGGGACCGGTATTGCACTTGAGCATCTCGACACCTATAAAAGAAGTATTGTTTCAAAGCGGTAGTGTCCTGTGGACGGATTTACTAGAGTAAGAAGTAGGAGCGCGGTACGATACTCATGACCTATGAGCGAATTTTTTACCAAAGCACCATTTAAGACTCCCGAGGAAGAGATTGCGTATTTGCGCGAACGCATAGCGCTCCGTGAGCGCGAAATAGTTTCAGCAGGAAGCGACACTGCCCCTGAATATAAAAAAATTGCCCATGAAGAGTTGCGTCAGTATGCTACGGGCGCTCCTGAGGTTATATTGCCACCAAGTCGCCAAATCTCTCCAGCGCTTCGCGTTGGTTTTGCCAAAGAGCTTGAGAGTGCGAAAAATAAAGTAGAAGAGGTTCTGCATATTGCTGAAGAGTACGGTATTAAAAATGTTCTTTCCATACTCGATAAGGTGTCCGATGTGTTTGTATTTGATGCTGCGCATGATGCACTTATTGCGCATATAAAAGCAGGAAAGAAAGTAGCTGAATATAAAGAAGGTGCTCCGACATGGGATGTTTTCCATATGACCTTGTTTAGTGTTGCGTTGCCTGAGGTTGCGCGAGATGAAGAGCGAGATGTACAGTTTGCAAAAGCCATTTCTGCAATGGAGCAGTTATTTGCAGGTCTCAGCAGTATGGGTAAGGAGCGGCGATCACCGCTTCATTATTCTCTTGAGATTGCAGTGTCAGACAAGAGTGACGAGATCGTTTTCTATATTGCAATTCCAAGCGTATATACTGACCTCTTTGAAAAACAAATTCTTTCACTTTTTCCACACGCGCTTATTACTGAAGAAAAGAATGACTACAATATTTTTGTAGAAGGAGGTGTTTCGTATGTGGCGTGCGCGCAGACCAAACGGTATCCGATCTATCCGATTCGTACCTATGATTCGTTTGAGCATGATCCACTCCGTGTGCTTCTTAATGCATTTTCAAAAATCGAACGAGAAGGAGGAGGGGCTGCGCTTCAGTTTCTTGTGCGACCTCGTGCTGGCAACCATCAGAACACCTACGAAGGTATTATTAAAAAAGTGACAGGTGGTATGAAGATTGATAAGGCTATAAGCACGGCGTCGGTGTGGGGTGAGTTGTATCATTTTACGAAAGATGAATTTTTTACCCCGAAGCAAAAAACCGAAGATCGACCGGCACCTGAAATTCCAACCGAAGCCCTCGAGCTGTTCCGCGCTAAAATAGAGCGACCAATACATGAGGTAGTTATTCGTATCGCAGTCTCAGCACTTGATGATGCTCGCGCTCACGCAATACTTGAGGATATCGAGGCAGCATTTAATCAATTTGAAAACACAAAGGGCAACCGCATTGTATTTGAAAAGATGAAGGGGGGTGCGAATTCAAAAGAGCTTCACCAATTCTCATTCCGTGAATTTACTGATAAATACGCTCTTCCTCTTTCAGAAAAAGAACTCGCAACGCTGGTGCATATTCCACAAGGAAGTGCGACCCTGTCTCCACAGTTTAAACAAACACAAGCAATATCAGCTCCAGCTCCTATTGATCTTCCACGAGAAGGAACGCTGCTTGGTAAAAATATATACCGCAATATAGAGACTGATGTATACATAACAGCTGAAGATCGCTTGCGTCATTTTTACATCATTGGACAGACAGGTACTGGAAAAACTACCCTCATGAAAAACATGATTGTGCAGGACATCCAGAACGGTTCGGGTGTGTGTATGATTGATCCGCATGGTTCAGACGTGCTTGATGTGCTCGCGTCTATTCCGCCCGAGCGAGAAAAAGATGTGATTTACTTTGACCCGTCCTACATGGATCGGGTGCTCGGACTCAATATGTTGGAGTACGATCCACGCTATCCGGAGCAGAAAACGTTTGTCATAAACGAGCTCTTTTCAATATTCCAAAAGCTGTATGGCGGAAATCCAGAATCAATGGGTCCAATATTTGAACAGTATTTCCGTAACGCAACCGCGCTCGTTCTCGAGCATCCAGAGAGTGGCTCGACACTTCTTGATGTATCGCGTGTCATGGTGGATGCAGAATTTAGGGCGCTCAAACTTTCGCACTCAAAAAATCCTGTGGTCAATCAATTTTGGCGTGAAATCGCAACGAAGGCGGGGGGGGATGCTGCACTCGAAAATATTGTGCCGTACATAACTTCAAAGTTCGATGTGTTTACTGCAAACGATTATATGCGTCCGATCATTGGTCAGCAGGCGTCTTCGTTTAATTTTAGGGAGGTGATGGATAATAAGAAGATCTTGCTGGTTAATCTTGCGAAGGGGCGTCTCGGAGAAATTAATGCGAACCTCATTGGAATGATTATTGTAGGAAAAATCTTGATGGCAGCACTTTCGCGCGCTGACTCACCTGGAACAGCGTTTTCTCCGTTTTATCTCCATATTGATGAATTCCAAAACATAACGACAAACTCGATTGCTTCTATTCTTTCTGAGGCACGTAAATACAAGCTCGGACTCACGCTTGCGCATCAGTATATTCAACAGATAGACGAAAAAATTCGTGATGCAGTATTTGGAAACGTTGGTTCAATGGGTGTGTTTCGTGTGGGTCCAGAAGATGCGGCATTTCTTGAAAACCAATTTGCTCCTGTGTTTACCAAAAATGACCTGCTGTATATTCCTAATCGCCACGCATACATGCGCCTCCTTGCGCATGGCACACCAACAAAACCATTTGACATTGGGACACTCGCTCCAGCAGCAGCAGATCCGGAAAAGGCGTCTCGCCTGATGCGCGAGTCCCAGATGACGCATGGACGAGCGCGCGGTGAGATTGAACAAGAAATTCTTGAAAGGTATCAACAAATCTAGATAGTTTATATCCTATTCAGGAAGCGAGAGTGCTATAGTAATTGATATGGTTCAAGTAATGACTAACAGAATGGAGAGTAGGGCGTACGAATCAACGCTCGCAGCTTTTGACGTATCAACGCCACAATCACGTGCGCGCCTACTCGCTGAGCTTAAAAAGCATTCAGGAGAATTTACAAAAGAAGAATCAGCTGCATACAATACGCTTCGGGATACATTGCTTGATATTGCTCGAGGACAGACTCCGGTCTCTAATCTAAAAAGTTTGCAAGAAAAACTTGGTCATTTTCTTGATTCATCGCTTACAGCTCCTACTACTCCGCGTTTTGAACCTGAGGTTGCTGCTGTGCTCGAGAAAAATGCTGCCACTCCGGTACTTGAGTCAGAGGTGAGTGCA
The DNA here is from genome assembly GCA_019745315.1 of Patescibacteria group bacterium. Taxonomy (GTDB): domain Bacteria; phylum Patescibacteriota; class Minisyncoccia; order Phycocordibacterales; family UBA918; genus JAIETH01. The sequence continues at coordinate 300,233 of JAIETH010000001.1, read as the reverse complement.
GCGATGAAAAGAAATACAGTCAACACTACTTCGATGATGCGACCACGACGTGGTCCTGATGTGAGGATTGTATTAAAGCCTGAACCTGCTCCAAAAAAAGTTATCGAAGCTTCTGTGTTTGAAAATGCTCCACAGGTGATGAGTGCTGAAGTAGAAAAAGAGACAGAAAAGAGTGCTGTTGTATCAGAGATGCCTCGCGTGAAAGAGGTTGTAGATGAACCTGTTGTAGTTCCTAGCTATGCGTCTGTTCCAACTCCAGCAGTCTCTGAGGTCGTTGCACCAGAGCCAGTGATTGCTGAAGAAAAATCAACAGAACCTACTTCACCAAGTGTTACTCAGATAGAAGTGGATGCAAAAAATTCTCAAACAGAATCTGAGGAAGATATTGTAGGTCTACGCTCGCGCATTGAGAGTATCAATGAAAGCTTGAATGAATTTGCGCAAGGCTCTGCATTTCGATGGCTTTCGGATGCATCAACGGGGTATCGTGCGTACCTTGATGAACTTCTTAATCTCCGCTCAGATTTAAGTAGTCCCGATTCTTCTTCAAAAGATATTACTTTGTTGCGTGAACGAGTTACTACCTTAGAAGCTATGGCTGATGCAGTACGTGTAAAAGTAGGAGGGGGTGCTGTGCAAGATCCAGAGAATAAAGCCGACTCAGATTCAGCACTTAATACAGAGCTTAATCCCAACGTAACTGAATCTGCTATAGAAAACAACACAACACCTGCGCCGAGTAGTCCTGCAGAATCAAATGTATTAGAAACTCCTGTGGCGGTAGACACAGTAGAGCCTGCTGTAGAGCAGTCACAGGTTGCGACGGGAAGTGTGTATTCACAGGAAGATTCCCCTGAGGGCTCCCACTTACCTCCGCTGCAGAAAAGTGGATGGAAAGAGGTATCGCAAACTCCAGAGGATACGGCGAGTGGTACTGAAGAGTTGTCGGGTACTATTGTTTCTGAGGCTCCGGTTTCTCCTTCACAAGAAGCTACTCCTTCGGTGCCACAGCAGCCTACTCCTGCAGAATCTGTGGAAGTTAATCCTCTTGCGACACCTGCTGTTGAAACGGGACTTAATGATCTTTTGATGCGATGGCTTGGTACTACAGGAATGTTTGGTTTTATCGGTCTTGGAAAATCAGGAACGAATCACCCGGATTGGCTCAAGATGAAAGATCTTACTGTAGAAGAAACGCTTCATAGCGAAGGCGTTGTGCCACCTGGACTTAAGCTCGAACTTTTTAATAATCTTGGTCAAAATATTATTGCATGGAGAGATGCATACCAGCTCTACCCAGGACCTGATGAAACAGTCGACCATTTCCTCAGACGGGTCGTTGTTGCAAGTATGCCAAAATAACTATTCTTTGGAATAGTTATTTTTGTTTAGTTTTGTATACTGAGATACATGATTCATCACGCATACCTCATCGTAGGATTGTTTGAGCACGCACGCACGCACGCGTACGAACTCCATGGAATACCAAAGAACGATCAGTATGGGAATCCCGATATTCAAGAACTGACATACAGTACTGTTGGTATTGATGATGTGCGTCAGCTGAAAGTATGGTCTACTCAAGCACCCGTTGGCGCAGGTAGACGATTATTTATTTTGAATACACATGCGGTTGCTCATGAGGCGCAGAACGCGCTATTGAAGCTTTTTGAAGAGCCGCCAAAAGCGAGTTCCTTTGTGCTTATCATTCCTCAGCTTGAACATATTCTCCCGACACTTCGTTCCAGGTGTGAGATTGTAGTGCTGCACAGAGATGAGCACACGGATATAGCACTATCGTTTCTGCGTATGAGTTATGCGGATCGCCTTAAAGAAATTGCATTGCGTATAAAAAATAAAGATTCAGCATGGACTGATACGTTGCTTATGTCGTTAGAATCTCATTTTTATGCGACTTATAGCGATACACGTCGCTCTGTGCATGAAGATGCGCTCCGTGCACTTTTATTTGTGCAGGGATATATTGGCAAACGAGGTGCATCTCCTAAAATGCTCCTTGAGCACTTGGCTGTTGTGCTTCCGAGTGCATAAATCAGTTCTTTCACTTGTCTCTCATGTAGGGTAGTATTATGGGTGTATGACATACGATTTTAAACACTTTGATACAAAACTTACCGAAGCAAAAGAGTGGCTTGTAAGGGAATTTGCTGCAGTACGTACGGGACGTGCTACTCCAGCACTTCTTGATATGGTTCATGTTGAGTCTTATGGAACACGAGTGCCGCTCGTACAGGTTGGCTCTGTGGGAAATGAGGATGCACGCACACTACGCATTACCTTGTGGGATAAAGGTCAGATTAAGGCTGTGGAGAAAGCTATTACGGACGCCAATCTCGGAGTTTCAGTCATGTCAGATGATAAAGGTATTCGAGTAATTTTCCCCGAGCTTACCAGTGATCGACGCGTACAATTAATGAAGCTTGCAAAAGCAAAATTGGAAGAATCACGTGTGGCAGTGAGAAAAGCTCGCGATGAAGTAATGAAAGATATTGAAGCAAAAGAAAAAGAGGGAGAGATGAGTGAAGACGATAAGTTTCGTGTTAAGGAAGACGTACAAAAGCGTGTTGATCTTGCCAATAGAGGCTTTGATGAGATGTTGACTAAGAAAGAAGCAGAAATTCAACTATAATATATATGCAGATTCTCCTTTTTATTGGCGTACTTTTTGTGCTCGTGCTTGTGCATGAGTGGGGGCATTATTTTGTTGCCAAACTTTCAAAGATGCGCGTCGATGAATTTGGTATTGGGTTCCCCCCGCGTTTGTTTGGATGGAAAAAAGGGGAGACACTCTATAGTTTTAACCTCATTCCTCTTGGGGGGTTTGTAAAGATTCATGGTGAGGATGCCTCAGAGGAGCCGAGTGAGGACTCGGGCCGCGCGTTTTCAAGTCGTCCTTTGTATATGCAGGCACTCGTGCTTATTGCGGGGGTTACGATGAATATTCTGTTTGCATGGCTTTTGTTTACGGTTGCGTTTGCGCTCGGTACACAATCAGGTGTTGCTGAAGAGAATGCGTCAGATCAAGCGCGCCTTGTGGTGGTATCTGTTATGCCAGGGAGTCCTGCTGAGGAGGCAGGTGTTCAAAGTGGTGACGTTATTGTTTCTGTTGCGGCTGATACAAACGAGATGCCCGCAAAGCTTGTACCAAGTAGCGTATCTCCATTCATTCAATCTCACGATAGGGTCGCTCTTGCGTATGAGCGCAACGACGAGATGTTTAATGTGACCGTAGATACAGAGAAAGGTATTGCACAAGACGATCCTGAGAAAAAAATAATTGGTATCACAATGGGTCTTGTGGAGGAGGTGCGTAAACCGATCCATGTAGCAGCATATGACGCAGGTGTGTATACAGTGCAAAGCATCGGCGCTATTGCAGTAGGACTTGGTGCATTGCTCTATGATGCCGTGCGGTTTGAAGCAGACTTTTCAAGTGTAGCTGGTCCCGTAGGGATTGCGGGCTTGGTAGGAGACGCTGCTTCCTTTGGTCTCACGTCTCTTCTGGTCTTTACTGCATTTATTTCGCTCAATCTTGCTGTTATAAACCTGTTGCCGTTTCCAGCGCTTGATGGTGGACGACTCCTCTTTGTTGCGATTGAAGCAGTAAAAGGTTCTCCGGTTCCTCCTAAATTTGCACAAGTTATGAATGGAGTTGGTTTCATTCTCCTCATAACACTCATGTTGTTTGTGACCTTTAACGATATCGCAAAGATTATTTAGGTTACTTGAGGTTAAAAAAGCTCTTTTTTGACCGTACTTTCCTTTGCCTATACAATGGGGTTATATGCGACAATCACGACTTTTTACGAAGACTCGAAAAGAAGCACCGAAAGACGAAGTATCAAAAAACGCACAACTTCTGATACGTGCTGGCTTCATCCATAAGGAGATGGCGGGTGTATATTCATACTTACCACTCGGGCGACGTGTTCTTGAAAATATTGAACGTATTGTGCGCGAGGAGATGGATGCTATTGGCGGACAAGAGATTCGCATGGCAACACTCCATCCAAGTGAACCATGGAAACAAACCGGAGCGTGGGACAATGTCGACGTAGTCTTTAAAATTCAAAGTCGAACTGAAAAAGAATATACTGTTGGACAAAGCGAAGAAGAGATCGTGACACCGATTGCAGGTGAGTATGCGACTTCGTACAAAGATCTTCCTGTTGCAATTTATCAAATCGGACAAAAGTATCGCGACGAGCTTCGTGCTAAAAGCGGCATCATGCGTGGACGAGAGTTCAGCATGAAAGATATGTATTCATTTCACGAAACTCAAGAAGACTTTGATCGTTTTTATGCGGAGGCAAAAGAAGCATACTTGCGTGTCTATAGTCGCCTTGGTCTTGTTGCAAAGGCAACAGAGGCTTCAGGAGGAGCATTCACAAAGAAGCTTTCGTATGAATTTATGGTACTTACAGATGCCGGAGAAGACGACATTTTGTACTGTGACACCTGTTCGTACTGTACAAACGTAGAAGTTTCTACTCAAAACGAAGGAGACGAATGTACGCGCTGTAATCAAGGAGTGCTTTCGCGCGCGAAAGCTTCAGAGGTAGGAAATATTTTTGATCTCGGTACAAAATACGCACAGGACTTCAATGTGACGTACAAAAATAAAGAAGGAGAGAGTGTCCATCCAATTATGGGATGTTTTGGTATCGGGATCACTCGACTTATGGGTGTTATTGTTGAGGCATTGGCTGACGAAAAAGGAATTGTCTGGCCTACGACAGTTGCGCCATTCAAAGTTCATCTTGTGGGACTTTTGGGAGACGATACAGAACTTCGCGAATATGCTGATGGAGTGTATGCATCTCTTAAAGATAAAGGAATTGAAGTTTTGTTTGATGATAGAGACGCTCGTCCAGGTGAAAAGTTTGCAGATAGTGACCTCATTGGTCTTCCGTATCGAGTCGTGATAAGTAAAAAAACAAAAGAAGAAGGACGTTTTGAAGTAGTTGAGCGAAAGACAGGGGTAGTAACATTCCTATCTGAAGAAGAGCTCTATAGTATGGTTGGTGGTAGAGAATATCAGGGATAATGAACAAAATTAGGCGTCTATTAGGTAGAATATTTGCTGCTCTCTCGACTGATATCGGGATTGATCTTGGTACTGCAAATACTTTGGTATACCAGCGTAATAAAGGCGTGGTTCTTAATGAACCTACGATGGTTGCGCTTAATACTAAAACAGGTCAGTTGGTTGCTGTTGGGAAGAGTGCAAAAAACATGCTTGGCCGTACGCCTGCACATATAAAAGTTGTGCGACCTCTCGTTGATGGCGTGATCTCTGACTTTGAAATGACCGAAGAGCTTCTTGCGTATGTTATTGGAAAAATACGGAATGATTCTCGTTCGATCATAGGACCTCGCGTATTGATTGGTGTTCCTTCAGGTATTACTAATGTTGAAATGCGCGCAGCGCGTGACGCTGCAAAAAATGCAGGAGCACGCGAAGTACTTCTTGTAGAAGAGCCTATGGCTGCAGCAATTGGCGCAAAGCTCCCCGTGCATATGCCTGTAGGCAATATGATCATCGATATAGGTGGTGGTACGACCGATATAGCTATTATTTCTCTCAACGGCATTGTTGTGTCACGAAACTTGCGTATTGCTGGTGATACGCTCGATGATAACGTAACAAGTTATATCCGAGATCACTTTAAAGTACTGATAGGCGACAGGACTGCAGAAGATTTAAAAATACTTCTTGCGTCGATTATGCGCTTAGACACTGCCAAGGAAACAGTGGTGCGAGGTCGTGATGTGGTAACTGGTCTCCCTCGAGAGGTGATGATAACGGATGCTGATGTGCGAGAGGCGATATCACATTCTATAGATTCAATCATAGAAGCCGTGCGAGACGTTCTCGAGCGTACACCTCCTGAAATACTTGCTGATGTGATGCAGCGAGGAATATTCCTCTCTGGTGGCGGGGCGTTGATTCCAGGGGTGGCTCAGCTACTTGAAGAGGCTCTCCAGGTAACGGTGCATATTGTTCCTGACCCACTTACCTCTGTAGTGCGCGGTACGGGTATTATCCTTGAGAATCTTGAGAGATTTAATGAAGTACTTATAGACAATGAGAATGAATTCTCGGCAGCGTTCTAGTCAGGTGTATACCATACGATATTATGGCGCTGCATTCGTATGCGCCATTATTCTTCTGTATTTTTTTAGCGCCCCGCTCGGAGTCGTGGGTTCGTATCTTATGCGACCATTCTATTCTATTCGAGTTTGGATAGGGGACAGCATGTCTCCCGTTTCTTCTTTTTTTACGACTCGTGCGGAACTCGCGCGTGAGATTGAAGATCTCAAAGAGGATATGAATACAGCGATCTACGATGCGCAGCGACTTAAGGTGCTCGAAGAAGAAATTCTCTCATTACGAAAAGAATCAGAGCATGGAACGTCACGTATTCTTGCAGATGTTGTGCGCCATCCAAACGATACTCCCTATGACACAATCGTACTTAATCGTGGGCAGGATGGAGGTATAAAAGAATCAGCGTTTGTATATGTACATAATGTACCAATTGGTACTGTTGCTCGCGTGTTTTCTCATAGTTCTATCGTTGTATTATTTTCAACTCCTGATATTGAAACGCCGGTCTTTATACACGGAGCTCGTGTTTTTGCACGCGCAGAAGGTCAGGGGGGTGGCGTATTGCGTGTATCAGTCCCCCAAGGGGTTCCGTTGACGGTAGGCGACGTTGTGACTGTGCCTGTTGGGAATACCGATATCTATGGAGAAATTGCATACATTGAATCTGTCCCGTCTAATCCCGAGCAGTATGGTTTTATAGTTCAAAAAGAAGCTCTCTCATCATTGCGTACGGTAAGCGTTGAAAAAGATGTGACAGAGCATATACCGTATGAAGATGCTGTCGCAATACTGAGAGATGCGCGAGCGCACAGTACGTCTTCGGCGCTTGGAATTTTGAGTGAAGAGTTACTTAAAGAAGATGTGCTCATTATCCCAGATTTACTGGGTACCACATCATCAACGACTCCGTAACATGCGAATAGGTGCATACATAGTACTTCTCGGCGTAGCTTTCTTTCTCCCATTCTGGGTCTATCTTTTAGGCAGTATGATATATGCCTTACGGTTTACATTTCCTCTTGAGCTTATTGTTCTCGGCGTATTGCTTGATGCAAGTTATGGTGTACGCGCCTTTGATCTTCCGTTTCCGTGTATCTACACACTTATAGCGCTCTGTATGTGCGTTGGCGTTTTTTATATTCGTGGATATACAAATGTTTCAAAAAAAATATAATGAGCACACCTCACGTCTATGCGTTTTTTTAAAAAAAAGAAAATAACCCCAATAGATTTTGATGAAATTCTTGTTGACTCCTCAAATCTTCCTGACTTTAATCGAGGACGGCTCGAGGGCCGATTGGAAATGCCTATTTCCTATAAAGGACTTTTTGCTGTGGGGGGATTTTTCTCGCTCATCGCACTGATTTTCTTGGGACAACTTTTTAAACTTCAAATAATAGAAGGGAAGGAGTATGCAGATAGGAGTGCAAACAATCGCTTGGATACTTCATACATATTTGCAGAGCGCGGTGTTATCTATGACAGAAAGGGAGAACGCTTGGCGTGGAATGCGGAAGGCGAAGCTTCTCGAGATTTTGCAGAACGTGTGTACACAGATAGACGAGGGCTTGGGCAAGTGCTTGGGTATGTAAATTATCCACGTAAAGATAGCTCAGGTTTTTATTTTCGTACTGACTATGTAGGGCAAGGAGGGGTAGAGTCAGCATATGAAGATGTCTTGAAAGGAAAAAATGGAGAACGCCTTTTTGAAGTAGATGCATTAGGAAATCTTGTGTCTGAGCACATAGTTCATATGCCAGAAAGTGGTGAGCCGATTACCTTGACGATTGATGCAGAGCTTACAGAAGCGCTCTATGACCATATTGCAACGTCAGCTGCAAAGGCAAACTTTAGAAGTGGTGCCGCTGCAATTATGGATGTTGAAACGGGAGAAATCCTTACGATGGTGAGCTACCCCTCATTTGATCCGGAGGTTATGACTCGGGGATCGAGTGAAGAAATTGATTCATACAATGATGATGAACGTTTGCCGTTTCTCAATAAAGTTATTTCGGGGTTGTATACGCCAGGTTCTATTGTGAAGCCGTTTATGGCGCTCGCTGCGCTTGAAGAAAATATTATTGATCCAAACAAAGTGATTGTGAGTACTGGGGCACTCACAGTGCCGAATCCCTACACGCCATCGCGTCCGTCAGTATTTTCTGATTGGAAGGCACACGGAGCTGTAACGATGCGTACCGCCATCCAGGTATCATCAAATGTCTATTTCTATGTTATTGGTGGAGGATTTGGTGATCAGAAGGGTCTTGGTATCGAAAAAATAAGTAAGTATATGCACGCCTTTGGATTTGATGAGCCGACAGGAATTACACTTGGGGGAGAAGAGCATGGATTGATTCCAACTCCTGCATGGAAAAAAGAAAGGCTCGATGAAGAATGGCGTCTCGGAGATACATATCACACATCAATTGGGCAATTTAGTTTCCAAACAACACCGCTCGCTGCGCTTCGTGCGTATGCTGCTATTGCCAATGGTGGCACATTGCATACACCATATATTGTTGCGGGAGAAAAAAATACTCCGATAGCACTTCCTATTGCACCATCTTCGCTTCGCGTTATTCACGAAGGCATGAAGCTCGCTGCAGAAGATGGTACTGCACGAGCACTGAAGCGGGGAGATATGTCGTTTGGAGGAAAAACTGGAACTGCTGAGCTTGATGCACAAAAGAAATATGTAAATTCATGGGTGGTTGGTTTTTATCCATATGAAAAACCAAAGTACGCTTTTCTTTTACTTATGGAGCGGGGACCGTACGCAAACCTCTTTGGCGCGTCTCCAATTATGAGTCAGTTTTTTACATGGATGCGCGATAATACGCCTGAGTATTTTACGGATCTTTACACGGAGGAAGAATAAGGACTCATTTGACTCCCTGTGATTGGTACGTATAATGTACGCACTATTCATTGCAAAATACTATGAGCGACTCACACGATGCATTTCTTACACCTGAAAAGTTTGAGGAATTAAAAAAGGAGTTAGAGTATCTACGGACGACACGGCGAAAAGAGGTTGCGGAGTCTCTCGAATATGCCCGAAGCCTTGGAGACCTTTCAGAAAATGCTGAGTACCAAGAAGCTCGTGACATGCAGGCAGCTATTGAGGAGCGAATTCAACACCTTGAGCGCGTCATCAAAGAAGCAAAAATTGTTGTTGGAGACAAGAAGGCAAGTGTTGTTGTAGGACTTGGATCAGTTGCTACTATTCAGAGAGAGGGAGAAAAAGAGAATCGTATCTACACGATCGTTGGTTCAGAAGAGGCAAATATCCACGAACACAAACTTTCATATCTTTCTCCTCTTGGAGAAGCGCTTATGGGAAAGCACAAAGGTGAGTCGTTTACATTCACAACACCAAACGGGAAGCAGTCATATAAAGTTATCGAAGTAAAATAAGAGAAAAGAAAAGACCGCTTCCGCGGTCTTTTCTTTTCTCTTTGAATTTTACTCTGTCTCAAGGTAGGATACATACATATGTCATCAAAAGAAGAGATACAAAAAGAGCGCGAGCGTAAACTAGAGTTGTTGCGTGACGCAGGTTGTAATCCATACCCATCAAAAAGCCAGCGTACACATACGATCGCTGATGTTATTTCTGAATTCGATTCTTTTGTAGAAAGCGAGACGGAGACGGTGATCGCAGGACGGATTATGTCACTCCGTCGTCACGGAGGATCAACGTTTGCTGATATTTTTGATGGGTTTGGACGCATCCAAATTTTTATTGGGAAAGATGATATCGGAGAAGACTCATACACACTTTTTACTGATGCAATTGATCCGAGTGACTTCATTGAGGTAAAGGGAATTCCTTTTGTTACAAAGCGTGGTGAGAAAACAATAAAAGTTCTTTCGTGGAGCATTCTCACAAAAGCCCTCCAAGCTGTTCCAAGTGAGTGGTATGGCATTGAAGATTCTGAGGAGCGCTACCGTAAGCGATATCTTGATCTGCTGCAAGATGGTGATTTGCGTGCACTCTTTGCACAAAAAGCACTCTTTTGGGATTCAGTACGAAACTTCATGAAGTCACATGGTTTTCTTGAGGTTGAAACTCCGACACTTGAGGTAACCACCGGCGGAGCAGAAGCGCGTCCATTTAAAACACATCACAATGATTTCGATATGGATGTGTTTATGCGTATCTCAATTGGAGAGCTATGGCAGAAGCGATTGATGGCTGCTGGTTTTCCAAAAACATTTGAAATTGGTCGCGCATACCGAAACGAAGGAACGAGTCCTGAGCACCTGCAAGAGTTTACCAATATGGAATTTTACCTTGCCTTTGCGGATTATAAGGATGGTATGAAACTTGTTCAGGATCTGTATCGAACGGTTGCGACAGAAGTATTTGGAAAAACAGAATTCACCGCGCGTGGGCATACATTTGATTTGAGTGCTGAATGGCCGGAGATTGATTATGGTGAAGAAATAAAAAAACAGACAGGTATTGATATTTATAGTGCGTCAGAGAGCGACATGGAGTCAAAGCTTCGTGAGCTTGGTGTGAAGTATGAAGGAAAGAATCGTGAACGTTTGATGGATACGCTCTGGAAGTATTGCCGCAAGAATATTGCTGGCCCAGCTTTCCTCGTGCATCATCCAAAACTGGTTGCACCACTTGCGAAAGCACGAGCTGACGGGAATACTGTAGAAATGTTCCAACCTATTATTGCGGGAAGCGAAGTAGGACGTGGATACAGTGAGCTCAATGATCCTCTTGATCAGCGCGCACGCTTTGAGGTGCAGCAAGGACTCCTTGCGGCAGGAGACGATGAGGCGATGATGCCTGAATGGGAATTTGTCGACATGCTCGAATACGGTATGCCACCAACATGTGGTTTCGGCTTCGGAGAGAGATTCTTTGCATTCTTAGTTGATAAGCCACTTCGAGAAGTACAACTCTTTCCATTAATGCGTCCTAAGAAGGAGGAAAATAAAGAAGAGAAAGAGTAAGGGTAAAAGACGAGGACAAAAAACCACTGCCAGACGCAGTGGTTTTTTGTATGTAATGTGGATAACAGTGTAGTATGGTGGGATCAAGTGCTATAGAATGTGAGTGTGGTGGGAGATAGTGGTAAATCTATACAGATGACCTCTCTATAGAAAAGTTAGACGAATATGCTGATTGGCGAATATACACATTCTCTTGACCCAAAAAAAAGACTGTCGTTACCAGTTAAGTTTCGGCAGCAGCTTGGGAAAAAGGTAGTGGTTACTCGAGGACTCGATAATTGTCTCTTTCTCTATCCGCTTAAAGAATGGCAACGTATCAGCGCAAAAATTGCTGAACTACCGCTCGGACAAGCAGATACACGAGGATTCAATCGTTTCTTCCTTTCAGGAGCAGTTGAAGTTGATATTGATAGCGTGGGGCGAATTCTCGTTCCAGATTTCCTCAAGGATTTTGCAGGACTCGGAACCAAAGTGGTTCTTGCAGGAATTCACGATCGTGTAGAAATCTGGGATGAGAACGTGTGGAGTGAGTACAAAAAGCGAATTGAGAAGCAGGGAAATGCCTTGGCTCAAAAACTTGGAGAAATAGGTGTCTTGTAGTCTATGGAGGATACTCGACACATAACGGTACTTCCGCACGAAGCGACAGAAGGACTTCTCATCAATCCAGGAAGCATTGTGGTAGATGCAACTGGAGGAGGAGGAGGACATAGTGCGCTTATCCTAGAGAGGCTTGCGGGCTCTGGAACACTTTTTGTTATAGATAGTGATCCAGAGATGGTTCGTAAGCTTACGGATCGTTTAATCCCAAATGGTGCGGCACTTCACGTAGTGTGCGGCAATTTTAGAAATATTGCAGACATTGCTCAGGATCATTCTTTGAGTCACGTTGATGCAATACTCGCAGACCTCGGATGGAATAGTGAGCAGTTTGAAACAGAGGGAAAAGGATTTTCATTTCAAAAGAATGAACCACTCCTTATGACCTATGGAGATCCTGCTCTCGCTCCGTTTGATGCACGAGACATTGTAAATACATGGAGCGAAGAATCGATTGCTGATGCGTTGTATGCATATGCCGATGAGCGATTCGCTCGTCGCATAGCTCATGAGATTTGCAGAGCTCGAGTAGAAAAACCTCTCGAGACCACTGACGATCTCGTGGCGTGTATCAAAAAAGCTATTCCCGCACGGTTTCAGAAAGGAAGAATCCATCCTGCAACCAAAACATTTCAAGCGCTTCGTATCGCAGTCAATGATGAACTCGATGTTCTCTCTGACTTCATTGATGGATCGCTTAAGATTCTTGTCTCAGGAGGCCATCTTGCGATCATAACCTTTCATAGCATTGAAGATCGTCTTGTGAAGCAGAAGTATCGCGCTCTCGAGGCGGAAGAAAAAGGAACTATTGTTACTAAAAAGCCACGTACTGCGAGTCCTGAGGAATTAGCACAAAATCCTCGCGCCCGTAGTGCGAAGCTCCGTATTTTTCAAAAATCATGAACCGAAAAACTACCACAACATATCAACTCGAACGCAAGCTTTTCTATACATCGCTTTCCTTTATTTTTATACTTTTTGTTTTGTACGTATATTTTGTGAGTGCTGCTGTTGCTCATGTGGTAGTGCGCAAGGAGGTTGCTCAGGAGATTACACGTACTCAGGCTCGTGTGAGTGAGTTGGAGAGTGAATATATTGCAGCGCGTGATGCGGTGAGTCTTGATACAGCTCTCGCATATGGTTTTTTAGAAAATGAAGAGAAAGTTTTCATAGAAAAAGCACAGGGCGCGTTAGTGCTTTCTCACAATGATACGAGGTAGTATTTTATTTCGCGTACGCATCTTAACAGCATTGCTCCTCGCAGTGGCTGTTTTGCTTATTGTCAGGCTATATCTTGTGCAGGTAAGTAACGGTAAAGAGTATGCCGAAAAGGCAGAAGGTCAGTATGTCGGTTCGGTAAAAAATATTTTTGATCGAGGTACTATTTATTTCACCACCAAAGATGGTGAGCGTGTTTCTGCAGCAACACTTAAGGTTGGCTATACGGTCGCTATTAATCCTGATTTTATAGAAGATGCAGAAAAAACATATCAGGCACTCAATGCCATTGTTTCAATAGATAAAGAAGATTTTTTGAAGCGAGCAGAAAAAAAGGGGGATCCGTATGAAGAAATCGCCAAGCGTGTCTCTGAAAAAGATGCAGAAAAAATTCGAGCCCTTTCTCTCAAAGGTATTCAACTCTATAGAGATCAGTGGCGATACTATCCAGGAGATGAGCTTCTTTCACGCACAATAGGGTTTGTTGCATACAAAGAAGATACCCTTGGGGGGCGATACGGACTTGAGCGATCGTACGAAGAGGTCCTCTCTCGAGACTCAGACAACCTCTTTGTAAACTTTTTTGCTGAAATATTTGAAAACTTCGGAAGTGTCGTATTTGATTCGGGGGAAAATAAAGAGGGTCACATCGTGACAACTCTTGAGCCATCGGTTGCGCGCGCACTTGAATCAAATCTTAAGAGTGCGCATGACACGTATCAGAGTAAGGAAACGGGAGGTATTGTTATAAACCCTCAAACGGGGGCGATATACGCAATGTCAGTGTACCCAGGATTTAACCTCAATGACTTTAGTGAAGTTACTGATCCTCGTGTATTTAATAATCCGCTTGTTGAGCAGGTGCATGAAATGGGTTCTATTATTAAACCTCTCACTGTTGCGGCAGGACTCGATGCAGGAGCTATTACGCCCGAGAGCACCTACTACGACCCGGGTTTCCTCGAGATGAGTGGATATACCATTTATAACTTTGACAAAAAAGGGCGAGGTCAAGTGTCGATGCAGGAGGTTTTGAATCAGTCATTGAATACGGGCGTAGCACATATTGTAAAAACAATGGGCCGTAGCAGCTTCCGTGCATATTTTAAAGCGCTCGCATTTGATCAAAAGACAGGTATCGATCTTCCGGGGGAAACGAGCGGCCTCACTGCAAACCTTGAAAGTCCGCGAGATCTTGAATACGCAACTGCTTCTTTTGGTCAGGGTATTGCCATGACGCCACTTGAAACCGTGCGCGCTCTCTCGGCCTTGGGGAACGGAGGAGAGCTCATAACACCACATTTGGTGACTGATATTATGTATGATTCGGGAGGTGAGAAGAAGGTAGAATTTGGAGCTCCTACGAGAGTTTTTAGTGAAAAAACGAGCGAAGAGATCTCTCGCATGCTTGTTGAGGTGGTTGACACCGCTCTTGCGGGAGGAAAAGAGAAGATGGATCGCTATACGATCGCTGCAAAGACCGGAACGGCTCAAATTGCACTCCCGAATGGAAAAGGGTACTATGACGATCGGTATCTCCACTCGTTTTTTGGCTATTTTCCTGCCTTTGATCCCAAATTTCTTGTATTCCTGTATACTGTTGAGCCACAAAACGTAGAGTATGCGTCTCAGACCCTGACTCGACCTTTTATGGATTTAGCTAAGTTCTTACTCAACTACTACGACGTACCACCTGATAGGTAATATGAAAAGTCTCTTCAAAAAAATTATTGTTGCAATTATCACCTGGGAGGCGCGCATGCTGATTGCACGTACGCGACCGCATATCATTGGAATTACAGGGAGTGTTGGAAAAACATCTACTAAAGATGCTGTGTACACCGTTTTAAAACAAAAAGTCCGTGTACGTAAAAGTGAAAAAAGTTTTAATTCTGAAATCGGTGTTCCTCTCACTATTCTGGGGCTTCCAAATGCATGGAATAATCCTATTCGCTGGATAAAAAATATTATTGATGGTGCGCTAGTTGCTGCATTTCCAGGCAACTATCCAGAATGGTTGGTGCTTGAGATTGGTGTCGATAGACCCGGAGATATTGCGCGCCTCACCACATGGATAAAGCCAGACATTGTAATCCTCACACGATTGCCTGATGTGCCAGTGCACGTCGAATTTTTCAGTTCTCCAGAAGCAGTAATTGCAGAAAAGAGTCAGCTTGTAGACGCATTGAAATCTGAAGGTATTTTTGTATTTAATAATGATGACGAGGCAATTGTAAAAATTAAAGAAGGAGTTCGTCAGCAGTCTATCGGATACAGTCGGTATTCGCTTTCTCCGTTTACTGCTTCAGCTGATAAAACGGTGTACCAAAATGGAGTTCCTGTGGGTCTCGAGTTTACCCTCACACATGGCACTGACGCTACGATAGTATCAGTACTTGGATCTCTTGGTGTTCAGCATGCATATGCATACACAGCGGCAGTAGCAGTTGGAACTATTTTTGGAATGACCATCCAAGAATGTGCCGAGGCACTCCGTGCTCATATCCCGCCTCCAGGGCGTATGCGCCTCATAGAAGGTATCAAAGGCTCCCTTATCATAGATGACACCTATAACGCATCTCCTGTTGCTATGGAGCGAGCTATTCAGGCACTTAAAGAGGTTCGTACTATAGGGCGAAAGATTGCGGTTTTGGGAGATATGATGGAGCTTGGTCAGTATTCAGTAGTCCAGCATGAAAAAATGGGGCGTATGGTTGCCGACGTTGCTGACTATCTTGTTACTGTTGGTATCCGTTCTCGGAGTATCGCAGAAGGCGCGCTTGAATCAGGAATGCCTGAGTCAAAAATCTGGCAGTACGAAGATGCGCGGCTTGCAGGAAAAGATCTTGAGGCACTCATTGGTGAAGACGATATTATTTTGATTAAAGGTTCTCAGAGTATTCGAGCAGAACGCGCAGTTGAAGAATTGATGAAAAATCCACAAGAAGCGTCAGATCTCTTGGTGCGCCAAGACTCGATGTGGTTGCGGATGTAAAAAATTCTCATAATGAAAATAAAAACGACCGCTCTCTTGGCGGTCGTGGTGCGCGGTGCTATGTGCTAAGCACCCAATGGCTTTCGTTCTTGTCCCAGGTGACCTTCCGGCGATCCTCGAGGTAGCCGAAGTTCTGATATTGGCGCGTCCGCGAGTTCATCGGCCTGGTCTCGCGGGTGGTCGGGTCCTTCATGAAAGTAATCCTCTCATTGGACCCATTGCGCGCATAGACAAGCGTATCCTTCGGAAATGTCCGCTGGTCTGCTGTGGTGCTCGACATTTTGTCCCTCCCTGAGGAAAAAGAGTATCCTGCATAGAATCTCTATGCAGCGTTTTCTTATAGTACGGAATCAGGTTTATGTCAATTTATTTTGATAAACTAAAAAATCACCAAAGCTCAATGGAGCGGGGGTCAAATAGTGCGCCAGGGTAATCGTATCCTCCTTCAACACTAATAAATTTTGTTTGTGATTCTTTGGGATGGTATTCAAAATAACGTACTCCTTCAGTTTCTCCGTATTGACCACACTCGTCAAAGGCAGGTTTTCCTTCTAATTTTTTATTGAAATCTGTAACAAACTCTTTATACTTTCCAGCAGCCTTATATTCAAATATTTCCTTATCAAGATTTAAATTATATTTTTCGTTTTCAACTTTTTCTACAGCACACCCACCAAATGCGACGGCTTCTGGAAGATCTGTGTATGCCGCAGTAGAAATTGCATCTTCAATTGACTCATCAGCTTCTTTAGAGAATATCGTGATGAGAAGTGGTCCATTAAATGTTCTGTCATCGGAGAGGCGGTGTGCTTCAATGCTGTTGTTCCGTATGAAATAAGTATATCTATTGGGTTCAGAATATTCCTGTACGTGCATACGTATACCCAAATCTTTACTTTCTAGTAGTTTCCATGTGCATGGATATTCAGGTTGTCCGCATGTGGGAACAGATACACCAGACGGTATATCTTTAAGTATAATTTTTTTACCAAGATTGTCTTCATAAAAGACGGTACTTTTTTGTACATATAAAATTCCAAGGATTCCAACGAGTAGGATAAGGGCAGTAGCCAGAGCGCATGTTCGTATATTCATACTTGCTAATAGTAGAAGAATTAGTAAGCGACGTATACGTATATTATCCACTTTAAATCCCTTTAACAAGAATAATATAAAAACCCTCGAAGAAGTAGAAACTTTCTTCGAGGGTTGTTGGGGCAAAGAGCGCTAGTTGAGAGATCTTTTCATGAATACAAATTCAGCATCAGGCGGCCACTCGATATCGGGGTAGCCCTCGGCTTCTCCGATCCATAGCGTTTTGCCATCTCTCACCATTGTAAGGATCTGATAGACAACATCGACTGCGCAGCTCGGTGAGTCTGATTTGTACGTGATGGGACGCATACCCATCTTCAGCAACTCACGATCCGGTTGATCCATATATGCGAGACGGAGGGCAAGGCATGCTTCTGCAGGAATCAGACGTATAGGGCTTCCGGAAGTGAGAACCCTCTTGCAGATGCTCGTCATGCAGGCGGCATCGTTGAATCCGAGTTGTAGGACAGAGATGCGCGCAAGCGCAATCTGGCGTGGCTCTCCCATAAATTGTATCCGAGGCAGAAGCATTTCTTCGACATGTGAATCGATGCGGCAGCCTGCCGTATCGAGCATCTGTCGGTATTGTTGGAGGGTTTTTGGTCCGCCAATTTCAACTTCTTTGAATGTCGGATATATCACGACACAGTCCTTTCGGCTGTTTTCTGAAAAAAACCATACTATATTTTTACTATTATGGCAAGTTCTACGGATTACA
Organism: Patescibacteria group bacterium; assembly: GCA_019745315.1. GTDB lineage: Bacteria > Patescibacteriota > Minisyncoccia > Phycocordibacterales > UBA918 > JAIETH01. Next base: position 282,497 of record JAIETH010000001.1, on the reverse strand, counting down.
CCACTGACACTCTTCAGGCTTTGCTGCCACCTTGTCTCCTATAGGATTACTTTCTTTGTAAAGGCATTTTTTACACGAACGTACTACTTCTTTTATCGTATCTGTTTCTAATCCACATTCACCACACGGTAATCCTTGTATTGTTTCAGTGATCACAAAGCCAGGAGTGATGCATTTTGGGCATACGCTTTTGCAGTTTTGTATAAGATCGAGAGTTGCATTTCTGATGGATTCCATTCGAGCAGGGCAACGATGTGCTCGCATATCTGTTTCTATAAAAATAGACCTCACGTACCATGGAGATAAAAGTTTTTTTGCCCTTTCTTTTAAATCTTCTTTACTCGTGATGTCTTTGTATATATTTCTACTACTTTTTTCAGATGTACGAAGAATTATTCCTTGATCCGGGAATCCCCATGATTCTGCCACTAACACCGCTTCTTCTGGTGTGTATATTTTTTGACCGCGTGCCCGCACAGCGCTTGTACGGTAGTGACCAACTATTTCAATAGTATTTTTTGTATCTAGAAATAATACTAATTCGAGATTGCTTGATACAAATGGAAGATCGGGATGCGCCCCAAAGCTCCCTTCGCTTGCAATGGCAAGATCTAATCCTGTGTGATCGAGAGCGGCTTGGGCTTTTTTACGCGCCGCCTCAAGTTGATTTCCTATTCGTCGAATATCGCGTGTAAAAGTACCAAATGAGTCGGTATTAAAGTTTTGTGGTACTACACTGTTTATTCCTAGTTCCTGTTTAAGCAGGGGAGAAATAATAGTTTCTTTGCCATGCATAGTGGCAATTGCACAGTCTCTATGTTTCCAGTCATTAAAAATATCTAGTCCCTCCATGGTTATGGTATAAAACTAAACCTTATTTTTTCTTACCAAACCACTTCTGTGCTTGTGGTCTTCGATGAGGGCATCCTGGCCAACAGCACGGTCGTCGTTTACCTTTTTGTAATTCTGTCTGCATCCGTACGATGTGCTCTGCTCGCGTCTCTTTTTTCTTTACAATCGTTATCCAACAAATCCACTCATTCCGGGCGAGCGGAGTAAGTTTATTCCAAAGTTCTAAAATAGTAGTGTTTGACTGGAGTATAGATCGCACGTCAGTTGGCACACGATGGACGGTTCCTGATGAGATAGTTTTTAGGGTCATGCTTATTGCAACGTTTGATTAATTATAACAGCAAGCACTCTGTGGTCACGAATAAGTTTCTGTATACGAAGTCCTGCCGAAACGATCCTTACAGGATCAGTACCCCAATTGGATTTTCTGTTCGCACCTTGTGCTCCATAAAATGCTCAATTGGGCTTCGATTCCCGGACGAAAAGTCTCCCAGACTTTTCTTAGGGTCACAGCAAGATTTTCTAAACACAAAACAGCACCATATGGTGCTGTTTTGCTGAGAAATCTTCGCTGTGAGCCCAATCGTGGTGGAACCAAGTTAATACATTGACCAGTAAGGCTTTTCTGGCTATTCGACTGATTTCTGTCTCGACCCTTCTCGAGAGGTCAAAAAGTGACAAAAGTGACACCAATCTCCAGTAAAAAGTTACAGTCCTATGTCACTTTTATAAATACATAAATCAAGCACAATTGGCGTTAGCACCTTTGTTATTAATGAGATATATATCAGTATAAAAATTGAATAAATTACCATTAGTAATGTTGGCTCCCACTTCTTAGTTTTGATATCATCTCGTAGCGGCTTTGTGTGTGCCTTATAAGCTTCTTGCAACTTATTAAAAAACTCATACACGATAAATATAAAACCAATTGTCCAGAGTGTGTTTAAAGCCTCGATACCGTCTGGTGTCTTAGTTTCAAGGTTACAATAAGTTTGAGCGAGAAAAATTAGTACACCAAAACCCACACTGGCATGTATCGCTGATTTATAGACTGCGTGACCCGCTAACAGCATTATTGCCACAAGTAAAACGGCTAAAAAAGCCATTGAGAAAAAGTAGGTACTTGTGAGAAGTACATGATCAAAATAGTTATTATCAAGAAAAATCAGTGTCGTTAGTACAAGGGTCAGCAATAACGAAATTACCTTTTCTTTCCTTAAATCTAGCTTTGAAATTAGGTTTTTAAAACGGTCCATAACGAAACTATACTCTTATGAGATGTGTATGTAAATTTGCTATTCTTGTAGCCTTAGGTACTCAATTCTAGCCTTATTACCGTCTAGAATCTTGTCATCAAGGGAAACAAGGGGCGGCTTGCCACGAGCCGAATACTCAAGTGTTTTAAATAAGTATCCTAGAAATGAGCCAGTATATCGGTAACAGCGTATACATGAACGAATTTTGTCTGGCACCTCGTCCTCGTAGCCTTTCCAGCGATACATTTGTGGATACCTATCAATCCAGTCATCAGTCACGAATGTGACCCAACGTACCAATTCTTCTTGAGCACACACATTGCCACGTTGTCCGATACGTACCAAACGGATAATCATGCGGTCTTGAATCTGTTTGTCCGATTCGGAAGCAGGAGCAAAGAAAGTGTATAGTTTATCTTTATATCGAGTAAGTACGGCGTCAACCTCAGATTGTCGTTCGTATAGTCGTGCTTGTTTGTATCTGTATCTAGTCCAGCGTTTAGCGTATGCACGATTAAGTGATCTGGTAACTATGTCCCAGTCAATGTGATCATTTTCCGTTCTGTAGTTGTTGCGTACAAAGTAATATACCTTTGGAGCGTTAAAGTAAATCCACGAACTACTTAATATCTCAGGCTCAGCCTCTTCTAACTTTTGGTTCAAAATTCTGATAGCTATATCAAAATTCATACCCATTATTTTTTAAAGAGTTTATAAGAGCTCAGGTGCAATCTGTGAACCTCACTTAAGACGTGACTCATTCCGTCTGCCGCTTTTGTGTGGCAAGAATTGAATGGTTTTTCTGATCCGCATACACATTTCTTTGATAAATTGGAATCCCTTAACCTTTTGCTGTATGACTTCCACTTTTCATCACGCCTCAAATTAGAGGTCAGTAACTCTAAATCATCACTTGTAAGTGATACCTTATTGTCAGAGTAGTATTCAAGTAGACCTAGTCCGCCATGAGAATATTCACCCCACGGCCATACTCTATTTTTTTCGTAGTAACTCAGCCCAAAAAAGTAAGGAATAACTAAGTTATTGAGAAAATCTACAAATGTAGAACCGGGCGGAACCTTATACTTTTCCTCTTGCTTTACACATAGGCAGATTGTATCGGTCCGTGGATTTACGTGTAAATCACGGTAATCAGTAATGCCGTATTTATCAGCAATAACTTTTATACGACCTCCGACCTCATTGACTATAGGTAGTTCAGTTGGAAAATCTCGAAACACTCCAATTTTTACTTGAAAAGAGTCGACAATATGGATATCGTTATAAGTCGCGTCAATGTCAATTATTCCATCCCAAACAGACTCTGATACGAGTGTGAGTTTAGGAAACTTACACCGTGTAAATACTATTTCTTCTTCAGAAAAGGTATAACCCCTGATTCCTACAGTGCCCATGGTCGTGAAGGGTTGCTAATCGTCTGTACTGGTGTAGGTGTTGTAGTTTTAACTGGTGAACCCTTTAGAGCAGGATTACCCTTATAATTTGAACGAATTTCAAAGGCTTCTTCAGACCATTTACCTAAGTTTGCTAAACCACCGTCAGCTACCCAATCGTAAACTTTGCAGACAGCAGAGAGTGGGGTTCCGTCAGCTAATACCTGTTTATCGAATGGATTTTTTCCAGCGCTTGTAGTTTCTCCTGCTAGATTCTTTACGTTATGAATTGTTACTCCGACCAATCCATTTCCACGTTCCCAGCTACGCTCAATCTCATATTGTACCCATTGTCTTTCAGATGTCTCAGCACCAATCAGTACTACCGTGACCGAAGTGTACTTAAGCTGATCATTAATCCAACGCTTAATCGAATCAGGTCCTGAGCGTTTGATTTCTTCCCAATCTACTGAATCAATGACACCGTACTCATCAACATCGGCAATCGCATGACTGTTTCTAATCTGCGCTGCACGCTGTGAATCTTTATCAAAGTGAAAACTGTAAAATACTTTTCGTGACATATTATTTCAGGGTTATGGTTATATCGAAGTAAGTTATGAAGAGTAGTACTAAGAGAGCGAGTGCTGCTACGCCATAGAAAGAGATAAATATTGGTGATTTTACTGATGAATACCAACTACAGTTACAACAATGTTTGTCAGGCAATTTCATGGAAAAATCGATGGTTGCTGGGTCTTTTTTCCTCACCTCCTCGTAGAGGCAACGAAATCGCTTCTCTTGCCAGAGGTAATACGAATCAAGTGTCCAAAATATGAGTGTTACTAGTAAAGCAATGACAACATAACTCGGCTTGAAAGTCTGACTAGCAATTGTAGAAATTGCGATTACAAGCGTGATACTCCATCCACGCAAAAGGAAAGAGTTGCTGGCCATCCGTTTAATAACCTCTTGAATGAACTCTAGGTGCTTTATTTTTGCTTCCATAAGTTTTAACTAACCGCGTGGTGGAAATGGATCGTTGCCATAGCTATTACGCTCTTGGATCTTTCCGTCTTTGCCGTGAATAAAGTGCTCGACCTTTGCCTTGCCTGCGATTTTCTCCGCTCGATCTAAAGCGTTATTTTTAGTGTGGTGATATGAAACTGGAGCAGAAGAGCCTTCTTTTTTGTTTTCCCACATTCCTCGTCCTGAATTGAATACTGTATGAATATTTTTAGCCATACGTTTAACTGTTAACCTTTAATAATTCCGACAACTTTTCCGCTTAATTGAAAATCGTCACCCTCGTGTATGAAAATGGGTAGGTACTTTTCAGTCGAGTCGGCTTCGAGGACAATCCGCTTGTGAGCTTTGTCTTCTCGGTAGCGTTTAATCGTCGCCATGCCGTCAATTACAGCTACGACAATGTCTTTATCTTTATAGTTATAGTAACTACTGTCGACAAGAATGAAGTCGCCACTCTCGATTTTCTTTCCACTGACTTCTGCCTTGTTCATACTGTCACCGTCAGCAATGAGAGCGTAAAGCCCCTTTTTACTTGATGGCAACATAGAGGAAGATACCTTTAGATACTGCTGAACATTTTGCTCGGCAAAAATAGTTGCTGGTCCACAGTTGGCTGCTCCAACTACGGGAAGGGAGTAGACCGTATTGACGGTAGACTTCACAAATCCTTTTTGTACCCGCTTAAGTACTCCTGCCGGTAGGTTCATCTGTATCAAACCAGCCTTTTCTAGTTGAGTAAGGTGATATTTAACTATTTGCGGTCTGTCTGTCACTCCAATCTTGTTGGCAATTGTCCTTAGGCTATATGATCCAATATCTGGGTCGTTGTCTATGAGGGCTAATAGCTGTTGTTGTTTGGTGTGCATATCGTCATTATAGCACGATTTCATACTAGCAACAATAAATATTTGACAGATTTTACACCCTAGGAGTAGAATACTAAGTATGGAGCAAATATTACAATTAAACCGTGTCACAAAGCCCATCAAGAAAGGTGAGAAAGTCATCGTTCTTGAGCTTACGGATATACAGTTGCATATGAACGCTCGCCCAACTCCATCAGTTGGTGCTGTCGTTCAGCGCTCCATAGAGCACAATAAGGAAGGTCGCATTTTCTCTCCACTTCAAGCACCGAAGTCTGAGAATGGTGACAGTAACTCCATTCATGTTGAGTTACCGTTTGGGGTGAATGATCCCAAGTTGCAAGAAGCAGTTCGCCATTACCAGCAACTCGGTTACCGAGTTATGCTTGGAGTACCTAAGCATATACCGATTAAGCTTGGTAGAGATGCTGAGGAGTTCATGAAGAGTAAGAACGGCAAACGTTTGATTCGTGGACTAGAGAAAAAGCAGACCAAAGCTTAAGGTGTAACAGAATATTTGCGTAGTAAAAAGTTGAGTAGTGTATCGCCCTAGGCCGTGCCTACTTCGCGCAAGAGATGAGTCGTCTATAAGACAGCTTATTTCGTGTGTGGAGTAGGCATTTTCTATATCCATACATTTTATTGAATTTAATTCACTAAAAGTATGCAAAAGCTATATTGGACAACCGTCCAGAAGAAAGTAAATGATCTTGTACCGCAGGAGATTAATCCTCGTAAGATCACTGACGCTCAGATGAAAGCTCTCACAGACAGTCTGAAGAGGTTCAATCTAGTAGAGATACCAGCTATAGACGCAAACGGCACTATCCTTGCTGGTCACCAACGTATTAAGGCACTTCAGCTCTTAGGGCGGGGTGAAGAATTAATCGACGTACGGGTACCAAATCGCAAGCTCACCGAAAAAGAATCCAAACAGTATCTTATAGGCTCAAACAAGCTTGGGGGTGACTGGGATTATGACCTTCTCAAGGCGTTCGATATGGACACCTTGTCTTTCGCTGGCTTTGAATCAATGGAGCTAGCGAAGTTTTGGGATGAAGACAACGTTACCAAAGACGATGACTTCGACGTAGAAAAGGAACTAAAGAAAATCGTCACCCCTAAGACGAAACTCGGGGACATTATTCATCTTGGGCGACACAAGCTTATTTGTGGCGACTCCACTAAACCAGAAACCCTTACTCGACTACTCGGCGCTGAACGAGCCTCGATGATCTACTCAGACCCCGTGTACAACATTCAGGTGAATTACGACGGTGGAATCGGTGGCAAGAAAGACTATGGCGGTAACGTCAATGATTCACGTACGTTTGATGAGTACAAGATATTTATCAATGATAGCCTCAGTGCTGCACTTGCCGTATCAGAACCTAACACTCACGTCTTCTACTACTGCGACCAAATATACATCGGGCTGATTCAGGAGGTGTACCGCTCGCTTGGTATTGCTAACAAGCGAGTCTGTTTGTGGCTAAAGAATTCACAGAATCCTGTACCGAAAGTATTCTGCAATAAAGCCTACGAGCCAGCCGTTTACGGTGTGCGAGGAAAACCCTATCTTGCAGAAAGTATTCAAGATTTAAACGAGGTGCTAAATAAAGAGTTTGGTACAGGAAACGAACTGGTCACTCAGGTCGATGACTTTATTGAAATCTGGACTGCTAAGCGATTGTCCGCTAAAGACTACCAGCACGCTACTTCAAAACCACTCACACTCCACGAGAAAGCGATTAAACGCTGTACCAAACCAAATGACATTATCCTCGATAGTTTCCTTGGCTCTGGCAGTACGCTTTTGGCTGGCGAACAATTGGGGCGACGAGTGTATGGGTGCGATTTAGAACCTCGATTCTGCGACCTCATTATCAACCGCTTTGAAGCCATGACTGGCACCAAAGCTATCGTTGAACGGTATGAAGAAAAGTAAATCTGCCAAGCAGTTTCTTCTTGAGCTATCTAAGGTACCGATTGTGCAGGTGGCGTGCGAGAAAGCAGGACTCTCTCGCAACACTGTGTACCGCTGGCGGAAGGAAGATAAGGAGTTTGAGAAGAAAATGGATCAAGCCCTCTCTGATGGTGTGGCTTTGGTGAACGACATGAGTGAAAGCCAACTACTCACTCTGATCAAGGAAAAGAACTTTCCAGCGGTACGATTTTGGCTCAATAAACGCCATCCAGCCTATAAGGACAAGCTAGAAGTCACCCGTATGGGTGTCATTGATGAACTTACCCCCGAACAAGAAGCCACTGTGCGTCAGGCACTGGAGATGGCTCGGATTATCCCAACTAAGAAACATGATCATGCAAAATCAAAATAATAACCCAATCTCAGAAGAGCTGTTTAACTCAATGAAGAAAGACCGTGTCGTACGGCAACAGATTATGAGTGGTAGCTTTAACTACTTCTTCCATTTCTACTTTGCCCACTACGTACAATTTCCGACCGCTGCATTCCAGCGAGACCTTATCGGTAAGCTCGAAAACGAACCAGACGAACATCTGTTTGTGGTAGCGTTTCGTGGCTCAGGTAAATCAACGATTGTGACGACTGCTTTCCCGATTTGGGCGATTCTGGGCAAACAGCAGAAGAAGTTTGTGATTATCTTTTGTCAGACTCGGGTACAAGCTAAACAGCACATGATGAATATTCGTAACGAGCTGGAGAACAACCAACTACTCAAAAACGACCTCGGTCCCTTTAGTGAAGAGTCTGATGAATGGGGATCTCATTCGATTGTATTCTCAAACACTAAGGCTCGTATCACGGTAGCTTCCTCTGAGCAGAGTATCCGTGGGCTACGTCATCATCAACACCGCCCTGACTTATTTATCTGTGACGACGTTGAGGACGTAGCGTCTACAAAAACCCGAGAGGGGCGTAATAAAACGTATCAGTGGCTCACAGGTGATGTGATTCCAGCTGGTGACCAAGACACTCGACTGATTGTGATTGGTAACTTACTTCACGAAGATTCGCTCCTTATGCGACTGCGAGAGCGTGTACTCAAGAAAGAATTAAACGGTACGTTCATGTCCTGTGCGATTGCTGACGATAAAGGGCGGTCTAACTGGCCTGGCAAGTTTCCCGATGCGAAGTCGCTTGAGAAAGAACGAAAGAAGATTGGTGACGAGGTGGCGTGGCAACGTGAGTATCTCCTCAATATCATTCCCGATGATGACCAAGTTATTCATCCTGATTGGATTCAGTATTATCATACCGATTTGTTACCTCCGACCACTACAAAAGCCTACCGAGCGACTTATTCTGGCGTGGACTTGGCAATTTCGGTTAAAGATACGGCAGACTGTACAGCGATGGTGTCCGCTCGTATTTACGGTCGGAACGAGAAATTACGAGTCTTCATTATGCCCCAACCCTACAATCAACGACTTACGTTTCCACAACAAGTTGAGATGATGAAGGTTCATAAAAAGACTGTTCTAACGAGAAGTATGGATAAATTATTGATTGAGAGTGTGGGGTATCAAGATGCACTTCCTCAGATGCTTGATTCTCAGGGGGTAAAAGCTGAATCGATTAAACCTCATAATGATAAACGTACTCGACTCGCTTTAACATCCTCAATGATTAGAAACGGTACTATTATTTTTCCTGATACTGGTTGCGAGGAATTACTTCAGCAGATGCTTGGCTTTGGTGTCGAAAAGCACGATGACCTCGCTGACGCATTTTCGTTACTTGTACTGAAGATTGTTGAGGATTTTACTCACGAGAGCACGTTCTTGATTGCTTTCTTGGGACCGGGATCTGCTGAGGACGACACGGTATGGTTCCATGATTACCGGGATGTGCTCCAAGATGTTGATTGTCTACTTCCAAAATCTAAAGAACAAATAGAAATAATTCCTACGGCTGACCGTCGACGGCGAAACTATTAAACGACTATGTGATGTAAATCAAACCCTGCATAGCTATGCAGGGTTTTTGGTTCTGTCATTAATTAATACATGACAGAGGTGTTAGAAAGTGAAAATAGATATTGCTTGTATGCTCGTAAGTCGACAGAGGGCGACGAAAAACAGGCACTTTCGATTGATTCACAAATCAAGGAAATGACCCAAATAGCAGAGCGAGAAAAGCTTAATATAGTAGAGATTAGGCGTGAGTCACATTCAGCTAAGGAATCAAGTCAGAGACCTGTGTTTGAGGAGATTGTGAAAGATATTGATAATGGCTTCTTCAACGCCATTATTACTTGGGCACCCGATAGATTGTCTCGTAACGCTGGAGACTTAGGAAAATTGGTAGATAGAATGGATCAAAAGAAGCTCATCACGATTAAGACGTTTGGGCAGAATTTCACTAATTCACCAAGTGATAAATTCCTCCTTATGATTCTATGTTCTCAAGCCAAACTCGAGAACGACAATAAAAGTATCAATGTGAAGCGTGGGATGAGGACGAGATGTGAGATGGGTTTGTGGCCAGCCCAGCCACCTACAGGGTACAGGAAAGTTGATGGGCGACTAGCTAAATGTGAGGTGGAAATCGACCCTGAACGAGCGGATGTTATACGGCAAGTCTTCGAGAAAATTGCCTATGAGAAATGGAGTGCTTCAAAGGTACATGCATGGCTCAAATACGATTTAAACTTTAGAACCTTACGTGGCTATCACTTAAGTATTGGAAATGTGTTTAAAATAATAAATAACACCTTCTACTACGGTAAATTTGAGTTTCCGCAGGGTGCTGGTATCTGGTATGAAGGCAAACACACACCCCTCATAACCAAAGAGCTATTTAATGAGACCAGAAACTCTATTAAGTCTCAGGTTATAAAGTCGCAGGGCAAAGAGTTTGCATTCACTCGTATTATGAAGTGTGGAGTTTGTGGTTCTGGTATTACAGCCGATGAAAAGTTTAAGAAGCTCAAAGAGGGTGGGGTGAATCGGTATGTTTATTATCGTTGTACCAAGGCAAAAGATAGAGACTGCAAAAACCCAGCCATAAACGAAACTGATCTCATTACAGCTATGATCAAAATGCTTGATACTATAAGTCTTGATCAGGTAAAACTAAACACTAAGCTCAATGCTGAAATTCAGAAATTTAAGAAGCTTCAAGCAATGTTTCTGGGCAAGAAGAAGACTGAGAAAATTGAATCAATTGATGTGCGAGATTATGCAAGATTCGTGCTTACTGAGGGAACGATACTTGAACAGAGATCTGTCTTGGAGTGTGTAAATAACCAGATATCTCTTAAGCAGGGTGTGATGATACTAGTATAAATACCTTGAGCTAAAAATATTAATCTCGAGCCTAATTGTTAGTTCTACTTTACGAGGTTGTTCCTCATAGCATACGCAAAAGCATTATTGTATTTCACAGCATTTATAATTAGCGATATGCAATTTATGAACAGTACTAGTGCAATTAGAGGCATCAATAACCCAATAATTGTACCTATAGCTGAGAAAGGAATTAGAATGAAGAAAAACGTATTCAATTTTTTTCTCAACTGTCTCTGGTCAGTAATTTTGGTTATTTTGAAGCATTGGTAGGACAAATAGCTACCAAATACCGTGAAAGCTATACCAGAGAAAAAGATGACTTGCCAACTCCAGTCGTCACTAACAGAGAAAGTAATGTAAGCCAAAAACAGGCCTACAATTCCTAGAACTAACATCAGTCCTGTTAACCACTGGAACAGTGAAATTAGTTTTTGTGTTGTGGTTGAAAGTGTTTCAATAGTTTTTTCAACTTTCACTTTTTTATTTTCAGCTACAGTATTTGCTCTCTCAGCGGCGGCTCGATTTTCTTTTTCAAAATTCATCTCGTCGTACAATTTCTGTACTCTCAATTTGATATACAGAGCCTGAGTTTTATCTTTGTCACTATCAGAATCAGCCAAAGCCTTTGCCCAGAGTGCTTTATTAATGGTTCCACCCTCTAATTCTTCTACGACTACAGAATAGAGCTTTTCATCCATGTCTCGCTTTTCTTTTGTTGAGAAATTTAGCATTTTATGACAATTATCCACCCCAGCCAACACACTGCCAAGATAGGTGACGGTTGTTAGAAGAGATAGCACTTCGATTTCCTACTAGATCAAATAAACAGCTACCTTCGTAAGAACCTCCAACTGCCTTCAGTTCACTTATCAGTTGATTCCATTCCTGTTGATAACGTAACCCGTAGTCACAACCGCTTGGGCTACATTCATCATCAATAGCCTTCAATTCTTTAATAATGGAAGCCTGTTTCTGAAGATTATTCTTTTGTGTCAGTTCATCCCGCTTTTCTTTTGCAATCTGCTCGGCGCTCTTTGGGGTAGTGAATGTTCCATTTAGCTGAACGTCAGAATCTTTAGCGGTAGCTTTAATTAAATAATAATATTTTGTATCTTGTTCAAGATTTTTAATATCAGCAAAACCTTTTGTAGAAGTACCGTTATTGGACGATATTTCTCGTTGACCATTCTTGCTACTTGATGAAATTGGTGATTTTGAAATTATCACTTTTGATTCTGCGGAAATAGAGGTGATCCAAGATACTTGAGCAGAATTAGATTTTGCTTCAAGCTTGCTAAGAGAGATAGTGAGTCCAGATACTCCATTTGCGGTTGAGCTTTTTTGTAACGTTGCAAGTTGTGCTTGAAGCAATTTTATCTGTTGTAATAGACTTACAATTAGTTGTGATGTAAGTTCGTCACGAGTGGGTGATATCTGAGCAAATGAAATGGACGGTATAAGTACAACACCAATCATTAAAGCAATAATAATATTTTTTGTTCTCATACAATACTCTTTATTCTTTATATCTAGTAATTATTTAGAAAATTAATCTGTCATTCAAGATTTCGGAAACTTGAAATAAAATCAGGGTGGCTATTTGATTGCTCAAAGTGGTTACTGATCACAAAAGTCCATTCACCTATATCAACGATCCGTCCCACAATTGTCTGGTCCTCACTAGATATCTCATAGTCTGTAGCTGGTGCATTAGAATCTTTTTCCATTCGTACCACTACACCGCTATACAGTCTTGCAACTTCTTCAATAAAATTCTCCTGGCTACTGTTGTATGCATACAGATTATTTTCAGCTTGTATAAAAAGAGCATTACGATTGCCAAGAGTAGTGTCATCAATATACGACCATGAGTGACGAGTAAAGTCCTCTCCATCTGTTCTGTTAAATTCAGGTTCTGTCGGGAAAGTAATTTCAAAACCCATATTTGGCAAACTTAATAGGTATTCTTCGTTTACATCAGATATGTTATCTGTCTTGTTTTTAGAATTGTCGTAGGCAAAAAAAGCTAAAATACCGACGATAATTATTCCTGCAATAATAAATTTATTATTCAACATAATCTTATTTAACAAAAAATGTAATATCTTTCCCGTACAACTTTGCAAATGTTTGTAATTCAATCACATCAACTCGTTGTTGCCCCGATTCAATATTAGAAATGTAGGACTGGGGACGCTTTAACTTCTTAGCAACTTGAACCTGTGTCAAACCCGTTTCTAGTCTGGCAGAGCGAAGGCGTTCTGTAAAATCAGAATGCTCTTTTGTGTGGATTGACTTCTTCATATACTACTATCGTGTATCGGGAAAGGCAATATTCAAATTTCCGATATTACAATAAAACAAGACCTGCCTATATATTGATTTCGTAACTCATTTTGCCTCTTTACCTAGAGGTAAAATTTTGTCATAGTCTTTAGTAATGAATAATCAGGTACCAATAGGTAGAAATATAAGTAATGCTGATGAGGGTAAGCTAATGAGAGATAGCTTAAAAACCAAATTCGTTCCTTTCTTACGCAAGATCGGTTTCAAGGGTTCAATGCCACACTTTAGGAGACATAGAGGTGATTTTGTTGATTTGGTATCTTTTCAATTTAATCATCGTGAAGGGGGTTCATTTGCTGTAGAAATTGGACGCGCAACCAAGGAGGAGGTGATAAATTTTGAAGGAAAAATAGATGCTTTTTCTGCTTTTAATCGGCATAGGTTAGGAGGAAATTTCTGGTATACCTATAGTCGTCCATCCTTTAGTTTGAAGAATAAGTATGATTACTTAACAAAAATTTTATTAAAGGATTTTTTGATTGAAGAGGATTATTTTATTTCAGGAACTCAACTGCTTCCACCATCTCTGGTCTTTAATTCAGAATTACTAAATGAATTATCTGATGAAGAAATTGAGTGGTTTGTATATGATACGGTGGTTGAAGGTGGTGATATTAATCAATTTAGTTTCAATAATATTTTAAAACTTCCTGAAGCAGTTTGGGCTACTGTGTTTACCATGCAAGCAGAGGTGTCTTTTTATAGGGGTGGACTCACGACACTTTTAGTTTTTGAGCCCCAGTTAGTTAAGTATCAAATTGATGCGTATAAAGCGATTGGAGCGCATAGACACGCCAAGATACTAGATAGCGCATTAGTTAATCTCAAGGATTTTGATAGTGATCCAGACAATCTTATTAAAACTTGGTACCATGACGAGACTTTCTTTGAAAAATACATTAAGAGGTACCATAATCAATTCTACAAACTCGAAAACCCCACTTTATTTTCAAATAAAGAAGATACATCCAGATTGCGAATAGCGGCACTGAGGATGCTCTAATCTTTACATTGGAGGCAAACAAAAACCACCTTTCAAGGGTGGTTTTTGTTTGCTAGTTCTCGACCCTTCTCGAGCGCTCGAACTAGCTCTCTCTTTGGTGACCCTACCGGGAATCGAACCCGGATTTACGCCGTGAAAGGGCGCTGTCCTAACCGTTAGACGATAGGGCCATACAACTTCTGAACTTCGGATTTTCGCCTGATAAGGGTCGAAGCTTCTGGGAGATGCTTCGACGGCCTAACCGTTAGACGATAGGGCCAAATTAATCCGGGGGATTAATTTGGAACCTTTTGAGATATTTTTGGAGATCAACGATCGAACAAAAATATCCAAAAGGTGTACTGCTCCTGTGAGGCTATCGAATGATAGACAAGGAGAAAACAGTCTGAGAGGCTACCCCCGTAGATAGAAATTAATCAAAATGACTAATCTAAAACCTCCTAAGCATCGACCAAAACCAAAAAATGGCTCAAATCAACACGGCTCAGTTATACCAGATTTAGACAAAAAGAGAAAGAGTGATTGTACATCTGAGAAAATTAATGGCAAAATATTTATACTTGGGCTATGGTGCCTGAGGGGGGGTCCAAAAGGGAGAGTGCCATTGTTTGGAGACTCTGAGCCGATGCCGGGTAGGTATCGGAAAGAACGGGGGATGGCCGCTGCATGGAGCAAGGCAAAACGTTCGCACCGTTCCGCGGTCATTTCCGTGATTGCGAAGCAACGAGCAGATGCTCGCAGTCTCGCAGATGCGCCAGTCGAAAATCCGAATGCTTCGGAGCTTCGGGTTGGAGACAAGGTCTGCTCGCCTGTCTACTGGGGAGAAGGCGTGGTGCGCACAATTCTGCGTATTGAGGGCACAGGCATGCGGCGCGTTGCATGGGTGAGCGGTCTTCGAGACTCGTGCAATCTGAAAGTTCTTTTTCGGGTCGATTGATCCGAATGCGAGATGTGAGGTGGGCGGCACAGAGTGCCGCCCTTGGTGTCTATTTCTTTTTTTCTAATCGTTTCAATACTTCGAGATAGAGATCTTCAACAATTTTTTCTTGTTCTTTACCTCCTCGCACATAGTGGTCGAGTCCCGGCGCTGCATTTATTTCAAGAATATAGTAGGTGCCAGATATGGCTTTTTTTGTAATATCGCCATCGATCATAAGATCGACGCCACAGAGTGTAAGCCCCATATCGCGTGTGAGTTGTATTGCGAGTTTTTTAAAATCAGCGTGAATACTTTTTGTTACATCAAGGGAATCTCCTCCAGTAGAGAGATTTGCGTTATCGAGTAAAAATACATGCTCACCTTTTTGAGGTATTGATGTTAGTGAAAGTTTTTGTTTTTTGAGTTTAAGGGCGATACGTGGGTCATTAATTTTTATACGCGTATCACGTTTCTCTTTTACAAATTCTCTTTGTTTGTTTGTGAGAAGTTGTGTGATCGTTCTGTGACCGTCTCCTGTAATGCTGAGTGGTATCCGCTCGTACGCAGAAATTACTTTGTTGCCAAGAACTACGATGCGATAGTCATGCCCCTGTACTGGCTTTTGTATCAGAGCAATTCTGTCCGTTCTAAATATATCTTTAAGCGCTGTATAAAATTCTTTTTTATTTGAAACAAATGCGACTCCTGCTCCTTGGCTGCCGCTATTGGGTTTCACCACTACAGGGAAGCCAATTTTTTCTGCATACGCATAGGCAAAATCAATTGTGCGTTTTTTAGCACCGATTGCTTCTGCCCAGCTATCTGAAAAAAATGTTTTACTTTTTGGAACAATAGGGTATCCCATTTTTTCCATAAAGAAATTTGCGTAGTCTTTATCCTTTGCGATGTCAGAGGCTCCTACAGGATTCAGGTCAAGCGTGTTGTATCTGAAATAGGACTTCGTACCGTTTTTAAAGGTGATCTGTCCCGCAATATGCCATCCGGGTTCAGTAATAACGCTCGCTCCAATGCGAGGTGCAATTTTCTTCAAGGTTGAAGCAAGGACAAGAGATTCCTTTGATGTCTTTATTTTTCTCATGTCATCAAAACATAGCCCATAGAGGGTTTTTTATCAAATATCGTTCAGAATGGTACAATCAGAAAATATGGATTCCAAGACACTCAAAAAAGCACTCAAACATTTGAATCAAGACGCGCGCTTGGCTTCCGTCATACCTCGCTTGGCAGCTCCTGAAATAGGGGAAGGTGGCGATACGTTTGCGGCACTCTGCCGCTCTATTATCTATCAGCAGCTTTCAGGAAAGGCGGCAGGGACTATCCACGAGCGATTTCTCCTCCTCTTTCCAAAAAAGAAACCAACACCCAAGTTGCTTTTAAGGCATGAACGAGAGGTGCTGCGTGCTGCAGGTCTTTCAAATCAAAAGACAGATTACCTCTATGATCTATCGCGTAAATTTGTAGAGGGATTTATTAAGCCAGAAAAGTTCCCGGAGATGACTGATGAAGAGATTCGTGAACACCTCGTTGCAGTGAAGGGGATTGGTGTATGGACTGCTGATATGTTCCTCATGTTTACCCTCGGTCGCCTTGATGTGTTGCCGACCCTCGATTTAGGTATTAAAAAGGGATTTAAAAAATTGTTTAAACTCAAAGAGCTGCCAGACGCTACAAAAATGGAAAAACTGGCAAAGACATGGCATCCGTATTGCACGATAGCATCGTGTTATCTCTGGCGTTTGGCTGATGAAGGGAATGTAAATCGTCCTTCCAAGTAGTTTTGCGCTCGTGTTTGAAATACGTATACTCTACCTATGGATACAATCTTTCTTAACAATCTTTTGTTTATTGGCAATCATGGCGTTGGAGCGCCAGAGCGTTCGAAGCCGCAGCGCTTTGAGTGTGATATTGAGCTACGACAAAAGCCACGAGAGTGGGGTGATAGCATCAAGAAAACTTACAACTACATGGACGCGCATGAGATTGCGCGAAAAGAATTTGAAGAACAATCTTTCAAGCTCATAGAATCAATTGGAGAAAATATTGCTCTTGGAATTTTAAAGAATCCAAAAATTGAATCAGTGTCAGTAACGATTCGAAAGCTCGATATTTTAAAACACGGAGTGTGTGGGGTGACGATTACGCGAGGGAGATAAGAAAAAAGCACCCGAATGGTGCTAGCCTACTTGGCGATCATGACTTTGACATCTTCAGTGTCATCGTAGTGTCTGCTGTATTGGCAGAAAATTCCAATATGGTTTGGACTTGCTTCGTATAGCTGCTTAGATACAGCAACCACGCCTTTCCGCCTTTTATAGTTTGGTGGATATATGCTTTGGCAGTCTTTGTATTCATCAAAGATCACCTTTAGGTAGTAGAATTTTAAAAAGCCTATCTGTACGAGTACTTTTTCTTGTACACGAGCGTTTTTGTACTTCCACGGCACTCCGATATATTCAGGCATGAATGCAATATAGAGCGCATGGCGAAGCCACCGCAATGAGAAAAAATCTTTCGCGAGAGCGTTGATTGACTCGGGGATCTGGGGCATGATCTATTCCTTTCTTTTCTGGTACGCATAATACAGTTGTTCACTATGTGAGGCAATACACAAAAAAACGATGGAGTACTCCATCGTTTTTTTGTGTATCTTTTACATTTATTTATTTCTGTTCGTCTGCGGCTGCAAAGCGCTCATCAATACGAGAGAGGTCGCGAGGGAACATACATGCTTCACGTACGTTCTTAAGTCCAAGAATCTGCATAGTGATACGTTCTGCGCCAAATGCGAACCCTCCTTCAGGAGGTGCTCCGTACTTGAAGGCGTCGAGGAACATGCGTACTTTATCTTCGCTCATATTCCAGAGTTCAACGTGCTTGCGAAGCTGCTCGTAGTCGTTGATGCGACGTCCTCCTGAGAGCCACTCAATACCGCGACAAAGAAGATCCATGCCTTCGTTCACCTCAGGATTTTCAACGCTTGGGTATACGTAGAATGGTTTTTGACGTGTTGGATATCCGTACACAAATACGAAATCAGAGTCAGTTTCTTTTTTTACAAGTTCACAGAGTGTGCGCTCGTCTTCTGGGTTGAGATCTTTCTCTCCTCGTACGTCTTTACCTGAGTATGCAAAGATCTTTTCTTGTGCTTCAGCAAGTGAGAAGGTTGGTGTTTTATCGATCATTGTTGGGAGTGTTGCATTGAGCATGGCAAGTTCAGTAGCACATGTTTCTCCAACCGTTTTAAGAATGTGGCGTACGGTATTTTCTGCCATGTCGCGCACGTCAGTCCATGAATTGATGAATGCCATCTCAGCATCAAGTGACACTACCTCGGTGAGGTGGCGAGTGGTAACAGATGGTTCTGCGCGGAAAATTTTATTCACTGAAAACACACGCTCAAACGCGGTCATTGCGATCTGCTTATAGAGCTGAGGACTCTGGGTGAGGTATGCCTTATGGTCAAAGTATTTTATTTCAAATACTTCAGCTCCACCTTCTGCTGTTGCAGGAGTAATGCAAGGGGCTTGGAATTCAAAGAAGTCTTCTGACTTCATAAATTCACGGAATGAGTCAATAACAGTTGCTTGCACTTTAAATACTGCTTTCACTGATGGATGGCGTAGTGTGATTGCGCGATGATCAAGCTGGGTAGGCAGTTCAGCATCGAGTGTTTCTTTGCTGGTGTCAAAAGGGAGCGGGGCAGCGTGCGCAACAATGGTGAGCGCTGTTGCTTCAAGCTCCACAGTACCAGACGCAATCTTATGATTTATAAGTTTCTCTGGGCGTGTGTTAATTTTTCCGACAACTTCAATAACGTCTTCGTTTTTAAGTGTTGTCGCAACTTGGTGAGCTTCAGGAGAAACTTGGGGGTTGAATACAACCTGGAGAAGTCCTCCACGATCACGCACATCAATAAAGATGAGCTTGCCGTGATCGCGTCGCACGTTGACCCATCCTTTTACCAGTACTTCTTCTCCCGCGTGCTCGGGTGTGTTTTTTGTCAGTGTGCGCTCCATGGTGTGTATTGATGTTATTAATGAATGTGTATTTCATCCTAGCACCACTTCATCTTTTAGCAACAGGAGAACAGAAAAAACCCCGCACGGAGCAGGGCTCGATGCGAGGTTAGGCGTTTATGCGAATATTGTTGGCTCGAAGCGCGACTTCCTTCTGACCTTCACGGTACTGTATTGCCCAGGCATTTTTGCCTGCGGCAAGATGTGTTTCCATGACGGTTTCCAGTTCGCTTTCTGTGGCGACGTCGCCCACTTCTTCGGTGTTCCCCTCGCTGTCGGTGACGAGAATGAGCCAGCGAAGCGGCAATTTATTTGTCTCAGACATGTACCTTCCCCCCAAGGTTGGTTGCCTAATTCCGACGTCAATTATGCTATAAATATAGGCACTTTGTCAAACCACTCGCTTGTCGTGTGTAGTATAGTTGGTACGTATGTTTAGAACAAAAAGGCGAATATCAAAATTGTTCTTTCTTAAAAGAAAAAGACGGCGAGTCTCTGCTGCGCCTTCAAAGCACTATCTTGCACATAAAGAGTCGGCTCGTACTCTGGTACATGAGCGTCTCTCAGCGCTCAATGCATTTTATAATTTTGCATATAATAAAGTTGCAATACGAGATCAAAAAAGTCGCTGGGGAAGCTGTTCAACTAAAAAGAATCTCAACTTTAATTATCGAATACAGTTTTTGCCAGTACATCTCATTGACTATATTGTTGCTCATGAGCTGTGCCACCTCGAAGAGTTTAATCATGGCGAAAACTTTTGGAAGCTTGTGGAGAAGGCAATACCTCGGTATCGTGAGTGCCAAGCAGAGTTACGGAAGGTGCGTATGCAGAAAGGTGCAGGCCTTCAAATTTTTTAAAGTATATGGATACAGATATTATTCTCGTAGATAAGCCAAAAGGAATTACATCGTTTGATGTTATTCGTCGACTTCGACGAGAGCTTGGTATTACCAAGATTGGTCACGCAGGAACGCTTGATCCCTTGGCAACAGGACTTATGATTGTTGGTATTGGAGCGGGTACTAAAAAGCTCGAATCGTATCTCAAATTACCAAAGACATACGAAGCAGTTGTTCGTATTGGAGAGCGGCGCAGTACAGGCGATATGGAAGGAGAAATACTTGAATCAAAAGATGTTACGAGTCTTTCTTTAAAAATAGTTTCTGAGGTTATTACAGGTATGACAGGAGTGCTGACACTCCCTGTTCCGGTGTACTCAGCGGTGAAGCGTGGTGGGCAGCCGCTCTACAAAAAAGCGCGCGCGGGAAAAACGATAGAAGATATACCTATTCGATCAATGGAAGTGATGAGCGGGGAGGCGACAAGTCTCAATCTCTTTGTTACAGAAAAAGGGGAGCAGAGAGCTCGTATTTCTGTGGTATGGCACGTCGCAAGTGGTGTGTATATTCGTTCACTTGCGGAAGAATTAGGAAAGCGTCTTGGATACCCTGCAACTATAGAAGATTTGCGCAGAACGACGATCGGCGACATGAGTGTCGCCGATGCTCGAGCTATTTAAAATGTGAGACTGAGGACTGCGAGTGTTTCTTTCACAGACGTAAGCGCTTCTTCGAGTTCTGGAATATCATCGCGGCTATGTATTCGTTTGCTTATGATGAGGCTTTCGAGTCGCGCTATTTCGCGCTCACAACTTTCGATGGTTGGCTTGTCTGGGTTATACGGGGGATACACTGACTCTCCCTTAGCAATTGATTTTGTTCCACCTCTCTCTTTAGAAGATGTATGCGGTTTACTCTTTCGTTCAAAGCGCATAGAAAGGTATTAGCTTAAGAGGGACTCAACAACTACTTTCACATCAGCTCCATCTGCCTTGCCTTTAAGGTCCTTCATGAGGCCTCCGAGTACCATACCAATTTTACTTTTATCAGTGATACCAAGCTCTTTTATTTTTGCTTCTGCGATCGGACGGATTTCTTCCTGAGTCATAAGTGTCGGAAGGTAGGTCTGAAGTACGACAAGCTCCACTTTTTCAATATCAGCAAGATCTTCGCGTCCACCCTTGGTAAATTGATCTATTGAATCTTTGCGCTGCTTTGCAAGGCGTGTGATCACTGCAAGTCCTTGTTCGTCGGAGAGGACATCCTGAGGTTTCTTTCCTGTT
The DNA here is from genome assembly GCA_019745315.1 of Patescibacteria group bacterium. GTDB lineage: Bacteria > Patescibacteriota > Minisyncoccia > Phycocordibacterales > UBA918 > JAIETH01. The sequence goes on along the minus strand of JAIETH010000001.1, from coordinate 261,396 downwards.
GCAACAAGCTCGTTAGTGAAGGCTGTGAGGATTCCTCGCACCGTACGAAGACGGACTTCGTCGCGTGCTTTCATTGATTCTTTCAAATGTTCTTTGATAGTTTCGTGTAGTGTCATATATATAGTTTACCTCTCGATTTTAGCACTATACGAGAGACTTTGCATGCTGGGTGTTTCTATAAAAAAACGACACATATAGTGTCGCTGGTTATTTCCTTTCTTGTACGGTTGCGCCTATCCATTTTCGCTGTATGTTTCGCCGGAGCGTATCTACAGTTTCTTCGATGCTGGTTGTATACACATGTATCGTTTGTACTGCCGAACCATCACGTACCCGAAGACGCAGAAAGCCTGGAGAAGAATTTACTGTTATAAGTTTTATCTCACAGCCAGGAGTTACATTCGTTAACTTAGTTCCCATAGCGATAACTCTGGGAAGTATTTTTGTAACTGCGTCTATCTCGTTTAGTATGTCGCACACAGTGCCGGCTGCATAAATAAAAGTAGTCTGCGTGCCGGCACATTTACTTGCTTTCCGTGCCGGCATAGCAGGAACCCTTTCTTTTTTCTGGCGTGATTCTATCATCAAAATAGAGTTACGCTACCAGACAGGCGGACAGATTAGGCGGTTTATGCTAACGAGCTTTTAAGTAATAGAAACTTCAACATCTATACCTTCTGCATATTTCACAATATCTCGCTTTGTCTTCTCAAGATCGCTCGTATAAATACGTATTTCTTGTGTCGCTTTGTTATCTCGTACCGAAAGAAGAAGTGAGCCTATATCTCCCTTGATTTTAAGCCGTCTGTTGTTGTTAGAAGAGCGGAGTCCACTTGTTATGAAGCCGAGAGAGATCTTTGTAACTTCTGGTTGTATATTCAGGGCGTCACATATTTCCGTCGCAAAAGGAATGAGCGTGCTATGTGCCCGTGTGTATTTTCCTCCACTTCGTGAATATTTTGACATTATGGATCTTCCTTATTTCTTGATTGATTTTGTCATTGATATAAAACTACCCACACGATGCGTTTATGCATTAGGTGGGTGGTGTATGAAAGGGGAGTTGCTCAGCCTCCCAATTTTTTGGCTGCGTAGCCAAGCAGCTTTGCCAGCGCCTCCGTGATGCTTGCGAGTACGTAAAAGAGAGCTTGTAAGCCCCCGAGAACGTACTTTTTTGCACCGCGCCATCCTTGGAGCATTACCGCAATGCCGAGTCCGATGACCCAGAACACGACAATTGCCGCAAGGAGGTTTACGAGCGGGTCGCTATGGAGTGGACGCATGAGAGTTTTTCCCTGCAGGTTGATCTACTTATAGATAACAAGATAATCAAATATTCGTCAAGTGTTTATGAGAATCAGGCTCGTATACCGCCGTATGGTAGTCTGTAGCATATGGAACTCTTTTTAATTGCGTTAGTTGTACTTCTTGTATTCGGAAATGCGTTCGCGTTCTTTTTGTGGATGCGTGACCGATCACCTCAAGGTCAGGCAGAAAAGGAGAGTCAGGGCATGATGATGCTCCAGCAGCAGTTGCAAGAATTGACCCGCACAATGAATGAGCGCATGGGTGAATCAACACGCACCATGCATGACTCAGTGAAGATGCAGTTCAATCAGTCACAAGATCTTATTCGTGACATCAATCGCGATGTGAATGAGAAGCTTTTGCATGTGGTACGCGGTGTGACCGAGGTATCTGAATCTTCAAAACAGGTTTTTTCTCTTGCTGAGCAATTACAAAACCTTGAAAAAGTACTCAAGCATCAAAAGCAACGAGGAAACCTAGGAGAAGCCTCTCTCCAGCTTGCACTTGAAAACATGCTTCCTGCAACAGCATTTAAAATGCAGTATGAATTTCCAGGAGGGGAGACTGTGGACTCAGTGATCATAACTAAAGACGGCATGATTCCGGTAGATGCCAAGTTTTCCCTTGATAACTATCGCAGACTTGTTGATGAGACTGATGAAAATAGAAAGGCGGAACTTGAAAATGAGTTTAAGAACGATCTCAAGAAGCGTATTGATGAGACTGCAAAATACATCCGACCTAAAGATGGAACGCTTCCATTTGCATTTATGTATATTCCAGCTGAAGCGATCTACTACGATCTTTTGGTAAACGAAGTTGGGTCAGTAAAGGTAAATACGCGATCTCTTATTGATTACGCGTATAAGGATAAGCACGTAATCATTGTATCTCCGACAACCTTTGCTGCGTACCTCCAGTCAGTACTCTATGGATTCCGTGCATTTAAGATTGAGGAGACCGCAAAAGACATTGCAAAAAATGTTGAGTCACTTTCGCGCCACATCAAGGCGTATGAGGATTATTATAAGAAGCTGGGGAACTCACTCTCGACCACTGTCAACCACTTTAATGCCGGCAGCAAAGAGCTTGGAAAGATCGATAAGGACGTCACCCGCATTACAGGGGCGTCTATGGGTATCGAGGCAATAGCTATTGAGCGTCCTCAGAGCGCTGATCCAGATTAGCGCCCTGAGAAGGGGAAGGCCTCTAGCCAGGAAAGAAGCCATTTTCTGGAGTTGCGCATTTCTGGCTTTTCTTGTACTATGCTCTCGCTATGGCTAAAAAAGCAACAGTTTCAGCTGAAAAAGAAATCGCAGTCATTTTGACGGGCGGGAAGCAATATGTGGTCTCTGTAGGAGACACTATTGAAGTTGAACTCCTTTCTCCGCTTGGAGCTATGAAAGAGGGGGATGAGGTTACCTTTGATCAGGTTCTCCTTATGGACAATGGGACAGATACCACTCTTGGTACTCCATACATCAAGGGAGCAAAGGTAACAGCACGATTTGTCTCAGATATTAAAGCAAAGAAGATTTCAATTCTCCGCTACCAACAGAAGAGTAACCGTGACCGAAAGATTGGACACCGACAGAAGTACAGCAAGGTTACCATCGAAGCATTCAAATAAATGAAATAAAAATTCCGAGCATAGAGCTCGGTTTTTTTGTATCTAAAAAGACAAAAGAAAAAGACCTTGGAAGCAAAGCTTCCAAGGTCCGAGTTTGTCGTCACGTTTTTTGTTTTTGTACCAGCGCCTTGTGGCGATGGTCAGGGCAGGGAGGTCAGCCCCACATGTCGCCACCGAAGCCGATGCCGTCGGGGTACTGCCAGCCGGCGCCGTGGAAGGTCGTGCTGAGCACGCCGTCCGACCCGAAGTTCGTACTGGTCACGTCGCCGCCGTAGACGACGACTTCGCCGTTCACGATCAGTCGGTCGCCTTCGTCGAGGTCGAAGTCCGGCAACTTGATGCCGATATCCACGACGCCCTCGCCGGCGTAGCCGTTGAAGATGAAGATGTCGGCACCGGCACCGCCCTTCACCGTCCCGAGGTTCAGGAAGCCCATGTCGTCCTTGCCCCAGAAGTCCATCGTGATCCGAATGGTGTCGTCGCCGGCACCCGCGTTCACGTTGACCTTGCCTTCGGCGTCATTGATCTCGATGGTGTCGTTGCCGGCACCGGTCGAGACGGTGTTCATCTTGCCACCGTTCACCTTCACGATATCGTTGCTGGCACCGGTCGCGATCTTGGAGTCGGAGGTGTCGAACATCTCCACCAAGGTCACACCGTCGGTGTCGCGGATGTTCACGAAGCGGCCATCCTCGACCCGGAACCGATCGATGCCGGCGCCGCCATTGGCGCTGACATCCCAGCAGTCGTTGAGGCTGAGCACGTCGTTGCCGGCACCGAGCAGGAAGGACCCCTCGTCGCTGTAGAACGCGTAGACGATGTCGTTTCCGCCGGCGGTGTTGACCATGTAGTCGTTCACGCCGTCGAAGCGGAGCAGATCGCCCGCGTTGCCGGTGCGGACATCGAAGTGATCGATGTCCGAGGCGGTCACCACGCTGGCACCGCTCGTGTCCGTCAGCTTCACGCCGTAGCTGTTGCTGATGGTGTAGCGATCCAGACCGGCGCCGCCGTTGAGCGTGCAGTCCTCGAGATCCTCGAGCCTGAACACATCATTGCCGGCGCCACCGAAGAAGTCGGTGTTGAAATGGCCCCAGGAGCCGAAAAAATCGGCGAACTGCGTGCCGTTGATGGTGGTGCGCATGGGAAATCCCCTCAATATGGATCAGGCGTGCGTTTTGCTCGCCGTAACAATCCGGTATAACATTAACACTATATAGTATATTTGTCAATATCTATGCAAGATATTGAAATGATGTTCTTGTATTATTCTTCAGGTGGGATCTCTAAAAAGCCTTGTTTTGAGCGGTTTTTAAGGGCATTTTTGATAGTCTCGGCGTCAGCGTACTCAAGCTCACTTCCTGTCGAAAGGCCTCGGCCGAGGATTGAGACCAAAAGACCTTTCTCTTGAAATGGTGCAAGCTGCACTTCTACATAGCGTGTCGTGTTTTCGCCATCAGGATTAACTGAAAACGCAAGAATTACTTCTTTTAATCCTTCTTGAAGTCGCTTTTCTATAATTGCTCGGAGCGCTGGTCCTCGTGTTTTCTTTGTGTGGTGCTGATCAAGAAGTGGAATGGTGCCACCAAATACAAAATAGAGACCGTTATACGTCTTTGAGCGTTCAATCGGTGTTATGTCTGCATCACGCTCTATGATCATCAGAAGCGTGTGGTCGCGTTCGCTGTTACTACAAATAGAGCAGAGGTTGGTAGTTTTTCCGTGCGCAAAAAAACGAAAGCACATCGCGCATTCTCGCACACCACTCCGTACGTCTTGAATGAGGGATGTTAGTGAGCTTACATACTCTCCGTCTTGTGTGAGGAGGTGATAGACAAAGCGTTGTGCTTGTCGAGGACCTATGCCAGGGAATTTTTCAAAGAGTAGAGCGAGTCTTTCTATGGGAGTCATATATTTCGTATTAAAAAATCTCACCTACTGCGTTGTCTGCGTCGTTCAATCCTCTCATCGTATATTGAATACGCCTCGGGCTTTCACTCCGTGAAATATGCTCCCAGCATATTTCACCCTTGTATCTGAGTTTTTTACTTACGAAATAAGCCATGCTCACATTAAAAGTCTTCGTCTCCGCCGCCTGAAGTAGCTCCCTGGAACGCATTGTTTGTATCCAAAGAAAGGAATGTAGTTCGTTTTGCGTCAAAGTAGAGTTCGATATAGCCAGTTGGCCCGTTGCGGTGTTTCTCGATCATGATTTCTGCAATGTTTGGCTTGTCTGAATTAGGATTCAATTTGTCATCGCGGTGGATGAACATCACGATATCCGCATCCTGCTCGATAGATCCAGAGTCGCGAAGGTCAGACAATCGGGGCTTACCACCACGCTGCTCAACAGCACGCGAGAGCTGAGAGAGCGCAATCACCGGTACATCAAGTTCACGAGCAAGGTTTTTAAGTGAACGAGAAATTTCTGTAACCTGCTGCACCATTGAGTCGCTTCCGCGAGATTGTGTTGGCATCATGAGCTGGAGGTAGTCAACAATGATGAGATCAAGTCCGTGTTCATTTTTAAGTCGTCGCGCAGATGAGCGCATCTTGAGGATGTTTGTTCCTGGTTGGTCATCAAAATAAATAGGTGCTTCGCTCAATCGTCCGAGTGCTTCTTGCACCAGTGCGAATTCATTATCAGACGAGAGTTTTCCTGTGCGGAGTTTCCATGCATCAACCTTAGCTTCCGCAGCGAGCATGCGATCTACAAGAGATTGTGAACTCATTTCAAGAGAGAAGAACGCAACTTTTGCTCCGTGATTTATTGCTGCATTCCGTGTGATATCAAGGGCAAAAGTAGATTTTCCCATACTCGGACGCGCTGCAAGAATGATGAGGTCTGATTTTTGAAATCCTGCAAGCATGTTATCAAGCGCCGGGAATCCTGACTTCACACCACGAATCTCTTCTTTTGATGCATGAAGTTTTTCAAGCCTACCCCATGCTTCGCCCAAGGTTTCGCGGATTGAAATAAACTTCTGTGAGGTAGGGGACTGCGTGATCTGATAGATGCGCTTTTCAGCGGTATCAAGAATTGCATCCACATCCTCAGGGTTTGAGAAACCAAGTTCTGCGATCTCGTCAGCTGCACGTATGAGATTGCGGAGTAGATGCTTTTGACTTACAAGCTCAGCGTAGTACTGCGCATTTCCTGCGGCTGGTACAGCGTCAACAAGTTCAGTGATGTAGCTCGCTCCTCCCACGCGATCAAGAGATCCTCGTTCGGTGAGGAGGTGAGAGATTGATACAAGATCAACAGGATTTCCTTTTGAGAAAAGATCAAGGATCGCTCGGTAGATATCGCCGTGCTTTCCTGCATAAAATGAATCAGGAACAATGAGGATTGATACGTCATGCATTGAGTCAGGCCGGAGCATGATAGCGCCAAGGAGCGCTCGTTCAGCATCAAGGTTGTGAGGAGGTACACGAAGCCCTTTTGATTTTTCGCGTGCACCACCTTGTGTTGGTGTTGGGCTTTGTCGTGTATCGTCTGCCATAGTGCGGCTATTGTAGCACGGGGGCTTAAACGTCGTATGTGTCTTTTTCTGTGGGTAGGGTGGGGACGAAACGAGCGTTTTTTAAAGCCACATTTATCCTTAATGGTCTTATCTGAGGCGCAGGCTGGTCTTAGTTGGTAGCTGGATATTTTTGTTCCTCTTCCTTTTTAATAACCTTATGCTCAATGACATGCATCAGAATATCTGAAAAAGTTTTAAGTACGAGGAAGAAAAGAAGGGCGCTCGTAAAGAGCGAGCTCAGAATAATGGTGAGGTGCATAGGTAGTATCCGTGCGTAGGGGTAAAACATCAATGCTCCGATATTTTGCTTCTTCGTATCTCGCGGTCTGTTGTAGAAAAAAGAAAAGAGATGGTTAATAAAAAATACTAACGCAGCATATAGAATTGCTTTTGATTCAGTAATATTAAGACTTTCTCCGTACGTCTCAGTGAAGGTACCGGTGAGGAGGAATATCAGATACACAATATGAAAAATACCGTAATGAAATAAAAAGAAGTACGCAGTGAAAATTTTTGTTCTGCGTGTTGGCTGAGCAGGTTGACCATTTATTTTAAAACCCTCAGTAGAAAATTCTTGTAATTGGAGTATGCGAATGAAATGAAAAAATCCAATCACAATACTTTGAAACCAATACACCCAGAGGAGGGTCGTCAAGTTCCATCCTTCTGTGAGCGCGATATAAATAACAATGATATTTGAAAGAAGGAGTACCCACAAAGAGGCATTACTCAGTATATTTTTTTGAAGTGGATTCTGCATAGTGGGTGATTTTTCTCAAATAGTATAGCAAGTTGTTTATTCAATACACATATTTCTTTGTAGTATTTTTAAAAAAACCACCTGGTTGAGAGGTGGTGCGTTAGTGAACTCTTTGCTGTACCCAGATCCGCTGGGCCATAAAAAAGCATAGAGCCACGAGTATGGTAGCCCAGAGGGTCGTGTATCGATGCTCGAATACAAGCGCCGCCGACTCCGTATATTCCCATGCGTGGAGTAGGATGGCGAGTCCATTCAGCGCAATTGGGGAGAGCCAGTAGCATAGAAAGTACCAGAAGCTCGCAATCAGTTTTCGTGAGGGTCGAGGGTGGTCGCGATCGACGATAAGCTCCCAAAAGAACCAAAATATAAATAAGGACACTCCTTGGAAGTAGACCAGGAAGCTTAACTCAAATGGACGTTCGTTTCCGGCGAGGTAGCTATAGGGGATATTGATGAGGTACCCGGCGGGAAATAGGATCAAGATCATGAACATTTTTTGCTCCTGTTCCTGTGATCTAATTGCGGGTGCAATTGGATCAGTGTTCTCTGTTCTGCCGAGAGTAAAGCACGATAGGGTGTGGGGGTCAATTGGGACGAGAAAGACTTGGTCACAGATAATTTTGCTTTGAGCAAAATTTCTGCGACCCCGCCTCGATACACAAAAATAAACAGCCTCCCAGGCTGTTTATTTTTGTGTATCTGCGGCCTTCAAGTCTCTCCTCCGTCACAATACTTCGCTTCGCTCTGCCTTATGAGACTTGATCCTTACAGGATCTGTACACCTTGTGGCTACTTTTCTGCGTAAAAACTTGAAAAGATAGCTCGCAAGGTCTTCAAGTCTCTCCTAAAAAGTGCAAGCACTTTTTACGGCACATAGTCGCTTCGCTCTTTGTGCCGGAGGAGAGACTTGAACTCTCAAGCCTTGCGGCAGTGGGTTTTGAATCCACCGTGTATACCATTCCACCACTCCGGCGTTTGGAAAATATAGCAGTATTTCCACTTTTTCTCAATTCTCACTATGCTACAATGTCTGCGTTATAACATTTACATATGTCATTTAAAAACGATGCAATTTTCTGGGTAGAGGTACATAAAATCTTCCCTAATCCATTTCAGCCACGCCGTGAGTTCGATGAGGCGCGCCTCAAAGACCTCGCAGATTCTATTCGACAGTATGGAGTATTGCAGCCGCTTGTTGTGACGCGAAAAGAAGTACAAAAGGATGATGGAGGTCTTGCAGTTGAATATGAATTGATCGCTGGAGAGCGACGTCTTCGTGCGTCACGCCTCGCTGGTGTTGAACAGGTGCCGGTCATTATCCGTGATGGCGCTGAAAGCGACAGAATGAAGCTTGAGCTTGCGATCATTGAAAACCTCCAGCGCGAAGATCTTAACTCTATTGATAGAGCGCATGCATTCAAGCAGCTTGCAGAACAATTCTCTATGTCACACGCGCAAGTTGCGCAGAAGGTGGGCAAGAGTCGTGAATATGTTTCAAATACAATGCGTCTCTTGCTTTTGCCGGAGTCTCTTCAGCTTGCAGTGCAGCATGGAAGTATTAGTGAAGGGCATGCGCGTACACTCCTTATGCTCAATGATTTACCTGACGAGCAGAATGTTTTATACAGAGAAATTCTTTTGAAGAAACTTTCAGTACGCGAAGTGGAGCGTATCTCACGAAAGATTGCAGTTGATAAGGTGCGTAAAAAGGATTGGGGAAATCTTAATTATGAAATGGTGCAGATTGAAAAGCGTTTGACCGAAGCGCTTGGTACTCGCGTACAGATTGCAAAAACTGACTTTGGAGGAAAGGTTGTTATCGATTACTTCTCATCGGATGACCTTAATAAGATCATCGCACTTATGGTTGAAGAGAAGAAGCAGGGAGCTCTTGCTGCAGCGCCCGCAGCTGCTGCGGCAGTGGCTTCAGGAGACGGAATAGTATCTGCGATTGAAAGCGAGGTAGGGGCGGGGGGTGCTGTTATTGAAACTGAAGAAGAAACACCAATTGACGATCGTTCAAAGGAAGAAAAACAAGAAGAAGATGATACTGATCTCTACGCAGTCACAAACTTTTCTTTGTAGAATTAATTAAATAGACGGTCGCTCAGCATTGCGTGCATCCGCAATGCTTTGTCGTATGTGTCTCTGGGCGAGTCCTGTCTTCGTAAAATTAAGCCACTTCGCATTCGGCTTATTACTTGGTTTTGTGTATATCTCTACGATATCGCCATTACCTAGTTCTTTATGGAGCTGCACCATTTTGCCATTTACCTTAGCGCTTGCTGTATGGTTTCCTACATCAGTGTGTATTGCGTATGCAAAGTCGATAACAGAAGCTCCAATCGGGAGATCAATCACGTCGCCTTTGGGGGTGAAGGCAAAAATTCTGTGACTGAAGAAGTCGCCACGAAGTTCTGCAACGAAATCTCCTGTATCTTTGGTATTTTTATTTACCTCTGCAATTTCTTTGATCCATTCAGGAACTTGTTCAATATTGTATTCTTTGTTTGTAGTGACTGCAGGAGTTTCTGCGGCACGTCGCCAGAGAAATGGCCGAAAGAGCATCGGTATCAAGTCTGCCATGCGGTTTGCTGCCGTTTGTCCAACTTGCACATCTTTGTATATAAGGTGAGAGGCAACACCAAACTCAGATTCTTTATGCATCTGTTCAGTGCGAATTTGAATCTCAAGAATTACCTTGTCATTTGTGATGACGGTCGTATGAAGTGATTGGTAGCCATTTGGTTTAGGAAATGCAATATAGTCTTTCACGCGCTGTGGAAGAGGTCGCCACATTTGATGCACGATACCGAGCGCTTGATAGCACTGGTCAACTGAAGGGACGATAATACGAATCGCATAAAGGTCATAGATATGACTCATGTCCCACTCGCGTCGCTCGAGCTTACGGAAGAGACTATACATTCCTTTGACGCGATAGTGCGTCTTGAAATCCTTCATGCTTGCTGCTAGTTTTTTCTGAAGTGTCTTGCGGAGCTTCTCCAGTTTCTCGAGCGCATCTTTCATGTCGGGGGCGACGAGCGCATTCACCTTTTTATATTCTTCAGGGTACACATAGGGAAAGGCAAGGTCTTCAAGTTCCTTACGAATGCGTCCCATACCAAGACGGTGTGCGACAGGTACATAGATTTCAAGTGTCTCGCGCGCAATACGTGGCTGCTTTTCTTTGGGAACGTGTTCAAGTGTCTGCATATTATGCAGACGATCAACGAGCTTGATCATGAGTACACGAATATCCTCACTTGTTGCAACAAAGAGTTTGCGAAGACTTTCATTGTGTCGATCGGTTCCGTGGTACCGAACGCTTCCGAGTTTCGTAACACCTTCGACAAGGAAGAGAATCTCAGGCCCAAATTCATCGCGTATTGCCTCAGGAGTGACGCCCATATCTTCAACGACATCATGAAGGAGTGCTGCCGCAACAGTTTTGGGACCCATGCCCATTTCAGCCAGCATGTCGGCAACGCTTGCGAGGTGCGTGAAATATGGCTCACCCGAATACCGCGTGTGGTCTTTATGTGCTCGTTCAGCAAAAGAGTATGCTTTTTCCACTAACGCATGATCTTCTTTTTGCGTTGAGGTGAGGTGACCAAGAATAGAGCGAAGATTAGCCATTATCTCCATTGTAGCCCCTAAAGGTATTGTGTAAAGGTAGTTATTGGTGAACGGCCGAAGATCTCGAGAACTTCAAGGATTTCTTTTATTGCTTCTGCAACTCAATAGCTTCAGCGACAGTCATCTTTTCTATATCGATATCAGGTGCAATTGAAATACGTTTGAATCCTCGTTTGAAGTATCGTCCAGATTTTGATTCAAATATCTTGATAGGTTTTTTAGTTTTTGGATTGAGTCCCACCTCGCGAAGAAGTGTTTCTCCAGCACGTCCTTTTTTAGGTTCCTTAAATATTTCAAGTGCGCGAGCAAGTTCGATGGTGTATGGGTTGTCTGCTCCTTTCAATGATCGGAAGTCGCTTTGATGTACGACAAAGGGTCCGAAGCGTCCAACGCTTGCGGTGATTGGTTCATGTGTGTCTGGATGTTCTCCGAGTACGCGAGGAAGCGAGAGGTACACGAGCGCATCTTCAAGCGTTACCTCAGCAAGATTTTTTCCTTTTGGAATACTTGCTCGACGCGGAGTTTTATTTTCTTTTGTTTTTTCACCAAGCTGTACGTATGGCCCGAAGCGTCCACTTAATACAAAGATAGGGAGTTCTGTTTTAGGATCGGTTCCAATTGGTTCATCAGCTTTTATTTCAGTTCCATCGATCATGCGAGCCCCCATACAATCAGGGAATCGTTCGCAGGAAAGGAATTTTCCTCCGCGACCAAGTTTGATAATCATGCCGCTCTGACAGAGGGGGCACACATGTTTTGCGTCAGCCTCGCCGAGGTTTGTGAGCTTCTCTATTTTGTCTTTTGCTTTTACCGCTTTGGTAAACGGTGTATAGAACTCACGAAGGGTTTTTTCGTATGTTCGTTTTCCAAGTGCGATATCATCAAGTTCGTCTTCCATCTCGCTTGTGAAGGTGTCGCTTATGTATTCAGCAAAATGCGTTTCAAGAAATGAAGATACAACGTCGCCCGTATCAGTCGGGAGCAGGGTGCGTCCGTTTTTTTCTACATACCCGCGATCAATAATCGTCTTCATGGTAGACGCATAGGTAGACGGGCGTCCGATTCCGCGCTTCTCAAGTTCTTTAATGAGACCTGCTTCTGTATAGCGACTTGGTGGTTGTGTTTCTTTCGTTTCCATATCGATAGAAACCAAATCAAGTTTCTCTCCTTTCTGTACGAGAGGTACTTCCACATCTTCTCCGCGAGCAGCGGGGTCAGCTTTGAGCCACCCATCAAAGAGGATACGTGAGCCTGTTGTAGAGAACGAAGGGATTTCTTTTTTGCTTGCAACTGTTGCAGTTATTTTGGTGCGCTTCACCAAAGCGTCTTGCATTTGAGATGCAACCGCGCGAGTCCAGATAAGAGCGTAGAGTCTTTTTTGTTCTTCATTCATGCCAGCGTCACGGACTGACACATTGGTAGGGCGTATCGCTTCGTGCGCTTCTTGCGCAGACTTGCTTGTTGTTTTAAATGCACGCGGTGCTACATATTTCTTTCCATATTCTTTTTCTACGACACCCAGAATTTGTTTTTGTGCGACCTGACTTATAGTCACGCTATCAGTACGCATGTAAGTAATGAGTCCTGCTTCGTAAAGTTTTTGCGCGACGCCCATAGTGCGACTTGGTGCAAAACCAAGTCGTGTTGAAGCGACCTGCTGAAGTGTTGAGGTTGTAAAAGGGGGACGTGTAGTGCGCTTTTGTTCTGTTTCTTTTACATCCTCCACACTCCATGAGTTTGCCTTTGCTTCAGAGAGAATTGTTTCAGCAAATGCTTTGTCGCGTGGCTCTTCGTCACACGTGAGTATCAGAGCAGCTTTTTTCTCAGTGGTAGTGTGTGCGGTAATACTGAAATATGTTTCAGGAATGAATGCCCGAATTTCTCGCTCGCGTTCCATGATGATGCGAAGCGCAGGAGATTGTACGCGACCAGCAGAAAGTCCGTAGCGTACTTTTTTCCAGATGAGTCCTGAAAGATCGTATCCCACGAGTCGATCCAATACGCGTCGCGCTTCTTGTGCTTCTTTGAGATTAAGATCAACAGGACGTGGGTGCTCGAGTGCTTCTTTGACAGCTGCTTCAGTAATTTCATGAAATACAATGCGCTGAGGTTTCTTGTGGATGTCTTTGAGAGTTTCAGCAACATGCCATGCAATCGCTTCTCCTTCTCGGTCGGGGTCGGTCGCAAGAAGCACCACCTTTGCTTTTTTTGCAGCTTCACGAAGTTCGGCGATCACCTTTTCTTTTCCGCGCGAAATTTCATAGTGGGGGATAAAGCCGCCTGGAATATCAAGTGCTTTGAGGTTACTTTTTGGAAGATCACGCACGTGTCCAACGCTCGCTTTTACGCGGTATTCCTTTCCAAGATATTTTTCTATGGTCTTCGCTTTTGCGGGAGACTCTACGATTACGAGGGTGGTCATGTGCTCAACAAATACTAGGGAATGTGTTTGTTGTCAAATGATATGTTGAAATAAGGTATACAAATAAGGCACAAAAAAGCGCCTCGGGGTCGGGCGCTTGGAGGCGGTCAGTAGGGATCCCATTCCGTGAGGGATGGTCTGTGAAGCCAGTACACGAGGAGTCGTTGCCCCCCGATGGTCAGTGCCGCACCAAGTGCGATCATGCTGACCGCGTCGAGCCAAGTCATTTCTCGGCACCTCCCTTAATGCGTCTCCGGCTTGCTGCTGAAGATCGTTTTTACCAGACTACTTTATACCACTTTTTTAGAGAAAAGTCGATTTTTGCACACTACAGATGCACCTTTATAAGTACGCCGTCTACCTCCTGTATAAGCCCTCTAATCTCCATCATGGAAAGGAGAGTATTTGTGGTGCTTGTGTCTTTCCCGAGCTTCCGAATGAGGGCGTCTTTTGGTGTTGGTTCTCCGAGAAGATCGAGTACTTCCTGTTCTTCGGGGCTGCAGCCTGTCAGTGTGTCTGTATTTGGTTGCGTCGAAAGGCCAAGTGCTTCCAGAATGTCAGCACTTGAAGTCACCGGAGTTGCGCCATCACGAATGAGTACGTGTGGCCCGTATGAGTTACCACTAAATATTGATCCGGGGACGGTGAGTATGTCCCTGTTGTATTCCATGCCGAGGCGAGCAGTTATCAGTGTTCCTGATTTTTCACTCGCCTCTATTATAAGTACAGCGTGAGACATGCCTGCCATGATTCTGTTCCTCTGAGGGAATGTCCACGGCGCTGGCTCTTGATCTGGTTCAAATTCAGAGAGGATTCCACCACCTGCTTCAAGAATGCGATGTGCAAGCATAATGTGCGAGCGAGGATAGAGAGAGCTATCAGCGATTCCAGAGCCGGGTACTGTAATGGTATAAAGTCCTGCATTAAGTGCGGCTTCGTGTGCAAGGGCATCAATGCCGAGGGCGAGTCCAGAGACTATGGCGATAGGGTATCCGCGAAGTCCTGCGATAAGGGTGCGCGTTACTTCTTTTCCATATGAAGAATAGTTTCGTGACCCAACGACGGCAAGAATTTTTACATCATCAAAAGCAATTACTCCCCGTGCATACAGTTTTTTAGGAGGATCAGAAATTTCTTTAAGGAGGGGAGGCCAAGTACCTTCTTTGAGTTCACGGATGGGATAATCCTCATCGTATGACATTACTAAAAGTGTAGCACATACAAATATTTGAAATATGCTTTTGTGCAAGATGACCTGAAGCGGAGTCGCTTGGAAGGCGGCCGGAAGGTTATCTTGCACGAGAGCATGACTCTGTTTATATTGACAGGGAGTACATTTGTCGCTCTATATATGGCATACTAGGAGATGCTAATGGATTATATATATGCTTGATATCAAATTTATACGAGAGAACCTCGACCTCATAAAAGCAGGAGCTGTAAAGAAGCATCTCACCGTCGACATTGACGCCCTCATGGCGCTTGATGATAAGCGTCGTGCACTTCTGCAAAACGTAGAAGCAAAGAAGGCGGAGCAAAACCAAGTTTCAACATCTATTGCAGGGCCTCTTGAAGCGGAGGCACGAGAAAAGCTCATTGCCAGCATGAAGGTTTTGAAAGAGGAGATTCAGAAAGAAGAAGAAGAGTTGAAGGCGGTGATTCGTGACTGGCAACTCCTTATGGTGCAGGTGCCAAACATTCCTGATATGACAGTACCAGACGGAGACGATGATGCAGGCAATGTCGAGGTGCGCACATGGGGAGAAATTCCAAAATTTGATTTTGAACCAAAGAGCCATGTTGATCTGATGCTCGCACATAAAATGGCAGACTTTGAGCGTGGTACTAAGGTTGCAGGATTCCGTGGGTATTTCCTCACAGGTATGGGTGCGCGGCTTAACTTTGCGATCTGGAATTTCGTTTCTGATTTTATACTCGCGCGTGATCCACGTTTCGTACCACTTCTCGTACCATCTCTCGTACGTAAAGAACCATTCATTGGTACCGGGTATCTCCCACAAAGTGAAGAGGATCTATACAAAACACAAGATGCAGACTATCTCGCAGGAACATCAGAGGTGGGAGCGATGGGATTTTATATGGACGAAGTGCTTGAGCGCGATGCACTTCCATTTAAATTCTTCTGTTTTTCTCCATGTTTTAGACGCGAGGCGGGAAGTCATGGAAAAGATACAAAGGGTTTGATGCGCGTGCATGAGTTTTATAAATTCGAACAGGTTGTGTTGTGTGAAGCGCGTCACGATGAATCGGTAAAATTCCATGAGGAATTGACTGAGAACTCTGAAGCGATGCTCCAGGCGCTCGGTATTCCACACCACACCGTAGTTAACTGTGGAGGCGACCTCGGATTGGGGCAAGTGAAGAAATACGATATCGAAGCATGGGTGCCGAGTGAGAAGCGATACCGAGAAACACACTCATCGTCATACTTCCATGATTTCCAGACACGCCGCCTTAACATTCGCTATCGCGATGAATCAGGTGCGATGCGTTTTGCGCACTCGCTTAATAACACTGCAGCAGCAACACCTCGACTCTTGATCCCAATCATTGAAAACAATCAGCGTGCTGATGGTTCAATTGCAATTCCTCCAGTTCTTCAGAAATACATGGGAGGCATGACTGAAATCGTTTAAAGACATATCTATGGTCTTTAAGAGAAACGCGTTTCGTCGCACTAAAAGAGAAGCTCGTCAAAATAAACGACGAATGCTTGTCTCTGGTGCGGTGGCATGCGTTGTTCTTATTGTTGCTGTGGGTGTCTGGTACGGTGCACGTCGTCCCGCAGTGACCATACACGCGGTTACCGTTTCTGGAGGAACGACAGTGCCGCATGAAGTTATCGAGAAGAAAGTAGAATCTACGCTTTCAGGTTCATACGCGCTTTTAATTCCACGACGCTTCTCATATGGGTTTCCACGCGATGAAATTGTAGAGGCTATTAATTCAATACCTCGCGTGCATGGAGCATCTGTTGTTCGTGCGTCACGAAATGAACTTGCGGTCACCTTTGAAGAGTATGAGCCATACGCACTGTGGTGTGATTCGGTGCCAACAGCATCCTCAACACCCTCATGTGTATTTGTGGACGAGACCGGGTTTGCGTATGCTCCCGCTCCGTCACTGAATGGCGAGAGCATGATGCGTTTTGTGGTGGAGGGGCGAATGCCAGAAAGTGGAGTGAATGTATATGATGCAGAAACCGTGCGACGCTACCGTATGCTTTCAGATGCTATTGCAGAGAGGCATAGCCATCGATTGCGGCTGATCACAGAAACAAAAGACGGCGACTTGATACTCCACCTCAATAACAGTACTAATATTTTGATGGCGAAGGATTCAGATATTGAAGACGTGTTTGCACATATTGAATCAGTATTTCAAACAGAAGAATTTAAAGATGTCGCGCTTGAAAATCTTGAATATATTGACGTGCGATTTGGAAATAAGGTATATGTGAAAGAGCGAGGGGTAGCAATTGAGCCAGAGCCGGCTCTGGCTACAGGAGAAGGGGAAGCAAGTGTGGCGACAGGGCCTCAAGATGAATCAATGAGTAGCGTACTGGTACAAGAGCCGGTCGAGGACGAAACAGCACAATAACTATATGTTTTTTTGGGAGAAACTACAGAAGCCTTTTTTCGTATTAGCGCCAATGGCGGACGTCACTGACGCTGCCTTCAGACGCCTCATTGCACGAGAGAGTGCGCATACGCGGAGTGATGGTTCATATGGCGGACCTGACGTCACGTGGACTGAATTTGTTTCAGCGGATGGTTTGGTGCGCGCTGATGCAGAAGGTCAAAAGAAGCTCAGAGCAGACCTTATCTATACCGAAGAAGAGCGACCGATCGTAGCGCAGCTTTTTTCTTCAACTCCAGAGTATATGGAAGAGGCAGTACGGCTTGCAGTGTCTCTTGGTTTTGATGGTGTTGATATCAATATGGGATGCCCTGACTCAGGTATCGAAAAGCAGGGGTGTGGTTCGGCGATGATAAAGAATCCAAAGAATGCTGTTGCGGTCATTGAGGCTGCACTCCGTGGTGCTGATGGGAAAATTCCTGTTTCAGTGAAGACGCGTTTGGGATACAACAAAGATGAACTTGAAGAATGGCTCCCCGTTCTTTTAGGTACCGGAGTATCTGCGGTCACCATTCACTGCCGTACACGAAAAGAAATGTCGAAAGTTCCTGCGCGATGGGAGCGTATCGCGCGAGCGGTAGAGATACGAAACGAGCTCGGAAGTACAGCACGCATTATTGGAAACGGAGATGCGCTCTCACTTGAGGATGCGAAAGAGAAAGCGCGCGTATCGGGTGCCGACGGCGTTATGCTCGGACGCGCTATTTTTGGAAATCCATGGCTTTTTCATCCAGAGCGAGATTTATCTAATGTGCCACTCTCGGAGCGTTTCCGTGTACTTATAGAACACACCTATCTCTTTGAAGAACTCTTGCCGCACAAAAACTTCGCCATCATGAAAAAACACTACAAGGCATACATTAACGGTTTTGATGGAGCTAAAGAATTACGCGTTCTTCTTATGGAAGCAAAAGACGCCGCGGAGGTAGAAAAGATTGCGAATGCATTTTTGGCAACATATTCTCCTGTGGAAACTTCTCTGGCATAACTCGGAGTGAAGTCGCTTTGCAGGTAGCGGAGAGTTATGCCAGAGAAGTGTTTCTCTCTGTGCACAGCGCCTAGAGAGGGTGCTCACTAATCTGCTACACTATAGGTATGAATGAGGTATTACAGACTAATCTGTTCTTTGTTATCACATCGATTGCAGTTCTTGCGCTTACTGCTCTCGTTTCTATTGCGCTCATATACCTCATTCGGATTCTGCGTAACATAAATGATATTACGGAGCGACTCAGACGTGGCAGCGAAAAGCTTGCTGAGGACGCGTCCGCAATGCGCTCATTTGTGCACGAAGGAATTGTCGGAAATGCAATTTCGTTTTTTTCTCGCTTCGTCAAAGGTAAATCAACATCTCGAAAGACACGAAAGAAAGAATCGGAAGACGACCTGTCCTAGTTTTAATGTAAATAAATATATATGGCTACCAAGAAAACTGAAGCGAAGAAAAGTAGTAATGCAGTAAGCGTCGGAGTAGGTGTTGGTGTAACAGCGGCACTCATCAGTGCAGCAGGAGCGTATTTCCTCTATGGAAGTAAGCATGCAGAGAAGAATCGAAAGATGGTAAAGAGCTGGACACTTCGCGCTAAAGCAGAAGTTCTTGAAGGAATCGAAAAAGCAAAAGACATGACTCAGGAGGAGTATGAGCAGTTGATTGATAAGACTATCAAGGTCTACGGCAAGGTTAAGAATGCAAGCGCTGATGAATTGATGGGATTTGCAAAAGAAATGAAGTCTCATTGGAAGACTCTTGAAAAGAAAGGTGCTCGCCAGGCAAAAGTTGGAGAGGCGGCAGTCAAAAAAGTTGTAAAAAAGGCAGCAAAGAAAGTAGAAGCTGGAGCAAAGGCTGTTGCTAAGAAAGCATAAGTTTTTTAAAGCAGGTGGTTGAATACGCGGCGCCTCTGGCGCCGCGTATCAGTATCGGACACATTTTTCTATGAAACGATCAGTATATATTCCACTCGTCATATTTCTAGTGGCGTTTGTACTCGCGTGTGTGTTTCGTGATCAGATGTATTACGAATCTGCAAAAAATGACGCAGCAGTATTTACCGCCCTCTTCGAAGAGGGCGAAATGGGTCTCCGCGAATCGGTCTCAGCGGACGCGTGGCTCGTATTTGACACTGCAACAGGTGAGTCTATTGTCTCGACTGATGAAAATAAAGTTCTTCCATTAGCCTCAGTTACAAAACTCATGACTGCACATGTGGCATTCCGTACCTATGATCTAAAAGAAAGAGTGGTAGTTTCAGAAAAAGCAGTAAGCACCGAAGGGTCATCGGGTCGCATGGTTGCAGGCGAGAGCATGAGTGTTCGAGACCTCCTTTTCCCGCTTCTGCTTGAATCATCAAATGATGCCGCTGAAGCAGTTGCAGAAAGTGCTAGCAGATCCCTTTTCATTGGGCGTATGAATGCAGAGGCAGAGCGTTTAGGTATGAAAGATACTGTCTTTGTAGACCCAAGTGGTATTGATGCAGGAAATATAACAACTGCCCGCGACATAGCCTCACTCCTCACCTACATTTTTGTACATGAACGCTACTTGCTTGATATAACAACGCTCACACAGTATGTAGGGGAGCGCATAGGGTGGTTGAATAACAATCCTGTCGTGGGTGTGGAAGGCTACCAAGGAGGAAAGCATGGATATACCGACGAGGCAGGACGAACATTTGCGGGTCTCTTCATACAAAAGTTTAAAGACTCACCAGCACGAAGTGTCGGCATTGTGCTGTTAGGAAGCGATCAGATCGTGCGTGATACAGAGATACTCCGCACCTTCATAGAAACCAGCGTGAGCTATACAGCTCGCGAGACTCTGTAGATTACAATACAGAGAACCTTTGCTATACTGCATGCGATGAAGAAAAAAAGTGATACACATGAAGCTGCTGCGGTAGAACACACTGTTCTGTATCGTAAGTATCGCCCGGCGTCATTTGCTGATGTGCGTGGACAGGATCATGTGGTAACCGCTCTCTCTGGAGCGATACAAAAAGGACAGGTACCGCACGCACTTCTCTTTGCAGGACCTCGTGGTACAGGAAAGACCAGTATTGCGCGTATCTTTGCGCGAGAGATTGGTACCAAAGAAATTGATATCTATGAAATAGATGCCGCTTCAAACCGCGGTATTGACGATGTGCGTGTGCTCCGTGAGGCAGTCCTCACTCTTCCATATGAGTCAGCTCAAAAGGTATACATCATTGACGAGGTACACATGCTCACCAAAGAAGCATTCAATGCACTTTTAAAAACCTTGGAAGAACCTCCACGTCATGTTGTATTTATCCTTGCCACCACAGAGGTAGAAAAACTTCTTGAGACCATCGTTTCTCGCTGTCAGGTGTATCGCTTTAAGGCGCCGACACGCGCAATGCTTCGTGATCATATAATTGGAGTTGCGAAATCCGAAGCATTTACTCTTTCTCCTGACGGAGCTGATCTCGTTGCTGCAGCAGCAGACGGTTCTTTCAGAGACGCGCTTGGTATCACGCAAAAGGTAATCACCGCCTCTCCTGATACGAAGGCTGGAGCAGATGAGGTAGCCGCTATCATAGGTGCTCCGCGAAGTGCACTCATTATGAATGTAGTATCTGGTATTCATGAGCACTCTACAGAGAAAGCACTTGCGGCTTTACGAGAGGCGGGTGAGATGGCAATAGACATGAAACTCTTTGCACGACTTTTGCTTGAGCGTATGCGCGCAGTGATTCTAAAGAGAAATGCCCCGAGTGATGCAGAGGAATATCTATCAAGTTTTAGTGATGAAGATAAGGCTGTAATTAGCGAGATTGCAAAAGACCCAAAGACACTTATAAACTCAAAAACACTCCTTCGTTTTCTCGATGCCACAGACCAAGTCGGCCGCACACATATCGCAGTACTCCCGCTTGAACTCGCGGTTATAGACTCTATTCCTTCTACAAAGGAATAGGGAGGAGTGTCTTGTTTTGAGCTTAAAAATAAGGCACTATTGAGCAACGCTAGAGTACCGTTCTAGTCGAAGTATTTTTTGGGATATCGTCTAATGGTAGGACAGAGGCCTTTGAAGCCTTTAATTGGGGTTCGAATCCCTGTATCCCAGCTCGAAGAACGTAGTGATGAGAGATGGGATACAGGGATTCGAACCGACAGTCCGGGGGACTGTCGTGCCGAGGGACGAGGTCGAATCCTGACTATTTCAAGAAAGCCGGCTTTATGCCGGTTTTTTCTGTGCGCAAGCGGAAGGATATGGGGTGAGAAAAGGTTGCCTAGTATTTTAGGAATACTTGGACTAAAATACTGACAACCTGTACTGATTCTGTAAGAATCGAATCCCTGTATCCCAGCAAAATTGTTAGTTGGACTCTCGTTAGGATTAAGCAGCTAGAACCATTATACTTTCCTTATGATCTACATACTTGGTGGTGCATCTCGTTCAGGAAAAACATTGCTTTCTAGGAGAGCAGTATCTGAAAAGGGGATTCCATATTTTCCACTTGATGCTTTATTTGGTGGCTTAGCAAACGGAGCACCGCAGCTAGGTGTGGCTTACGACCAGTCGTTCATTGTGAGGGCAGAAAAAACATGGCCAGTAGCTAAACCTCTTTTAGGATTCTTTTTTCATGAAGAACATAATTTTCTCATTGAAGGTGATACGATTCTGCCTAGTCAAGTTAATGAGTTAATTCTTGAAGGCAATAAAGTTAAAAGTTGTTTTCTCGGATATTCAGAACTTAATAAGGAAGAGAAGCTTACTTTGGTAAGAACATATCATCAAGGGGAAGTGGATTGGACAAAAAATATCTCTGACGATGAAATGCTTAAATTAATTGACGAAATGATTCAGTTCAGCAAATATCTTAAAGAGGAGTGTGCAAATTTTGGAATTCAGTATTTTGATATTTCGCATGACTTTGAAAAGCCACGAGAACAAGCATTCAGTTATTTATTTCATGATTAAAGTTCTAACATCGTCCCAGACAGCCAGCACTCATAAAAATCGTACCTGGTTACCTAGACGGGTCATATTAATAGATGTCTAAAAATGCTAAAATGCATTTTATGGACAAAGGAGCACACTTCTACAAATGCGATTTTCAAGTCCATACGCCACGGGATGCAAACTGGCACGGAGATGAGGCCGCTACACCAGCAGAAAGAAAAGCTTACGCAGAGGAGCTTATTCAGGCGTGCCGAGCAAAAGGTCTCAATGCTATTGCGATAACCGATCACCACGACTTTGCATTCTTCCCATACGTTAAAGCCGCGGCCGCATCAGAGGTTAATCTGATCGGTGAGGATGTTGCGCCAGAGGATCGGATTATTGTCTTTCCAGGTATCGAGCTCACACTTTCATCTCCACCATGCCAAGCAATTCTTTTACTTAGCGCAGACTTTGACGAAACAAAGTTGAATGACATTCTTACAGCACTGACCATTGACGCTACTCCTGAGACCAACAGCAAGCTTGCAAGCATCGATTCCGTTTCGCCGGCGGCACTTACCGGATTGAACAACCTTGAGGACAAGCTCAATCAGCACAAATGGCTCAAGGGTAAATTTATTATTCTCCCCAACGTAACGGACGGCGGATATAAGACGCTTTTCCGCGACGGTTTTGATAAGCACTACAAAGAGATGCGATGTGTCGGCGGATATCTCGACGGAGACTATGCGCCTACCAGCACCGGAAAGAAGAATATTCTTGAGGGACGCCAGCAAAACAACGGATACAAGCCGATTGCTGTTTTTCAAACATCCGATAATCGTAAGCGCGATCACTCGGACCTCGGATCTCATATCACATACGTAAAATGGTCAGAGCCCACCGCAGAAGCATTGCGTCAGGCTTGCTTGGCAAAAGAGTCTCGGCTTTCACTGGTAGAGCCATTGATGCCTAATCTTTGGATCACTTCGGTTACCGTCTCAAATTCAAAGTTCCTTGGTCGTGTCGATCTCGACTTGAACCAGCAATACAATGCAATCATTGGAGGACGCGGAACCGGCAAATCTACAATTCTTGAATACTTGCGCTGGGGTCTTTGTGATCAGCCGGTGGAGAGCGAGGACATGGACATCGTGCAGAACAAGCGCAAGCACCTTATCGACAACACGCTTCAAAAGCATGACGGAGAGGTACAGGTTGAATTCTTGCTCAATGACGTGCCACACATCGTTAAGCGCAATTCCAAGAAACAGGAAATATTGCTGAAGATTGGTGATGGCGATTTCGAGCAAGCTACAGAGCAACAGGTGCGGAATCTTCTCCCGATTCAAGCGTACAGCCAGAAACAACTTAGTAGCGTCGGCGTTCGCATCGACGAACTGAAGCGTTTTGTTGAGTTGCCTATAAAGCAAGAACTCGACCAAATAAAGTCCGAGGTGCGCGACACTGAAGCAAAAATGCGTTCCTCATACGGTGATCTTATTCGCATGAATGAGATCGAGACGGAAGTAAATAAAAACAGCGTTGAAATGGCTTCGCTTACCGAACAGGTAGGCAAACAGCGAAAGAGTCTCAAGGGTCTCTCTGAAGCCGATCAGAAAATCATCGACCAGAAAGCAAAGTACGACGAGGAAGAAACTATCATTGATGATCTAAAGAATCAGCTCGAAACGACACAAGAGCATGTCGGTACTTTGGTTGAAGCGTTGGAAACCGAGGATGAGGAAGAAGAAGATGCCGAGCTGGAGAACAAGGCTCTTATCAAGAGCATCCGCACAAAGTTTGGTTCCAAATTTACACAGATCGAGACGGCCGTCAGCACGCTCTCGGACCTCTTCAAGCCGGCGTCTCTCAAAGCAATCAATGACGAGATAAAGGAATGGGAAAAGCTCAAGACGGCTTTTGAAAAGAAGTACGAGGCGGCAAAAGCGAAAGCGAACGTCAATCAGCAACAGCTTGATCAGATACAGGCTCTTGAAAAGCGTATCGCCATCCTTAAGAAACAGCAGACAGAAAAACGCAATGCTCTTGCGGCTCTTGGTGATCCGGAAAAGATATACAAGGGACTTCGCAAGAAATGGGACGGCCTGCACACGCAGAAGATTGCCGCGCTCGAAAAGCAGTGTGCTCAATTCACCGCTCTATCTGGCGGGCTGATCAAAGCGGAACTCGCAACCGGTCTCGACACTGATCGTCTCACGCAAAAGTTGAAGATCGCTTTTTCAGGCATGAACATCAAAGAGGATAAGATCGACAAAATCTGCCAATCTCTAGTGAAAGCCGCAGATCCGCTTGCTGAATGGAACGGCATCCTAGCCGAGCTCGAAAAACTCGCGCTTCACTCCATGGAGGGACCGGAAGCATTGCCGGCTACTCCTGTGCTCAACAACTGCGGATTTATCGACAACGAGCGCACGCGTATCGCTACCAACTTTGATTCGACAAGCTGGATAGATCTTTCGGTTGCCGAGCTCGAATTCAATCCCAAATTCTTGTACTGCACCAACAAGACCAAAGCTGACTACATTGAATTCCAAGATGCTTCTGCCGGCCAACAGGCAACGGCATTGCTTACTGTGCTTCTCAATCAACCGGGCGCGCCTCTCATCATCGACCAGCCGGAGGACGATATCGACAGCCGAATGATTAGAGAAATTGTCGAGCAAGTATGGAAAGCAAAGAGCAAGCGACAACTTATCTTTGCAAGCCATAGCGCAAACTTCGTGGTGAATGGCGATGCTGAACTCGTGGTTTGTTGCGACTACGTGAAAGCTGGGGATCAGACACATGGTGCAATCAAGGCGGTTGGCGCAATCGACAACGAGGCGATCAAGGAAGAAATCACATTAGTCACCGAGGGAGGCCGTGCGGCGTTCAAGCTCCGTATGGACAAATATGGTTTCTAATTTACTCAAGCACCACTCTATTATTGAAGGAAATGGGGAAATGGGATCAGGTACCTTTTATATAAATTTTGCTATACTATTTTTATGAAACTTACGCATGAGCAAATTCAATATATAGAATTTCTTTCACCGAATTTAGTCGCAATAAAAGAATTCTATACAAAGGCATTCGGTTGGAAATTTACTGATTACGGAACTGAATACACTGCGTTTGAAGGTGATTGTGTAGACGGAGGATTTGCTCTCGGTGAGGTAGTTAAGGGAAGTGTTTTGGTAATACTGTATTCAAATAATCTTGAAGAGACGAAAGCAAAAGTGGAAGCCGCTGCGGGAAATATAACAAAAGACATATTCAGCTTCCCTGGCGGTCGTCGTTTTCATTTTGCTGATCCAGACGGTAATGAGCTGGCTGTGTGGTCAGATATATAACAGAAACATAAAACTAGACTGAATATATGAGCGATCTACCACATATTATTTCTGAATATTTCCTTCATAAGAACAATCATAATAAAGAAGGTTTGCTTTCTGTGTTTTCTGATGACGCCCTTGTTATTGATAGAGGTGAGAGTAAGGAGGTGCGTGGAAAAGAACAAATTGCAGCTTGGATAGATAAATCGTTGTCAGGACTGAATCTCGATACAGAGATTTCTCACGTCACAGAGAAAGATGAATCCTGGGTCATTGAGACAATCGTGAGTGGCGACTTCAGCGCAAGTCCCGCTAAGTTCGTCTATTATGTTGCGCTTGCTGAAGATAAGATATCTTCTCTTGATATTGAGTTTGCAGGATCATTGAAAAAGACAAGCTAGATATATTATTTCTATATAGTTAAGTAATGCAAAATTTAGGTAATATTGTTTCAATTATAAAAGATTCAGAGAAAACACTTTTTATTTTGTGTGGTTTTCCATATGCAGGTAAATCGTATATTGCAAAGCAGTTACAAACACAAACTGACATAGCGTTTGTGAGTATTGATGATATCTTTCACACACATGGCTTTAATTGGGATTCAAATATACTGCCCGATGCGGATAATTGGGAAAAAATATTTAATGAGTCATACGAAAAGACCAGGCGCGCTTTGCTAGATGGAAATAACGTACTCTATGATTCGACCAATCAAACAGTTGCCAGTAGAGACAGGTTGCGAGAAGTGACACAGTCTGTTGGTGCTGAGACCAAAGTGATATACATACAATCATCTGTTGAGACAGTATGGAAGCGTTGGGAGGATAATCAAAAGAATCCAAGCCGATCAGTTGTGAGTAGGGAATTGGTTCAGCAAACTATTGATATGTTTGAAGAGCCAACAGAGATTGAAAATGTTATCGTTATCGATAACTAAATCTACCTAGTTACACAGATTGATCTTGCCTTAAATAAAAGGTTTACCGACCTTGACCGTAGTATTGCTTGAGTAGCTCTACATGTTCTTCGTAGGTAACACTGCAATGGAAATTGCTATTGTCATCATGAAAATAGAACATGCAGTTTGTTTCTATGGGATTGAGTGCTGCGAGTACTGCATCGAGTGAAGGATTTGCAATTGGTGCAGGTGGAAGACCTTCGTTTTCGTAAGTATTAAATGGAGATTCAATATACTTGTCCTTCGGGACTATCTGCGGCCACCATACTCCCGGTGTCTTTTCTGCTTTTGCATACTGAAGTGTTGCATCAAGCTGGAGGTTCATATCAATAAAAAGGCGGTTCCAGATAATACCCGAAATTTCTCGCATGTCGGTAAAGTCATACGCTTCACGCTCAAGAATTGAGGCTAGGATAAGCGTCTCTTTAAGCGGAATTTGAGCCGCGAGTTCTTCAGGATATCTCTTGAGAAGTTCACTAGTAAATTCAGTGGTTACTAGAGACGCTATTTCCTCTGGAGTAGCATCTTTGTGAGTCAGGTATCGTCCAGGGAAATACACTCCTTCATCAAGGTTCGGTATTGACTGATCGACAAGAGATACAAAGCGAGCTTCCTCTTCCTCGTCCCATTTGAGAATATCGCCAAATTCCTCAGCAATTTCTTCTTTGCGTTCTCCGGGATATATGACGAGTACTCGCGCTACCGGAGAAGCGAGTTGTTGAAACCAACGTGATATGGCAATTTTTTCGAGCGTTTCTTCAAGCCAGCTGATTTTCTTGTTTCGGCTATAGTCTGAAGAGACATAGATAGCAAAATAGGTATCGACTTCAGGATTTTCAAAAATAGTCTTGAGCTGAGGATTAACGCTGATAGGGAATGGAGGGGCTTCTGGAATTCGCGCTGCTTCTTCAAGGCGCTTAAGCTGAATTTCGGCGACCATGACTATAGCTGCTCCTGAAAGTATGGCGATACCAAGGAGTGTGGCATACGCGATACGGATCTTTCGCTTCATCTGTGGGGATGTATCGCATACTTTCCGGTACGCACGGTGTATATGTTTTCGCATAAAATATAGTATACCGCGCACTGTCTCTAATATGATCAATGTCTGTAGAATGGGAGTCTATGGTCTTTTTTAACGCACACGCATCTTGGAGGTATTTTTTGCTATACTTATACGTATGAAGCCAACAAGTGAAGCAACTCTTAAGCGCGTATATGCAATGAGCTTTGCAAAGGTCTATCCAATGTATATCGCTAAGGCAGAGAAGAAGGATCGTACCAAGGAAGAGGTTGATGAAGTCATCCGTTGGCTGACAGGATACACCGCACGCGCGTTGAGCTCACAGATCAAAAAAGAAGTGGATTTTGAGACCTTCTTTAAGGAAGCTCCAAAGCCTAACCCTTTACGCAAACTCATCACCGGCATGGTCTGTGGTGTGCGGGTAGAGGATATTGAGGACACGGTCATGCGCGAGGTGCGCTATCTCGATAAGCTTGTTGACGAGCTCGCAAAAGGGAGACCAATGGAGAAGATTTTTCGAAATTCACACTCATAAGCATGTTTAAAAAATATCTTGATTACATACAAGACAATCCCGAACACTACTGGTTTAAGCGTAAGATATGGGGGTGGGGATGGGTACCTGCAACTTGGCAGGGATGGTTCACTACAGCGCTGTACATCGCGCTCGTCTCTCTTCTCGCGCTTGTGAGAGAAGAAGCCATTCCAGGGAATCCTGATTCAGGAAGTAATTTTTTAGTGTCGGGGTTACCTTTTATTGTACTTACCATTCTTTTTATTTTTATAGCCTACAAGAAAGGAGAAAAACCAAAGTGGCAGTGGGGTTTGCCAAAAGATACATAATTACTATATGAAAAAAGCAGTATATATGCTTATTGTTCTCGTCGCGGCTCTCATAGGGCTGTGTGCATTTCTTTTGCTTAACAAAGAGAGTGCTACTGCGCCAGCTCCAGAGATTCCTGACTCAGGGGCAGTAGATACTTCTGCAAAAGAAGTGGTATGGGAAGAGGGCCCGACAACTGAGCGATATGCTGCGCGTGTTGATAGGGTGGAGGTGGTATTTGAACACAGAGACTACACAACCTATCGACTCCAAACGAATGGTCTTGTGCGTACTGGAGAGCTTAATACTGAGCGAGGGTTTAAAGATGACGTGGACGCTACCGTCTACGTACTCAATTGGCAGAAGCCAGAAGGTAAGCAGATTCGGTACGTGCGTCTCACATCTGAGCCAACTAAGCTCTATGTTCTTGATAGTAATCAAGAAATCATACAAGGGAGCAAGCTCGCTCTTGATACCGGCTTTGAAGGTGAAGCTGATCCAGATCGGATGACACTTGGTATGACAAAGTGGAAGTGGCAGAAAGCGCTTTATAACGATGGGCGGGAAATTATCCCAACAAAGCCAGATGTTTTTGCGCTCACATTCAATGCAGACAAAACCTTCAGCGCGTCTACTGATTGCAATAGCGTGGGAGGAAGCTATTCGGTAAATCAAAACCTTATTACTTTTGATAATATTGTTTCTACGAAAATGTACTGTGAAGGTTCGCAAGAATCAGAGTTTATAGCGCTACTCCAAAATACCGCGTCCTTTTTCTTCACCAGCCGTGGTGAGCTCATCTTGGAACTTAAGTACGACAGCGGAACAGTGACGTTTAGATAGTGTGTAAGTTACCAGCTTGGTGTAGATATCTAGTCAGAAATATTTTTTAGAAGGTTACCTAGCCATTTTAAAATATTTATTGTATAGTCTCGCTTGGTAAAGAGTTCCAGAGGAAGCAAAGAGGAGAAAATCATGGCCTATGAAGCCAAGCCTTTGCTCTGCATAGATCGTACCGACGAAGGCTACATGAGCGCGATCAGGACGATCTACACTAATGGGCGGATTATCCGCTCAAATCGTGGCGTGCGCCTGCATTGGATCAAGGGTTTTGATAGGGGTCTCAATTTTTTGTTTCGCAATTGGGGTGTGTACCATCAAGGCTCTATCGCTGATGAGCTTATCAGCGCTCGCGTCCTCGAGTATACGGAGAGATACTACGACTCTCATCTGACGAACTGCTCTGCCTTTGCGCATTACATTTCCACGGGTACATTCGTGGAATGTGAGCATGAGCAGAATCTGGCGGTGGTGGGTCATGGTATGCGTCCCTTCAGTATGGCTTCACGAGTCGGTGTCGGCGATGTTGTGTTCATTGCCTACGCCAAAGAACGCATGTTTCGCTCGCGTCGCACAAGTGAGGAGCATCGTCAGAATTTTCTCCGGGCACAGAAGGAATATCACGCTCGCGGATTGTTCTCTGCCGTTGTGGATACGGTGCCGAAATCGGTAGAGCCAAGTGTCATCCTTAGTCTCTGCAAGAACTCATGCCTGGGTGGCTATCACTTCATGGTCTGCGTTGGTCATCAGCATGGAGAGCCTCTGTGGCTTTTCCAGAACGGATACCATTACCCTGGAGAAAATCATCACTCCTTCGGCATGACGGTGGGGCTTGCAAACCCCTATCCGCAACAACCTTTGTTTGCTTATATAAAGAAGCGACGCGGGTAACTCGCCGCCTAAACACAAAGCTACTCAGCTTACTTTGTTTAGGCGGCTTTTTCTGTGTGATCGTATTTTAAGCATCCCCAGAGGGTGCAATCTGAGTAGATCCATCTAGTTTATACTACTGTCATATGATTCGGTATTTTCACGGAATGCTCCTGCTTGTTGCAGCAGTCTTTTTTGTATTTCCTGTTGTGGCGAACGCTGATGTGCTTACGCTCACTAGTGGCAATAATGCGACCACCACTCCAAACGTTGCTACTTCTATTTCGGGATTCCAGATTGTGGGAAATGGAGCTTCAACAACTCCGGTTAAGATTTATGTGACTAGTGGTACGGTGAGAGTTTCTGCTACTTCAGGAGTGACGATAAGTGGAAATAATAGCGATACCTTGAATCTCTCGGGTACGGTTACGAATCTTAACTCAGCACTTTCAACGCTCACGTATACTCGTGGTTCTACAGGAACCGATACACTTGAAGTGGCGCTGGTAAATCCTACAGAAATCTTTTTTGCAGATAATGGTCACTTGTATAAATTTACCTCAGGTAGCTTTACCTGGTCTGCAGCAAAAAGTGCTGCTGAGGCTCAGAGTGCATATGGTGCGACTGGATACCTTGCAACAGTTACGTCTGATGAAGAGAATACATTTATCTACCAGCGTCTCTCGGGAGACGGATGGTTGAGTGCGACAGACTCTGAAACAGAAAAGACATGGAAGTGGGCTGCTGGCCCGGAGAGTGGTACTGCGTTTTATAACGAAACAACGGGATTACCAATTTCGGGTGGATATAACGGATGGGCAAGTGGTGAGCCGAATGATTATGGAAGTGGTGAGGATTGCGGATACATGTACTCATCACAAAATGGTGAGTGGAATGACTTTCCGTGTTCAGCGCAGCAAGGGTATGTTGTCGAGTTTGGTGCTGATGGAGCACTTCCTACTGTTGTCTCTCGAAATGTGTCTATTGTTACGGCTGACGTACCTGCAGTGACCACACTCTTTCCTTCGACCGGAAGTACAAACGCTACAACAACTGCAAATCTCGCGATTAGTTTTAGTAAAACGGTAACAAAAGATACAGGGAATATTCTCATTAAAAAATATTCTGATGACAGTACGGTTGATACGATCGATGTAGCGAGTGCCCAGGTTACAGGTGGTGGGAGTAATTCAATTGTCATAGATCCAAGTGTGACACTCCTTGAAGGAGTTCAGTATTACGTCATTATTCCTGGTACGGCATTTAAAGATGGATCCAATAATTATTTCAATGGTATATCTTCAAAAACTACCTGGACATTTACCACAGCTGATGTAACAGCGCCTCTCATCACAAGTCTCGCGGCAAACTCGTCTGCGTCAACGTCTGCAAGTGTTACCTGGACTACAAACGAAGGAGCATCTACTCGAGTGCTCTATGGTCTCACCTCTGCTCTTGGTGCAACCACCTCTGAAGCGAATACATCGCCACGCGTGACCAGTCACACAACCACACTTTCTCCGCTGCTTTCGTGTACAACCTACCATTACCGCGCAGTATCCCGAGATCAGGTAGGGAATAGTGCGACCTCTACAGCCAGCTCCTTTACCACTGGGGGATGTGCAGGAAGTACGACGCCGTCAGTTGCAACATCAACCACTATTACTGCAAGTGCCGGAGGCACAACTCTTGTTGAGACAGAAAGCAAGACCTTTACCGTCACCACTCCTCCTGCAGTTACCGCGACATCGTCAACGCTTGTTATTCAGGTGCAGGCAATCGCGAGCGATGCTGTCCTTGCATCAATTGGTCGTCCGCAAACAATCTCAAACGAAGTCGGTGCGACCGTGTTTGACGTTAAAGCGATTATCAACGGATCAACAATTCTTGATTCTTTTGATGCTGAAGTAACTATTGAATATGAGTATACCGATAGTGAGATAGATGGGCTTGATGAGAGCTCGCTTAAGCTTTTCCACTATACGAATGGTCAGTGGGTAATGCTTAACGATTGTGATCTCGACACAACAGCTAATACTATTTCATGTACGACACCGAGCTTCTCAATCTTTGGACTTTTTGGTGATGTAGAAGAATCAACTGAGGAATCATCTGGGTCCTCGATCCATAAGCCATTTGGGTGCAAAGATCCAAATGCTTCAAACTATAAATATTTTTCTCACCATAAGCAGGAACTTTGTGTATACGGCGAAGAAAAGAAAGTAGAGAATACATCTGTAGGTGTGTGTGCTCCGCATATACGTTCATATATAGGTCTCAATGTAGAAAATGATGCAGAGGATGTGCGAAAGCTTGAAACATTTTTAAATGAAAAGCAGGGAGAGAACCTTCCTGTTGATGGCGTGTATTCAAAAGAGGATGCTGAAGCTGTGAAGCGTTTCCAGAAAAAGCATGCGAGCGAAGTGCTTGGGGTGTGGGGACTTGCAGAGCCAACAGGGTATGTGTACCGCACAACGCTTATGAAAATAAACTCGTTCTATTGCAGTGCGAGCATACAGTGTCCGGCATTTGTTGAGCATAATAGTGTGACTGAAAATACATCTTCAGCAGAGGTAGAGAAGACTAAGGTACTCCTCACCGAGCTCGGATTCTTTAAAGGTGAAATCAATACCACATTTGATGCTTCTCTTGGTGTTTCGCTCAAGAAGTTTCAAGAAACATTTAGCGAGACGATGCTCAAGCCATGGAATCTTTCCTATGGTACTGGGTATAAATACAAAACAACAAATAAATTCTTAAATATGCTTGTGGGGTGTGAGACTCCTGCGGTTGAGCTCGATGGCGCCGGGACGTTTGACTACTAATACCACATAGGAAAGACCTGTGTAGTTTTTCCTATGCAAAAGCGTGTCGCTAGTGCTTTTGAATAACTTGTTGTAACCTACTTCCTGGAGCAGGAAAGGGCATAAAAATGTCGCACAACATGCCACGGCGCATTGTGTTCACGAGGCATCCGCAGTGCATCCACAATGTCGATGCGCAGAGTGCTATCAAGGCCGGGATAGCAAATCGCGACTCGGCTCTGACAGATCTCGGTGTACTTCAGCGGGATATAACCGCCGAGTATCTACGTCGTGAGTTTCCAGATATCGAGGTTGCATGGTGCTCGACCTATTCACGGACGAAGGCCATCCCTGTTGCGGCTGGTTTCTCTCGTGTTCTGAAGAGCTTTCTCCTTGATGAGCGAGATATGGGGGTTTGGCACCGACATCCTCGAGAAGAAGTTCTTCAGATGTATCCTGGTGAAGAAGATCGCCTCAATGAAGTCGGCTATTATCACTACGAAGCGCCGGGAGGTGAGTCATGTCTTGGTGTGGAGCGGAGGTTGAATAGATTTCTTTCTTCGCAGGCCTTTTGTGCCTCTCTGAGTACCGTGTACATTTCTGGGCATGGCATAGCAGGACTTTGTCTGCGACGCATTCTCACAGGTGCAAGTCTTGAAGACTGGCATTCCTGGGGTCGTCCGAAAAATGCATCCGTAACTGTGTTTGAACGAAGCGGAAGCGGCTACGTGTGCGCGAGCTACAATATCGCGCCATGGGAAGACTTGATCGATCCAGGGTCGCTGAAGAGAAGAAGTGTTGAAGCGTAACGAGTATCGCCAATAGGCGATTTTTTTATACATTGCTAGAATCGCTCGCAGTAGTGTTTAGCTTCCCCAGTTTGTAAATATGCCGACAGCGAGTTCTGCCCAGAGCCATACAAAAAGGAAAATAACGAGTACTGCGAAAGGCAGCCGGTAGCTACTCATCTTTTTTCGTATCTGATTAAGGAGGAGGGCGGTACCAAAAATGAGTACACCTGCTATAACAAAATCACTTGCTGTCCAATCCCAGTTGAATGCGAGGGGTATGAGTAGTACGGTGAGGGTGCCTACGATAATCAGAGGAATGTCTTTGTTTTTCATAGTAGCGTTGGTTATGCGTATATATAATAACCACCACATATAGTTAAAAGTTTCTCAAAATTCTGGCGCATTTCATGTTTTAACTATGCCAACAAAAATGCCATAATAAATTGACGGACTTTCACATAACATGATTAAAAAAATAAGTATTGGAATAGTTGGCATCGTAGTTCTTGGTATTTTGTACTACACCATGTCACCGGTGTTTAGGCATGTTCGAGTTGATGAGGTTGCGCCAGAATCAAAGAAGGTAGTTGAATCCTCTGAAGTAGCGATAACAGAAGGTGGTGCAGAAAATATGCCGACCTCTATTGCACAAGAAGAGGGTGCAATGGCAAACACAAGAAATGCTGCACCTGTGGTGGGCACGATAGGTCATCCTGCGAGTGGTACTGTGCGTATCATCAAGACAGATTCAGGAGATGTTGTTCGGTATGAAAACTTTAAGACACTCAATGGACCTGATTTGTATGTGTATCTTGCGAAAGATCTCGATGCAAAAGAATATATAAGCCTAGGAGAACTCCGAGCAACTGAAGGCAATGTAAACTATGAAGTTCCTTCAGATATAAATACAGAAGAGTATCGGTATGCGATGGTGTGGTGTAAACAATTTGGAGTGCTGTTCAATTATGCTGATCTTTCGTCCTAGCTTTTTAATAAGGGCAGATCGTACTAAGGAATATTTCTATGCCAAATATAAAAAATATCAGTGACTTTTATAGAGAAGCACATGATCTTGTCTCAGCTTTTAATGGTTTTATAGAACAAAATAATCTAGCAAAAGATGTTCGCGCTGATCACATCTGTTATAGGTGTGAAAGTGGGGAGGTCTTTGAGGTACTCAGAGCAATATTTGAAACTGAAAGCGACTTTATATATCAATCTATTATCTCAGGGAGACGGATAGCAATTATAAAATTTAAAAAGGGAATTGAGACAGAGGCAGGAGTTCTTCAGTACCTGGAGCTTTCTGATCAGAAACCAGATAACTCTCAAACAAATAGCTTCGATCATATAGAGATATATCCTATAGTGTTATCGTATAAAGAATTAATTACGCGCCTGGAGAGGGGAGGTGTTCCACTTGTACGAGTAGAGCGACCACATCATACGACCTATGACACTAAGCTTGGTGATCACTATTCAGTCAAAATTACTGAGCAGCCTTTGATAAATAAGATTAAGAATGAAGAAATGATGTGAGTTAGAGGAATCTTTGGAGAACTTTCAAAGAAAAAAGCTGAAACACTCTAGAGTTTCTTTTTGATTACTTAATTGTATAGCGATATATAGAAAACAGAGATAGATCTTTTTTTACAGAACAGGCAACAGCCTTGAGTGTATGCGATCCCTTTGCTGAAAAGACAATTGGTTTTTCATAGGTAGTCCCGCGTGAACACGTAGGGTTTTGTCCATCAAGCGAATATAAGAGAGTGCTTCCTAGTGTTGATGAAAGGGATACTGTGGTGGTTGCTGTGTATGTACCGCTCACAACACTTGCTAAGGGCGCCTTGGGAGCTTTTTTGTTGTTTTGTAGGTAGATCACACTTTTAGCGCCTCGGTCACCCATCTCGTTGTAGCCTGCCTGGTTATAGTGGATGTAGTTATCCATCATCTTTCGATTAGGAAACGTTATGGCATCTCGAAACACGATATCTGTATATATATCTGTTGCTGCGATCTCATCTTGCGCACGGCGCACAGCTGCAAACCCACTATCATTTCTATCTACTGCTGTTCCTGTTTGAAATATATAGAATGGAGTTGTTGATCCTAATGCTGTGCGATAATTGGCGATCATTTCAATGAGTTCTTTTTTATACTCGTCGCCTGTTATGCGCTTTCCATTAATCATTGCTGCATCATTTTCTCCTTGACCCCATAAAACACCTTTTAGAGCTGGATCAAAACCAGCTTTTTTGAATGCTGCAAGGGCTGCAGTGGTTTCTTGGACGGAGTCATTGAATAATTTTCCAGAAGTACTCCAGTTTCCATTACCGTTATCTATGGATGCAATCTGAGAAGTACCTCCTACAGCTTCTTGTATAAAAGCTACTCTGCGTGTGCTATTGCCTATATAGCTTTGCGCAAACTGAGGCCATGCAGCTCCTTTTCCAGGAGTAAGTGTGTTGGTAACACTTGTAATCTTACCGTTTCTGTATTGATAGGTGGTGCTCGCAGGAAGTGTTGGCGCGCTGTCCTTGCTGCCTGAATTGCCAATCATATTGCTTTGTCCTGCAATAAGAAAAACATCAATTTTTATAGGCGTTGTTGCTGCGCTGAGTGTTGTTGGATACAGAAAAGCGATTGACAAGAAAAATAGACTTATGAGAGGAATAAGATGATAGAGAGAAGTTTTCATAAAAATATAAGGAATAGTAAAGCTATAAGGACAGTGCTGTCGTAATAGTGGCACTATTTTTAGATTTGTCGAGGATCGATGAATACAGTCCTTGGAGGATGATATAGTAAACATGCTACAAGTCAGCTCTCACAATAAGAGATATTAGTAATCAAAAAATGATCATGGCGAGTTTTTTTAAAAATATATATGAATTTATGGAAACAGTTCCTGATCGTCTGTATCCATTTGCATGTGAGATAGAGGGGCGTCTCGTCAGAGGACGGAGGTCATATATGCAGGCACTTGATCGTGCGGTAGAGATGTATGGACCTCATCACTTTGGGTATAAGTTGATTGTGTACCGCACAGCTTTTCATTTTCTCGGATCCGTGTTTTTTATTGTGTGTGCCGCGCTTATCTCACAAAAACTACTTGGAAGTGAGATGGCGCTCTATGTTCTTCTGGGAGCAGCTATTATCGCTCTCTTTGTCCAAGAATTTTATTCGCATCCAAAGCGCTACGGTCAATCACGACAAAAGGGAATACTCGATTGGCTTACGTGGGTGATCCCTATGATGGTTTACATATCATTTCATACATTTTAAATTGACAAAAGATAATTTTATTATATTGTTCTAGTCCATCAACAGAGACATAAAAGGGGTTTTCTGATGTTGCCAGCGATTTTACGCATTCGTTCCTTCCTCGTCCCTGCGGGTTTCAAGCGGCTGAGCCTGATCCGTATGGGTATCCTCTATATGGCCGCTGCCTTTTTCCAGGCAGGATGGTTGCTTCTTGTGGTAATCAATCACACTGAGGCACTCCGGTTTATTGAAATCCCGGTCATTGGTTGGGCGATGTTCATTATCTGGGCTTTGATGGCATGGTGTGTACCGCATCTGATCTATGTGGGGTTTCAGATCCTGAGGTTGGGGTATGATCAGCAGGTTGACGTGATACAGAGTTCTCGAGAAAAGAAGCTGATGTATGCTGTTGCTCTGATTCTCGCGCTCGGTATCGTACTCGATATCATCCTGCTTCCTTTCATGCTCGGAGTAAAGGATACGGAGGCAGTTCTTTTTCTTAGCGCCTTGATGGGTGGTCGGGTGCTCAGGGGGAATATCGAGGCAGTTCTTCTATATCATCGATTGTGATTGGTTGCGTATGCTCCTGGCTGAATCCAGGAGCTTTTTATAGACTATAGATGTAGGCAGGTGATTCGTGTAGAATTTTGCACAGGAGGAATTCTATATGTATGAGCAATCAGATCGTTACGCTCTCATTGAGCGCATTCTTGATCACAGGAATAATCGTGGTCGAGACGCACATGAGGTTCGAGACTTGAGCCGTCGACTTAAGGAAATGAGCTTCGCAGAGCTTGGTGCGGAGATGCGCCAGCTTAATCACTAACAGCCGTAAGGGCTGTTTTTTATTTAAGAATCGCTGCTTGGACAAGTTGGGTAACATCTGTTATGTATGTCGCCATTTGTTCGTAATCATTTCCTGTTGTCATGATACAAAGTACATGCGGACGATATTCTTGCCAGTATATGATCCCGCATTCATGGAGCTGCTTTTTACCTGATGGTTCTATTGCAATGCCATATTTAAGACCCGCTTTAACTCCAGGTATTAAAACAGAGCGCATACCGTGATTAAATGTTGATCGAGAGAGAATCTCGAGTGCTTTTTCTGAATATTCAGGATTTAGGTATGTGCTGTTATAGAGGATTCGGAGATAGCTTGCGTATGTGCGTGGTCCGAAACCTTCAAGAGCTTCCGTATCTTCCTTTGAAGGTATACCAAGATCTTCAAAGACCTGCACTACAATTAAGGGGTCAATGTTTTCAAGGAGTAAATACGCAGCAAGATTGTCAGAATAGATAATCATATATTCTATAAGCTCATTTATTGTATAGGTTTTACCAACTTCAATGGTGGTTGTACTGCTATCGACTAGATGTTGAGCAACATTTTCATACGGCGTACTATAGGTGACTTTTTTCTCTAAAATTTCAGGATTAGTTTCAGCTATCTTAAAGAAGCCAATCATGATAGGTACCTTAAAAAGACTTGCTGGTTTAAAGGAGTGCTCATCGCCCACACTAAACCACGGACCGTTATTGAGGTCGCGATAATAGACCGAGCCATAATCAATGATTTTTTCGCTCACTGCCTCTGTGGTTGCAGATTCAATGGCACTCTTAAGTTCTTCAACTTCTCGTGTCAGGAGTGGCTTATTTTCTACTTGTTCGTAGAGAGGATTTATAAACGTGTAATCAGGTGACTTTTCTGGGCTGGTAAAGGGATGGTCTTCGTGTTTTTTGAGGATATATGAAGAGCCGACAGTTGCACCTATTGCAAAGGCAATTACAGTAATGAGACCAGCAAAAACAAACGATTGTTTTTTCATGTCTATGATCCACATAGTATATAAGTTTTTGAGTACATTTACTACGCTTCTGTTGCTATACTCTATGGTATGAAATATGTGCGTATAGCCCTTCTGGTGCTCATACTGGTCGGAATAGTGCTTCTCTGTACTCAGAAGTTCTGGGTTCCTGTAGTGACTCAGAAAATTCTTCCGTATGTCGAAAAACCTGTGCCGATGATTGATATTTTTTCATATAGCGGACCTGGATGCTGTCATATTGTGAATGCAGAAATAAAAACTATTCCAGTCCCTATAGATGGTCTAGACAATACTCTCGACATTATTATGAGTATGGATGGTGTTTCAGATAGGGTAATACAAGAGATAAACGGATCTATAACATTTGGTATTTTTAATGAGGTTCGCATAGGAGAGGAGGGCGGAGATTGGATGGAGGGATATGAAGAAACTCTCGTTGACGCGCGTCTCGATGAATTTAATTCAAAGATGCCAGGGAAAGAGCTCGGACTTCTCAGTATTGATAGACTCGAGAGTAAAATTCTATACATAGATAAGGGAGTGGTGACGGTGAAGGGTGCTGCCGATATTTATTTCAAAGGAGCCGCTCACTCATTCCGTGGAGAATTTTTAACAACGTATGTCATTGCACCAGATGGTGCGAGTTGGTCTGATGATTATGAATACTTTATTCCGGATACCTATGAGCAGGGTGCTGATGGATTGTTTTTGCCGTCTCCTACCGAGAAAGTGATTACATATTTCTATCCTGACGCACACACACTCATTAATGCACGGGCGACTCAAGATGAGATGCGTGGTGATAATCCGTGTTTTGAAGGAATGAGTCCTGGAAGTTTTTATCCGGACCTAGATCCAGTGGGTGGGCTTGTTGTGTTTCGTGCGAGCTGGGGATATGCAATGAGTGGTGTCTGTGATCCTGGTACACTCGTTTTCACTGTTCCGTTTGTGCGCCTACATGAAGTGGATCAATATATTCCTCACGATTCAATTTTGAGACGATTCATGGACTAGAGAAGCAGATTGAAGAAGTGTTTATTGTTTTGGTATACTCAGGTTATGAAAAATATAATTATAGTAGGAGCTTTAGGTGTGCTGTTGGTGGGCGGATGGTTTGCGTATACAAATACTGATTTCTTTTCTATGAATACTCCAGAAAAAGAGGCTAAGAATGTTGAAATGATGAAAGTTGATACTGGTACTCCTATTACGGTCACTGCCGATCTCGAGTATTTCCCGGGGGCAAAGGGATACTTTGCTCGTCCTGAATCAGAAGGACAATATCCAGGTATTGTGATGGTTCATGAGAATCGAGGTCTTCGTCCTGAGATAAAGGAAGCAGCTGATGCATTGGCTCGTCAAGGATACATGGTTCTTGCGGTTGACCTGCTCGGCGGAGTTGCCGAGGATCAGGATGGCGCAAAAGCCTTGACCGCAAACTTTAAGCAAGAAGTTGGTACTGAAAACATGCGCAAAGCAGCTGCATACCTAAGAGACAATGGTGCAGAGAAGATGGCGTCTTTGAGATGGTGTTTCGGCGGCAAGCAGTCACTCGAACTTGCTCTTTCAGGAGAGAAGCTTGATGCGACCGTTGTGTACTACGGTGGAGGAATGGCTACTTCAACAGACAGATTGAAAGCGATCAGTTGGCCGGTGCTTGGAGTGTTTGGAGAAGAGGATCGCGTGATACCTATGAAGATGGTGGACGATTTTAAGGCATCTCTTAATACGCTTGGTATTCAAAACGAAGTCTATGTCTACCCAGGGGTAGGACATGCATTTGCAAATCCATCAGGAGCAAACTATGCACCGACTGAAACGATGGATGCGTGGAATAAGACTCTTGCTTTTCTTGAGTCTCACCTGAAATAAGAATACGTTAACGAGAAGTATTGAAAGGCTCCCTGTGGAGCTTTTCTTCTATCAGATCGGCAGCGCGTACGCAGGCATCTGTATCTTCTTCAAGCTGGTTTTTTGCTTTGATGCATTGTTCATGAATTAATGTTGAAGAGAGTACGCTTTGCATTTTTATATATAGTTCTTCTGCAGTTGGATGTTGAGACCAGAGTACATCTCCAAGATTGTGTTCCTGTATACGAAATGCATTATCATGCTGATCATGGCCTTGAGGAATAATGAGTTGTGGGATTCCTGCATGTACTCCTTGCGCGAGCGTTCCGGCTCCTCCGTGATTAATGAGTAGTTTAGAGCGCGCAAGTACTGAAGAGAGGTGTGTGTTGTGAATCACTGCAACAGTGTCATTCGCCATATCCCTCTCTTCGTGTGGGCCGATGAGTATAAAACGCTCACCATGACTGCGCGAAATTTCTTCAAGAGTTACCTTAAGTGATTCTGTAAAAAGATAGCCACTTCCTAAAGTAACCACCGTTGGTTGTGCACCTCTCTGTATCCAGTCAATAAGTTCAGGGTCGTCGTGTGTATTAAATTCAATTTGAGGAAACGTAGTAGTTTTTAAAAAAGGTTGATCTATTTCTGGTTGCGCATACCAAGAAGGCCAGAGACCAATGGTGAGAAAATCAGATGTACCCCAGTGTACAAACGAAGAGGCGGGTGCAAGCCCAAGTTCTTTACGTTTTTTATTTACCTTCTTGCCAAAGTAAGGGTCGAGGAAGAATCTATCTCCAATAGGATAGAATATTTTTCGTATAAACCACGGGAGCGTATTTGGGTTTTTGCCACCATAGAAAACAGGGAAGCGATGGAGGCTTCGTGCTTGCATGGGTGCGGTATAGAGCGCTATGTAAGGGATGTTATATTTCTCTGCGAGTGTTTTTGCCGCATAGGTAAACGAATGAGAGATAATTGCATCCATTTCTCTAAGTTTCTCTTCGAGGATAGGATACGATTCCTCAAACATCTCATCGGTCGCTTTTCCTAGAAAGGCAATTCCGCGAGTCGGATGCCACAGATCTGGGTTTGAGAGAAATTCAGTACGACTTGCAGCTGATGTAGTGGAGGCAAAAGGTATGTCGTGTGTATGGGCGAATGTTTCGTAAAAGGCATTAGTAAAGAGAGTAGCCTCATGTCCACGACCTTTGAGTTCCTTAAGAACAAACGCAAAGGGGAGTATATCCCCCCAGGTTCCATCCGTTATAAAAGCCAATTTCATATTATTTTACTCTTTGAGTGTTTCGCACTACAATGGATATCACTATGATGCTTCGTTTATTGAATATATCACGTCCACGTTTTTGGATGTACGCACTCGGCCCCTATCTCATCGGTATTGGCGCAGCCCAGTCGTTGAGTAATGCGGTTGTGTTTAATCTCGACATTGTCTTTTGGCTCATCTACTTTACGCTCCCGGCAAACCTCTTTGTGTATGGGATTAACGACCTTGCGGATGGAGACACCGATGCATTTAATGAAAAAAAGGGGACGTATGAAGCACGTGTAGACGCTAAGGAGAAAAAGACTCTTATATGGGCAATTATATTGTTTCAAATTCCTTTTATTCCGCTCTTATACCAAGCATCCTTCTTGGAGCAGATGGCATGCGCTGCATTCATACTTTTCAATCTCGCATACTCGCTTCCTCCGCTGCGTCTCAAAGCGAGACCATTTCTCGATAGTCTTTCAAATGGAGTGTTCTGTGCGAGTGTAGGACTTATGGGGTACTTTGCTGCAGGAGGTACAGAGATATGGTGGTTGCCAGTGATTGCGGGAGCTATTTGGTCTTCGGTCATGCATGCATACTCTGCAATCCCTGATATCGAGGCAGATACAAAAGCAGGAATAGCAACTATCGCCACAATTTTGAAAGCGAAGGCTACTCTTTGGGTATGTCTTGTGGGGTATATCGCGGTCGCGCTCTGTCTGTGGATGTCAGGCCTCTATGCGCATACAGGACTCGTGATTCCATATCTTGTTCTTATCGCAGCAAGTTTCTATATGTTGCGCAAAAAGGGGTCTGTATTTTCTATCTATATGCTGTATCCTTTTGTAACATATCTTGTCGGCTATCTGGTCTACCATTTCAATGTGTATATAGTATGAGTGACGCACGAAAAAAAATTCTTATTATCGGAGCAGGTCCGGGAGGGCTTACGACAGGCATGATTTTGGCCTCTCGCGGTTTTGACGTACATATATTTGAAAAAGAAAAAATAGTAGGGGGACGCAATGCAGAAATTGTGCAGGATGGGTTTACCTTTGATGTCGGTCCTACATTTTTGATGCTTAAGGATATGCTGGACGATGTATTTGCACGCTCCGGAGAATCAAGTGAAGACTACATGCGCTTTACGCGTCTCAATCATATGTATCAGCTTGCATATGAAGACTTTAATTTTGATGTCTACGATGATGCAGTACGGATGAAAGCAGAGATCAAAAAACATTTCCCAGGAGAAGAGGCGGGCTTCGATCGTTTTATGGCGCGAGAGTCAGTCCGATTTGAAAAAATTAAACCCTTTCTTGCACGAAACTATACGTCAGTACGAGATTTCTTAGATTTGAATGTGATAAAGACACTTCCACAGATACCTCTCGGAAAATCTCTCTTTGAGTATCTTGGTAACTACTTTAAGGCTGAAAAGCTTCGTCTCGCATTTACCTTTCAAGCAAAATACATCGGCATGTCACCGTTTGCATGCCCAGCTTTTTTCGTGATCTTGTCATACATTGAACATGCATTTGGTATCTATCATGTAGAAGGAGGTCTTTCAAAAATATCGAAAGCAATGGCTGCTGTTGTCGAGAAAAAAGGTGGGACTATTCATCTTAACTCTCCTGTGTCCCAAGTTCTTCTTGAAGGAAAGAAGGCTGTTGGTGTGACTCTAAAAAATGGAGAAAAGGTATATGCAGACGAAGTAGTTTTGAATGCCGATTTTGCGCATGCTGCGACACATCTATTCCCAGAAGGAGTATTAAAGAAATATAGTCCAGAGAAAATTGCCAAGAAAGGATACTCGTGTTCAACATTCATGATTTATCTCGGTATCAGGGGGGAGTACCCAGACATGAAGCATCACACTATTATGTTTGCGAAAGAGTATCGCAAGAATGTTGAGAGAATTTTTAAAACGCTCGAAGTTTCTGAAGATTTTTCATTCTATGTACGTAATGCGTCGGTGACAGATAAAACCGTCGCACCAGAGGGTATGACTAATATCTATATACTCGTTCCAGTACCGAATAATGCAAGTAACATTGATTGGAATAAAGAAAAAGAAACTTTTAAAAACATCGTACTGAATGAAGTTGAAAAGCGTACTCCTATAAAGAATATACGAGAACATATTGTGACCGAAAAAATAATTACACCACTTGATTGGGAAGCTTCAGGCGTCTATCGAGGAGCTGTATTTAGTATGGCGCATAGTCTTGATCAAATGCTGATGTTTCGCCCGCATAATAAATTTGAAGAAATAGATCAGATGTATCTGGTGGGTGGTGGTACACATCCGGGGAGTGGTTTGCCGACCATTTATCAATCAGGCATGATCGCTGCTGATCTTATTTCAGAAAAATACGATCAAAAGAAGGATTAGCATCCTTTTCTCTTTTTCAGCTATACTGAGCTGAATGCTCAAAAATATCTCTTACAGAGTACTACAGGTAGCCCACGCTATTTTCTTAGGTATAGCTCTTTATAAACTTTGGAAACTCGATTGGTTGAGTTTATTTGTTCTGGCGCAAGCTGCGGTAGTGGTTATTATTCCGTACGTACTTGAGAAACGCTTCAATATATTTACACCGTACCTCCTGCGAATAGGTATTGTCGTTTTCATGTTTGGAACACTTATTTTAGGAGAGATTGCAGATTTTTATAATACATTTCAGTGGTGGGACTTGATGTTGCATGGAGCTGCAAGTGTGGGTCTCACTGTCATAGGCTTTATGTTGCTTGTGATATTTTTTAGAGAGCGCGATCTTTCAATTTCTCCTGCGTTTACTTCATTTCTTGCCCTATCATTTACACTCTCGCTTGCAGTTCTTTGGGAGATATATGAATTTTTTATTGACATGTTTTTTCACCCAACTGCTACTATGCAGCCGAGCAATGGCGATACTATGTGGGATTTGATTATCTCTGTTGTTGGTGCTGGTATTGTGGTTGTTGGAGGATATCGATATGTGAGATGGAAAGAGAAGGGAATAGTTGCGGC
This sequence comes from Patescibacteria group bacterium, assembly GCA_019745315.1. GTDB lineage: Bacteria > Patescibacteriota > Minisyncoccia > Phycocordibacterales > UBA918 > JAIETH01. The sequence continues at coordinate 216,875 of JAIETH010000001.1, read as the reverse complement.
AGTTATCGAGGAGGGAAAAGTTAATAATGAAGACGTAGTTTGATTGTCCCCAACTCGGTTTTGTTGTAGTATGTGCGCCGGTTGAATACAGGAGAAAAAACCGATGATTTCCAACACCTGGGCGTGGGTGATCTATATCGTGGGAAGTGTGATCGTTCTCGCGATCCTTTTCCCGAGCTTCCGTCGGTTCCTTTTCAGGGCTATTGTCGGCCCGCCCAATCTTCAGATTTCGGAGCTCTATGATGTCTTTCGTGCGTCGGGAGCCTTCGTCATCAATCGAAATACTCCACGAAAGCTCTCGGAAGCCTATCGGAGCGTTCAGATCAGCTCCAGACGCTGTCTGTGATATACCACTGTCGCAAGGGCGATGGCGCGAAGGAGGTGGTGGATATCGCATGTCCTGGCAAGGCGGGAATGATACTGACTCTCGAAGGCGGCAGACTGCAGGGGTTCGAACGTATCGGCGGGAGGGGTGTCGTCGTCGATCGGGTTTTAACGTCCGAGGAACGCAGAAGTCTCGCCATTTTCATGGAGAAGGTGCGAGAGATCGTCAAGGAGCAAGAGCCGGTGCCGTGAGCACGGGCTTTTTTTATGTCTATGTAATTGGTGTCACTCTGAAGCGTCTTCTGCTGGAGAGGTCTCGCCATCAGGGTTGTGTATTTGTGTTAAAATAGAGTTATATGAAAATATTCATCAGCGCAGTGGTTGTTATAGTGGTAGTGGTTATTGGAGGTTATTTATTTACACAGAGTTCTTTCTATAAAAAATCTGAAACACCTCAAATGCCGAATACGAATCCTACAATGGTTGATATTACTGCTACGACAACGAGTGAAGTAAAAGAAGAAGAAAAAGACAAAACAAAAACAGTGATTGGAAAATCTGTCGAGGGACGCGATATTGTTGCGTATCATTATGGAGAAGGAGACACGGATCTTCTGTTTATTGGAGGAATTCATGGTGGCTATAGTTGGAATACTGCACTTGTCTCCTACGAGCTTATGGACTACCTTGCGCAGTCATCGAGCACCGTTCCTAAAAATGTTCGCGTGACTGTTATTCCTGTGATGAATCCAGATGGGTTAAGTAAAGTAGTAGGAAGTACGACAGGTCGCTTTGCGCAGGCAGATATTTCTGGTTCCCAAGAAACTCTTATAAAAGGTCGCTTCAATGCAAACGTTGTAGACCTCAATCGCAACTTTGACTGTGACTGGAACGAGAAAGGTATGTGGCAGAATAAGGCAGTGAGTGGAGGGGCTGCAGTCTTTTCAGAGCCGGAAAGTCAGGCGGTGAAAGCGTACGTAGAGGCCAATACACCTGATGCGGTTGTGGTGTGGTATAGCTCTGCGGGTGGAGTCTTTGCATCAAGTTGTCACAATGGAGTTTCAGGAGAGACCACCTCAATCATGAAAACATTTGCTGATGCGTCAGGATACAAGGCGTACCAAGATTTTGATTTCTATGAAATCACCGGAGACATGGTGAATTGGTTTGCGAAAAAAGAAATTCCAGCTATTAGCGTACTTCTTGCAACTCACACCAGCACTGACTGGGCAAAAAACAAAGCAGGTGTTGATGCTCTCCTTAAATTCTACGCTAAATAATGCTTAGTTCTCGAGCGCGACTCGGTGTTGCTATTGGTTTTGTTTTCGTACTCTGTTGTATTGTTGGTTTTCTCTGGTTGAAAAATGATACGCCAGCTGTGAATGTTCCGGTTGTAGAGCCGATTTCTGTCGAAGAGGAGAAACCGTTTGTTTCAGAAGAAGTTATCGGTACTTCGGTTTTGGGTCGGGAAATACAAGCGTATACGTATGGAAATGGAGATACACATCTTCTTCTTGTGGGTGGGATCCATGGAGGGTATGAATGGAATAGTGTGTTATTAGCATATTCTTTCATGGATTACCTTTCTTCAAATCCTACATTTATTTCCGACAATCTTCGTATTACCGTGATCCCATCTCTTAATCCAGATGGTCTCTATGATGTTATTCAAAAAGAGGGACGCTTTGCACTCTCTGACGTACCAACAAGTAGTACCGCTCTCGGTCGCTTTAATGCTCGCGACGTAGATCTTAATCGTAACTTTGACTGTAAGTGGAAACCAGAAAGTACCTGGAGAAGTGAGGTGGTGAGTGCAGGTACTGCACCATTCTCTGAGCCAGAAGCAAAAGCCTTACAAACATTTGTTGTAAAAAGTGCTCCGGACGCTGTCGTTTTTTGGCATAGTCAGGCAAATGCGGTGTATGCTTCGGAGTGCGAGAATGGCATTTTGCCAGAAACGCTTGCTATTATGAATACGTATTCAAAAGCCGCAGGGTATACGGCAGTAGATTCTTTTGATGCATATCCTGTAACAGGAGATGCTGAAGGATGGCTCGCTTCTATTAATATTCCAGCAATCACAGTAGAGCTTAAAACTCATGAAACGATTGAATGGGCTCAAAACCTTGCAGGTATAAAAGCATTAGTAGGCTACTACGAAACAAAATCTAATTAGTAAAAGTATTCACATATGGAAAGCACAAAATCTCTTATTTTTTCGATCATATTACTCATCGCAATTATTGGTGTTGGGGGGTGGTATGTAAAAACACATCAAAACATAGAAACAGCTCCTCAAGCCGAAGAGGTTCTGTTTAAAAAATCAACAGCACAGTATGTATGTCGTGAGGGAGGGCGGTTTGATGCTACGTTCATAGAGCCAGACATATTTTCAGGTAACACCTCTGCGGGTCGTTCTGTAGAAATTGCGTTTGAAAACGGCGATACACTTTCCCTTGTTCAGGTTGAATCAGCGAGCGGGGCACGGTATGCCAACGCTGACGAGTCGCGAGTGTTTTGGGCACAGGGCAATGGAGCGCTCATGCTCGAGAGTAACGAAGAGAAAACATATAAGGGATGTATGGCTGTCGCCATGACACCTTCTGGATCTGATCTCTCTGGTGTCTATGTGAGTGCAAGTAGCACTTTCTCACTCAGGATACCTGCAGGTGAAGATGCGTATGCGATAGACGAAGCTCATACGTATCAGGCAAATCCTGCGAAGATTCTAAAAGGTGTAAAGTTCACCATACCTATGAAGATTGCGACAGGAACCAATCTTTCAAATGATACATATATCAGTGTTGAAAGTATTGCGGGGGTAGAGAGCTGTAGTGCTGATCTTTTCCTTGATGGTACCCATACTCCAAGTACGGTAACAGAAAATGGTATGACCTATTCAATTGCGTCTTCTTCAAATGCTGGTGCTGGTAATAGATATGAAGAGGTTGTTTACGCACTCAGTGGAACACAGCCGTGCATCGCGTTTCGTTACTTCATTCACTACACTATGGCAGAAAACTATGAACAAGGAGCGGTTCAAGAGTTTGATAGAGCTGCTTTGATTAAGCGGTTTGATACTATTCGAAGTACGCTTGTGTTGAATATCTAGTTTTGTATTGATATGCGAACACTCGGAATTATTTTCTCTATACTGATCCTATGCGGAGTAGGGAGTTACTATGCGTATGAGTATGTAAAACAAAAACCACCGACATTTCTGGTGAATCTTGTTACCAAAACAGCGAAGCCGGCGCCTCCGTTACCTCAAGGAGATATTGCTCCGTTTGAGGCGCCGGAAGGCTTCACAACAACTATTTTTTCTCGTGAGACTCCAGGCGCGCGTGTTATGACTCGCGACGATGGGGGTATGATGTTGGTTTCCTTAACCAAGGATGGAAAAATAGTCGCGCTTCCAGATACTGATGCAAATGGCGTTGCGGATCATACGGTTGTCGTACTTGAGGGGTTGCAGCAGCCACATGGAATTCTGGTTCAGTGTGAAGAAGGGGCGTGTCTCTTGTATGTCGCTGAAACAGGCGAGCTTAAATCATATACATATGATCCTCTCGCATTTACGGCTACCTATAAAGAGACCCTCACGACATTTCCAACAGGCAGTGGGCATTTTACTCGTACGCTTTTGATGCATCCTGACGGGAAACGACTACTCATTTCTGTTGGTTCTTCATGTAATGTGTGTGAAGAAAAAGATGAACGACGCGCAACTGTGCTCGCACTTGATCTCGCAACAAAGGAAGTCACGACATTTGCGTCTGGTTTACGAAACACCGTGTTTATGGCTACGGAGCCTGTTACCGGCGAAGTATGGGGAACTGATCATGGTCGCGATTTGATTGGAGATGATATTCCACCAGACGAGGTAAACATACTCACCGAAGGAAAAGACTACGGCTGGCCTCTCTGTTATGGAAAAAATATTCACGACACAGACTTTGATAACAAAACATACATTCGAGATCCGTGTGCAGATAAAACACCGTCACACATAGATCTCCAAGCGCATTCCGCTGTATTAGGAATTGCATTTATTCCAGAAGAAGGATGGGGAGAAGATATGCGTCTCGATATGCTTGTTGCATATCACGGATCATGGAATCGTAAGGAGCCGACAGGATACAAGGTGGTGCGCTTTGATCTTGATGAATCTCGAAACGCGATAGGTGGCCCGATTGATTTTCTCACTGGTTTCTTAGCTCCAGGCGCTCCTGCAAAAGAATCGCTTGGACGACCAGTAGATATTTTGGTTGAGCCAGGAGGTGTTGCATATGTGTCTGACGATCGAGCAGGAGCAATATATCGTATCTCTAAAAATACAGCAGACTAAGTGCGCATCCCGTCATACTTGAATCGAAATGCACTTTTCCGTATAGTTCTATCAGAACAGGAGGGTCAGACGATGACATCTTTACCGACAATCGCTGTCTACTTCCTGATCGCAGCCATGATTGCTGTGGCAGGATTTGTTTTCTTTCTCTTCGGTCGCGCGTATTGGATTGTCGCGCCCTTCGATCAGGATTTTCGGAGGCATCCTCCCAAGAATCGCGCCAAGGAAGCTCTCGACGCACTCTTCGCGTTCGCGAAGAAGTACTGGTGGCAGATCTGCGCGGCGGTCGTTGTGCTCGTCATTCTCTTTTTGCCGCGCCCATGATCTTTCAAACGCTGGATACGTCCAGCGTTTATTCATACCTGTCTCACAACTCTTTTTAAATATGCAGTATAATCATGAGTATGAAAATGACACATACAATAGGAGGTATTGCAGCAACATTACTAATTATTTTAGGTCTTGTATTTGTATTCTTTTATACGCAGGAAATGCGTAAGCAGAATATGTCTCCAGAAAATGTATTATCGTATGAGGATTGTGTTGATGCGGGGTACCCAGTATCAGAAATGCAGCCTCCGCGTTGTACGACACCAGACGGACGTACCTACGCCAAAGAGATTGCTCCAGATATTACGTATGTCAACGCTGACGCGGATATGATCACTGTCGAGTTACCATTTCCTGGAGCGGTAACAGGAACAGAGTTTGCTATTGTAGGAAAAGCACGTGGGCAGTGGTTTTCTGAAGGAGTGTTTCCTATAACAATTCTTGATTCTGAGGGGCAACTGATGGCAAAAGTTACTGCGCGTGCTGAGTCAGACTGGATGACGACAGAGTTTGTACCATTTCGTGCATACGTAATGATCTCTGGTGCATACGCAGGAAATGCAACTCTGATATTGGAAAAAGACAATCCTTCAGGACTTGAAGAGAATGCAGCTTCAATGTCATTTCCTTTCGCTATCTCGTTTTAAATTAAAAATCCCAAGAACACTGTTCTTGGGATTGGTTCAGCTCGCCGTGCGATTATAGGTGCGAGTGTGCGTGCAGGCGCGTGCGATTATCTCGCCGACCTGGTCAATGGTCCCTTCTACGAGGGGGCCATTTCGTTTTGTCTGCAGGGAAACATGATTTCTCCCCACAGAAATATCCAGCTGAAGAACGAAGAAGGTGTTGTATTCGATCGCACCTGTCCAGCCACTGGGACCGGACATGAACACAGCGACGGTGTACATGTCGCCATTCCCATTGAACGGGAATGTGTAGACCTGGAGAGGACCTACAGTTCCGATTCCGATGGCGCACGTGAGCGGGTTATGGAACTGGTTCCGAGTTGTTGCTTCTCGGATGCGGATATACGCATTTTCCCCGAGCTCACGTTGCTCTGCAAGGCGTTTCTCCCTCGCCTCAAGGGTCTCCGCGTCGTCGCTTCTGAAAAAGCGACGCACCGCGCTGATGGCAGCTGCAAGCATGGATCTTCCTTTGGGAAATGGTCTGTTGAGGAAAATACTACTTTTATATGATTTTGTCAATAGTTTTGTTTTATATAGTGTACGCGAAATATGGGGTATGTACTGTATACTTGATATATGGAAACATATGGATGGTATCAGGCACTTGTGAAGCCTTCGTGGGCTCCACCGTCATGGCTTTTTGGCCCAGTATGGACAGTTCTCTACGCCATCATTGCAGTCTCTTTTGGATACGTCGCGTATCTCTATTTCACAGGACGTATCCCATTTATGGTTGCGCTCCCATTTCTTCTTAATATTGCATTCAATGCGCTTTTTACGCCGCTCCAGTTTGGACTTAAAAACAATGAGCTCGCATCTATCGATATCCTTTTAATACTTGGTACTCTTGTTTGGGCACTCGTTGCAATTTATCCATACGCAAAGTGGGTGAGCTTAGTTAATATTCCATACCTTCTCTGGGTTTCATTTGCAACAGTTCTCCAGCTTACGATTACGTTTTTGAATAGGTAAATCTTAGATATTTTTTAGTTTTGCACAGTATATATTTGGGCGAACTATTTTAGCTGATATACAATATTTATATATGAGGGATTGTCACATATTTGACGGTCTTTCGAGAGATGCCTTAAGTGGCACTCCACGATGTCTATTGATTGTTGCGAGCGCATTGCTCGCTTTTTTATTTATTTTAAAACCGCTACCAATCTTTGCTGATTTTGAATTGGATCCCAATGCTGTGCTTTCTGGAACTTATAGAGGCGTGCTTGTTGAAGGAGGGATCGATGCACAAGATTTTATAGATGAAAGTAGTGAGTGGACGATTCGCTTCCTTTTACCGATTAACTATACGCCAAATGACGATGCGTACGTCTTTTTGCATAAACTTGATGATTCAGGTAATTATTTGTCACAAACTCCAATCGAAGGAGAAACATATGATTTTGTGAGAAAGAATATTTCACAAGACATTCAAGATTTTTCTGTTGCTTTTCCACGTATGGTTATAGGTAGTCCCGATGTTCTTTCAGGTAAATATGCTATTGAAGTAGTATGGTTTCCTGCAACTGCTGATACATACGACCCAGAGACTGATACATGGAATAGCAGGCCATATGAATTTTCAGATTATCTTCACTTCATTCAATTTAATACGGATGATAACGTAGATAAGACTCTTCCTGACTACTCACGATCATTTGTTTTTGAATATATAGCCGCAACCTCTACACCGAGTGGTTTCTCTAATGTTGCTTTCTTTCCTGGAGTGCAATCGAGTTATCTCTACAGAGATGGGCTTCTGTCAGAAGATCAAATATGGACTCCAAACGTAGGAATTGGTGCCGATGATGATGTTGAACATATGTTTATGAACGAGGATGGTACTAGTAAAGAAATTGGTATCTATACCAAGGAGAATGACATTATCCTCACTGCGTACGAGTCTTTTATATCAGGCGTGCCTGTATACGCAGGTTTGCCTGAGGCTCTCGATACGCTTGTATCTGAAGACAAGATTAAAGAGTGGAAAGCTATAGCCTATGATTGGCGATTGGGTATAGATACATTACTTACTTCTGGCAAGGTTACCGATGAAAAGTTGTCTTTTCTATCAGCGACAGATACCCCATACATATACCAAGAGCTGCATAATCTTGCGAATTCATCTGATACAGGGAAGGTTTCAATTATTGCTCACTCCAATGGTGGGCTGCTCGCCAAAGCATTACTTGCCGACCTAGAGGAACGAAACGATCCACTATTTTCAAAAATTGACCTCGTCGTATTAGTAGCGGTGCCTCAGCTCGGTACACCAAAAACGTTATTACCTATGCTTCATGGGGCGGAAAACGCATTAAGTAGATTTCCTATAGGACTTGAAGACGAAACATGGCGCCATGCGGTGCGGTATTCACCGGGTGCATATAACCTTTTGCCTTCTCAAAAATATTTTGAGCAAACTTCTACACCTGTTGTGACGTTTACCTCTTCCTTAGATCAGCTTGCCGCAACAATACAAAAACGTGATCGTGAAAGGTATACAGGAGATGGTATTGCATCCGTTTTTGATTACAGGAAACCGTATGGAGAAGATATTGCGAGTTACTCAGAGTTACAAAACTTTCTACAGGGAAGTGAGGGGCGCAAAGAGCCAGTGTATAAAGATGTACAACATCCTGTAATTTTGACTCCTAGCTTACTCGCTGATGCTGGATCTGTTCATGAACGTCTTGACGAATGGATGCCGAGAGATTCTGACGGAGATGGCAAGCCCGATGTGCGCATCGTGCAAGTAGCAGGGTGGGGCATTGGAACCATTAGTGGGATTGAATATATTACAAAGAAAAATCTGTATGGATGTAGGCGACTCATTGCTCTTACGTGCGAAACTTTTTATGGAGTTCAAGCCACTCCGCGCATTACATCTCTTGGCGATGAAACGGTTGTGCTGCAGAGTGCGACTGCTATGCCAGTGGAGACTCTGTATGTAGATTTAAATACTTACAATGATAATAAAAATATAACAAGAGATCCCATAAAAAGAGATCATGCGAATATGATCGGATCTGGTCCCGTGTTAAATATACTAAAGAGCGTGCTCATTAATGAATCCGTAGGCTCTATAGACTATGTTTCTTTAAACGAACCTGACCCAGAAGAGATACTCGCTCTTGAAATGCATTCACCCGTTTCTCTCGAGATTCGTGATGAGGAGGGCGGACGCGTCGGTTTGTCTATGGATGCATCTGCGAATGCGGAGTATGTTATGCAGACTATACCGAATGCTTCCTATTTAGAAATAGGGGAAAGTGTTTTCATCTCTCTTCCTTCTCAAGAATCATATAATGTGAATTTAGATGGTACTGCTACGGGAACTTTTACATTTAAAATTAAACATATAGATGATGACGAAGTAGTGGCTGCTCAATCATTTACTGACATTCCTGTGACAAGTGCGTTGCGCGGTTCTGTTGAGGTGGGTTCAGATATTACAACAAATACTCTTTCTATCGATAGCAATGGTGATGGTGCGGTTGATAAAAATATTTCTCCTGATGCAATAAAAAAATCACTCGATCAGCTTTTTGATGATCTTAATACTGCAATACAGGCGTTGAGTGCGCCAAGGTCACTTAAGCGATCACTCGAAGCTCTTGCAAAAACAGCAGAGAGATCAATCGATAAAAAAAGAAAATTTCTTTCTCGAGGAGCAATTCATACACTTGAGCACTTGATTAAAAGATCTACAAAAAAAGGAATTACTCAAGCTGAATCAAAACTACTTCTTGATATACTTAAAGAGATAGAGGTGATGCTTAAATAATTTTAATTATTACTATGAAATCATTTTTGTACAGGGCTTTTTGGAAGGGGAAGCAGAAGTGGTTGATATTTTTTTCCACTATATTTTTTAGTTTATGGTTGTTTGCTTATTTTTCTTTATTCTTTATTAAAGAAACATGTTCATTAGAAGATAGTAAATGTATTGATTTTTGGTTACACACAATAGGGACTCCTTTTTATTGGGGTGCTTTTTTGAAAGTGCTATTTATTTCTCCACTTTTATTATTACCATCTTCGTACCTTGTTTTTAGAATCTGGCTTTATTTTTCTTCTGTAGCAATCCCGCTTGGATTTTATAGTATCCTATCCACTCCATTAAACGCTACATGGTTCGATAATCTTGCTATGAGTGGTGTATGGGGTCTTGTGTATTTGGTAGGAACAGTAGCAATTATTATCTTTGTTTCAATTGGGGAGTGGGCGTATAGGCAATACAAAAAGAAATAGTTTTTAATCCTGCACTACTACACGAGTACCGAGGTCAGCCCATTCGTAGAGTTTTCGGGCGATTTCCATATCAAGGTTCACGCATCCATGAGACCACTGGCTCCCAAACTTATCGTGCCAGTATGCACCGTGTATGGCAGCTCCTTCTTTTGTGAAATAGATAGTCCACGGAACCCCAGGGAGGTCATAATAATCTTCGCTCACACCAGGAAGTGGTCCTTGCATGTATCTGCTTGGTGTTTTTCTAAAGACGACGAATTCTCCTCGGGGGGTAGGGCTCGTGTCGAGGCCTGTCGACGTCGTTTCTTCCATAAAGAGCGTGTCGCCGTCATACGCGTACAGTTTTTGATCACTACGATCTACCACTATCTTCTTAGAACCAATTGGTTCACTGTCAGCACTAATTTCTTGCATTGTTTCGTGATCAAATGGGGTGACATAATCTCCTGCCACATACCAACCTTCAGTGGCGCGCTCTGGGTATCTGAGCCATTCATCAAAAATAACATAGTGCCAGGTATGTCCTTCAGCTTGTACTGTGCCCCCAGTACGAAGTACCATTCCTTTACGTAGTTGTCCTACCTTGGGAGACGTGGTACTTGGCGCTGCGCGTGCATTAAGACATTCGCCTGCGAAATACGGGCCACAGCTGTCGGTTATTTCAATATATGAAACGAGTTCTTTTTCTTCAGGTACATCGGTCTCGAAAATATCACTTGCTACCTCAATAAATTTTTCGATAGTTGTTTTCTCTTCTTCAGGGAGTGCTTTTTGTGTGCGCTCCACGACAAGCACGCCATCCTTCACGCTGACAGATACATACTGGTCTCGTTCTTTAAAATTTTTGAGACGGGTAGGGGCATCAAAAATGATGAGCGCGAGTACAATGACAATTCCTGCCACCAAAAAGAGTATGCGTAGATTCATGCAAATGCTGTGATACCACTATAATACTATTGATAAATACAAGGAGCATAGGAACAAAATCTAATAGTGTGGGGTGTGAATAGGGTAAGAGGAAGATGTGATGAGGTGGTAAAATATATGTATTACTGGATCGGTAATACATATATATGGCGAAAGGAAATAACGCACAACGAAAAGAAAAGAAAAAGCCAAAGAAGGATGCAAAAAAGTAGTGATTAGTCACTACTTTTTTGTTGTTACTATATGAAATATATACATGAACGCGCACGAGCTCTTTCCTGTGCAATGCGCGGTGTCGTTATTTTTGTGAAAGAAACACCTCACGCTCTTATTCAGCTAAGTGCGTGTTTTGGTGTGGCGGTATGTGCCTGGTACTTTGAATTGAGTAGTGTAGAGATCGCTCTTTTGGTGTGCGCTGTGGGGCTTGTTGTTATTACGGAAGCGATAAATACGGCGCTCGAGACTCATGTTGATCTGACCACTCCTGAGTATCATGCGCTCGCGCGCGATACAAAAGATATTGCTGCGGGAGCGGTCTTGCTGGCAAGTATTTTTGCAGCTGCCGTAGGATTACTTGTGTTTGTCCCGCACATCCTTTAAGAGGAGGTTTTTAAGTGAGTATATTGCCAAAAAAGCATTTTTATGCTATATTCTTCGGGTAACTAGTCTCATTAGTTTTTCAAGATATTGCACGTATTACGGTGTGCATCTCTCTTGCACGTACAACCGGAGCGCCATAGATAAAGAAGGCTGCTAAAAACTTACGAGAAGCCCGATTAATTTTTTATTATAAAAATCGGAGGTTATAGAAAATCGTTATAAAGAATTAAAAGTGCCTAAAAGCCTTTTGGTTCTTGGATTTTCTCGTAAAGAATATTATGGAACAAAGAAATAGTGGAAGTCCTGCACGTGGCGGGCGCTCTTTTGGCTCATCTCGTCCTCGTGGCGCGGGTGGAGCAAGCTCATCTTCGAGAGGAGGTTTTTCTCGTGGAGGAGATAGAGGTCGTGGTGGAAGTTCATCTGGAGCTCCTCGTACTGGTGGATACACCGGAGGAGCTTCACGTGCGCCTCGCACTGGAGGTTTTGGTGGTTCGTCACAGAGACCAAGTACTGGAGGAGGATATGCAGCACGAAGCTCATATAACGCTCGCGCTGCAAGTGCTTCAACAGATGGAGCTCGTGCCCCATATAGAGGAGGAGAACGATCATCATATACTCCTCGCGAAGGAGGATACCGTGGTGGATCGTCAGCAGGCACTAGTACTCCAAGTCGTGGAGGATACCAGGGATCTCGTCCGTACGAGGGTTCTAACCCACGTCCATCATCTCGACCTTCGTTTGGCGGAGGACGTGATTTTGGTGGACGTTCTGGCGGAGGATTTTCTCGCGGAGGACGTGGAGGCGGTGGTGGACGAGGTGGAAACAGAGGAATGGGTGAGAAAATTGACCCAAACCGTTACATCAACAAAGCGGTAATTACCGAAGAAATTGAGCACTTCGTGCCTGAGCACATGTTTACCGACTTTAAAATCGGAGACACACTCAAAAAAGCAATTACCATCAAAGGATATACAGCACCAACTCCAATTCAGGATAGAAGTATTCCTCACATTCTCCAGGGAGTGGATGTGGTAGGTATTGCAAACACCGGAACAGGGAAGACAGGAGCATTCCTTATTCCTCTTATCGACAAGGTTTTGAAAGAGCCAAAGCACAGCGTCCTTATCGTGGTTCCAACCCGAGAGCTCGCTATTCAGATTGAAGAAGAGCTTCAAGGTTTTGTGAAGAATCTTGCAGTGAAGTCAGTTTGTGCATTTGGAGGAGCAAATATCAGTCGTCAGATTGAAGCGCTCAAAACGCATCGTCACTTTGTGATTGGTACTCCAGGGCGTCTTAAGGATCTTCTTGTACGCAAGAAGCTTAATACAGCTCAGTTCCGTACAGTCGTACTTGATGAGGCTGACCGTATGCTTGATATGGGATTTGTGCACGATATGCGCACACTTCTTGCTGGTGTTCCCAAAGATCGTCAGACACTTTTCTTCTCTGCGACTCTGTCTTCAGAAATTGAAAAGCTTATTAGCGAATTCCTCAATGAACCAGTACGTATCTCAGTAAAGACTCGTGATACTTCAAAGAACATTGATCAGGATGTTATCCGCGTACCACGTGGTGCAGATAAATTTGATATTCTTGTAGATCTTCTCAAGAAGCCTGATTTCTCTCGCGTACTCGTATTCGGACGCACGAAGCATGGAGTTGATGCGCTTGAGCGAAAGCTTGTGCGTGGTGGTATCACTGCTGAGTCTATTCACGGAAACAAAAATAACTCAAAGCGTCAGCAGGCTCTCCGTCTCTTCAAGGAAGGGAAGGTGCGAGTACTTGTGGCAACAGACGTTGCAGCTCGTGGGCTTGATATTGCAAACGTAACTCATGTTATTAACTTTGATGTTCCAGCTACCTACGACGATTATGTGCACCGCATCGGTCGCACAGGACGTGGAGCAAACAAAGGTAGTGCGCTTACAATGATCGAAGGATAATTCTATCCAGAGACATACAAAAAACTCGGCATATGCCGAGTTTTTTGTATGTCTAAAATGAAACTAGACAATTTATAAAAATTGTAGCATAATACTCTTTACTTTTTGAAACTAGCTTTTTGTATTCTAGATTTAGATTCTGAAAAGCTGGTTTCAAAAGAGATCAGTTCGGTCTGGAAGATATCCAGAATACCAGTCGCTCGAAAGAGCTAACGGTAGGAGATTGACGATGAAGTGGACAGATGTACAAGCCGGTAAGGTTCATGGAGCAACCCAGCGCATCCTTCATGCGCTGGGTGAGCACGCGGGTATTGTCGTGCATCGTGTGAACACTGATCCGGCATTCCTCAGCTTCATTGTTCAGTGTATGAAGCACAATCGTGTCCCGCCACCCGCTCCTTGCGTGGAGATGTTGGGAAGTGTCGATGGTGTAATACGCTGCGCGTTCCTCGAGCAATATTTGAAAGGGTAGAGCTCCTTTGCAGACAGACCTCACTCCTAGTGGAGGTTTTTTTTTGTAAAAAACTGAAAGCACCAATATGTCTTTTCTTTGAGTTATATATCCTATTATAATTAGAGTATGAAAAAATCATCCTCTATAAAGAAGCCGACCGCAAAAGAATTACAAAGTAAAATAAAAAGTCTGAAGTCAGAGATTATAGAAACATATATAGCACAGGGAATAGATGAGTATATCGATGTGGCGGTTGAGAAAACCCAAGAGCGTTTTACACGAGTACGGAATCCCGATGGACCAGATAAAGGTATCGGAAAGTATCTGTTGGTGATTGCAATCACCGCAAAAAAAGAAGAGGTTTCTGTTCCTATTTCAGTTGCTTCAAGCAAAAAGACCACAGGTTTTGTGTATCACATTGAGGGAACCGCTCCTGGTTTTATTTCAACTGCAGAGGTTTCGTGTCAGGGAAAAGACGTGTCTCAGGTAACCTTGGGTACTATTTTGTACTGCAAAATCCCTGCAGGAAAAACAGCGACATTTCGTGTGCAGGTTGAAATTACCGGAGGTATTAGCAAAACCTATAGAGTTTTTATCAATCGCATCAATTACAAGCTCAATCTTTTGGATACGCGATACAGAAAGTTTCTTCCTGAAATAAGTACGAAACCTCTTCAATTTTATTAATTTTAGACATACAAATACACAGGTCGGTCCTGTGTATTTGTGGTGGTGGGTTACTGCTTTGTTACCTTTGCTCCATTCGCACCATCTTCTACCACGTATCCAAGGAGGTTGATTTGTTGACGGAGAACATCAGCATCAGCCCAACGCTTTTCAGTTCGAGCAGCCTCACGGAGAGCGATCAATTCTTTTACTTCGTCTGGCAGTGATTCTATCTCTACGACACCAAGGGTCCGTGCGATATCGCCTTTGTGTATATCACTAAGTCCGAGAACGAGTGTTTCATCAAATGAAAGGAGAGTCGCACGTTTATCTTCTGGTGTCAGATTTTTGTCTTTTACTATTTCCCAGAGGAGGGCAATTGCTCCGGGGGTATTGAGGTCATCGTTAAGGAATTCTATAAACCTCTGCGTATATGCCGCATTGATTTTTCCTCCCTTTTTCCCTGCGAGATCTTCGTAGATAAACCTCTTTAATTTGAAGTGTGCGTTTCGTGCACCATCAAGTGCTTCAAAGGTGAAGTTCATTGGCGAGCTGTAGTGGCCGGTGAGGAGCCAGTAGCGATAATCAAGTGGATGATATCCACGCTCTACAAGGTGATTGAGTTGTATGCCATTACTTAACGATTTTGAAATCTTCGTATTGTCGATGGTGATGAATGCATGATGCATCCAGTACCGCACGTAGGGAGTCTTGCTTGTCGCAGCTTCAGCTTGTGCGATTTCTCCGTTGTGATGGGTTGCAATATGATCAATGCCTCCGGTGTGAATATCAATTTGTTTTCCGAGCGTTGCAAATATCATCGCAGTACATTCAATATGCCACCCAGGGAAACCTTTGCCCCATGGACTGTCCCATCCGAGTTCTCCTTTTTTCCAAACGGCAAAATCTGCTGGATGTCGCTTGTCAGGATTTGCTTCAACGCGGGCGCCGTCTTTGAGTGCTTGGAGATTTATGTTGCCAAGTTTTCCATAGGCAGGAAAGCGTGAAATATCAAAATAGACACCGTCTCGTGTTTCATAGGTATATCCTTTTTCATCGAGCATTTTCACCAGTGCTATTTCTTCAACGATATACTCACTCGCTCGTGCGTAGTGGTTTGGTGTCGCGTTTCCAAGTGCCTCCATGTCAGCCATGAATGCTTCAGAATATCGGTCAGCAATAGGCTTCATTGCTTCAAGAGATGGTTTCTTACCATCACGCTTGAGTGCGATCATCATTTTGTCTTCGCCGTGATCACCATCGTCTGAGAGATGTCCAAAGTCCGTGAGGTTTATTGTGTGCTCTACTTCATATCCATTAAGAAGAAGCATGCGCTTGAGTATGTCGGAGAATACATATGATCGCAGGTTTCCAATATGTACAAAATCATAGACGGTGGGACCACAACTATATATTTTGACGTATCCGTTTTGTATCGGAGTAAATACTTCTTTAGAGCGCGTGAGGGTATTTGTGAGATAGACTGGAATTTGGGGATCTACTTTTTTCTTTCGAGAGAAAAACTTAAACATGATAGAGAGGTAAGATTAATAACATAGAAAAATGCCCTACCAACAGATGCAGAGTGAGTGATTAAAGAGGTTTTGTCTCTGGGTCATATTAAAACCAGCGTTTATAGCGGAAGTATATAAAGAGTGCTGAGGCGGAGGCTGTCATAATACAGATAATTATCCAGAAACCAAAGGGTCCTGCCACAAAGGGGGTGTATTCGGTGTTCATACCAAAGACCGAGGAAATAAGGGTAAGCGGGTAGGTAATAAAGGCCATGATGGTCAATACTTTCATGGTTTCATTTTGTTTTGTCGACAAAAGAGAGTCATTGGTGTCGCGAAGTTCCTGGAGCGCTGCATTACTTGTGCTCACACGGCGAGAGAGGTATTGGTAGTACACCAACAGTTCTTGAATATGGCTTCCGAAGCCTTTTTCAAACATCTTTGTGAGCATAGGTTCTGCAACTTCAAGTACCTCTTTATGAGAAAAGAGTATTTGCTTAAAAGTGATGAGCGTTTGGCCTGTTTTTGATATTTCAAATACCATCTCTCGCTCGCGTTCTTCAAAGATACCTTGTTCAATGGTGTTGAGGCGCGATTCTATGTAGTCGAGCTTAGACGATAGTCCGTCATAGAGTGCGCTCATCATGGCGATAAACAAAAAGCCGCCATTAGTACTTTTTGTGGTTCTTTTAAGAGTTGTCATCACTTCAAACTCTTTTCCAAATTTATGAAGCGCGGTTATGTCTTCGTATCGTACGGTTACAAGAGTGTTTTTGGTGATGATGAATTTGATCTCGTGAGAGCCCTCAACGTCTTTGCGTTTAACGACAGGGAAGTCGATGGTAATTTTGATAGCATGTTCACTTGCTGTTGCCTCTGAACGAGGGACAGGACCCGAAAGGTCGCCCAAGAGCTGTGGAGGAATGTTATATTCCTCCATTACTGCACGTATTTCTTCGGGGGTTGGACTCATAAGGTCAACCCACGTAACCCCCGTGTCTTTGTAGCGTTCAATCATTACCTATAGTGTATCACGCACTTACTGTCGTCACATATTTGTTTTGTGAAGATACGTTTCCATGGCATACTTTTGTGATGGAACATTTACCTGAAGAGACAGCGGTGTCTCACGAGGCGCCTAAAAAAACAAAATCCCTCTTGGGATATGGACTCGCATGTCTGTTTGCGACCGCTACATTTTTTTCTGGAATTCAAGTTGGTGCGATGACAGGAGATTCAAAGATGAGCATAAGCTCTATCTTTGATGATTCATATGCTGCAAAAGAAGATGTCGATCTTTCTCTCTTCTGGAAGGTATGGGGGCTTCTCGATCAGCGCTTTGTAGTTTCTACCACAACCGACCCGTTAAGTGATCAGGAGCGTATGTGGGGCGCTCTGGAGGGCTTGGTGAAGTCATACGGTGATCCATATACAGTGTTTATGCCGCCAGAAGATGCTGAGCTCTTTGCTGACAATATTGCAGGGGAGTTTGGAGGTGTTGGCATGGAAGTTGGTATACAAAATGATGCAGTGACGGTTATTGCACCGCTTCCGGATAGTCCTGCAGAAAAAGCGGGTGTATTGAGTGGCGACGTAGTGGTAAAAATTGATGATCTCTCTACTGAGGGGATGAGTGTAGATGAGGCTGTGTTAAAGATTCGAGGCGAAAAAGGGAGCCAGGTTAAACTTACTTTCTACCGCGAAGGAGACTCAGAGTTCCGAGAGATTACAGTGACCCGAGATACTATCGTTATACCTACCATTAAGACAGAAGAAAAAGACGGAGCTTTTGTTATTCGTCTATATAACTTCTCTGCGACATCTGAAGCACAAATGCAAGACGCGCTTCGAGACTTTATACAAGGGGATAATCAAAAATTGATTATCGATCTCCGTGGTAATCCAGGGGGATATCTTCAGAGTGCTGTGGGTATCGCAAGTTACTTCTTGCCGACTGGGAAAGTGGTTGTACGAGAAAGTTTTGGTGAAGGAAAGGAAGAAACGGTGCATCGCAGCGTAGGAAGAGACCTTAAGCAATACAGAGACTTTGATGTCGTGATCTTGGTGGATGGAGGAAGTGCATCGGCCTCTGAAATTCTTGCAGGAGCTCTTCAGGAGCACGGAATCGCAACTCTCATAGGTACGCACACGTTTGGGAAGGGTTCTGTACAGGAGGTGGTGCCACTTGCCGGAGGATCCTCTCTCAAGGTCACTATTGCTCGCTGGCTTACTCCAAACGGTCGCTCGATCTCTAATGGTGGTCTTGCGCCAGACGTCACAGTTGAATTCACCAAGGAAGATCGTGAGGCTAAGAAAGATCCTCAGTTTGAAGCAGCTATAGAATTCCTCAATAGAAACTAGATTTTTGGGTCAATTGTCTCTTTCTTCCCGGTGCGCTATTATGCGATCGTCTACCTTTAGTTTAAAAATTTCATGAAAGTACTATTTCTCAAAGATGTGCCCAAGATTGGGAAAAAACACGAGGTAAAAGAGGTTGCTGATGGTTTTGCGTATAACAACCTTATCCCGCGTAAGCTTGTGGTATTGGCTACTCCTGAACATATTCGCCTTGCTGAGGCGCAGCAAGCCTCTCTAGCTCACGCTCGAGAGGTTAAAGAATCACGCGTACACGACATTGTTCTCAAGACAAAAGAGTCACCTCTCAAAATAGCGGTTCCTGCGAATAAGGAAGGACACTTATTCAAGGGTCTTCGTGCATCTGATATTTTGAGTGCTATAAAAAAAGAGTACAATATAGACCTTGAGGAAAAAGATATTCTCCTCAAAAACCCGCTCAAAGAAATTGGTCTCCATAATATATTGTTGAAAATGGGGGAGAAGGAGGCGGAGTGTACAATAATTATTGAGCCACATTCAAAGTGAAATTATGACAAATGTTAAACATATTGCATTCGCCTTACTGGGAAGTATCACCCTCTTAATTATCCTGGGGCTTTGGATAGGATATAAAACAGGAGAGGTACAAGGATTATCTTCTTCAAAGGGTGAGTATAGTGAAGAGATTCCAGGACCTCTCTCAGTTGCAAAGCAGAGCGGAGGCGAGCAAAATGCACAAGTTACCAGTAATTCAATCCAAGGACCTATAAACACCATGACTGCAGAAAATACACCAGGTAAAAACCCAATTGCTGTTTTCCATACTAACTATGGCGATATTGCCCTCGAGCTCTATGCAGATGCTATGCCAGTGACAGTTGGAAACTTTGTAAAGCTTGCAACAGAAGGGTACTACGATAACACTAAATTCCACCGTGTTATTCAAGGATTTATGATTCAAGGAGGGGACTCAAACTCAAAAGGTGACGATACGTCAATCTATGGACGAGGAGGTCCTGGGTATACTATTGCTGATGAATTCGTAGCTGATCCTCGTTTGACCAATGTGCGCGGAACTATTGCGATGGCAAATACTGGACAACCAAACTCAGGAGGAAGTCAGTTCTTCATCAATCTTGTAGATAATATAGGACTTGATTACGATAAGCCGCCACAGGGAAGTAGTCACCCAGTTTTCGGAAAGGTAGTTGAGGGACTTGATGTTGTGGATACTATTGGGGCAGTAGAAACACAAGGAGCAAACCTTCCTGTTAAGCCTGTAATTATTTCAAGTATTGAAATTCAATAGAGACTACTCTAAGAAACAAAGAAAAAACTCGCATATGCGAGTTTTTTCTTTGTTGAATCTTTAAAGGGGATTATGCTGCGTGAGGCACAACATCAACGGTCTTTCGTGAGAGTGTCTGACCATCAAAATTGGTCTTTCGTCGTGTACGAAACATAACTTTTCCATTTGAGAGTGAAAAGATAGTATGATCTTTTCCTGTACCTACATTGTTTCCAGGAAGAATTTTTGTACCACGCTGGCGAACGATAATTTCACCAATACGTACTGAGTCTCCATCTGCGCGCTTCACACCCAAGTATTTTGGGTTTGAGTCGCGCAGGTTTTTGGCGGTTCCGCCGGCTTTTTTAGTTGCCATGGTGTCTTATGTTGCTAGTTTAATCACTGGTCTTGAGAGTCTTCCCAAGACGTCATGTATAATATCTCTGTAATAACGGTATGGGGAGTATACGTGAAATAACCGAAAAGATCAAGGGTCTTTTGGCAAATGACCGCGTCTTCTATATAACCCTCATAGCCTTACTTTCAGTCATATTTTTCATTTTAGGGAGACTTTCCTCGACCGTTGATACAAAGGAGCCTATACGACGTATCGATCCACAATTTAATGTACAGAAAGAGGCGTCTGGTACGTCTTCGTTAATAGCAGCACCGATCATGGGTATACCGGCTGGAAAGCCCACGAATATAAGCTCAAAAGAGGTTACAAATACCCCCTCTGTACCGTCCTCGGGATCATATGTGGCTTCAAAAAAGAGCGATAAGTATCATTTGCCATGGTGCAGCGGAGCGCAGCGAATAAGCGAAGAAAATAAGGTCTGGTTTGCTTCAAAAGAAGAGGCTGAGGCAGCAGGCTATGCTCCTGCAGGAAATTGTCCCGGGATCTAATGCGGTAGGTAGCACAAAAGAACATGCAAACATTACGAAAAAAACCAATGCTCCGAAAAATTGTTGCGACATGTCTCCTTGTGTGTGGCCTTCTCTTTGTGGCATTGCCGATCCTACCAGGATGGGTGCTCATAGGACTCAGTCTCTTTCTTTTTTCAATAGATTCTCCTCGCATTCAAAATTACGTCCATACATACCGAAACAAGCATCGTTATTTAGATCGCGCACTGAGTCATACGTATGACCGTCTCCATGCCAAGTATTCTGCGATCGAACATACTCTTGAAAAGAAAATAGAAGAGGCCATATAAGTTTACTGATGATATTTACAACACTTCTCCCCGTTTTTACGGGGCTTTGTGTATCACAGAGGCAGATCTGCGTGCTACACTTATGACATGAAATTTCCGACGTTACGTACGAAAAAAGAGCCGGTTCCCGAACGAAAAGACGAATACGCACAGTGTCGTGTGATGTCAGATCTCCTCGATCCCAATGGAGACGCCGTGCAGTCATGGCGTATTTTCCGCATCATGTCGGAATTTGTATCTGGTTTTGAAATATTACGTAAATACGGTCTCGCAGTTACTTTTTTTGGTTCCGCTCGCCGCCATGCAGGAGATGATGTGTATCAGGATGCAGAAGATCTTGCAGCTAAGCTAGCGAAGGCAGGCTTTGCCATTATCACGGGCGGGGGTCCTGGAGTTATGGAGGCGGCGAATGTTGGCGCATTTAAGGTAGGAGGGCACTCTGTAGGGCTTAATATTGAGCTTCCGATGGAGCAGAGTCTTAACCCGTACACAACAGACACAGAGAAGTTTCACTTTTTCTTCATACGGAAGGTAATGCTTTCATTTGCTGCTGAGGTATATGTGTATTTCCCCGGTGGTTTTGGAACTATGGATGAGTTGTTTGAAATTATTACATTGGTGCAAACAAAAAAGATAACTCCGGTGCCTATTATTCTCTATGGAAAGGAGTACTGGACTCCGCTTTTGTCATGGATTGAAGAGACTATGTATAAGAAGTACAAGATGATAGACAAGGAAGATATGGATATTTTCCATCTCGTTGATTCGGTTGAAGAAGCGTATGAGTACATTGTGAAAAAGACGAACTTTTGTACACCAAAACAGGTATAAGTAAAAAAGTATGCGGTACGACTATACGAATGGGGGGATACATGAGGCGGATATACAAAAAAAAGCAGAGCTCCTCCACGAGTATCGAAAGATTCTTGTAGATGGTGTTGATGAAAAAAACCACAGTATGCCCGAGGCTGCTCTCGTGGCTCCTTTTGATACTGCTCATCTCTATCGAGCAGAAGAGATTGCGCGGCGCATAGGAGTCGTTCGGCACCTAGTTCTTGTCGGTATTGGTGGTTCAAGTAGAGGGACAGAGGCTGTATATCACGCTCTTAAAAAACCAGATACTCCGCTGCTTCATGTGCTTGATGTAATAGATGCGAGTCATGTGCACGGAGTATGTGATCTCCTTTCAAAAACAGAGCTTCACGATTTTGCCATTGTTATAGTTTCAAAGTCGGGAACTACTACAGAAACCATTGCAAATACCGATCTTCTTTTAAGTAAGCTTTTCAAGGTCTTTGGAGATGACATCTATGGACGAACAGTGTGCGTGAGCGATCCGTCGTCACCACTCCAATCCTATGCCACAAAATATGGCATTGAAACAGCTGATATTCCCGAGACTATTGGTGGTCGTTACTCTGTGTTTACAGCAGCAGGACTAGTACCGTTAGCACTCCTTGGTTTTTCTGTGAGAAATTTTGTAGCAGGAGGTGCTGGGGTAATTGCACAAGCAGATGCTGATCATGGTGTGTTTACACTTGCAAAAATATTTCATGCACTCATGAGCTCACTTTTGCTTCCTCTTGAAAATGTTGTAGCCGGAAAAGCGGTCGAGGTTCAAAGAAAAATACTATGCACAAACGTACCCGTAATGGCAGCGTCCCTCCATGTTCTCCTTGCTCAAAAAGGAACACATACCCATCTTATCTTTGCGCAGGATCCACGTCTTGAAGGTTTTAGTCTGTGGTACCAGCAGCTCTTAGCAGAAAGCCTGGGAAAGAAAGAAGCAAAAAATGGGGAAGATGCGCCATCCACTATGATGCCGTTTTGTATGACGCCACGCGAGCTCCATTCGACTGCACAGATGTATTTGAGCGGAGCTCCTGTCTATACTCAATTTATATCAGCTGAGCGGTCAGAGAAAGATCAGAGTATCTCCAAAGATGGTTTTGGTTCACTCCTTGAAATAAAAGGTGCGCGATCATACGCTCGAGTTGGGTCTGCGATACAGGAAGGGGTTCGTGCTGCATATGTAAAGGCATCTATGCCTCACACTGCATACGACATAGCGTTGCTGACAGAAAAAAGTATGGGCGAGGCGATGGCGCAAAAAATGCTCGAAGTTATATATACAGCACATCTGATGAATATTGATGCATTTGATCAACCGCATGTAGAGCTCTATAAAAAAGAGACACGTACTCTTTTAAATACCTAGTATGTACCTTCTGTTTGATATTGGTGGTACCAAGACACGTATTGCAGTTGCGTCTGGATTCGAAAAGATAGAACAAAAGGTTTCGTTTGAAACACCCCATATATTTGAAGATGCATGCGTACGTATTACAGAAGAGGTTGATCGGCTCACACAAGGAGCTACGATCACTGCTGCTGCAGGAGGCGTGCGAGGAATGCTTTCGGGAGACCATTCAAAAATCATCCATGAGTCAGTTTTAATCGACTGGGTGGGGAAACCACTCCATGCGCGGTTGCGGGGTATTGTTAATGCTCCTGTTTACATAGAAAACGATGCTGCGGTTGCTGGACTTGGAGAGGCTCGCTACGGGGCTGGTACTGGGTACAAAATAGTGGCATATCATACGGTGAGTACCGGTGTTGGTGGGGCACGAATTGTTGATCGGCAGATCGATAGCTCTCACGGCGGCTTTGAGCCGGGCAAGCAGATTATTGATGTTGACCACACTATCTATCCAAAGTTTTCGGAGCGAGGGACCCTAGAAGAGCTGATTTCTGGAGAGGCTCTTGAAAAAAGGATGGGTAAAAAGCCCTATGATATAGCACAGAGCGATCATGTCTGGACGGAACTCGCTCTCTATCTGGCTCATGGTCTCAAAAATACGACAGTATACTGGTCGCCTGATGTAATTGTGCTTGGAGGCTCGATGATTGTGGGGGATCCGAGGATTTTGCGGGCGGATATTACAGCCTACACACAGATGCTTTTGGGTGATATCGAATGTCCGCCAATTTTGGATGCGTCTTTGGAAGATCAGGCTGGTCTTTATGGCGGATTAGCCCTCCTTGAGGAAGTTTTATAGAAAAAGCAGCTTTTGCATAAAAAGAAGGAAGAATACGTCCTTTACTAATTCCAGTACTTGTCCGAGAGCTTGTAAAATATGGCTTAAAATAAGGTTTTTAATATCTTGACAGAGTCTTGAGTTTATTGAATAGTATTGACTTTTGGTCAATCTATGCTATTATGTTTGCGATTCGGTGAAAGCCGAATTTTTTGTTAGATAAGACCCTTGGCTTATTTTAGGCAACTTGCTTACGACGATTGCGGTGGTCTCATCCTTCGTCACAGTACCGGTTGGAGAAGTAGCGTACGGGAACATTGAAACAAAACCAGATACTCAGATCGCCATGGTGGCGGATGCGCCCCAAAAGCTTGGTGATGATGAAGTAGAAGCGCTTGTCCGTTCCTACTTCGAAGACATCCCAGTCATGGTAAGCATTGCTCGATGTGAGTCGACCTTTACCCACACACTTGCGGACGGTTCCGTTCTCAAGGGTCGGGTAGATAATGCAGATACTGGTGTGATGCAGATTAATCTGCGATATCACGAAGAACGCGCAAAGTCACTTGGTTATGACGTTCATGACCTTGAAGGAAACCTTGCGTACGCACGCTTGTTGTATGAAGAAAAAGGCACACAGCCTTGGAATGCTTCAGCACCATGTTGGCGTAAGACGGTAGCGTCTCTTTAATCTTTTCTCTGACTACTTAAAACCAAATAGAAAAACCCGCGGCACATGCTGCGGGTTTTTCTATTGATAGGTAGCAAGTCTGGTGGACACAAGTGCATACTATCCTTATAATTCAATGAATTATGAAAACACATACGGGAACGGTGGTTGCTATTGCAGGAGATCTCAAGGCTCGTGGCTTTATCCAAGACGAAGGTGGCGGAACAGCAGAAGAATTTTTAGCTGAAAAACGAAGTATCTACTGGGGGGTTGATCCAACCGCAGACTCTATTCACTTGGGTAATCTTGTTCCAATTCTCCTTATGCGTCGCTTGGCTGACGCGGGACATGAAGTACGCTTTCTTGTGGGAGGGGGAACAGGTATGATCGGCGATCCTCGAGAGAGTGGCGAACGAGTTCTTCTTGACGCAAAAACGGTTGCAAAGAATACAAAGGCTATTCAAAAACAGCTTTCAAAGATTCTAGGAAAAAATAAGTACACCATCATCGATAATGCTCTCTGGCTTAACAAGCTCAGTCTTGTTGAATTCCTTCGTGATACCGCAAAGCATTTTACGGTTAATCAACTCATTAAGCGTGACATTATTAAAAAGCGACTTGATGACGAGAACGATTCGATTTCGTTTACTGAATTTTCATACTCGCTACTCCAGGGGTATGATTTTTGGTACCTCAATAACCACTATGGTGTTGATATGCAGGTGGGAGGTTCTGATCAGTGGGGAAACATTCTTTCAGGAGTTGAATTGATCCGCAGACGAGAGGCAAAAAGTGCATACGCACTCACTACGCCGATCATTATGGATACAAAGACAGGGAAGAAGTTTGGTAAGTCAGAAGGCAATGCTGTTTGGCTTGACCCAGAAAAAACGTCACCGTTTGACTTCTACCAATTCTGGCTGAATGTTGCTGATGAGGGGCTTAGAGAATACTTTAATATCTTTACCTTTCTTGATTCTGAATCAATCACAGAGATTCTTTCGGTACATACAGCGAATCCAGGTATTCGCTCTGGGCAAAAGCGTTTAGCGCGCGAAGTAACTGAACTTATCCATGGCGCATCTGTGACCGATGCAGTTGCTCATGCATCAGAGATTCTCTACGGAGAAGACCCTATCGCTGCTCTCGGAGCTATTTCTGAAGCAGAACTTACTCAGGTACGTAAGTATGTGCATGGGATACAGCTCACTAAGAAAGAGGTGGTTGCCGGGATGCAGATTGCTGACGCTCTTCTTGTGTCTGGTCTCGTATCTTCTAAAGGGGAGGGACGACGTTTAATTGAAGGTAAGGGTGTGTCTCTCAATGCCATTCGTGTTGAAGATCCCGCAGCTTCACTCAATATCGATTCATTTGTAAAAGAAGTTGTGGTGTTAAAAGCAGGAAAGAAGGTTGCTCTCCTTGCACTCAAGTAAGTAACGAACGCTACGCACTCGGAGTTATAGGTATATATGTGCGGAATATTTGCATACACAGGATCGAAAGAAGCACTCCCTATTCTTCTTGACGGCCTCACGTCTCTTGAATATCGAGGATATGATTCGGCGGGTATTTATATATCAGGCGCTGATGCTGTTAAGTCGGTGGGTGCTGTCGAAAATCTCAAGAAGAAAAGTATGGAGCATCTCCATGGTACCAGTGGTATCGCTCATTTGAGGTGGGCAACACACGGCGAGCCAACAGAAGTAAATGCGCACCCTCATCACGACACAGCACAACAAGTATGGGTGGTACATAATGGCATTATCGAAAACTTTAAAGAGCTGAGAGAGTCATTACAAGCAACTGGAGCTCAATTTCTTTCTTCTACCGATACTGAAGTAGTAGCGCATCTCATAGCTCGTCATATTAATTCGGGTCAGAGTTTCGAAGAGGCTGTTACGACAGCACTTCGAGAAGTCCGTGGTACCTACGGTATTGTAGTTTCGTATGCGCTTGAGCCAGATAAAATTATTGCAGCGCGGCTTGGAGCGCCTGTGGTAGTAGGCTTGGGTGACGGTGAAAATTTCATAGCGTCAGACCCTTCGCCAATACTCCGACACACAAAAGATGTGCTGTATCTCTTTGATAGAGAGATTGCAGTGATTACTCCAACCAGCCACTCTATCCGTACACTTGAAAGCGTGCCGGTGCTTCGAGAAAAAGAAACGATTGATTGGGAGGTTGAGCAGGCTCAAAAAGGAGGATACGACCACTTTATGCTCAAGGAGATTATGGAGGGTCCTGAGGTCGTTATAAACACGGTACGAGGTAGATGCATAGAAGACACGGGGCTTGCGCGCCTTGGGGGACTAGAGTCTGTGGCAGAGAAGCTTCGCGATATTAAGCGCATTAATATCGTTGGTTGCGGTTCAGCATATTACGCCGGTCTCGTTGGTGAGTACATGCTTGAGGAATATGCAGGTATACCAACTGAGGTAGAGATTGGTTCAGAATTTCGCTATAGAAAACCAATTATTGATTCGGAAACCCTTATGCTCGCAGTAACTCAATCAGGAGAAACTGCTGATACTCTTGAGGCAATACGAGAAGGAAAACGGAAAGGAGCGCTCACACTTGGTATTGTAAATACCGTCGGATCAACCATTGCACGAGAGACTGACGCAGGTATTTACAATCATGCAGGCCCTGAAATAGGTGTTGCTTCAACAAAAGCGTTTATATCGCAACTCACCGCATTCGCACTCCTCACGCTGTTTCTTGGGCGTCAGCGAGGAATATCTATCTCAACAGGCAAGGAAATCATCGAAGAAATTAATCGTCTACCTGAAAAAATTGCGTACATTCTAGAGACAAAAGACAGGATTCGTGAAGTTGCGCGTAAATACGCACACGTTCGAGATTTTCTGTATATGGGGCGTAAGTACAATTATCCTATTGCGCTTGAAGGCGCTCTGAAGCTTAAGGAGGTGTCCTATATTCACGCTGAGGGATATGGAGCAGGTGAGATGAAACATGGTCCTCTTGCAATGATTGATGAGAATTTTCCAACGCTTGCTATTGCGCTCAATGATAGCGTGTATGAAAAAGTGGTTTCTAATATACAAGAAGTAAAAGCGCGTCGTGGACCAGTGGTTGCCATTGCAACGGAGGGGAATACTGATGTTGCCGACCTCGCTGACGATGTCTTGTATATACCAGAAACACTCGAGATGCTTTCTCCGATACTTTCAATTGTTCCTCTGCAGCTTTTTGCATACTATATTGCGGTGGAGCGGGGCTTTAATGTAGATCGTCCTCGAAATTTGGCAAAGTCTGTGACAGTTGAGTAAAAGATCTGTGGATTATGTGCGCTACGAACACAGTGTTACACTAGGGCACTATCAATATAAGTTACACGCGTATGCACAATCCGTATTATGAAATGACGGTCCCTCTTTTTATAAAGTCTCTTACGCAGGTTGACCATCTGCTCAAAACTGCTGAAAAGTTTGTTCTCGAACAAGGAATGCAGGAATCAGATATTCTGGAAGCTCGTCTTGCTCCAGATATGTTTCCGTTTGTAAAACAAGTACAAATTACCTGTGATAATGCAAAAGGTTCAAGTGCACGTCTTGCAGGTATTGAGGCTCCTGTCATGATGGATGATGAGGCTTCTATTCCAGAATTGCGTGCACGTGTAGCAAAAACGCTCGCATTCCTGGAG
This sequence comes from Patescibacteria group bacterium, assembly GCA_019745315.1. Classification (GTDB taxonomy): domain Bacteria; phylum Patescibacteriota; class Minisyncoccia; order Phycocordibacterales; family UBA918; genus JAIETH01. The sequence continues at coordinate 188,618 of JAIETH010000001.1, read as the reverse complement.
TCTTTGACCGCTGAACAATTCACTGACGCTGCAGATCGCAAGGTGGAGTTGCCATACTTTAAAGATAAGCACTTTAAGGGCAACGATTTTCTGACTCATCATGCACTACCAAATTTCTATTTTCATTTCGTAACCATCTATGGAATCTTGCGTATGAAGGGTATGCAGATTGGAAAAGCTGACTATGCAGGCATGCTTCCTCTCCAGGATAATATCTTGGCGTAATCTAGAGTAGAAAATAAAAAATCCTTGCCGTAGGCAGGGCTTTTTTATTTTCTAAATAGAGGATACTATACGGGGAATATGGCGCACCCATTTTCTAAAATTTTTGAAAAAGCCCTTGCAAAAAGTAAGGGGGACGAGAACCATGTCCTCGGTGAGGCAGAAAAGCTCAAGGAGCGCGGCTATAGTGTCGTTGAGATATATGACGTACTTGTAAGTCTTCAAAAAAGCCTTATTGGGGACGCTGATGCTGCGATTGTTGCTGAGGCTGTAGAAGAGTTTGGTCAGTATATAGAGGATATTTGAGACTTATCCACAAGAATTATATGAAAAAACTTGCTGGTGAACGAACGTTCACCTATACTCTGTATATACCAGTTTAAGTAGTATTATATATGAGCAAGCAAGAATATCTTAAGGCCCTTAACACAGAAATTCAGAAGCTAAACGGCATCATTGATCGCAAGATTATGCAGGATGCTGACTACAAAAGGGAGGCACGCCGACACAAGACCTTGCTTGCACAGCTCCGAAGAGAAGAGACCAAGCGAACAATGCAGAGAGTCTTCCGAATCTTTTTTCCGCTCTGGCGCTAACGTAGAGTTGTAATATACATCTCTCATGTATCAAAACTACAAAGAAAAAATAATTGCATTCTACGATCGAGAGCGCCGAATGCCTTCGTATCAAGAGATACTGAAGCTTGTCGGTTTTAAATCAAAAAACGCAGTTTCTAAATTAGTTGAAAAGCTCGTTGATGAAGGGGTTGTTACAAAGGATGCAAAAGGCAGACTCATACCTGCGGATCGTATGTCTGAGTTACCTCTATTAGGTCTCGTACAGGCAGGGTCTCCTACTATGGTAGATTCACAAACGCTCGACACTATGAGCCTTGATGGGTATCTGATTGCAGATAGAGGCCGCACATTTCTTCTTGAGGTAAAAGGGGATTCAATGATAGAGGCACACATTGAAGAAGGCGATATTGTAGTGGCTGAGCGAGCAAGTACTGCTCGCGATGGAGATATTGTGGTTGCTGAAGTCGATGGTGAGTGGACTCTTAAATTTCTAAAAAAATTAGGTGATCGTGTATGGCTTGAGCCTGCAAATAAAGATTTTAAACCAATCTATCCGAAGCATAGTTTGCGTATTGCTGCGATTGTACGTGGCGTCGTTCGAAAATATTAACGAAAGTAGTAATAAGATTTGTACGAAATATATGTCTGATCTTGAAACGTACACAGGCATCCCTGAAATACCTCTGGGCGTCTATCGGCACTATAAGCGAGGACTGTATCACGTGCATGCAGTTGGCCGTACCCACGATACACTTGAGCCGGTCGTTATTTACGAATCACTTGAAGATACAGAGGATTATCCAAAAGGTACCTACTTCACACGTCCTTTCTTAGAATTTACTTCATCAGTCTGCTTAGAAAGCGGGGAAGAAGTGGAGCGGTTTAAATATGAAAGCGACTATGACCATTGGGTTCTTTGATTCAGGGGTTGGAGGTTTCCATGTGATGGAGCGAGTCATGCAGCATATGCCTGACTATTCATATGCATTTTATGGTGATACGAAGCATGTACCATATGGAGATAAGAAAGAAGAAGAAATTTATCGCCTCACACGAAATGCTGTGTGGTATTTATTTTCTGCACACAATGCGCAAATAGTAATTCTTGCGTGTAATACGGCTTCAGCCCAAACTCTCCGCAGACTTCAAGATGAGTTTCTGGTAAGTAGGTATCCTAACAGGCGAGTCCTCGGAGTCATTATTCCAACCGTCGAAGAAGTGGTTTCGAGAGGTTATAAAAAACCTCTTCTTATAGGGACTACGCGAACAATAAATTCTGGTAAGTACGATCAGGAATTTAAAAAATTTGATGAAGGTATTGTCTTGCGAGCTGAAGCAACTTCACAGCTCGTACCTCTTATTGAATCAGGTAAGCTTGACGAGGCATGTCAGAGCCTTGAGGCGCTCTTTCTAGATCACGTGTCTTCTGGCGGCGATTCAATTATACTGGGGTGTACCCACTACGCTCTTCTTACGCCACTTCTCCGAGCTCGCTATGGTTCTCTTGTCAGCATTATTTCTCAAGAAGAAATAATTCCTCACAAATTAGCAGATTACCTAGCGCGACATCCAGAAATTGAGTCTAGTCTTTCAAGAAAGCGGGGAAGAGAGGTTGTATGGAGTGGTGAGGTAAATCCTCAGTTGATACGGAAATAGGCATGGTCAATTCTATAGATTTCATAACAGGAAGCACAAGAAAGTTTCAAGAGATACAAGGTTTTCTAGAGCCGATTGTATTAGTGCAAAAAGTCATCGATCTTCCTGAAATTCAAGAAGTTGATGCACGAAAAATTATAGAAGCAAAAATCATCGAAGCACATAAACATAAAGAAGTTAGCCCATTTATTGTAGAAGATACCTCTCTGTATCTAGATGCAATTCCTGGCCTCCCAGGCCCTCTTATTAAGTGGTTTGAAGAAGCTCTCAAGGATGCTGGCGTGGCACAACTCGCTATACAACTTGGAAATACAAAAGCTGTCGCGCGAACTATTATTGCGTATGCGGCTCCGGGCAAAGAAACCATTTTTTTTGAAGGGGAGGTAGAAGGTACTGTGGTTATGCCTCGTGTGTCTGAAGGCTTTGGCTGGGATCTTATTTTTGTACCAGATGGACACACTAAGACATTTGCAGAAATGACGATTGAAGAAAAGGGTGCTTTGAGTATGCGAGGCAAGGCTGCACAAAAACTCCGTGACTTTTTAATTACTTAACTATGGACTTACGAGAGACATATAATTTGATTGCTAAAAATTGGGATCAGAGCCATATAGAAGATGCGTGGGCTTTTGAAGGAATGGGAGTATTGAATGAATTGCTTACGCCACAGAGTTCAATTTTAAATGTTGGGTGTGGTCCAGGTATTGAAGCAAAGTTTTTTGTAGATAATGGACATACGATATTTGGTTTTGATATCTCAGAAGAAATGGTTGCACTTGCACACAAAAAAGTTCCGTCTGCAACTTTTAAAGTAATGGATCTTAAAGACGTAGAAAGCATCAAAGATCAATTCGATGCTGTATGTATGCGCGCTGTGTTACTTCATGTGCCAAAGGCTGAAGCCTCAGCGTGCGTACAATCTATTGCTTCAAAAATTAAGGATCGAGGATACTTCTTTATTGCAGTAAAAGAGAGAAGTGAAGGTGGTCCAGATGAAGAGGTTAAACCTGAAGATCGGTATGGATATATGTGTGAGCGATTTTTTAGTTACTACACAACAGAGGAATTGAGAAAATATTTTAAAGATTCAAATATACAAGTTGTATTTGAAAAAGTAAGCCCGACAGGGAAGACAAACTGGATCCAAATTATTGGTAGAAAAATATAAGCGTTCAATATGATGTGTGAGTATATGGCACGAGGGGACGGATCATCCTCCTCTATATAAGCGTCGCACAATATATCTTTTACGACGCTTATATAGAGTGATCCTGCAGGGCTTCATATAGTCATGTATCGATATGTTGTGTCAGGTTTTAGTTACAACATCCACTTCTCTTCTACTAAGACTAATTAAAAAAACTGAAACTGTATTCTCTTGTTTTTTATTTTTTTATTTCAAATAATTTTAGAAATAAAAAATCAGTATTTCTACTGATTGAGCTCCCCTTCTGATGAAGCAATTTTTTGACCACGAAGCTAACTAAGGCGCTGGTGGTAGATAGTTCATTGGATTCAAATATCCACTTGGAGCTGATACAGGGATCGTGAGTGTGACACCGCTATTGCATGTGTATTGAGTGAAGTTAACAGCGCCAGATGCGTACACGGTAAAGTGTAAATGAGGACCGGTAGCGTATCCAGTGTCACCACTATATCCAACAGTTTCTCCGGTACCAACTTCTTGGCCACTCTCAACGCTTACCAGTGAAAGGTGCGCATAGAGTGTCGTAAGTCCGTTTGCATGGCGCACGAGAACCCATTTTCCATACTGACACATTGGAGCTACTTGTGTATTGATTGCAATTACTTTTCCAGCAAGTGCTGAGCGTACAATGCTGCCACGCGCGACTCCTATATCAATTCCGTTGTGTCCACGGCCACTGTATGCACCGGTTCGGGCAAATTCAGTATCTCCAAAGAATTGTGTGATACGCACATTATCAATTGGCCACGCAAAGACCTGTGATCCATTTGTAGGAATAGTGTTTGGGTCAAGAATAAATTTAAGCTTTGACTCAAGACCTCGAAGTTCCTGTTCAAACTTATCTTTTGCCGCTTGTTTTTCTGCAAGAAGTGCCTGGTATGCAGCTTCTTGATTTTTAGTTGTTTTGAGCAGCTGATCTTTCTCTTGCTTATTATTTGCAAGAAGTGTTTGTTGGTCAGAATATTGACTCTTGAGCTTTACGAGCCCATTTCGTTTATCTTGTTCATCCGCACGCTTTTCTTCTACGTCAGCTTTGAGGGTTGTAAGCTCCTGCACGCGTGTGTGCATTGCATTTTTAACACTGTCGAGCTGCTCAATGTTGTCCCAGAGTTCAGAGATATTTTCTGTACGAAGCAATGCAAGAAGCAACGTATCCTGATCAGATGCATTCAATTCGCGTATGATTTCTGCAATAGCATCTTTATTTTTATCGATACTATCCTGCATTTTATTTACCTCAAGATTAAGTTTATTTATCTCAAGGTCAGTTGATCCAATGCGGTTTTGGGTATATGCGATATCAGCTGCTGTTTTTTTGCGTTCAAGCTCAAGAGTATTAATTGCTCTTTGAAGCGTACTTTTTTCAGCTCCTACTTTAAGGAGCTCACCTTGATATTGCTTAATCTCAGCATCAATTTCTTTGAGTCGTTCGTTTCTTTCTGAAATTTCAGCTTGTAGCTTAACAACTTCTGCGGATTGAGCACGCACAAAACCACTGAGGTATGTGCCAAAAAAAAGTGAACAACAAATACCTACGCAAAATGCAATTACAGGTGCCTTCATGATGCCTCAATTGTATCACAGGCATTTTGTATGCGGCGCAATGCCTCAGGAATGCCGAGTGTAGCAATGACGGTAAATGGGTCAGGGGACTTCTCTTTTCCGGTGAGAGAAACACGGAGTGGCCACAGTACCTCTCCCTTCCCCACTTTTTCTGCATAATCCCACAAAATTGACTTAATAGCTTCAGGATTATCTGAATCTGTTGCGCCAGTCAAACGTGTAATTACTTCGTGTAGTCGAGGAAGGGCATCTTTAGCAGTTTCGTCCTTTTTCCATTTAATAAGAGCAGGATCTAGGACAGGTGCTTTAAATGCAAAGTCATACTCCCCTTCTTCTACGTCCTTCGTTATGTCAGAAAGTACTGTGCTTCGATCACGAATAAGGTGTATGAGGTTTTTAACAACGCGCTCGTCAGGAGTAGATATATCAAATGTTTTTTTAAGGGCAGCACGAAGTGTTGGCTCAATATCGCTTTGCGGGACTATTTTAAACCACTCTTTATTGAACCATTTGAGTTTTTCTATATCAAATACCGCACCAGCTTTTTGAATTTTAGCAACGTCAAAAGCTTCAATAAGCTCTGGAAGAGAAAATATTTCTTGAGGAGTTCCTGGATTCCAACCTAAAAGCGCGAGGTAATTAAGTATCGCTTGAGGAAAAAATCCTGTATCTCTGTATTGATAGAGCGCAACAGCACCGTGTCGCTTCGACATCTTAGACCTATCAAGGGCAAGAATAAGCGGTAGGTGTGCGTAGTATGGACGAGGTGCACCAATCGCTTCTTGAATAAGAATTTGTCGAGGCGTATTTGAAATATGATCTTCTCCTCGAATAACGTGAGTCACTCCCATTTCGAAATCATCTACCACAACTGCAAAGTGATAGAGTGCGTCATCGAGTGAGCGAGCAATGACAAAGTCACCAAGCTCAGTGGTATCAAATGTAATATCTCCGCGCACCTCATCAGCAAACGTTAAAGGTATATTGGGATTTCGAAGGCGCACAACCTCAATAGATTCTCCAGGATTACTTTTACTTTCTTCTTTTGAGATATAGGCCTTGTCTTCGTTTATTATTTTTTCAAGATATGAACGGTATATGGCAGCACGCTCGGATTGTCGTGAAAATGAATCGGTAGTAAGTGAGAGCCATGTAAGACCTTCTCTTATCTCCTCTTCAAAAGCGAGTGTGCTACGTGCTCGATCAGTATCTTCACTTCGCATAATGAAATCTCCTTTGTGTTTTCGAGCAAACAAAAAGTTATAGAGAGCGGTTCGAGCTGTCCCTATATGAAGATGCCCTGTAGGGCTTGGTGGTATTCGTGTGACTACTTTTTCCATGATATTAACTGCCGTGAGAGTCGCTTATGCGCACAAGAGCGTCTGCAATACGCTCCGCTGCGTCAGTGACACCAAACTTCCTTGCCGAGTCAGACATTTTATTGTATAGCTCTTGGCTTTCCATAATACGGGTAATTTCAGCCATGAGCAAATGAGGCGTAAGGTTCTTTTCCTCTATCACTTCTGCTGCTCCTGTACGCGCGTATGCGTAGGCATTTTTGCGTTGGTCGTGACTAATGTCTTCAGGGATTGGTATAAGAATTGATGGCTTGCCGTGGAGCGCGATCTCGTAAATAGATCCACTTCCCGCTCGAGAGATGACAAGAGACGCTACTGATTCAGCGTTATGGAGTGTGCGTGAGTCAAGAAAACCTTTGACATGATAGTGAGGTAAAAATTCATTACCCTTAAGCAGTGCCTGCGCCGTTTGCTGTACAATTTTTTCATTTTGAACACCTGTTTGATGAATCACCTCAAACGACGGAAGTATATCGGGAAGAGATGTAAGGATGAGGTCATTCACCCGCTCTGCTCCTTGTGAGCCACCCAAAACGAGAATAAGGGGTTTCTCCGTCAATAATCCAAGCTCCGCTCGCGCATTGGGAGAAGGAGGCAGAAGGAGTTCTTTGCGCACCGGTATTCCCGTTAATGCTACTTTTTCTTCAGGTAAATACTGTACGGTATCGTCGTACGTAATTGCAATGTAAGTAGCTAGTTTTGCTGCTATAAGATTAGCTCTTCCAACTGAAGCATCTGATTCATGGACAACAATTGGTATACGGAGAAGCCATGCGGCTATCACAATCGGTACGCTTGTATACCCACCCTTGCTCATAATAACGTCTGGATATAGCGCGAAGAGTTTGTAGAGCGCCACAACCGTTCCGTAGAGTGCCTTAAAAAAGTCTCCAATATTTAATAGAGAGCGATAGCGGCGTAGTTTACCCGCTGGGCAATATATAAATGTAATACCTGAATTGAAAAGAGAGCCAGCGTCATATTGGTCTGGACCCATATAGTAAAGATCAGGAGCGACACGCAGCTCTGCCTTAGCCCGCTCAATCAAGGCTTCAGCAATCGCAATGAGCGGATAAAAATGTCCTCCAGTACCACCCCCTACAAATACAATACGCATGTTCTCTGTATTCTAACACCCTCAGTCTTTTTTGGTACGTACGTATCGGGACACATTTAATACGATTCCCACGGACGCAAGGGTCATAAGCATTGCGGTTCCCCCGTGACTAATGAAAGGCAGCGGGAGTCCTGAAAGAGGTGCAACGCCCAACATTGCGGCAATATTTAAGAATGCTTGCGTGGTAATGACAGTAATAAATCCAACGACAAGAAGTGTGCCAAATATATCTGAGGCTTGCGAAGCGAGTTTGTATCCGCGAAATGCAAAAAAAGTAAACAAGGTAATAAGTAACGATCCTCCTATAAAACCAAATTCTTCGCTAAAGACTGCAAAGATTGAGTCGCTAATAGGTTCAGGTAGATATTCAAATTTCTGGATACTTTGACCAAAGCCTCGCCCCGTCACTCCCCCAGACCCTATCGCAATAAGTGACTGTTGTATTTGATACCCTGCTCCGTGCGGGTCGGCTGCGGGGTTGGCAAATGTCATCAAACGATCCATTACGTATGGTCGCATTAATGCAAGGCTGCCCAACAAAAGAATTCCAACGATGCCAATAATGAACATGTCTCGCCATCTGCCCCCTGCGGTAATAAACATCGCCCCTCCTGCTGCTGCCATGATGAGAAATGTATCAGTGTCAGGCTGGAGGAGCATAACGATACCCGTAACGGCAAGAATACCAAGAAACGGAAGTGTGCCCTTCCAAAACGTTTCTACATATCGCTGCATCCCAGAAAGCCAGGTGGCGGTATATACCACAAAGGCAATCTTAAGAAATTCTGCAGGCTGAAAGGAAAATGTGCCAATAGAGAGCCACCGGCGAGCACCTCCATGCGACATACCAAGTCCTGGGATAAATACTGCAAGTGTGAGAGCAAGCCCAATTACAAAAAGGTAAAAAGCATACTTTCTCCAAAATCGATAATGAATAGCGCTCATTACCGTAAGCGCAGTGAGTCCCCCGACAATACCAAAGACAAACTGACTGAGTGCTATAGAAGAAAAGCGTGCACCCTCACGTCCCAAAAGACCAAGAGAAGCAGAAGAAAATATAAGAAATCCTCCTGATACCAGCACGAGTACAATTCCTAGTAAAATTCTATCTATTTTTTTGCGCTGTACCATTTCTTACGAGCTTATTGCGATTGCAGCTCCGACGACCGCACACATGATGCCAAATATCCAATACCGCATAGTTACTTTATATCCAGGCCACCCAAGAGCTTCGAAGTGATGATGGAGTGGTGCTACTCTAAAGAGTTTTTTCTTTAAAATCTTTTTACTCAAAATTTGTAGAATATTAGAAAGTACGGTGAGCACCAAAGGGAGCGCCACTATTGGAAGCACTGAGAGTCCGTACCCATCGCCAAGAGTGTCAGTCATAAATGCAACAACGGCGAGCGTCATGGTAAGCCCCATAGTGCCTGTTTCTGTCATCCAAAATCGTGCGGGCGGTATGTTAAACCATAGAAAAGCGAGTATCGCACCAGCGACTGTTCCGCAGAATACTGCAAGGTCAATTTGTTGCTGGTAGAAGGCAATTCCTGCGTATGCGGTAAAAATAGTTGCAAAAATTCCTCCCGAAAGCCCATCAATACCATCAATAACACCGCTTGCGTAGAGTCCGAGAGAAACAAGGATGAAAAACGGTATCATAAAAATACCAAGATAGATTACGCCATCAAATGGAATACTCACTTCTGTGACACCGAGGCGAGTATAAAACCACCATGCAACCGTGCCTGCAACAATAGAAACGATAAGAAGGCGTGTTCGCAAACGCATCCCATTGCCGTGGTGAGCTACGTCATAAATATCGTTAAGCAAGCCAACAAGCGCTCCTACCAAAAGCACACAAAACGGAATCCAGGTTTGTGACCGTGTAAGAAAGTCGAATTCTGAGATCAAGGAATGCGGAAACAGACGAGCTAACGCCCAGAGTCCAAGAGTTGTAACGGCAACACTTCCCCAAATCACAATCCCGCCCATGCGAGGCGTCTTCCCTTCTCCTGCCTGATGAATTTTATTAAATTCAACAGCTTCATTTCCATCAAGTGCAGTTTTCCCGGGATTTTTCTTCCACGCTTTATATTTGTAGAGATAATGTACAAGAACAGGTGTAATTGCGATACCGATCATAAACGCGGCTGTTGTTGGGGCAAAAACTTTTACAATATCAATAATCATGGTGTTGAAGTCATTATTTTTTCTATACGCTCACGGATTTTCTCGACGTCGGTAAAGCGGCCATCTCGCGTCGATCCGAGTACGGAAATTATTATCGGATGATTGAGTCCTACGTTAAATGCTATCACCAAATTTCCTCCAGCAAGAGTCGTATACCCTGTTTTTGACCCCAAAGCATTTTCTATGTCCCCAATAAACTGATTGGTATTGGTGGCGGTAAAGGTAGTTCCGTTCGCATCAACAAAGATTTCAGTTGTTTTTGTCGTGTCTTGTAAGATTTCCGGGTTATTTGCAAGTATGTATTCCATAAGAAATGCAACGTCACGCGCAGAACCATAGCTTCCACTTTCTGACTCTGAAGTATCAAGGCCTGTTGGGTTGCTGAAGTAGGTATTTGAAAGACCAATTTCTTCAGCTTTTGTATTCATGCGTTCAATAAAAGCTTCTTCTGGTGTACGAGTATCTTCCGCATCAAGAAGTGCGCCTGCTGCAGAAGCGAGGGCATATGCGCCATCATTTGAAGAGGTAACGAGAGTATATTCCAAAAGTTTCTTTGCATTCCACCTATCTCCATCATGAAATCCATTCTCCCCTTCCTGCTCTATGGCGCGAAGTGCAATGGGAACCGTAGTTGTGTCGCCATACATCTCACTTGCAACCACTGCAGTCATAAGTTTTGTGAGAGATGCAAGTGGTAATTGCGCTTGTGCATTTTTATTAAAAAGAGCTCGCTGTTCTGCAACATCCCACACATATGCAGACTCAGCTTCGAGTATAAGATCAGCAAAGAAATCAACTTCAACTGCTTTTTGCGACAGAGGTTCTTGTATCACTTCTGTAGATTCTTCTGCTGTACCACCAAGTAATTGTGGAGTGAGCTTAAAGAGGTATGGTGAACCTAATACGCCCACCAATATACTCAAAGCAACGATAAGCTGGGGTATTGTCGGCATTCCATTTTGGCCAGGAGGAATTGGTTCCTTGATGAGAGGAATCTCTGTGTGCTTTGGAGATTCTTCCTCTATGGTCTCAGACACCTCGGTTTCAAGAGTCGCGCCTTCTTCAGGGGCAAGATCCTCTTTGTGTTCCTCAGGTATCTCAGTATCAGCAACAGGTACAACCATCTCTGTCTCTGCTTCTCCCTCCGGATTATTTTTTGTTTCTATGTCGTTCATACAGTAGTTTGCGTAGACTCTTCTTCAGACAGACCTTTTTCAGTATCAGTATTTTTATATTTACGTATCTCTTCGACTATCTCGTTATATTGAGGGAGTTCATCTTTTTTAGTAATCCCTAAATGTGCGTAAAGCTCAACGGTTGGTTTGTATGCAAAAGAACGTTGATCAGTTGGATGCGGTATACGCTCTATGAGACCGCGAATCATAAGATTCCGCAGTATGAACGTTGAATTGACGCCGCGAATGAAATCAATTTCAGAGCGAGTAACGCTTTCGTGATATGCAATAATCGCCAGTGTTTCTGCTCCTGCCTTTCCTATGTCTCTCTTGAGTTCATCTTTCCGTATTTTTTCAATAATATCGCCCACGAAAGGAGCTGTCATCAGAGCGACAGACTCTCCTTCTCGAACAAGACGAATCCCTCGAGACTCGAGCGCCACTGTGAGAGATTGAATAGCCTGCTCCACAGCTTCTTTTTCGACTTCGCAAAGCTTTGCGAGATCTCCAATACTCATAGGCTCAGACGTATAAAACAATACGCCCTCAAGTTGTGCTTCAAGGTTCATAATGAGCAGTATACCAGCTTAGAGAGCAATAAAAGACCAGATCCTGTCAGTTATGTGGTTGAATGCTACGTATATTTAGGTGTGTCAACTCCCTCGCGCTCGATCGTAATATCATGAAAGCGACTTTCCTGTTGCACTAAGACCGTCCCCTGCTTCACAAGCTCAAGTACCGCTAAGAAGCTCACTATAACGTGAGATCGTTCTTTTTGACCTACAAAATCCTTAAATGAAAGCTTGAATTGTCGAGTGATCCTCTCCTCCACACTTTTAATCATATCTTCAAGAGACATGACCTTCTTAACAGCAACTTGTGCTCTGAAGACGACTTTTGGAAAGCGGTTTATGACGTCCGTAATTGCTTCCTTTAAGCTTGCGAGTGTTGTGCGTGAATCAGGGGTAAAGAGAGGATTTTCATCTTGTATATACGTTTTTTCATACAAAGGCGCAACATCGAAACGCGCACTGAGCTCTTTCCCTGCATCTCGATAGATCTGATAGAGCTTGAGTCGGAGTTCGAGGTCAGTTACCGAGTGAGACTCTTCTTCAGTAAGTTCAAGTACCGGGAGAAGAGATTTTGATTTAATAAGCAGCAGCGTTGCTGCTATGAGTACAAAGTGAGATGTTTCGTGAAGGTGGTTTTCTTGTAAGCTGCGCACATACGCCATGTACTCGTCTGTGACGGACGCCAACGATATGTCATTGATGAGAAGCTTCCTTCTCTCAATAAGATCAAGTAAGAGATCAAGAGGTCCTTCAAATACCTCTGTTTTCACTGCAAAAGAAGTGGGTGTATGAGTATCCATTCCACGTATCATAGCAGAATATAGACCACTCTCGCGTCTTTTTCTGTGCGAGTGTTAGTATTTTTCTGCAATAGCAATAAGGAGTCGTACCGTTTCACCAGTCGCGCCTTTCGCAAGGTGGTCAGAAGGAATTGAGGTCATTCGTGGAGCCATATCGATATGTGCCCATGGATATTTTTCTGCAAAGTGAGAGAGGAACATTCCTCCATTAATACAACCTCCATAACGAGCACCTGATGAAGGGATATTTGCAATATCAGCAAATGCTCCCTTGGTGTGTTGCTTATACTCATCCCAAAGTGGTAATGGCCAGAGATAATCTCCACTTTCTTCGCCAAGTTCTTGGAGTCTATTCTGCAGATCTGTATCTTTCGTCATAAGGGCTGAAGCATGCTGCCCAAGAGCAACAAGAGCGGCTCCTGTAAGGGTCGCTACATCAATTACAAGCTTTGGTTCGTACCGTTCGGCATAGGTAAGCGCATCGGCAAGTACGAGGCGTCCTTCCGCATCAGTATTGAGTACTTCAACTGTTTTCCCAGACATTGTTTTGAGAATGTCCCCTGGGCGATAGCTTTCTCCCGAGACCATGTTTTCTGCAGCGGGGATAAGGGCAATGATATTTCGTTTGAGCCCCAGCTGTGAAGCAGCAACAATTGCAGCGATAACAGCCGCCCCTCCTGACATATCCATATGCATTTCAAGCGCAGACTCTCCTGGTTTGAGATTGAGGCCTCCAGTATCGAACGTGATTCCTTTACCGACAAAAATAATTGGGTTATTTGTATCGCTGGCGTTACCGCCCCGTATCTTTTTTGCACCTTTGGTTTGCTCGGAAGCCTTCTTCCCTGCTCCCCAGTATTCCATGATGATAAAACGAGGAGCGGCACTAGACCCCTTAGCAACACCAAGGATTGCTCCCATCTTAAGCTTGGCAATATCTTGTACACCCAACACTTTTACTGTCACCTTTGAGTTTTTTGCGAGATTTTGAGCACCACGAGCCAGTACTTCGGGAGTCATATCGCCTCCAGGAGTATTAGAAAGATCGCGCGCATGGTTCACATACGTACCAACCACATACCCTTTCTTCAGCGCATCAATATCCTTCGTCTCAAGTCCAAAAACACAGATCTCTTCAATTTTCTTTTCTTTTCTCTTTGTCTTATAGAGAGCAAACTCATAGTGTGCAATAACTGCATTTTCTGCAAAGATAGCGAGGATATCTTCGCGAGAATGTTTTGTCAGGAGTGCAGAATCAAGAATGTCAGCCGCAGTAATCGCTAGGTGCGTAAAACCGTACTGCTTTGCGGTTCGAGTCATCAGCCGCACAAGGGTACGGAATGTTCGCAAAGAGAGCTCTTTCTTTCTTGGAATTACAAGCTCCGTCACTCCTTCTTTTTCACGCACCACAACAGTATCTGCATCCTCAAAAACGGCTCGTATAAAAGAACGAGGCGCCTCGTCTATAGGTTTCTTTTGTGTCGTAATTTTCATATCTCTGATAGTATCAGAGATTTACAGACCCTAAAAGAGTGGTCGAGAATTTTAGGCAAGAGGTAGTTCAATGGTAAATGTTGAACCCTTCCCCTCTCCTTCAGAGGCGATAGTTATTTTGCCACCCATTGCTTCAATCATCTGCTTAGCAACATATAAACCTAAGTCAGTTCCGCTCACGTTTACACTATTGGCATTTCGCGCGCGAACAAATTTATCAAACAAACGACCCATTGTTTCTTTAGAGATACCGACGCCAGTATCTCGTATATCGATACTCATCTTTTTGTCTCCCATTTCACTACGCACCACAACATCAATACTTCCTTTAGGTGTGTATTTGAGCGCATTATCAATCAGATTGTATATAACTTGTCGTGTCTTTCCTGGATCTACGTGTGCTACCGTTGATCCTTTTGCTTCCGAGCGGAAAAGTAAGACAAGTCCTTTTTTGAGCGCGGCTTGCTGCATTTCTTCAGCAACTTTTTTGGCCATATCACACACATCAACATTAGTATTTTCGTACTTCATCCGCCCCTGTTCAATACGAGACACATTAAGGAAGTCTTCAATAGAAAGCGCCATATAGCTACTTGATTCAAGGATACGACCGAGTGTATCAACTGCCTTTTGAGGAAGTTTTCCAAAAGAGCCCTCCATCAACATAGAAGTGTATCCTCGAATAGATGTAAGTGGACTTCGGAGCTGATGGGAAGCGATAGAAACAAACTCTGACTTCTGTCGATCAAGCTCCCGCAAGCGTGTATTTGTCTTCGCAAGCTCTTTTGCCAACTCTTCATTTCGCTCTCTCCCTTCGATTTCTTTCTTAACGCTCCGAATAAGAAACGAGCCAAATAGCACAACAATAAGCGCGGTTACTACGTTTACCACTAGTTCTGATCGAGAAGAAGAAAAGAATATCCCAGCCGCATCCAAAATTACTAGCGTTATAACAATAGCCTGAGCTCCGAATACTTTTATATCAAACGCTTGGTATCTTACTATGAGATACCCAAGAAAAATCAAAAGTATTGGCATGCCAAACAATCCATATATGCCAAAATTATAGGCATATTCTACGACAGCAAAATTTGCAAGAAGCGAAGCAAGGAGTGTTGAACTAAAAAAGAACAAAAGAAAAATTGTAATACCCAGTGTTGCAAGAACTATTTCTGCCCTGTGTTCTTTTTGATCAATCTTTTTCTGCTCATTAAAACCTAGTACGAGTGCTCCTAGCAAGAAAATTGCTTGAACAAAATAAGGATATAGCGTCACAAGCTCGTTCTCTATCGATTCACAAATCACTGCGTCAAAGCCAGTTAAATTTTTTCCTAATAGTGTAGTAACTATTGTTGGCAAGAGTAATACAAGCACTACGAGGGTCTGCCACAATGGCAGCTCTTTCTTTTTTATATAGACGTAAAGAAATCTATAAGCAAAGAAGAAGAGAAACAAACCAGTTAAATCAATGAGCGACCATGTAAACATGGTATTTGCAGAGCCGATGAACGGAAACCAGGTGTTTAAATTTAAAAAGCACCATAATGCAAAACTGAGCGACACCAAAAATAAAGCAAAACTTATTCTGTTTGGATTTTTAAAAAGTAAATACAATCCAAAAAGTAACGCAACGATGGCTGTGGGTATATGAGCATACAATAGAAGCTCAATAGAAATTTGATCTATTACATACGTGAAGCAGTATTGAATTGTTGCTAGATATTCAACGAGTGGCATATATACAAGATTTATTCCTCGTTACTTACACAACTTTCTCCATCCAAAAGGATTTCATTTGAGCAGTATGTTATTTGGCACTCGGACATCGAGTCGCATGAGAAATTTTCGCAATCGCCTTCATAAACACAGTGCGGCGCATCCTTCGCTGAGACAGACACCTTCTTAAAAGTAGCGCTATCTTCTACCACAAAACAGTTTTCAATGAAACTATTACAAGGTAGCTGAGCAAAAACTATAAAATTCTTCTCTTGAGTATATTCTAAATACCTATATGCAACAGAGGAAATAAATAATATTCCTAAAAATATGTATATATATAAAGGTCTCACGTTAGAAGTATAGCAGTAATGCTTATTTCGAAATCATTTTTTTATCAACAAAATCAACGGTTTTGCCTGGATACGACAGCCAAAAAGTGTCACCTTCAATATTGGTTGGTTCTAGGGCAATGATTAAAGGCTTCATTCCTGTCTTAGAAAAAATATCTAAAATTGCAGGCAATACGACTTCTCGCGTATGCTCTCCATCACGACCAGTTGTAATAAAATTCTCAAATAGGACATTATTTCTTAAAAACAAACAAAAGTAGGATTTATACCAATCTTTAGATGAGTTTCCTTTTTTAAGTACCCATTCAGAGAAATCATATATATTATCATTCATATTTGGGAAAATATCTAAGAAAAATGCTCTGTGAAACTCTGAAAAAGACTCACCCCATGATGTTTTTAGCGAAGAAATATGCTTACCATTGCAATGACTCATATCAATTACGCTTCGATATTCAACTATGGGGCGCTGAGAGGAATCTAATCCTTTATAAAAAGGTAATTTACCTAAAGCTCTCTTAAGCTCATTAACATCAGCAAACTTATCTTCTTTGAACTCTAAAATTAATGGATTTAAATTACTCAACGAATCAGCGCTGATCATGAATCGACAAAATTCAAAGTTAGGAGTTGCGAGATTTCTCAGTATTACCATGCTCCTCTTCCCTCTCATGATTTCAGGAATTCCATCAGGGAGCGTTTGATTTATATACGAATCAAGACTGGCATCATACTCTCTGACATCAAGTTGCCTCAATGCCTCTTGCCATGGTGTATATACAAAATCATCAAATGCTTGCTTATTACACATCAAATATTCAACTAGATCAGTCTGATCTCGTGTGAGTATTGGCTTTTGGGCAGTCTGTAGAGCGGTGTTCATATTTTTTATATAAGCGGTATATATATCAAAGCGCTTCCTATACAAACAAAAGCGAGACCTCCTACTTTTTGTATCAGTGCACCTTGAGAAACATCCTCCTTAAGACTTTTAAAACCAAGCTTCATTGCAATTGTTGTAACAATCAAAAGAATTACCGGATGATATGCATGTACTGTTTGCACAAGTGCAATGGGTCCAAGTAATGTTGCAAAAAGAAAAATAAACATCGCGGCGTTATCGATCAATTCATTAAACAAATTCAAGCCAATGAGTTTGTAGTTTCTCTTCGCAAAGACGGCGTTTATATGTACGCGAGATCGTGTGTTATATGCATATACTCCTAATCCAAACACTATGAGTCCTATACTGCTCCAGAACATACCCGTCCAAAACGATGTATCTAGAGCTGCAGCCTTAAACAACGTAACTTGAAGTGCAATAGCTGCTGATGCAATCAAAATATATACAACAGGCAGCAGCATAAACTTGCTGGTACTTTTATGGTACGAAAGTATTGTTGCTCCTACTATGAGAAAAGCTCCTGCAATGAGCTGTGTTTGAGTTAAAACTTCATGAAGAAATATCCATCCGAATATGGCGGTAAAGACTGGTATTGATTGAAAGACAGGTGCGATACGAGAGAGTTCTGTCTTAGCGAGTGCGTGTAGATATAAAAGTAGATAGATGCCATTAAGTAAGCCTGCTGAAATCCCAAGAAGTATATTTAATTGATCGATACGAAAATTCGCACCCATGAAGAGTGCGAAAAGAGCTGTCGGGACTGCAAACAGTGACGAGAACATAAACAATGTGTTTGCGTCCGTATCACTGTCAGCGTCGTTTCTAAAATGCTCAATGAGATGTTTATCGATGAGGTTACCAATAACCCATAAAATGACTGCTAAAAACGCTATTGGTATCCAGAGAGGCATATAATTTACCCAAACCAGAGAGGGATAAGCGTACGCCAACTATGTGGCGTATGTAAGCTTCGAGTCGTGTCTGTGAAGTAATTCACGTTGAAAACAACTATACCACATACTCTTAAAAAAGCAAAAATATCGTGGGAATATTACAAAATAAATGTACTGTAATTATTGACATAGTATTATATATATGTCATTATATATCCATGTGGGCGGTTGGCGCCCTCATCGATCTTTCACAAGCCAAAAGAAGGAGGGCTTCATGCCCCAGTCTCTCATGAGTTGGATCTTCGCAATCTTCTTGGGTCTCGCACCCATGATGAGCGCGAGTGGTGCGGAAGCGCCGCGAAGTGTCGGTGACCTCTGCATCAATGAACGCATGGAGTGGAGAATCGTCCAAGTGAAGGCTTCCGGCAGTGTCGATGTGCAAGCTGTCGGCTACCACTACAACATCGGTTCCGGGATCCGCTCGACGAGCGTCCCCGCCCTCGCTGTCGCCTTCAACGAATTTGAGGCGGATCAGCTCGGCGGCAAGACCTTCAGCGTCGCATGCATCGTCCTCGAAGATGGTACATTGCGGCATGAGGATCCGACGGATCATCTCGATCGTCTCGCGATCAACACGATGCACGATGGCGGATATGTGGCACCGACCGAGGAGGTACTGCTGCAACGTGCAGCGCGTGCGCTCTCGCAGGGTCGCCCGCCGCTCTTCATGGACGTCGCGCGAAACGACTTCCCCACGCTGGACGCCGAGTTCATCGCGCAACTCGCCGGCATGGTCGAGCGAATCAGTGGAGGTTTGGTTATCCTCGAACCCGCCGACCGTGACGAGTTCGAATATACCAATGCATGCGGCGGCTGCGGTCGCCACAGGGCGCTGGTGAACCTTTCGACCGGCACCCGACAGCTGATCGCCTTCGGCGAGTATGCGAACACCATCCTGGTGTTCGATCCGGGTCGCCAGATGGCCAACGTCGCGGAACCTTCCGAGAATCCCTGACCGAAGCACATTCAAGATGGCGATTCATTTCGCCACACAAAGCAAGGCGGACGACCTACCAGTCGCCCGCCTTTTTCTTATATTTTTAATTAATCGTGACTGTCTTTATTTACATTTCTTTTAAGCAGTCTTCTCTTTCCAGAAATTATTGAGGTTATTCCATTCTGTTTTGAGAGCCTCGGAGAGAAATGGCAAAAAGGATTTTTCATCAATTTCTCCTCCCCAAGAAATATTATTTTGCAGAGTTTCTAGAAAACCTATTGTAATTGCCTCTTTGACATAATGATCGCCGTTAACAAAGATATCGTTGACGAGATAAAAGCTTTTCTTGAGTTGCTCTGTCTTGTTTTCCTTATAGAGACCTAATATGTAACGACAATACTCAGCCAGGACTGTATAATCCCCCTCTTCTTTCCATTCAGAATCAGATAACTCTAAATAACTATTAAATCCACTAGATTTTTCCAGAATATATTTGGTTAAATTATCTTTTGTAATCATGATTATTTTTTTGTTTTTTTAAGGGCGTTTTTTAAATCATTGGATATCTTATTTAATGCTTTAGTCTCTTGGGAATTTAACTCTGAACCGTATTTTTTAAATATGTTTGTAATACGATTTAGAGTGTTCTCTGCTTTTCCTATATGAGTACTGTTTCCGACTAGCTCGTTGGTACGCGCAGTGTGGATTATTGCATCAGCAGTACTACCGTTTCCAATTTTTGCTCCAGCTCTGTAGTTGTCTTTGATAAGGTTAAGAACTCTTTCATTCTGCACACCTTTCATGAGAACCTGTCCGGAAGAATTTGTTTGTTTATATATTTGGAGTGCCTTATTACCTGCAGATCCATACCCTCCAGCTGGACCTATTAAACCTGCTGCAAATCCTGAAACCGCAACACTCTTTTCAAATTCAGTTGCATTAGGATCATTAACAGTACCATAAGCATTATAGCCGTCGTAGATGCTCAGGCCAACTTCCGCCGCAGCCCATGCTCCAGCAAGTATAAGAGGTATGACCTCTCCATCAGGATCCTTAAGCGTGATTGGATTATTATGCGCGTAAGAGTACGAATTCAACGCTTGAGGATTCTTTAGGTGCTGCTGAAGTGTTCTTTGGTAATTCTGCTCAAATCCAGGACCTCCAATATCTAAGAATGCAGGATCCTGGCTCATAAATTGCCCTTGGGCTCCGTTGTAATAACGGGCGTTTAGGTATGACAACTCTGTTTCTTCATCATAGTTCTGTCCTATATATTGATTTGACTCGTTGAATTTTCCAACATCTGAAAGTTGCGCGCCAAATGGATAGTATTCGAGATCTTCTACTATCACACCTTTTTGATCAATTACTAAATCAGTACTTCTGAGGTGATCGAGGTATGCGTGCCCTATGGTAGGAGCGCCGCTTCCCACCTTTTCAATCGAAGCAACGAGTGCGTCTCCTCGGTATATATGTTTAGTTGTTGTAGCACCCGTAATTTCATAGAGTTTTGATGGGTAGATAGTTGTTTTAGCTCCTACTTTCTTTTTTGTGCGGCTATCTGCGTGATCATACGCGTAGGAAACTGACGTACTGCCATTAAGTGACGCAGTAAGGCGGT
Source organism: Patescibacteria group bacterium (assembly GCA_019745315.1). Classification (GTDB taxonomy): domain Bacteria; phylum Patescibacteriota; class Minisyncoccia; order Phycocordibacterales; family UBA918; genus JAIETH01. Next base: position 168,199 of record JAIETH010000001.1, on the reverse strand, counting down.
TATTGTAGTCCCATGTGTACGCTATCTTGTCGCTGGTTGACGCGAGGTTTCCTTTTTTATCATACGCGAGCGTAGTTGAACCAATTTGTGTTGCGGCATGAGGATTTGCAAAACTTGTTCCCGTTGCTCCTTGGTAGAGATAGGTACCGACATCGTTTGCGCTCAGAATATTGCCGAGTGGATCATATGCATATGTGCGGAGATAGTCTCCTTCTGTGTTTCCTGTACTCGAAGCAGTGGTGAGTCGGTAGAGATCATCATATTGGTATTTGAGGGTGCTATAGGTGCCTGTAGGCTCAATGGCTACTATAGAAGCAATATTGCCGACTTTGTCATACGTATAGCGAATATCCTGTACAACTTGATTCTGTGTTGTTGTGGCACTCGCAAGAGTTACTGAAAGTCCATTCAGTTTTGGAGACACGGATGCGTCGAGGTTTGGGGTCAGTTGTGCACGCGCGTAGAGATATTGAGCTGCGAGGTTATTTCCAGAGATGATTCCTGGGAGTGCTGCGCCGCTTGATACTGTCTTAAAGCTAGCCACAGAAGGAGGAGTGATCTTCGTATTGAGAGCGGTCAAAACCTGTATGCTACTGCTTGCAGTAGCTGAGGCTGTATAGGCAATCGATGAAGAGCTTATGTTGCGGAGTGTACCAACCGGCAAAGCTTTCGATGTCCATGCGCCCGCTTTATAGATAGTAGTTGGAATCAACGTGCCTGTTTTGAAATTATCCCACGCAGTACTTGTCGCGATACGCTCTAGTGGAGCCATAATATTTCCTGCGCCAATACCAACCACTCCTGTTTGAGAAGTTGTTGCGATGCTAGTAGAGGCAGAGAACAGCAATGTTGTATTTTTATAGACATTTATCTGCTCTTTGAGTGCGTCCATACGAAATACATCACCCGGAGCAATATCTTTCGTGTTGTATTTAAGAGCCTTTGTTACCCCCTTTTCTTTTGAACGAAGTACCACGTCTCGTGTTGCACTATTGCCATATAGACTGAGTGCATAAAAATTAGAAGGATCAATATAGTGCGCGATGATATGTGTTGCGTCGTCCTTGTGGGTTGATGTAGCGGTATTTCTCAGCTCAACACTATACTCCTGTGCTGTATGAGTTGGAGCGAGTGTGTAGAGTGTATTTTTATCAGTAGAAGATGCTGTGAGACGGAGTTCATTATTTGAGATGATAAACCGAGCTCCAGTAGTGGTTGCAATGCGATTCCATGAAGAGGATGCATTAGGGCGGTGCAGCTCAAGTGCTTTTGTGGTGTCTGTAAAGAAATCACTTGTCGTAGTGCTCACATGCGGTATTCCTGGAAGAGGAATGAGGGAGAGAGAGCTGCTTGTTGCATATACGCCTGCAAAATCGCCATTCTCAAAAGGAGCAAAAGTTTTTTCTAGTGTGGATGCGGGAGACGTGATTAATCCTTTTGTGAGAATTCGTGTGAGTCTGTAGAGCGCTGAAGGATCATACGTATAAGATATTGTTGTACCATTTCCTCGCACCTCATAGGTAGGTGCTCCTGTAGGAGAATAATCAATTCGAGAGACAAGCATGGTCGAACTCCCTGTTGCGTCCTCGAATATGATTTTATCTATACGATTTTCAGAATTGTATTGATATTTTGCTACTGTTTTATCTGGATACAGAATTGCAATTGGATTTTTTTGCCAATCATATGTAGTTGATGACGTGTACGTAACTCCGTCTATGGTACGATTTTCTAAAGAAAGGTTTCCTACTTTGTCATACTGATACGCTGTTTTAGCTCCAGTGTTTGTAGCAGTACAGAGCCGACCTTTTCCTCCCACGCATGCGTCATACGCATATGTAACTTCTACGCTTGGTGTGCTCGTATAATCCTCAGAAAGAGGTCGATTAAGTGCGTCGTACGTATAGAGAGTTACTTCCCCTGCTGGGTTTTGTTCTTTGATAAGGTTTCCTGCAGCATCATATTCATATGTATACACTCCAAAGGTAGCATCTGATGGCGCATGGAGATCTGATATGGATGTGCGTCTCCCAAGGTTGTCATATGAAATAATACGTATATTTCCAAGAGCATCGGTAATTTTTTCGAGAGTCTGCAGAGCCCCCCACTCATACTTGGTGGTATACGCTTTTTTAGCAACGTATTCAGTGACAGCACTGAGTCGACCAAATGCATCGTATGAATACACTTTCTTTTTTTCTTCTGGATCTATCACCGTCTCAGTCCAATCGTCATACGAGACTTCGGTGGTTCCTAGAGCATTTTTTGTAGACACAATACGTCCCAGCGCATCTTTTTTATATGAAATATAGAGTTTTTCATTTTCTGTTTCAGGAACCTGATCCACACCTGCTTTAGGAGCAAAGTATGGAAGCGATTCGCGGACGCGTTCTCCATTTTCTCCGTATACAAAATCGCGCGCAACTTCAATAGCAGGATTTTCGGTACTCATACGCTCTTGCACAACACGACCCAATCGATCCTTATGTATAACCGTAACGTGTGAGAGTGTGTCAGAAAGCTTCTTGATCTGTGTTTCAGATACCGTATTAAATTGATCGTTATACTTATACTCAAGAACCACTACATCAAGTCCTGTTTTAGGATCAGGAGCAGTACGAGAAAGTGGTCTATCAAGAAGATCATATGTGGTTTTATATACATCCCCATTTATAGCTACCTCCTTTATATTTTTTCCAGAAGAATAGTCATATTCATACGATACAGCGTGACCAAGAGGATTTGTTATACGTGCTGGGTAGAGACGATGAGTATCATAGATGTACGAAGTAGTCTTTCCACGTTGGTCGGTAGTTGTTGCAATAAGTCCTTCTGGTGTATACGACCATTTTCGTAGTGCCCACGTTGAGGTACTTACGAGATCCTGCTGTTGGGTGAGATTTCCTGCTCCCACACTACCAAGCTTAAGGTTGTCGTATACATATCGTGTGTGCGCACGTACCTTATTGGCAGCATTATAGAGCACCGTATTAGATACCGAGCTTCGTACGCGACCATCGGTACTTGAGGCATAGGTGTATACAGTGCTTCGTGTGTCGCCTGCCACATCAACCCATGATCCATCATTAGCGGCACGCACTTCACCCCATTCTGTTTGCTTGAGCAAGTTGCCTCTATCGTCAAATGTGCGTGTTTCAGCACTAGATTTATGACCACTATTGCCATCGTAGAGCGAGGTAAGTGTTTTTGTAGGATATACAAAAGCTGACTTTTCTCTCACAGATCTTTCATCCCAAACCGTATGCTCTCTCTTGAAAAGAGTATCAGAAAGATCATATACCTCAGAGCGATACGGCAATCCTATTTTATTTTCGCTGTCTACTCCTTCATAGTGCATCTGATCTACGCCATTTCCTTGGTGATAATACGTAGTAGTTTTGGCGCGATCATCTGTTTTTGTGATAGAACCAAAACCTGAGAACTTACGTTCAAAAGGATTTGTAGGATCAACATAATATCCAGGATTTGAGTAGCTATATGATTCTTTCCAAATATTTCCTCGTCCTGAGTTAAATTGTATAGAAGAAACAACTATAGGATTTATTGGGGATTTTCCAAGGCGAGCAGGATCTTGTTGTGCAGTATCCAAGTACCCATCATACGAAAATGCGATATGCCCCCCTTTGTCAGTAAGTACCTCAGTAAGGAGATCAGGAAGCGGGCTTTCGTTAATAGTTACGTGACCACCGCTCATTTGTGTGGTAGTACTTCTGACATCACCCCCCGAGTAGGCAAGGTGTGCAGCATCAACAAGTGTATCTCCATTGAAATCAAATAAAGCAGTCCCCGCGCTATATGCTCGATATCCTTGGTTCAACCAAAATGGTAATTGATAGTCTTTCTCCTTCCAACCAGAACCTGTATTTAAATAAAATTTAAATACAGGATTATTATGAATACGTGATCTTACAATATCTGGCAACTTGTCTCCGTTTATATCAACTATATGGAGAGATTGTGATATTGTCGGAAGATCAGGGATGATAAATTCTTCGGGTAAATTCCAAGAAGTTGTTGTCGCCCAGCCATTACCAGTATTTAAATAAACATTTCTTTCATCAAGTTCAGGCGTAGGTTTACTTAAAGAATTATCCTCTCTAAAACCACGCAATACATCTACAAGCCCATCACCATTCACATCAGCAAAACGTGTACCTGTATCAGCAAAGTCACGCACCCCGTGTCTGTTCGGCTGGTAACCTAACGACGCTGGCATTTTTAGATCTGATGCGACCCATCCTTTCCCTGTATTGATCTTAATCTCTGACACAGTATTTGCCCAAGGAGAGCCATTATTCCATGTATTAAAATATGAATGAACAAAATCTGGTAAATTATCTCCATTTATATCTATGAGTTCTCTTGCAGGATAATGAAACTTCTCCTCATCAGTATGCCAATCAGCAAGAGGTTGAATACCTGTCCACTCTGTATCTTTTACAAATCCGGTGCCGTTATTTATGTAAACTGCCTGTGGTCCAAGAGGTAAGGGACTATTGTACTCAGTGTCGTATCCATGAGGGCCTCCAAAAGTGACAATGAGATCATCTAGACCATCTGCGTTTAAATCTATAAGTCGTGTGCCTAAATCAATGTGTGACCACTTGCTTCCTACAATCCCATCACTGGAAAAAAGAAACGGTGTATGTATATCATCCCAACCCCACGGAACATCTATATCCCACTTCCCGTCTCCTTTATTAATACTCACACGACGAATTATTCGATCATAGTCATCTTCATAATTACTATTATCAAAATCTGCAACTCGGTGATATCTGATCACATCAGTGAGACCGTCTCCATTAAGATCTCCAAATCGAACACCTATATCAGTTCCATCAAGTGGTTCTGGAAAATCAACTGTATCGTCTACTGACCACGAAGGTGCAACACTTTGACCATAGCCAAATGCTGTTTCAGGAATAGGTAGTTCTTCGGATCCGTTAATACCAATCTCCTTAATACCCAAGAGAGTATTTCTTACCTCATTCATACCGGTTCCGTAGCGAAGAGTGTACTTTCGTACCTGCGCTCCTTCTACCAAGACATGTATCTCAGATAGAAGATTTTTTCGTATTACAGGAAACGCAGTTGTATACGAAAGGTTTTCTGATTGGGATTTTTGAAATACAAAGCGCACTTCAAAGATGCCTGTGGTGTTTTTTGTATGAGTATAGGTGATACGCTCTGGATAGATCATTCCAGAATCTTTTGTATAACTATAGAGAGTACGATTGCCATTTGTATCTTCTACAGCATCAAGCATCCAAGTTGCTATCTGCGTTTTATTATCTGGATTATCTTGTCGAGAGGCTGTTGAAGAGCCGAATTGAAAACGAGTGCCCTTTTTGTCAGTCACCGTCCATACATTATCGACAAAGCTATATATTAAGAAGTCTCCTTTTTCTATCTTTGATACATACTCTGTAGTGGTTCCGATACGTACAAGCTCTCCTCCAAGAGATGAGTGGAAGGTGGCATTCTCTCCATACAAATCTTCTATACCTGTCTTGCTTACGCGGCGAATAGAGGGAATAGAAAATGACCAGCCGTATCCAAGAATATCTGTATCAGCCCCCACATTGCTTTTGTAGTTCAAAGAAAGAGTTGGGGTTACAGCGCCCCTCCCCGGAGGGAGTGTTATTGGATATTCATATGAAAGAGATCCGTCTTCGAGCGAAACCTTTGTTGAGGGCTGTTTTGAAGATACTGTTGGAGTATATCCAGTACCACTCTCCTCCTCAGAAGCTGAAGCGGCGGCCATTATTGAGGCTGCCATTGGAGCTTCTTCAGATGACTTAACAACAAGCTGTTGATCCTCCTCTGAAACTTCGTCTGAAAAAATTACATCTTGTGAATCTTGGTTGGTAGAAAGGTCTACACGTATCTGGATATCTTCTACGAGAGCTGGTGACGCAGACTGTTCACCTATTATCTCTTCCCCATATACCATATGAGCCCCACCAAAACAAAGAAAAAGCGTGAGAAACAGACTCACGCTTTTCATACACTTTTTGTCAAAACCAAAGATGGCCGATCTCGACCCTGCGCCTCTATGTAAGGGGATGATTTCCCACATATTTTTATAGCCACATACTATAGCACTATGTCAAATTAGCTATATTGACATATTGTTTTATATGAGTTATGGTATTAGTTCACCCACGAACCATTCATGGGTGTATGAGGGGGTTTTGGTACATGAAGAAAAAGTTCTTGATTCCCGCCGCACTGCTGGCACTTGGCGCATGTAGCGCGCAAGACCAGGTCGCCTCTCGCCGAGCGACGGTCGGTGACCTCTGCACGAGCTACGTCGCGGATACCCGTCCGGGCTTCGAGGGCACGCGCAACTGCGTGATCGATACCCGCGAATGGCGACGGGCGCCCACCGCCAGCGAAGCCGTCTGGCGTCCTGGCGGCCGATAAGACGCGGCATTCGCCCACACGCGAACCTCACAAGGGTTCGCGTTTTCTATTTCCTATTTTAAATATAACTTAAATAAAGAAGAGTCCGAAGAGCGGCGCAATCAGCCACCAGAAAAAGTATTCATTACTCGAAAAAAGAAGACTCGCCGTCACACCTGGATCAACTAAGTTAGTTATTGGAAGCACATGGTAGCTGTAGACCATAACAAGAATGGTTGCAAGAAGTGAGAGAAATATTTTTTTACCAAGACCTTGAAACGCTCCTTCGTCGATTCTATAAAACAGCAGTCGATCCATGAGGAGTGAGAATATGACGGTGAATACTGCGAACACTATGATGCTCACTGTTGCACTCGACGCCATTCTTCCAAAGATCTCATTGAGCCGTTCGTAGTATGGAAACTTCAGCGATATGAGGAGCGCAAAATAAAGTCCGAGAATGAGACTGGTTGTTGCGCGGCGACCACGGATCATTGTGAAAAGTACAAGGGAACCAAAAATAATCAGCGGCACAAGTGCGCTTTTTATATAGACAAGGACTGTGGCAAATTCCATTCCTCTATTATATGCCCTCTTCTTTCAATTCTTCAACTAGTTTGCGTGCACGACGAGAAAGTTTCTGTGGAATATCGATCATTACACGTACTAAAAAGTCTCCGCGACCGCTACCACTTTTCACACCTTTGTTACGAATTCGAAGTACCTCTCCATTTTTTACACCTTCAGGAATACGAATTGATGTTGGCTCATCAAGCGTTTCAACAGAATAATCAGAACCCAAAAGTGCGTCAGTGAGTTTAATGTGTATGGTGCTACGAAGATTATCTCCTTCACGCGTAATCGTCTTGTGTGGAGTGACATGAATTTTAATATAGAGATCTCCGGGAGTCCCTGCTTGGATTGCTTCTCCGCGTGCAGTCATGCGAATCATCTCACCATTTTCAATGCCTGGAGGTATGGTGATTGCAATTTCTTCTTCTTTTTTAAGGACTCCCTGCCCCTTACAGGTAGCACATTTTTCTTTTGGTATCTGTCCTTTGCCGTGACAGGTATTACATGGACGTACGGTAGTGAATGATCCAAGGACTGAACCTCGAGTTTCTCGCACCTTACCATTTCCGTTACAAGTAGCACATGTCTGCATCGAAGAACCTGGAGCAGCTCCACTTCCTGTACAGGTATCACACGTAGAATTTTTAGTGAGGAGTACTGAACGCTTGGTTCCGAATACTGATTCTTTAAAAGGAATTTCTATATCAATAGAAATATCACGCCCGCGCGGTTTTCCTTGTCCACCACCTCCTCCAAAGATATCTCCGAAGCCATTAAAAATATCTCCGAGATCAAACTCAAAACCTTGCGCACCTTGTCCACCAAAACCAAACCCACCGAAACCTCCACCACCCTGCTGTCCTCCGCCACCACTAAACGAACGCCCGTATGTATCGTATTCAGATCGTTTCTTTTCATCAGAAAGAACTGCGTATGCTTCGCTTATTTCTTTGAAACGCGCCTCATCTCCTGTTTTTTTATCAGGGTGATACTTGCTCGCAAGTTTTCGAAACGCTTTTTTAACCTCGTCTTGAGACGCTCCTTTTTCTACGCCGAGAACTTCATAGTAGTCTTTCATATGTAGTCGGCATTATGCCACAATTAGATTGTTTCCGCACATCAAGTACGAAGCGGGAAAATAGACTGCTAAATTACGCTTGTGGATTCACGTCTGCGTCTCGTATTGGTTCGTCACCCTCTTTTGTATCAGTCCCTGGAGTATTTTGAGGTTGCGCACCACCTTTTGATACTGCCTCTCCAATCTTTTGCATTTCAACAGAGAGTGCTTGTGTGGCTGCTTCGATTGCTTCGTGAGAGGTACCTGCTATCGCATCTCGCAATTCTTTAATCTTTGTTTCAACAGCTGTCTTTATATCTTCTCCGATTTTATCCTTGTGATCTGCGAGTGACTTTTCTGCAGTGTATGCAAGCTGCTCACCCATATTCTTTGCATCAATGAGCTTCTTTCGCTTTTCGTCTTCCTCACGATGAGCATCGGCGTCCGCCGTCATACGCTCAATATCAGCTGGTGTGAGGCCTGAGTTTGCTTCGATGCGAATTGACTGCACCTTACCTGATGTCTTGTCAGTTGCCGTTACCGAAAGCACACCATTACTATCAACATCAAAGGTCACCTGCACCTGTGGGAGACCTCGTGGCGCTGGTGGAATACCATCAAGGATAAAGCGTCCAAGAGACTTGTTGTCAGCTGCCATCGGTCGCTCTCCTTGTGTGACATGGATCTCTACAGATGTTTGATTGTCAGCTGCAGTAGAAAAGACCTGCTCTTTCTTTGTTGGGATATGAGTATTCTTCTCAATGATCTTTGTCGCAACTCCTCCAAGTGTTTCGATACCAAGGGAAAGTGGAATAACGTCTACAAGTGTGATGTCGTTAATATCTCCCTGGAAAATACCCGCCTGAATTGCGGCTCCAATGGCTACCACTTCATCAGGGTTAATAGAACGATTTGGTTCTTTACCAAAGAGAGTTTTTACTGCGTCCTGAATTGCAGGCATGCGTGTCTGCCCTCCAACAAGAATGATTTCATCGATATCGGTAATTGAGAATGGTGACGCTTCAAGTGCGCGCTTTGTGATCTCGATTGAACGATCAATAAATTCACGAGATAGCTCTTCAAGCTGTGCACGGCTCAATGTCAAAAGAAGGTGCTTTGGGCCATTTGCATCAGACGTCACAAATGGAATATTGATTTCAGTCTGTGTTGATGTAGAAAGCTCATGCTTCGCCTTCTCAGCAGCCTCATCAAGACGCTGCAGCGCAAGCGGATCCTTACTTATATCGATACCTTCAGATTTCTTAAACTCAGCGATAAGCCACTTCACGATCTTCTGATCGATATCACGTCCTCCCATGTGAGAGTCTCCGTCAGTTGCTTTTACCTCAACCACATCATCCCCTACTTCGAGAACGGTAACGTCAAATGTTCCTCCACCGAAGTCAAAAACGATAAGCTTTTCTTCTTTCTTTTTATTAAATCCATACGCAAGCGCTGCTGCAGTCGGTTCATTAAGAATTCGCTTTACATCAAGACCTGCGATCTTTCCAGCATCCTGTGTTGCTTTGCGTTGTGCGTCATTAAAGTATGCAGGCACAGTGATGACTGCTTCAGTGATTTTCTCTCCAAGTTTTGCTTCAGCATCCGCCTTGAGTTTAGAGAGAATCATCGCTGAAATCTCCTCAGGTCGATAATCTTTATCTGCAAGATGCGCGATCACACCACCATCTGCTCCCTGCTTTATTTCATAAGAAACAACATCACGATCTTTTTGCACAGCTTCATCAGTGAAGTTGTGTCCCATAAATCGCTTAATTCCGTAGATAGTATTTTTTGGATTGGTTACTGCCTGACGCTTTGCAATTTGTCCTACAAGGCGCTCACCTGTCTTAGAAATAGCAACAATAGAAGGCGTTGTACGGTTGCCTTCAGTATTTTCAATAATTTGAGGCTCACCCGCTTCAATGATAGCGATTGCTGAGTTTGTAGTTCCAAGATCGATTCCAAGAATTTTTGCCATAATGAATGATGATTATCCTAATAGTTACTCTCCGTATACTCCGATCACAACCTTTGCGGGTCGCAGCAGTGTATCACCCCGCATGTACCCCTTCTGTAATACGCTTATAACCATGTCATGTTTCATTTCGCTATCTACTGCGATACTTGAAAGTGCTTCGTGCTTATACGGGTCAAAGTGAGCCCCCTCTGCAGCAATCTCTGTTACTTTAAAATCTGCCAGAATTGATTTTAATTGCGAGTGAATCTGCACAAAGCCAGTTTTCCACACATTCGCCTCTCCTCCAGCATCTTCATGAGCGAGTGCCATGTCGAAACTATCACACAGTGGCAAGATCTTTTCAATGAGATTAATTTCTGACCGAACTGCATTTTGACCACGCTCATCGTCGTGTCGCTTCTTGCTGTTAAGGTAGTCTGCCTTGGTGCGCTGCCACCCGTCGAGATATTCTTTTTTCTCAGCGTTACACTTTTTTAGTTCTTCTTTCAGTTTTTTTATCCGAGCAAGAGCGTCTCCTTCAGTTTCATCAACATCGTCGTACGCACTATCTCCGTCTGCAGAAAATTCCTCTTCTGTGACTTCTAGGTCTTCGTGTTCTTTTTCATTAAAGATCATCATAGGTCGGTATTATAAATCGATTTTTGGTTGCAGTCAAACAGAAGTCTTTACTGGCTTTAAATAAAAAGAGGTACGTAGAGATATTTTTTAGCGCTTCCCGGCGACCCTTATCTTTTCGGTCACGAGTCACTAAGCAAAATGCTCCAAGTATTCGCATTTATGCTAAGTGCTCTCGACCCCAGCTCGCCATCGCAAAAGCGATATGGCTGCGCTCGTCAAAACGCAAAAGAGTCGCATTGGCGACTCTTTTTTTTAGCGTTTTGACCACTGTGGGCGTCTTCGAGCTTTACGGAGACCGAACTTCTTTCGCTCCTTACTTCGAGGATCACGCTTAAGGTATCCTTCCTTCTTAAGTGGCTTGCGACGATCAGGAGTTTCCTTAACCAATGCGCGAGCAATACCAAGACGAATTGATTCAGCTTGAGAAGAAAGACCTCCTCCGCTTACGCGAGCTGTAACAGTATAGTTTCCAATAGTATCTTCAACTTTAAATACTGAAAGTACTACGTGAGAAAGATTTAAAAGACCGAAGTAGTCCTGGAGTGACTTCTCGTTAACCACAACTGTGGTTTCCTTTGAAGGAGTTATGCGCACACGAGCAGTCGCAGTCTTTCTGCGTCCTACTGCTTCGATATACGGTGTTGCTGATTTAGTCGCCATAACAGAATTTACTCGGTGATAATTAGATTTTTAAGACGGACATCGCGAAGCTTGTTCTTTGGAAGCATTCCTCCAATGGTGCGACGCAATACTTCTCCGTATCCACGACGTGTTGCAAGGTGTCCAAGTGTTTCTACCTTCTGACCTCCTGGGTGACCAGAGTAGGTCTGGTATGTCTCTTGCATAGCCTTCTTTTCAGAAATATCCAAAAGACGCGCATTTGTGATTTTTACAGTAACCTCTGGAGACTTGTAGCGCACGAAGTCAGTCAAGTTCTTACCAATGAGGAGAGCCGCTACCTCTGTAGCAACATGCCCGAGACGCTTTCCAGTTGCGTCTACAATATATTCTTTTTTAGTCTCTGTTGTTTCCATATTATACAAATTCAATGACTGCCTCATCGCGTCCCGCCTTGGTACGCCCCATCTTAACGACACGAGTGTACCCACCTTGTCGTTCTTTATACTTTGGAGCAATGATGCTGAAGAGCTTTTGTACTACATCAGCCTCAGGCTGTCCGAGAGTAGAAAGTACACGACGACGTGCTGCAAGAGTATCAAGTTTTGCCGCAGTTACAAGCTTCTCAGCAAACGGACGGAGCTCCTTAGCCTTAGCTTCAGTTGTTGTAATCTTTTCATGAAGGATCAAAGACTTTGCAAGACCACGCATAAGAGCACGGCGTTCATCCTTATCTCGTCCGAATATTCTGTTTGCATTGTGGTGCCGCATAGTATTGTTTTTAGTTTCGGAATGGAATTAGTCTTTGAATGAGACGTTAAATCCCTTGAGGATGGCTGTGATCTCATCAAGACCCTTCTTTCCAATACCATCAAGCGCAAGGATATCATCTTTTTTCTTTCGAACAAGTCCGCCAATCGTTCTGATATTTGCCTCTGCAAGTGCATTTTGTGTACGCATAGAGAGATCAAGTGTCTCAATACGAGTCTTCAAAATGTCATTGTCGAGAGATTTTTCGTCATCCTTATCCTCTTCGTCAGAGGCTACTGACTCCTCAATAACCGCTTCTTGGAAACCGATTACCGCCTTAAGCTGGTGAATCATGATTTCAATAGAACGCTCAAGAGCCTGACGAGGAGATATTGTTCCGTCTGTCTCAAGAAATACACGGAGACGGTTATAGTCTGTTCGGTCTCCCACACGCATATTTTCTACTTCATAGTTTACGCGACGCACAGGAGTAAATACTGCATCAAGCGCAATAACTCCAATGTCTACCTTTTCTTTCTGGTGAATATCACGAGGAACGTATCCAAGACCTTGCTCTACAGTCATCTCGATTTCAAGGAGAGAATTCTTTGAAGTCAATTCTGCAATTGGCTGCTCAGGATTGAGAACTTCAACCTGGCTTGGGACAGTAATATCTTTAGCTGTTACAAAACCAATACCGCTCTTCTTAAGAGTGATTTTAAGTGGTTCGTGCGTATGAAGCGCAAGACGGATACGCTTGAGGTTGAGGAGGATAGAAATAACATCCTCTTTTACTCCTTCCATAGTAGAAAACTCATGAGACACACCCTCAATCTTCACCTGAGTGATCGCAGCTCCGGGTAGAGAAGAAAGGATTATGCGACGGAGTGAGTTACCAAGCGTATGTCCGTATCCAGGATACAGACCGTCTATTTCATAGACACCCGAAAACTCGTCTTCTTTGACGATACGTGGCTTTGAAGGTAGTGCTACATTTGTTTCAAGCATACGCTAAAAATTATACTGTTAACTTATTTACAAAAATTACCTGCTGTAATACTCAAACACCTGATCCGGATCGAAGATCGAGCCAGCCTGTGTGTATTCTGGGTTTGAAATAACCTGACCAGAAATAGCAGCAAGATCTATACGAAGCCATGTAGGAATACTTGCGAGCTCTGTTCGCTCTACAAGATTCATGAAAAGAGGACTACTCTTACTTCCTTCACGCACTGACACAACGTCATTCATGCGCACCTGGTGAGAAGGAATAGTCAATCGCTTGTTGTTAAGGAGGATATGTCCGTGAGATACGAGCTGACGAGCAAGACGACGAGTCTTCGCGAGTCCTAGACGGTACACCACGTTATCAAGACGTGTTTCAAGGCGACCAACAAGAGCTGCTACAGGGTCTTTGCTGTGCTCCATAGATTCTTCAACGTAGCGAGAAAGCTGCTTCTCTGAGATACCATATGAAAAACGCATTTTCTGTTTCTCAATAAGCTGGCGCTTGTAGTCACTTGGCTGACCACCGTGCTTAAGCTTACGCTTCCCTGCTTTTGCTTCAGATAGAGAAAACTTCTGTGTCTGACACTTCTCAAAAACAGCTCCTCCGAGTCGTTTACAAATCTTGTATTTTGGTCCTGAAATCATACGCTATAAAATATTAAACACGACGAGCCTTAGGTGGACGTGGTCCATTGTGAGGAACCGGTGTCCGATCACTAATCTTTACCACATTGATCCCCTTACCAGCAAATGCGCGAAGCGCTGACTCACGTCCCGCTCCAACACCCTTAATAACAACTGAAGCCTCTTTCATGCCCATCTGCAGAGCCTTGTCAGCAATAACTTCTCCAACCTTTGCTGCAGCAAATGGTGTGCTCTTACGAGAACCATTGAAACCAAGTGCACCACTTGATGCGCTAATAAGTGCATTTCCCTTTGAATCTGCAAGTGTGAGGATGGTGTTATTAAATGTCGCAGTAACATTCAAGATACCAGACTCTACTTTTTTCTTTGGAATACGAGAAAGCGCAGTCGATGATCCTGACTGGTCTCCTCCGCTCTTTTTTATGATTCGTTTCTTACCCATAGGTGTTTCAATCGTTATAGCGCTTGTTTATGTCTTCTCAACCTTACGGCGACCACTTCCCATCGTCTTACGTACTCCCTTCAATGTGCGCGCATTCGTCTTTGTGCGCTGACCACGAGCAGGAAGTCGTTTTGCATGGCGCATACCTCGGTATGCCTTGATATCTTTGAGTCGCTTGATGTGCGCAGATGTCTCTCGACGCAACTCTCCTTCAATGGTGAAAGATTCAACCTTCTCGCGTATCAACTGTTCCTGCTCAGGAGTCAATTCTGTTGGACGAGTTCCAAGAGGAATATTGAGACCCTTTAGAATTTCCTCTGCTCGAGGACGACCCACACCATATACAGCAGTGAGACCGAACTCAATTCGTTTCTTGTCAGGGATAGTGATACCAGAAATACGCATAAATTATGTAAATGACTTAGCAATAGTTAGCCTTGGCGCTGCTTATGACGAGGCTTCTTCTTATTGATTACGTAAATACGACCACGACGACGAACAATGATGTCGTCTGGACTAAACTTTTTTACTGATGATCGTACTTTCATATTGTTGTATAGATTTTTTCGTACCTCTCTTTCTTATAGTCTTTTGGTGATACGACTCTTCCCTCCGTATGGATCCATGACGAGACCTACTTTATCTCCTACAAGGACTCGTATGCGAAATTTTCGCATTTTTCCCGCAAGATAGGCAAGTACTTTTTTCCCGTCGTCTGTTTCTACACGAAAAAGAGCATCAGGCAGTGCCTCCTCCACAACACCATATGTGAGGTTGTCTTCTGTCTGAATGTCCATCAAACGAGCTTGAGTTTAACAGACTTAGGAAAGATCGTCAACATACGGACTGTATAAGCCATAAAAACCTGTAAAATATGCATATTATTCGATTTCCTGCGTCTCTGTAATCACGATATCTTCAGGGTCTTTAGGGAAGGTATTCTTCCATATTGGACGTATAACCGCCTTCGCCTTATCAATAGCCTCATATTTTGCCAAAATTGCAGGAAGGGTTGACTCAGGAGCTCCCTTCAACTCTTCTTTTAGCGCTTGACTATCAAAGTTCCAGATAACTCGTATAGCTCCAGAAAGTTTGAATGATATTGCTTCAGCGGCACCAAGATTCTGTGGGACTTCGCCGTCGTAGGCAAACGTGAGGGCCGTCGGGTCTTCAAGTCGAACAGACTCTCCTTTATACCCGGCAAGTGTATTTTTTGCAATGAACGATGAGAACGTTGTCTCATTAAAAAGCGGAGCTACGAGAGAAACCTGTTCTTTTATAATCGCAACTTGAGACCCACCCTCCCCTGGAGGAAGCGATGTGGTTGAAAAAGTAATTGCAGGCTCGTAGACCACGAAACCATTTGGACGCTCAGCGCTCAAGCGACTGGTAAGCTTTGTCTTCAGTTCGGCATGAAGCGCCTCTTTTGCAGCCATAAGCTCAGCTTCTTCGATAATAAACTTTGCTCCCTCAAATCCACCCACAATCCCAGAAACTCCTACTTCTGCATATATGTTCGTGTATTGGTCGCTACCTTTAAGTCCCGGTACACTGAGCTTTCCTGAAGTAAGGTTATAGCTCTCTCCTGTACCATCAGCTACTACACGAGCCTTTATCGAACCTGGAGTAATTGTTCCATCTGCTGCCTTTTTATATCCTGGTATATCAATTGCCTCAGTGATTCGGTAAATACGTCCTCCATCAGCTTCAAAGCGAGTGCTCTTGATCAATCTTTGAGACGAAGCGCTATGGGAATTAAATACAGTGATCTCACCTGCCGCAGCCTGCTTTACATCTTCAGTACCCTTTGCAGCCACTTGTCGCTCACCTTCTTCAGTGAGGGTGAGTATTTCATACCCCAATTCTCCAGTTGCAGGTTTTAATTTAGCAGAAAATGACGCCTGGACGGTTGTGTCATACGTCTTTGGCTTTACCGTAATCTCTGCACCATTGAGAATAATGGTTACCAGGAAACCTAATGCACCAATGGCAACCAGGCCGAGTCCTCCATAGATATACTTTCGTATAACTCCCCCATCTCCTTGGTTAAACTTTTTTGTAGTTTTTTCAGCATTCATATACGAATTCTTCTCTTCAAAAGAAGAAGTATCGACAGGAGGCATAGTATCGAGCATTGGACGCGGCGGCTCTTTTGGTGATAAAGGTGTCTGAGGCGCTACACGCATCTCACGAGCTGGTGCTTGGCGTGATGCCTGACCTTCTCTGCGTTCAGCATTACGTTTTGAACGATCGGGAGGAACAATGTCTTGTAAATTCCATTTTTGAGTCATGTGTAAAAGAAGTATACCATTCTTTAACTATGTAATTTCTCCACATGCATGTAGTTTGTGGAAAAAGCGTGCTTCTACAACAAAAAAGACATCTTTATTTTGTTCGGCGTCTTTTTTTTCTGATAGAAGATCTTTATTGAGAGAGATGAAAGAGCGTACTTCTTTACTTTTATACTTCGTAATAAATCCTTCAATCAAGGGATCAAAGAAAGCGCCAAGATTTTTACTGGTAACCTGAATACAATGACGTGGAATAGTATATCGCTCTTCCAAAAGAATGAGAGCTTCTTCAAGCTTTTTAAGATATCGCTCTTGGGTCACCGTCACTGCTTTCTTAATTTTTTCATCTGACTCTGGGCCATACTCACGCAAATGACCTAAAACTTCTTCTGGAAACGTATTATTAAGCAGAGCACCAATGTCTCTCACAAACGAATGGGTACCATATGGGAACACACAGGTCTCCATGAGAACTTCTTCCTGCATAATGCAAAGCTCAGTAGCTTCTCCTGATATGTCGACAATCAAGGCTTGCGTTATTTTTGGGTAAAGATCACGCACAACACAGAACAGTACGAGTGCAAAGGTATGAGTTTTTCGCACCACATGAAGCGACGCTTTATGTTCAAGGCTTTCAATTCCCTTTACTATAATTTCTGGGATGAGACCTGAGATATGAGCGAGAGAAAACTCTGTTCCTTTTTTACCGTACGGATCTTCAACGAAATATCCGTTTATCGCTGTATTAACAACAGCGCGCTCAACTAAGCTCACATTTAATTCTTTAAGCAAATCTGATGTCTTCAGCTCAGTTTCATCTCTTCGTTCTGCCTCAACAATGAGGGACTTCACCTTTTCCTCAGTGATAACAAATGGCTCAGTATCCTCGACATGAATAAAGCGTGTGACGGTCTGTGCCCACGGAGCTCCACACACCAACAAAACCTTACTAATACGTGCCTTTGTGTCGTGCGCCATAAGTACACGCATCCCGTCTTTAGAAAGCGCCTCTGTTGCAACAGCAAGCGCAGCAGTGAGTGCCCGAAGCAAGCTTGGCGTATCAGGAGCATCAAGAATTTTTAAGTACTCTCTAAAAGAAAAAAGTATTTTAGGCTTGTTACTTGTAGGATCGCTATGAACCAGAGCAATACCAACGCTCCCCGAGTGCACGTCAACAATAACGCCATAATTGGTATCATGCTTCCCAAAACTGAAAATCATTATCTCTATTATAGGCGAAGAACGGCATCATTTAACAAAAGACTCGACTTTATGGGGATAGAAAAAGCCAAGCGTTAACGCTTGGCTATAGTAGGAATTCTCCCACTCTTTAATTTTTGCAGCACTGCATATGCGGCCTCCTGCTCACTTTCTTTTTTTGTACCTCCGAGCCCAAAACCGAGAAATGCCCCTTTTACACGGACCTCTGAACAAAAAAGAGCTCTTTCAGGATCTACATACAACAAAACATACTCGGGCGCCTTCTTCCAAATCCTACGCGTTTCGTTCTGCAAAAGAGTCTTGGAGTGAATATTAATAGTATCAATATTCACCACCTCTTTTCCAAATAGTTGCAGTACAAATTGCGCTGTTTTATCGTATCCATTCTCGAAAAAGTAGGCACCAATAAGTGCTTCAACAGCATCAGCAACCATACCTTCAGTGAGCAGCTCTTGTCGCAATAAAAAATTATATATTCCGAAACGATTCCCGATCCGGGTAAGAATCTTATTACTTGTCCAACTTTGAAGAAGATCGCTTAACTCTCCGGGAGTTGCTCTGGGATAAGCTTCACAGAGCGCGTCCGCCATGACAAGGTTCAAAACCCGATCACCTCGAAACTCAAAAGCTTCATTATTCTCCTTCTCGTTATATGAGATATGCGTAAGAGCGGCATTCAAGATCTTGAAATGAAATACCAAGAAGGCTCTCTAATTCTTCAAGTTCGCGCATCCTATGGATGTCCACGAAACGTACTCCTTGTACTGTATGTTGTATTCTAAAATTATTAGAACATAAAAAAACTATATATGCAATAACCGCATATATAGTTTTTTAAAATTATTCCAAGGTGGCCTTGATACGACGAATCCCAGCAGCGACAGCTTCTTCTTTTTGGATTTTAAAGGTTCCTATACCTTTTGTATTTTGCACATGAGGCCCACCACACAACTCGCGAGAGTAGAGTTCACCATTCTCCCCTGTCATCGAATACACCTTTACCTGATCAGGATATCGCTCCCAGAAACTTGCCTCAATGGTTGGATCCTTTCGCGCTTCTTCTTTATCACGAATCTCCATTGTCACCTCTGCTCCTTTTTGTATAACGTCGTTTACAAATACTTCAACTTTGCGGAGTACATCGCCACTTACCTTTTCTCCATGCGTAAAGTCAAAACGAAGTCGCTCGCCGGTAATATTAGATCCAGCCTGATGCACGTGATCTCCTAGTTCTTTTCGCAGCCCTGCAAGCAAAAGGTGCGTTGCAGTGTGATACTGCACAACTTTTTCTGAGTGATCAGCAAGTCCTCCTTTAAACTTGTGCTCAGCTCCTGCGCGAGAAAGCTCTTGATGTTTCTGCATCTCCTCTTTGAAACCAGCCTCGTCGACTGTTTTTCCAGACTCTTTTGCTACCTCAAGAATAAGTTCATACGGGAAACCGTATGTAGTAAAGAGAAGCGCAACAGTTGGTCCATCTATATGAGACTCTTTAATTTTTTCAAACTCTTTAAGTCCTCGTTCAAGTGTTTTACGAAATTGCTCCTCTTCTTTCCCAATCGCATCAATTATTTCATTCTGCTTCTCTCTGAGATTTGTATAGTGCCCTTTATAGGTCTCTATAACGCTACGAGACAGGTTTTTAAGCTCACCTGCAGGAATTCGGAGCATATCAGCGTAGCGCACCGCACGGCGCACCAAGCGACGCACGAAGTACGGCTGCTCAGTATTTCCAGGATGTATACCGTCCCCAATCATAAAGGTAGCTCCTCGAATATGGTCAGTCACCACACGAAATGCAACAAGATTGTCCTCATACTTTTTGCCTGAAAGAGTTTGGATTTGCTCTATCACATTCCACAAAAGATCCACCTTAAACACATCCGGCGTACCTACGCGCGCCGCAGCAATACGTTCAAGCCCTCCTCCGAAATCAACATTTCTTTGAGGAAGTTTTGTAAACGATCCGTCTTCTTGTTTTATATATTCAATAAAAACAGAATTTCCTATTTCAAGGAATTGTCCTGAGTCACTGTTTGGATGCGGTTCTTTATCTTTAAAGTCAGGATGGGTTGCGTATTCAGGACCAAAATCATAAAAAACTTCGCTATCTGGTCCACCGATCTCTCCAACAGGCATCTTGCTTGGCTTTCCTGCTCTACTCCACCAGTTTTTTGCAGCATCATAGTAAAAGATACGACCTCCTTGCATACCTTTCTCATATCCATCCTCTTCAGAACCGATAAATACATCGTGCGCCTCTATACCACGCTCAAGAAAGAGTTCTTTCCAGATAGCGACAGCCTCATCGTCTTTTGGAATTCCCAAAGATTCGTCTCCTGCAAATACACTCACATAAATCCTCTGGGGATCAAGACCTACTTCATCAACAAGAAATGTGAAAAACCATCGAAGTTGTTCTTTCTTGAAGTAATCACCGAGAGACCAGTTTCCAAGCATCTCAAAAAAGGTTGTATGGCGATTATCTCCAACCTCATCAATATCTTCTGCACGAAAACATTTTTGTGAGTCTGTGAGACGAGTTCCTTTCGGGTGTACCTCTCCCATAAGGTATGGGACAAGAGGCTGCATTCCACTCCCGGTAAAAAGAGTTGTTGGATCATTCTCAGGCACCAGTGCAGACGACGGAATAACCGCATGATCGTGGCGCTTAAAGAATTCTAAATATTTAGAACGTATTTCTTCTCCAGACATATACACTAATTAGAGTACTAAAGGCACATTCGCGTAAAAATAGATCTCCATGGCGTATCCAATAAGTATCAGAATAACGCCTCCAACAGTGATGTAACGCTCTCGCTTCATGGCGCGGAGGACGACATCATCTATCCTATGCTCTTTGATAATATAGGCGTGTACACGCAGAACTGCAATACCCAGTATCAATTTCCCAATTGTCCCCAATGTCAGCGCTGTATATAACGTAATCATACGGCTTATTGTCTCACATTTATACCTTTCTTCAATGACGCAACGCCGACAGGACGATCTCCCATGGTACCTGTTGCGCCCGCCCTCGTGATCACTATCGCATCTGGCTTGAGGTAGGTAGCCAGAGCTGCATTAATTTCTTTTTTAGTTAGTTTTTGTATGCGGGTTGGATATGTCGCAACATCCTCAGGAGAGCGCCCTCCTACCGCCGCCGCATGATAGAGAGCGAGTGTGGAAGCTTTTGATTCATGAGCGAGTTGAAATTGATTTGTAAGCAATTCTTTAAAACGCTTTACATCAGCCTCAGATACACCTTTTTCGATAAGCTGTGTCACTTCACGCATAGTCGATGTAATGCCACGCCATGCATCTTTTGGAGTAAAAAATGTAAAGATTTGCCAATGACCGGAGCGGCGCGTAGTTACCCCTTGTATCCATGCATAAATTGAATACGTGAGCCCTTCTTTTTCTCGTACGGTACTCATGAGGCGACCCGCAAACCCGCCGCGCTTTCCCAACACATCAATACCAAATGAAAATGCGAGGAAGTCTTCGTTTGCAAGAGTGAGAGGAAGTCTATTACCCATAAAAAACTCTATGTTTTGCTTCTCCGGGACAAGAAGAAATTCTTCTTTTTGAGGAAGTAGCGTAGCTACTGGAGCAGTTTTTTGTGCACGCACAGTCGACACATGAAGCGCTGATAGCTGAGGAACTACCTTGCTAAAGACCGAAGAATCTGCACAAACACTAAGGTGCCATACACCCGACACAAAAAGAGTATGCATATCTCTCAATGTTTTTTGTGTGATTTTTTTTAATTGTGCAGTACGAACAGCAAGGGTTGGTACGTACCCTACTTCATTTTCAGAATAGATGTGTCGTGCAAACATTCCGTATGATAATGCCCGACTATTATCTTTCTCTTCATGGAGATGTTGTGCGTATTCTTTTTTGAGTTTTTCTATTTCTTTTGGAAGAAATACTGGTCGACTCAGTGTCGCTACAAGTATCGAAACAACATCCTCCACAACACTTTTTCTACATGTCATTTCTATATGGAGAGATGCGTCGAGAGCATCTATTGCCACCTGCGCCCCAAGCGTCTCCAAGGCCTCTTCATATGCATCTTTTGTATACATACGACTTCCTCTCTCAAGCATATCTGAAAAAAACTGTATAAAGAGGGAGTCTTTGCCAGACAGAGAAAGATTAGAGGTTAGATGCAGACGCACCACATCATCTTCTGGCGACACAATAGTGAGGACATGTAGACCATCCTTTCCTTCTCCACCCTCTGTGTATGTGTATTCGTGTTTCATATTCCTTTGAACGTACCTGTTATACATGACGTAGTATCAAGCCATTTTTTTGCAAAACTTTGTATATCAGCACTAGATGTATTTTCAATATCCTCAATAACACTGAAGTAATGCTTCCAGCTTCCTCCGGCTATGTACTCAGTCAGCTCTCGTGCAACAGCCTGAGCACCATCGCGACCATACAACATATCTGCTATCAACTTATTTTTTATACGCGCACAATCTTTAAGAGAAATAGGATGCGCTTTCAGGGATTCTATTTCTGCTTCCATGATTTTCTGCACATCCTCTGGCATTACTCCTTGAGATACGGTGCAGGTAATTGAAAAGAGAAATGGATCATAGGACGGCATCAGTGACGGAGTAATAGAGGAAGCTTTATTTGTTTCAACGAGTTTTTTATAGAGCGGTGACAATTTGCCTGACGCGAGATACGTGAGTGCAATATACGCATGAATCCACGCAGGGTCTTGCGCACGAGGCGCAACATATGAACGCATCGTTAATGTCACAGGGTTTTTTCGTTCGATATATATTGAACGCGCACCGAGAGCCGAGGGCTCTACGATTGCCAGCTGTGGAATAGGTTTCGGAGATTTTGGAATATGAGAAAAATGCTCATCAACACAATTCAAAGCTGTTTCTCGAGAAATATCTCCCGCAATCACGAGATATGCATTATTAGGCCAGTAGTATGTGTCATAAAACGACTGTAAATCCTCACACGTGAGATTTTCAATATCTGATTTATATCCAATCGTTTCATGACCGTATCCGTGTGATACAAATGCCTGAGCAGTTACCGCAGCGTTAAGTATAAATTCAGGATTCTCACTATACATTTCATATTCAGAAAGCACATTCTGTTGTTCAGGAGCAAACTCTTTGGGTGTAAGAATTAACCCTCGCATACGCTCTGCTTCAGCCTGGAGCATCTCTCCAAGATACTGCGGAGGCATTACAAAGTAGTAATTGGTTCGATCGATCCATGTAGAAGCGTTCAAGCTCGCACCTTTATTTTGAAGGGGAATATATCGAGGAACAGGTACTTTTTTTCCATGCTTATCTTTCGTGTTCTTGAAAAGCATATGCTCAAGCATATGCGCAATACCCGTCTTGCCACGCGCCTCGTGCCGAGCACCAACAAGGTACACAATATTAGAAATGACTGCGTCACATCCAGGAATATGAACATAGAGCACCCGTAAGCCATTTTTTGTATAGAGATACTCCTCAGCGTTCTCTATGGTGCTTTCGTGCCGAAATTGTTTTGGTATTTTCATAGTAGAGTACTCTCCTGCCGAATAAAGTTTTTATACTCTTCAAACACATGATTGAACTCCTCAACAATAGCATTTTCAATACCCTCATTAAAGACCTGGCTTTTTCGTTCATATAACGAGAGGCGTTGCTCGAGTGAGCCACCAAAATCGAGGAGATATCGTTCGAAATTTCCTTGATATTCCTCGATAACTGAACGTAAGTTATGAATGGTATCAGCCGCAGCAACGATACGAGATTCTTCGCTCGCATTCGCAAGAGTAGCAATGTACGCATCTTTGCGCTCAAACCACGGACGAGGATCTTTTGGATCAGTACGCTCTGAAACTCCGAGCACAATACTCTGTACACGTGATCCGAAGTCTGCCGCAAGCTCTTCTGCCGTGTATTCAGTATCTTCAAGAGTGTCGTGGAGAAGTCCCGCAATCACAATATCTTCATCCTTTGTATAATCAGCAATAATGCATGCAACAGAAAAAAGATGTGATACGTATGGGAATGGCGCCTTACCACGGCGAAATTGCCCTTGGTGCAATACTGTCGCTGCACGAATCGCCTGCTCGATACGATATGAATACATCATACTAAATTGAAACCCCTTCCTCTATGAGAAGTAATCGTTTTTTAGAAGCGCCTCCTCGATTATACCCTCCAGGAGTACCATCGTTTTTTATAACTCTATGACATGGCACGGTCGAGTCAAAATTATGTGCCATAACGGTCGCTACTGCGCGATATGCACGAGGACTCCCCGCACGCTCTGCCACCTCTTTATATGAAAGAACTTCTCCTCTTGGAATCTTCCGCACCACCGCACGCACTGCCTCAGCAAACGGCGTAGGTATGTTTTTCTTACGAGCTGAAGAAGTGATATATAGTTCCATACAATATTATTCTTTTTGCTTTTTCTTTTGTGCAACCATTTCAGCATAGAGAGTTTTTCCCGCAACCTCGCGATACATGCAGTACGAACAATCCTTCCCTGCTTTTGGCGTACTCTCTTCCATAAGACATGCATATAGCTTCTCGACAGTCCCTTGAATCCAGTCCGTAGATCCTGTGTACGGAATAATAGTCATGTCGAATTCAAGGGTCGCATCAAACGTATCTGCATCTGAATTACCATTTGCATACACAAAATATGCAATCGGAGATACTTTGAATCCATTTTTCAGAAAAAGCCACTGGTACACCTCAACTTGTCGCTTATATGCATTTTGCCACTCAGCATCAAGGGTGACTTGCTCTTTTTTACTTGTCGCCTTGTAATCAACAACATGTAATTCTCCTTGACTGTTTTCCCATACATCATCAATCCCTCCTCGTATAATCAAATTTGTTTCTGGTTCAAGATATTTAACACCATTTTTCATAGCATCTCGCCACAATTCAAGATCTTTATGAGTATATGGAACAGCATCAATTCCTGCTTCTTCCATCAGAGGGTGCGGCTCTTTATTTACACGCACAAGATCAAACTCACGTTTCATCAACTCATCAACTGCATTATTAAGCGTAAGCGGATAGCTATCTGGTCGCTTAATACCAAGACGCTGGTCAAGATAGAAACAACGGGGACACTCTACGAAGAGATCAATTTTAGAACGACTAATAGCATACGGACTTGTACTCTTTTTCCCGTGACGCACAGGATCAAAGCAGTATTCTTTTTTACGCACACTATACCCAAAACCCATAGAAGCCCATTGTATCACGCGAGGTCATTGAAACTTATACTATCTGCACAATATATTGACGTAATACTATTAATGTTATATGGTAATTATAGTTTTTAGATCGTTATTGGAGGTCAAATGTTTATTACATTGCCCGTGACCATCGAAGAAGTCCTTACTGAAGAAGGCAAAGCACCCATGGATACGGGGAGAACACTGAAGCAGGATATGCTTTTCCTCTTCCCTCCAAGCAAGGGCGACGAAATGACTCTAAGTGAGCTGACCGTAGAAATTGACCACGTGACCCACACACCTGGCACGAAAACCTCCGATCCCACTGCAGAAGTGTGGATCAGGTTGGAGATCGCCGACTTCATTTCTCTGCATCGCAGAGACAAAACGTGGTCTCTGTTCAACTCAAGACTCAACTAACTCTCTTTGGAGAGTTTTTTCATACAAAAAAACACCTCGAGAGGTGCTTTTTTGTGTTTCAAAGTATGTAATTTACTTCGCAACAAATGAATCTTCAATTCGGTATCCTCCTGTCATAGTGATAGGCATATCTGCAACCTTATCAAACATACGATCTTCGTTTCCTCCGTAAATAACTACTTTGTATGTTGCTCCTGCCTTAGTTGTGCGAAGTAACTCTACTGACTTTGGCATCAAGTCTTCAGACTCACTGAAGCGTGCAGCTCCGAGAATGTTACTCAAGGTGCCATCGTCATTAATTTCATGAACTACAATCCATCCATTTGAAACTGGCATAAGCACTGAAGCAATTGCCACAGAGAGACCAGCAGACTGATCCTCAACTACGATAGAACCTGAACCATTCTCTACTACGATCCCAGTTGATATAACTTCGTCTTTTTTCTCCTCTGATGAAGTAGCTTTATTTGTATCAGACGCATTTTCATCTGTATTTTCTGTAAATTCCGATGTGTTTTTTGTATCAGACGACTTTTTGTTGTCTGGTGTGATTGAAAAAATCCAAACCAACAACCCTCCAATAAGCAACCCAACTACAAACGCTACGACTGTTTTTTGTTTCTGTTCATCCATATAGGAATACTAACCATTATTAATGGCTGATAGTATAACATAGCCTATTTAATTATACAGAGACGTGAACCTTCGTCTAAAACACGGCTTATTTTCGTACGAGAAACACCAATAGAACTTAATACAGAATCGTTGTCAAGAATATCTTTACAGAGCACAGTACCCTGTGAAAGAAGACTTCGTTTCTCTGCGAGAGAGAGTGTCTGAAGAACTGTCACTGGATAGAGTCCTGATGTTTGAATCAATTCCTGGAGATTCCCTACCTTCGGATAATCCCATGAGAGCAAGTGCGTACCGACACATTCTGCATACTGTATTGCCATCGAAGTAAACTTTGTATTCGTTATGAGATATGACTCAAGCTTAGTATTGGCAAGCTTCCCTTGCATAGGAACACTCGCAATATCAAGGAATCGTGCGTGCGAATACAATGCAACTTGTACATCAGACTTCACACCAACTTGTGCATGGAACTTTGCTTCTCCTATGAGACATACCCCCTCTTTAAATGCGAGCATATCAATTTCATGAGAAATGCATTTCCCCTGAAGCTCCACGCGAGCATCCACACTGTATCCCTGATACGTAAAAAGACGAGCGAGGTAATCTTCAAACGGAAATCCTGTCGGGCCAAGTCCTGTCATGGCGCGTCGGAGTGAATAACGAGCAGCGGTCAAATGCTCCCCACTCCGCAATAGGGTAAAGGCTTTTTTGTAAATCGCTTCGGTCGTCATACCGTCAACGAGTGTTTTTTCTATGTCTCGCGTTATATGTACCACCTCCCCATCCGTTGCTCCCGAGCGCCTCAAAGAGTCAGTGAGTTTTTCCATTCTGAAAGCCTCGAGCGTTCCGTCTGCTTTTCGTACATTAATACTGTGTGGCATAGATTATTTCAAACTCGTATGTCCTCAATGATACCACCTCCACACACTCTATCGCCTGCGTATATAACACAAAACTGACCGACAGCAGGATACTCCGCTATCCCAGAAAGAGAAATCTCAACGAGGGAATTTGAAATGCGTTCTATACGAGCAGGAATTGGTATTTGTCTGTAGCGTGTTTGCACATGTATTGGAGCATTGATAACTCCTTCGTCACACCGAGCAGATGAAAGGATGAGTCGTGAACCTTCTTTGTGTATTTCTGGTTTTTTATGCGAGACAGTAATTGTATTAGTGGCCACATCTTTCTCAATTACATAGTATGGCGCTGTTTCAGAATTATTTGACGTACGAGTAGTATCAATCGTAAATCCATGTCGCTGTCCGATAGTCAAAAGCTCTGATCCTCTATGAGAACCTATAACCACCCCCTCTTCAGTGCGAACTTCTCCTTCATGTAACTCAATAAAGTGAGCGAGGAATTCAGGGATATCAATATGCCCCAAGAAACACACACCTTGACTTTCATCCTTCGTTGCAGTAGGAAGACCTGCCTTCTCTGCGATGACACGCACTTCTTTTTTCGTAAGGTCTCCAATAGGAAAAAGTGTGTGAGAGAGTGCCTCCTCCGCAATATTCCATAAAAAATAGCTCTGATCTTTTTCTGTATCTATACCTCGAAGCAACACAGACCGATCTCCATCTTTGACCACACGAGCATAATGACCTGTCGCTATGTAATCAGCACCCCGCTCCCGAGCAAATTCATAAAATCTTCCAAACTTAACGAAGGTATTGCACATCACGTCAGGATTAGGTGTTCGTCCTGCTTTATATTCAGCTATAAAGTAGTCAGCAACATCTTTTTTGTACGCATCTTCTGCGTCACACGTAAGAAACGGTATCTCAAGATGTGCCGCAACGCGCATAGCATCAAGCCGCTCCTGTTCCCAATGACACTCCAAAAAATCTGGGTGCCATACCTTTATAAAAACACCCACGACCGTATAGCCCTGCTGTTTAAGCAGATACGCCGAAACAGACGAGTCAACGCCCCCTGACATTCCCACAAATACGACTTTCTTTGCCACGCTCATATCAAGAGAGTACCGATAAATGGTACGGAGCACAAGAATCTACCGCAAGTAACGTTCTTTATTTTTCTTATGCTCTTCAAATGTCTCTGCATAATAGAACACACCGTCCTCATCAGTGAGATAGTAGAGATATGGAGACTCCGTCGGATTCAATACGGCCTCAATAGCTTTAATACCTGGACTTCCTATAGGAGATGGGGGCAATCCTCTATTGTTGTAGGTATTAAACGGAGAATCTATTTCTAAATCATTCAAAGTCAGCTCTGCGCTTGTTTTGCCAAGAAGATAGGTAAATGTCGCATCTACTTGTAACGCCATTCCTATAGAGAGCCTTTTCTGAAGAATGCCTGATATGAGACGCATAGACTCTGCATCACTTCCTTCTTTTTCAAGAATAGAAGCGAGTATTATAACTTCTCGTTCAGTGAAACCAGATGCGAGAATGGCATCTCTATATGGCGCAAGTTTTTCAGCAAATGTCTCTGTAAGGAGAGACGCAACATCAAGAACGATATATGTCTCTGGGATAAAGTACGTATCCGGAAATAATACTCCTTCTTCTCCGCCGACCGCTTCTATAAGCGCACCTTCCGGAATCTCAGGGACTGCAGCATGAAGAAGCGCATCAAACTCAGATAAACGAGAACCTTCAGGAATAGTGACTCGAGCAGGAGCTATAAGCGAAGATTGTTGTATAAAAGAGCGAGCAACTCCAAACGCTGTGAGTGGCTCGACAAACACATGAGGCCCGGCACGAAGTGATTCTTCTTTGCCATAGAAAATAACAATACCTCTAAAGAGAAACGCTGAGCGTACAATATTCTTACGTGCAAGCGTATGACTTATATCATTAAGGCTTGCTCCCTCTTCAATCACTACACGTTCGCCAATCGGAAAATCATCTGGTGCTGAATTAATACGCACCACCACAAAAATAAAAAGTAACAATAGAAAAGAAACAGTAAAGAAAACTACTTTCGTAGGCAGTGATTTTCGCTCTGCAATCAAGGGAGGCATGGATTCGTTCACAGGCTATACATTACCACGCGGCAAATTCGCTGGAGGTTCAGAGCGGGCAGAAGAAACCCGTTCAAGAGTAGGGGTCGTAACAGTTTGACCAACAGGTCTAAAGAGGGTCGCCAATTCTTCAGTGGTCATAATAAAGCCATGATCTGTAGGAGTTTTTTCCTCATATTCGCGCAACTTGTATTCATGAAGCTCCTCCTGCTTCATATGAAGCCGCTGCTTTCCTGAACGATCCTGCCATAATGGCCAGTTCACGTCAGTTCGCCAAATAAGACCAATACTATTCCGAGAGATATCATCGAGATGTCGCCAAAAACCTACCATAGGCCCAATACGCTCTCCTGGCAGTGCTTTGTCTGACTCAGCGATATACATCGTACGAATCTTTGTATTAAACGCATACTTTGAAAGACTTCGCTCAAGAGCTATGAGTGTATCTTTTTCTTTTGGCGTCACACGAGGCGCCATCTCTGTTTCAGCTGCACCTTTTTTTGTTTTTGTGTCTCGCTGTGCAATACCGTCAATCTCTTTTTGGACTGCTTCTTTCCAGTCTGATTTTGCAGTCAAGCTCCCTACCTTAAAATCTTCTTTACGGTGAGCACTGATGAGAATTTGAATCCACATCTTTTCTCCAGGACCGATAGAGCCAAGTGTTTCAATAACTGGTGCAAGTGGATCAATTTTAAATTCTTCTTTTGGATCCTGATCAAGTCCGTAATCAATGTATGTTTTAATCGGATACGCATCAGGCTTTTTAAGCATGTAGTGAATGGAGAAATACAAAAAACGCTTTGGGTCCCATGGCACCGCCGCAGTGTAATCAACCGGCAGCTCTCGCACAATAATGCCCGGATATTGAGCATACAGATGCGTCTCCCACATATTTTTAAACTTCTTTGCAGGAGTATTTATATAAAAAGATACTCGTCCACCATCTGAGACTATTTCAAGTCCATAGGTCGGAGGATGCTTCCCATCCCAATAGGTCTGAATATGGTTGTCAGGACTTGCAGTTTGATACATCTGCGTCAACACCATCTCCATAGCAAGGGGCGACTTAAATATTTCTTGTGGGAACTGTAATTCAAGTGTTGTTCTCCCTTGTGCGAGCCAAAAGTGAAGCTGGATGTAATACAGCCATTTCTTAAAAAAGATAAAGAAGAGCACGTACGGAAGCCAGAGCGGGCTCGTTGCAAATGCAATACCAAGCCAACGACTTGCTGGTATTGGAATAACTGAAAGCGCAAACACAATCATTCCAAAACCAAATACAACTAAAATCCAAACGCTATTGAGTCCGAAATCATCGAAAAAATGGAGGAAGCTTTGGATAGGATTCCCTTTCTGTGACATGTACTCTTATTGTATAACAAAAGCCTCCAATCATGGAGGCTTTTGTGTGGGCTATGTCTATAGTATTAGTCAGCAAGTGCGTATCGTCCATCAGAAAGCTTCTTGAAGAGGGCGAGGTCTTGGAGGTTTACCACAATAGTATTGTCCTTCACATAGCGCTCGCGACGCACACGATCGATAATCTCATTTCGTGTAAGAGCTCCTTCTTTGCGAAGAATTTCGCGGAGTACATCCTTTACAACTCCTGCTGAGTATCCCCATTCAGTGAGTGCGTAAAGACCGCGTCCAACAAGTACAAAACGCTTATCTTTAATCAATTCATTGTGACATGTTGCTACATGAGCCTGACGAGCAAAAAGTTCTTCAATAGATTTTGCAACTTCTCTAAAGTGCATTGGAGAACCGTGACGCTTAACTGCAAGGTATGCGAAATCGCGAATTCCCTTTGCGCGCACATTTGGACTTGAGGCAACCCCCCATTCTCCAAGTGGATTCTTTGCAATACGCTTAGAAAGTCCGAGCCATCGGTAGAGTGTCGCTTCGTCATTCTCACGAGCAACAGCTTCATCAAGATTCTCTACAAAACGCTTCATCATATCTTCTTCTGAAAGAAGATCATCCTCAGAGAGAGACTCGTGCATACGAGCAAGAGCTTTTTCTACCATGTCTGCAACCTTTGGCTCTGTGTGCCAACGGTGATGGAAGTCATCATCCTCTTTTGAGCGTGTAAATGGAGTTCCGAGAGTCAATAAGAAAAATACGTGGTTTTTTGATGATGAGTCCTTACCCAAAGCTTCAAGAAGTTCGTGCTCAGCAATGATATGTCCAAGGCGTGCAACTTCGGTTTCAAGCTCCTCAAAGAGAGTTTTGAACTCTTTATACGCATCTGATTTCTGAATAGAGTGAAGAGCGTGATTCTCAATCTGACGCACGCGCTCGCGAGTGATGCCGTAGATCTGTCCAATAGCCTCAAGGGTATGAGAATGTGCCTCGGTATCAAGTCCATAGCGCTTTGTCAGGACATCCTGGGCACGAGGAGAAAGGGCTCCGAGAAGCTTTTTGGTCGCTTGTTTAGGTTTAAATGACATACTAGACATATCTGTTTTTTATAGTTGTATGCTTGTTTGTATCATATTTATAAATATACGTCAAGTTTTGACCCCAACCCAGGTTTAGACCCCTACCCCAACAAAACTGATTATTTTGTTCTCCACAAAGATGACCCGGGCCTCCCCTACTTTCTCTACATGTTCACGCAATACTGCGTCAGAAAGGACGGCTTTTTTCACATATTCTTCAGTACTTCCACTCGGAACAGTTACCACACCTCGCATCTTTCCATTACACTGCACTGCGATAGTTACTTCTTTTTTTGCCAACACTGATGTATCAGCAACAGGAAATACGGCTTGATGTATGGATTCTTTCTCTCCCAAAGTCTCCCACAACTCTTCAGTCACATGGGGAGCAAATGGTGCCAAGAGCTTTAAGAACGACATATAGCTCTCCTTCGACAGACCTTCCTTCTCTGCAAGGTTCAAAAAGATCATCATCGCAGAAATAGCGGTATTGAACTTAAACTGCTCAATATCACTCGCCACTTTTTGAATGGTTTCGTGTATAAGGGTGGTCACCAGAGTATTTTCAGTCTCTGTAATATGCTCACGGAGCCCAAATACCCGATCGAGAAAGCGTTGTGCTCCTATAAGCCCTTCTGTACTCCACGCAATAGTGTTTTCAAAAGGCCCCATAAACATTTCATAGACTCTGAGGGTATCGGCACCGTTCTTTTCCACAATAACTGAAGGATTGATGATATTCCCCCATCGCTTAGACATCTTCCGACCATCTTCAGCAAGAATAAACCCAAGAAACTCAAGACGCGCAAATGGCTCAATAGTACTTACCGCCCCAATGTCATAAAGAAACTTGTGCCAGAAGCGTGCATAGATAAGATGTCGGACTGCATGATCTCCCCCCACATAGACATCAACCGGAGACCACTTTTTCTCTTTATCAACATCAACAAGTGCAGATGCATTATGTGGATCAATAAATCGTAGGTAGTACCATGAAGACCCTGCCCACTGTGGCATTGTGTTAGTCTCTCGTTTTCCAGGACCTCCACAGGTAGGACACGGCACATTAACCCAACTCTCGATATCAGCTAGAGGCGACTCTCCTGTTCCTGTTGGAGCGTACTCTTCCACTTCAGGTAACGTCACAGGAAGCTGATTCTCTGGCACGGGTACTACGCCACATTTCTCACAATGAATAACTGGAATTGGTTCACCCCAGTAGCGCTGTCGAGAAAAGACCCAGTCACGTATCTTGTATGTTTTCGTTTCTTTTCCCCCAACTGATTCAGTAATTTTTTTCTTCGCCTCTTCTGAAGAAAGACCATTGAAACTTGGTGAATTAATCAAATACCCGTTTCCTGTAAAAGGTTTATTATTTACAGTCTCAGCTGCATTAGCTTTTTCAATATCACCCAGAACATCACTATAGTGTATATTTCCACCTCCTTCGACAACAGGCTTTATAGAAAGCTCATATTTCTGTGCAAATGCAAAATCACGTTCATCGTGCGCAGGAACCGCCATAATCGCCCCCGTTCCATAGTGTCCGAGCACATAATCAGCGATAAAGACAGGAATAGTCTCTCCACTTGCAGGATTTTGTGCGGTCACACCGAGAAGTGGTACACCTGTTTTCTCTTTCCCCTCAGCAATACGTTCAATATCTTTTTTGCGAGCAGCTTCATGCTGGTAAAACGTAATAGCCTCAGCATTTGTACTTGCGCTTTTTAGCTTTTCAACAAGCGGATGCTCAGGAGCGAGTACCAAATACGTTGCGCCAAAGAGTGTATCGGGGCGGGTTGTAAATACCGTCACAGAATCTCCTGTCGAAAGAGCAAAAGAAATTTCTGCTCCAACCGAGCGACCTATCCAGTTACGCTGAAGGTTTTTGATATGCTCTGGCCACGCCAGACTATCTAAATCTTGAAGCATCCGATCTGCATACTCCGTAATCTTCAGCACCCACTGTCGCATTGGACGCTTCTCTACCACACTTCCACATCGCTCACAGGTTCCATCACTTTCAAGATCCTCGTTCGCAAGACCTGTCTGACACGAAGGACACCAGTTAATAGGCTCGTATGACTGATACGCAAGACCTTTCTCAAGGAGCTTTAAGAAAATCCACTGTGTCCATCTATAGTATTCCGGGTCAGTCGTATTTATCTCGCGACTCCAGTCATAGTTAAAACCAAGCTGATTAAGTTGTGCCTTAAAGTTTGCAATATTTTTCTCAACCGCAACTCGTGGGTGCACTTTATTCTTGATTGCATAATTTTCAGCAGGCAAACCAAAAGCATCCCATCCCATCGGATGCAATACTTCAAACCCTGACATCTTCTTAAAGCGAGAATAGACATCTGTCGCTATATAGCCCTTTGGATGACCCACGTGCAAACCCTCTCCCGAAGGATACGGAAACATATCAAGAACATATGCTTTTGGCTTCTCTGATATTTCTTCTGTTCTATAAATATCACGCGCCTTCCACTGTTCCTGCCATTTTTTTTCTATCGCAACGTGATCAAACTTTTTTTGCATGTATAAGGAGCGTCTACAATGGTGTAACCGGAAGATCTACTGGCATCGGATTAAACAATGCTGGATCAATGGTGCGAGTAAAGCAGGTGTATCCAGCTTTGTGCTTCCATTGTTCACCTTCTTCAACAAATCCTTGTCCTTGGTACATTACATTTGCATTAATGTCATCTGTTGACTCACGCTTGAATGTCGCACACACCTTAAATGAGAGGTCACTTACAGGAATATACTCATATGCAGGTTGTCCTTCTGGACTCTTTGGAATCTGGTACCATCCAAGGTCATTCTCCATTGCGTCGAGAGTCGCTGGAATCTTCTTTGTCTGCTGCCAGTAGCTCAAAGCTGACTGAGAGATACTGCTAAGGTCAGATACTTGCTGGTTATCAATACGCAAATCTCTCTGCATCATAGGACTTCCGATAAGCATCATTCCTCCAACAATAGAGCCCAACACCACACCAAGAACTCCAATACCTACATATCGTGAACCTGCAGCGTGCTCCATCCAATACCCACGAATATCAAGCAAGAAATACCACAACCCTCCACCCATAACCACGAGGAGAAGTGCTGCTTTCAAAAGAAATGGTGTCGGAAGTGTTCCCCCAAGAAAACTGTCGATCAATACAATCAAATCTCCCACTACAGTAATCCCTGCAATAAAGAGCGTAATGTACGTCAACCATTTACGCACACCAAGGGTGCGTCGTTCAGGAATGAGACGGGCTTCTTTCTGTACTATATAAAAAAGATAGACCGTAAGTGGCGTAAGCACAAAGAGGGACGCAATTGCAAAACGTATTGGCCCTGTGTATGGATCGTAGTAGTACTGTACAGAAAGTGGATCAGGGAACGCCTGATTGATTACCGCAAAGAGTAATGTGATAAGAGCAATAGCACTAAAATAAAGAGTAATAAAAGCCCCTGCGTGCAAGAAAAAATCTCGCGGTGTATTTTTTTCATTCATATCCGTACATTATGCTGTAAAAAAGATTACGAGTAAAGGTAATAAAAAATGCACCCGTGAGTGCATTACCTGTGCGACAGTTCCCGCAACCGTCTCTCGAGCGTCGCTGGCCAGAGCGCCCGACATTCGAGCCTTCGGAGCGTTGCATAAGTCCATGTCAGGGCGACATGGGTGGGATTTCTTTGCCGAAGAAGGCGATCAACCAGCGTCTGCGCGACCCCCTCCTTTGTTGCTGGCAGAACCTGAAGCCAGTCGCCCGTCCATGTGACCCTGAGGTATCGAACATGAATACCGCCAGTGTCGGCAACATGGATAGACATTCCTTCTTCAAGCGCAGCCCACTGCACTTGAGACGTAGAGGCACGTCTCCCCATCTGGAAGAAGAACCCACCACTGTGTTCGATGCCCGGATAGGCATTTTCCACAGACAGGTGCGTGCCTACATGTGACGGAAAGAGGAAATCGGGGCTCACCCTCACATGAAGCAGCGCGCCGCGCCAGGAGCGCCTCTGCGATATGTGAAAGACTCCTTTCTCGCTCTTCGAGAGAATGCCTTCAACCAGCACCCTTCCCTTGAAGCGAGGAGGAGTATTCTTGGAAAGGAAGACAGGCACACTGTCTTTCAGATCCCGTGTTCGGTGAGAAAAGCCATGCGGGCCATCGGGACGAACCCCGACCCGAATGGCCCCATCGTTCTCCATCACGAAGATATTGGGTTTCGGCCTTGTCATCTGAGGATCTCCTCAAAGATCTCTGCCCGGCATTGGACATTGGTACCGTAATATACCAAAACAGACGTTTGCGCAAATAGCACAAACGTCTGTTTTTAGGATGTATTTCTTCTTTAAATCAAAAACTCAATCACGTCTCCATCCTTCACAATATACTCTTTTCCTTCAGTACGAAGCTTTCCTGTCTCACGAGCTGCTGCAACGCTTCCTGCACGCACCAAATCTTCAAAAGCAACAACCTGTGCTCGGATAAATTTATCCTTAAAGTCAGTATGGATTGCCTGTCCCGCAACTGGTGCCGTTGAACCTCGCGCAATAGTCCATGCACGTGTCTCTTTTTCTCCTGTAGTGAAATATGACGCGAGACCAAGCTTCTCATAACATGCACGAATCAAATTATCGATCCCAGAATCCAAGGTTGCATATTCACGCCTGAATTCAAGTTTCTCCTCCTCATCAAGGTCTTTGAGATCGTCTTCAACTCCAGCATCCACAACCACATATTGTGATCCGGTCTCCTCAACCATATCCATGAGCGCCTGCCATCGCGGATCATTCTGCTCGTCGAGGTTCTGCGCAGAACTCTTTTTATTAAAAATATAAAGAATTGGTTTTTTAGTAAGGAGATGAAGACCGTATGCAATCTTTTCTTCATCCTCTTCGAGCGGAAGTGTATTTGCAAGCTTCCCTGCTGCAAGGTGTTTTGCCAGCTTTTCAAATACCGGTAGCTCTTTTGCTGCCTGCGCATCATTGCGCTTTGCATTATGCTCCGCTGCCACAAGTCGTTTCGCAACTGTCTCAGAGTCAGAGAGTATCAATTCAAGATTAATAACCTCAATATCAGAAAGTGGATTTACTTCTCCGGCAACATGAATAATATCGTCGTCTTCAAAGATACGAACCATTTCAGCAATCATATCCACCTCGCGGATATTAGCGAGGAATTGATTTCCGAGCCCCTCTCCTGTTGAAGCACCCTTCACAAGACCTGCAATATCAACAAATTCAATAACAGCTGGAATTGTTTTCTCTGATCCTGAAATACCAGAGAGCGTCTTAAGACGTGGATCTGGAACCGGCACAATTCCCACCGAAGGGTCAATGGTACAAAATGGATAGTTTTGGGCAGGAACAGAGCTGCGAGTGAGCGCATTAAAAAGCGTTGATTTACCAACGTTTGGGAGTCCTACAATGCCGACAGAGATATTCATACTAAAACAAGTGTGAGAGCACTATACACAACACACACATAAAAAGCTATAAAGTGACTACACCGCTTCCGAGCC
Organism: Patescibacteria group bacterium; assembly: GCA_019745315.1. Lineage (GTDB taxonomy): Bacteria > Patescibacteriota > Minisyncoccia > Phycocordibacterales > UBA918 > JAIETH01. The sequence goes on along the minus strand of JAIETH010000001.1, from coordinate 131,312 downwards.
GAGCTGTGCCACTTCTTTCAGCCACTTCGCGCGACATTCTTGATCCACCTTGTCGCATGGACCATATGAGGACACTTTCGTTTTCATTCCTGCAAAACCAAGGATTCCTTTTGCTATTTCGTTCGTAAAGTCTCCAAACTTCCACCAGGTCATAAACGGGCTGTGTGTTCCGGCGAGCACAATAACGCGCGCACTTTTCCCAGAAAGTCTTTGAATAATTTTTTTTGTTTGCTTATCAAAGTTAAATGCAAATCCTGGAAGGAACATACGATCAAACATACCCTTGAGAAGAGCTGGCATGGTGCACCACCAGTTCGGATAGATAATAACTACATGATCAGCCCACTTCCATACCTCCTGCACACGAACAAGATCTGGCTCAAGAGCTTGTATCTCTTTGTATCCCTTGTGAAGAATAGGATCAAAAGCAAGATCTCCAATATTAATCCGCTCAACCTCATGCCCCGCTGCCTTTGCAGCATCAACATACGTCGTAGCTACTGTGCCTGAAAAAGAATCTGAATCAGGATTACCAAGAAGAACAAAGATCTTTTTTTTCTGCATGCAGGATTGTTATAGGAATATTACTTCGGACCCATCAACTCCTTGAGTTTGTCTTGGTACTTTGGCATCACCGCCATCGCAGCCGCCATCTGATCTTTTCCTTTCTTCATTTCTTCCTGTACCTCCTGAGCAATCTTCATAAACAAATCGGGGTCCTTTTCAAGCATCATCATTACTTGGTCTTGCTGTTCTTTTGGAAGATTCTTCGTCTGTGACTGAAGCATCTTGCGCATCAAAAAATTTTTTAACATCGCGTTATTGTAGCAGAAAGGCTTTTGATTTCAATTAGATCACTTTTGGCTTTGGAGAGAAGAAGTGCTGAATGATTGTAAACACGCCGTAGAACACCGCACCAAAGAGCGCATAGTAGGTAATGAACATTCCATAGCTAGTCACAGTAAACGGCACACTGGTAAGGAAGAAGAGTGAATACCAGCTTGCCCCCGCAATAGCAGGACCAAGCCACATAGGCATTACCCTAAACTGCATCAAGATTGCATTGAGGATAATCACAGTCATTATTGTCGACTCCATCAAGAAGATCGGATCAGCAAATAGGTTTACTGCACTATTCCAAAATGCGTATGTATAGAAAAGAAGTGAGGCAACAATACCCACCATTCCCACGCGCATAACAGTGATCACTGTACGCAAAAACCGTCGCTCTGTCTCATCAACAATTCCATCCTGCTTTGACTGTATAAAGAAAATAAGTGCAAACGTTGAAGACCCTATTCCAAGAGTCAGTGCCAGTTTGTATACAACTGGCACAATCATAAATATATATTCCATAGCCCTTAGTGTATCAGAAAGTTATTTTTCTAAAACTACCGACTGGTATTATTTGCCCAAGTCCTCTGATTGGATAGGGCTTTTCATGCCAGGCGTCCATTCTGTGTCTATTCTTCCGTGCTTCTTTTCATATTCTCCGACCTGATACGTGAGCCACTGCGCAATGCGCTTTGCGTGCTTAGGAGTCGCCGCGTACGCCTGCCCGCTCTCTCCCGAAAGCATGGCAAGAATAAAATGCTCATCAGTGAATCCTCCAGCTACACTGTCGACAAATTGCTTTGGTGCTTTGAGTAGATCCATTCTAGGGATTTTTTAATATATTAAACCAGTACAATCACTTCACTGTTTGATATCTCTACGAGACCTTTTTTGATTTCAAATTCTTTATGCTCTTTGGCAGCATCAACAACACGGACAGTACCCGCACGAAGTGTTGCGATAAGGGGTGCGTGCCCTGGAAGAATCGTCATATCTCCCTCACTTCCGGGAAGATTCAAAGAAAGAGCGTCTCCTTCAAAGAGTGATTCTCCAACGCGCGCAATTCGTAGTTTCATATATTTTTTTACTATACTCCTTTTTGCAAAAATTAATATGTTCCAAAAACCTCAGCTGCGCGGCGCGAACGAGGCGAGAAACGAGTCGTATTGAGTATACGGTGAGTGAGCGCCGATGTTCGCAACAATGCAGATGAGGGAATTTGGGGCATATTATACCACCTCGTCGATTGAGCCTTTCATGTAGAAAGCAGACTCCGGCTTCTCATCATGCTTTCCTTCAAGAATTTCACGGAAGCCTCTGATTGTATCTTCAAGTGACACATACTTTCCAGGAGCTCCGGTAAACACTTCTCCTACGAAGAATGGCTGAGAAAGGAAACGCTGAATTTTGCGAGCGCGATACACAAGCTGCTTATCTGCATCTGAGAGCTCTTCGATACCAAGGATCGCAATAATGTCCTGAAGATCCTTGTAGCGCTGAAGTACCTGCTTTGTTTCTTGCGCAACACGGTAGTGCTCCTCACCCACAATCAATGGATCGAGTGCTGAAGAACGAGAATCGAGTGGGTCAATCGCTGGGTAAATTCCGAGAGACGCAAGTGCACGAGAAAGTGTCACGGTAGAGTCGAGGTGAGAGAAGGTTGTTGCTGGAGCTGGGTCTGTGAGGTCGTCCGCTGGCACGTACACAGCCTGCACAGAGGTAATAGAACCTTTTGATGTTGAAGCAATACGCTCCTGCATGCGTCCCATTTCTTCAGCCAAGGTTGGCTGATATCCCACCGCTGACGACACACGTCCAAGGAGTGAAGACACTTCCTGCCCTGCCTGCGTAAAGCGGAACACGTTGTCCATAAAGAAGAGGACATCTTTTCCTGATTCATCACGGAAATATTCGGCCATGGTAAGTCCCGTAAGACCTACGCGAGCACGCGCTCCCGGCACTTCATTCATCTGCCCGAATACAAGCGCAGTTTTTGCGAGCACTCCTGAGTCTTTCATTTCATGGTAGAGATCGTTTCCTTCACGCACACGCTCTCCTACTCCTGCAAACACTGAGTATCCTCCGTGCTCTGTTGCTACGTTGCGAATCAATTCCTGAATCAACACTGTCTTACCCACTCCCGCTCCTCCAAAGAGCCCTACCTTTCCTCCTTTGATGAAAGGCGCAAGAAGATCGATCGCTTTAATACCTGTTTCAAAAACCTCAGTCTTTGTTGATTGTTCGGTAAACTCTGGGGCATCTTGGTGAATAGAACGCATCGGCGCTTTTGTGATCGGAGCCCCACCATCAAGGGTCTGTCCGAGCACATTGAAGAGTCGTCCGAGCGCTTCCTCTCCTACCGGCACAGAAATCGGGGCACCAGTGTCCACCACCTCCATTCCACGAGTGAGCCCACCCGTATCCTGCATCGCAATAGCACGTACGCGGTTTTGTCCTACATGCTGCGCAACCTCAAGAACGATGTGCCCGCCGTTATGCGCAACGGTAAGTGCATTCATAAGCGGAGGAACTCCTCCCTCAAAGTGAACGTCTGCGATTGGACCGATGATTTGTGTGATGATGCCTTTCATAATGATAATTTATGTTGTTAATTTATTTCTGTGCCATCGCCTCCATTCCTCCGGTGATCTCTGAAACTTCTCTTGTGATTGCTGCCTGTCGTGCCTTGTTGTACTTGAGTGTTAATTTCTTGGAAACTTCTTTTGCGTTATCCGATGCATTCTTCATCGCGACCATGCGGGCCGAGTGCTCGGAGGCTTTCGTTTCCAAAAGCGCATGATAAAGAAGAATATGCGTCAGCTCTGGAATCAGCGTATTAAAAACTTCTTCGCTACTTGGTTCAAATGTGTAATCTGCTCCTTTGGTGCGAACCTCGCTCTCACTGTAACGACCTGACTTTGGAATGATTCCCTTGATCATGTCGACAATTGTTTCAGAACTCAACGGCAAGAGCTGGCGACGCGCTGCCTCCTGAGCAAATGTTGTTATGAAGTTCTGGAAAAACACAGAAAGCATACGCACATCAGCGGTTTGGTATGCGCGCACTGCGTGCTCAGAGACCTCTGCCAAATCATCAATAGAAATTTCATCACGCACCTGCACCGCAAAATATGGGATATCAAATCCTTTTCGAAGACAAAATTCATATCCTTTACGTCCAAGACAGATAGCAACGATAGATTCTGGATCTTTCCCTTTTGTGTATGTCTCAACGAGTTTTAGCACCGCACTATTAAGACTTCCTGCAAGTCCTTTGTCTGAAGTGATAACCACAATACATTCGCGAGCCCCTTCTTTAATGATGTACGGGCTCTTGGCAATGTCAGGAGTGTTTTGCACATTATTAAGAATACGGAGCGCCGCTTCAGCATATCCACGGTTATAGAGCGCACGCTCCTGGCTCTTGCGCATCTTCACCGCTGACACTGCCTCCATCGCTTTGGTAACTTTGCGAGTGCGGTCTGTGGCGCGTATTTTGTTTTTTATGTCTTTGAGTGCCATACGTTATGTATCGTCTCGACTATGCTGCGTAGAATGCTGGGAATGCAACCTTAAAGTCAGTGATTGCTGCCTTGAGCATACCGTCTACCTCATCACTAATCGCACGTGTATCGCGAATAGATTCCACAATCGCTGCGCGATCGCGCTCAAGAAATCCAATGAACTCCTCTTCAATCTTCTTCACATCCTCAACCTTCGCCCCATCAAGCAATCCTCCGTTTGCACCATAAAGAGACACAACCTGATGATAAAACGGCATCGTCTGGTGCTGCTTCTGCTTCAAGAGCTCAGTGTACTTGCGTCCGCTCTCAATACGCTTCTTTGTATCTTCATCCAAGTCCTGAGAGAACTGCATGAAGGCTTCAAGTTCTCGAAACTGTGCGAGCTCAAGACGAATCTTTCCTGACACTTTCTTCATTGCTTTTGTTTGCGCTGAAGACCCCACACGAGATACTGAGATACCAACGTTCAATGCTGGACGAATTCCTTTATTGAAGAGATCAGTCTCAAGGAAGATCTGTCCGTCAGTAATTGAAATAACGTTTGTTGGAATGTATGCAGACACGTCTCCCTCTTGTGTCTCAATGATAGGGAGAGCCGTAAGAGAACCTCCTCCTAGTTTTTCATTCAACTTTGCAGCACGCTCAAGAAGACGTGAGTGCAAGTAGAAGATGTCTCCTGGGTATGCCTCGCGTCCTGGTGGGCGACGAAGAAGAAGTGACATCTGGCGATATGCAACCGCATGCTTTGAAAGATCGTCGTAAATAATGAGAGCATCCTTCCCTTTCTCCATGAAATACTCTCCGATAGCAGCTCCCGCAAATGGTGCAAGATACTGCAATGCTGAAGGGTCAGATGCTGAAGTTGATACGATGATGGTGTATTCAAGAGCCCCTGCTTCCTGCAATTCGCCCATGATGCGCGCAGTCTTTGACTCTTTCTGCCCCACCGCTACATAAATACAAATAGGGCGAGTTTCTTTTGGTTCAAATCGTTGATTTAAAATAGTATCAATCGCAATCGTTGTCTTGCCTGTAGCGCGATCTCCAATGATAAGCTCACGCTGACCACGACCAATCGGGATCATTGCATCAATTGCCTTAATACCGGTATGAATTGGAGTGTTTACTGAATCGCGATCCATTACACCATACGCAATGCGCTCAATCGGCATCTCTCTATCGGTTGCAATTGCGCCCTTTCCGTCGATAGCGTCTCCAAGCGGATTCACCACGCGACCGATAATTGCGTCTCCAACTGGAATATTCAAAAGCTTTCCTGTACGACGCGCAGTCATTCCCTCTTTGATACGCGCAGTATCTCCAAGCACCACCACCTTCACCAACTCCTCCTCAAGGTTGAGTACGAGTCCATAGAGCGCATCCTTGTGCGCAATGGTCTCCTCAAGAGTCTTCCCTTCACTCTCGTCAAACACCACCATTTCAGACATCTGTGCCGAGACAAGTCCTTCGATCTCAGCAACACCATCACCCACAGTGACCACGCGCCCAATCTGCTCATCCTTTGAGGATGTATCAAGAGATTCGATTTCCTTTTGAATACGTTCGATGATTGGATTGCTCATAGTAATGTGTTAGTGATTAAATTATCCTGCGGTTAATGATCGATAGAGAGCTACAAGAGAACCTTTATAGCTCTGATCTCGTTTTGTGGTTGTGGTCTGTGCGATAAATCCCCCTACTATTGATTCGTCGACAACAATGCGGGTACCTGTCGCGTGCGCGGTGTGTACAAACGCTTTGATTGCCTCTGCATATGTTCCTTCATCTTCTTTTCGCGCAAGGAGTATGATTGCTATACCGTCTGCTTCTTTCTTTGAAAGAGACGCAAGCACCTCTTTCAAAACAGCTCCGTACAACTTTGTATGACCTCGACGTGCGAGAGTTTTTTGCAATCCAGAAAGCACTACCTCAGGCGAAGTACCTGACGCGAGTGCGCGGAGAGTAGCATCTCTATACACGGTGTGGTTCATGTTATGCGCGTTGCTTCAAAATCTTTTCTGCTGCAAGGAGTGCAGTGCGTGCGATTTCTGCCTCACTTTCTTTATAGAGTCTGTTTTGGAGCTCGAGACCTGCCTTCTTTGCCTCTTCCATCATGCGAGTCGTTTTCTCTTCTGCTTCACGCACAAGCGCTGCTGATTTTTCATCAGCATATGCCTTCGCGCGAAGCGAAACAGCAGTCGCTTCGTCATGCGCCGCTTTCACGATAGCTGCTTTTTCAGTCTCAGCTCCTGTGAGCGCCTGTTCTGCCAACGCTGCATCAGCAAGACCTTTTTCAATAGTCTTCTGACGCTTCTCAAGCATGGTAAGCACTGGTGTATACAGGAAATACCAGAGCCCAGTGAGCAAAAGGGCAAAGTTAAATATTTGAATGACGATGAGTCGCCAGTCGATACCGAATGCGTTGATAATTTCCTGCATAGCAATAGTTATTGTTTAAAGCGTTTCAAAAAGGGTTCAGATGCGAGAAGTTGAGGAGCAAAAGTTCGAGTCGTACTGGTGTGTACGGTGAGGACTTTTGCGACGAAAAACGACGACGCAGATGAAACTTTTGGGAATGCTTTAGGCGAACTTGATGATAAATCCGACTACCAAGGCAAAAATAGCAAGCGCTTCAGTAAACACAATACCGATAAACATTGTAGTCTGAATTTTGTTTGCTGCTTCTGGGTTACGTCCGATTGCTTCAAGAGCCTTCGCTACGAACATACCGATAGCGATTGCTGGCCCAAACATTCCAAGAGCAACTACAATTGCCATTGAAAGCGCCTTCATTGATTCTAAATCCATTGATTCCATACGTTTTTTTACTACCGAATAAATATGAGAGCACTCCTTGCGCACTCATGGTTACTCACTAGTGTGCATCACTATGCTCCGTTATCGCAAGCTTGATAAATACCAGTGTCAGCACTGAAAATACCAACGCTTGGATGAAGCCTACAAAAACCTCAAACGCAAGTATCGGCACCGGCATCACAAACGGTATAAAGAAGATCGCAACCACCAACAGCGTCTTCCCTGCAAAAATGTTTCCGAAAAGTCGGAATGAGAATGAGATAAGACGCGCTATTTCCCCAATAAGTTCAATGATTCCAATCACAAACGCAAGTGGGGACTTAAACGTAACAAACTTGCCTCCGTACTTCAAGAAACCAAGGAGCATAATACCCGCTGCCTCAATCGTGAGAACTGCCACAATCGCAAACGCTATCGTGATATTGAGATCAGTATTTGCCGGATGGAGGAACGGCACCAGTGTTTCGTGTCCGCCATGCTCCGCATAGATTCCGATACTATCCACTCCTGGAAGGAGCCCCACCCAGTTCAATGACAGGATGAATATGAAAATCGTCATGATCACCGGGAAAAACTTACGTGCAAGCTCTCTGCTCTCCAGAGTTTCCGCCATATAGTCATATGCTCCCCCAATAACGGTTTCAACCAACACCTGCCCCTTTGAAGGGAGTGTTTTAAACGACTTTCGGAAATAAAATGCGATACCGAGCACCAAAAGAAGCACGAACCACGCAGTGACAATGGTGTTGGTAAGTGGCATTGAGCCAATATGTCCTATGATAGTTGGAGCAATGTGGATAGAAAGACCCTCTTTTACCACTTCTTCTGTTGCCGCAGTTGCTGCGTATGCTGTAGAAATCATAAATAGACAATGAAAATCAGCCAGAGTATAGCAGAGAGTGACCTCTTTTCAAAATTGTTTTCCACTCCTGGCGTCTGTTTGGGTATAAAAAAACGGCGCCCGTGAGGGAGCCGTTGGCCAGGAGGCCGAAGAACAGAATCAGTGGCGCCGCTGCCGCTTTCCGCCGAAGAGATCGAGAACCAGAGCATGGACGACCATCCCTTCCGGGTGGTTGATCCACCCCAGCTTCCAGCCAGGCTCGACCACCACCATGTCGAGGAATTCTTGGGGCTTGGTGATGGCGACTTCGCCCAGCTCGCGATTGAGTTCGGCGTTGACGAGCGCGCCGACAGCCTGGAAGAGCATGACGTCCGCGTTGCCATCACGAGCCATGTTCTTCAGCACGCCCTCGCTGACCTCGCTGCGCCTCATGCCCTTCAGCGCCTCCATGGACCGCTCGAGACGCTGTTCGATCTGCCACCGAAGGGCGAACAGCCGCTTCAAGTGGTCGCTCGGCGTCAGATCGAGCGACTCATAGTGCCGGCACTTGTGGAACTCCGGGAACTTCACATCCCCGAGATTGATGGCGGCGAGCGCGGCCTGGACCTGCTCCAGGATGGTCGGCACGGCGGCGGAATCGGTCATGGTCTGACACCCCTCAGTTGGATTCTGGACGTTTTTGTCCACCCACAAAGTACCATTTTATATGAAAAAGTCAATAATACACCACTCCTCACAAAGACAGTCAACACAACATATGCGATACTTATAGAACATGAAGTTGAATCCCAAAAAACGCACTCGCGAACATTTTCCGTTGAAATTCTATACAGCGCCGCACGAGAAAAAGTCTTCTTCTCTCTCCCCTCTTAAAACATTCGCTCTCTATGGAGGAGGCGTTGCGGCTGCAGGCATCGCACTTGTACTTATCGGCACCTATGTAGTAATAGGACGAGTGGTGGAAGGCCCAGGCGAATCTCTCTGGGGGTCTGCAGCCAATAAGCCTTTTCCTATCGGCGTAGATCCGAGCGCACAATTAATTACCGAAAATCCTGACGTTGATGAATTTTTTGTTGAAGCAATAACAGAAGAACCACTTGCAACACGCTCAAAGGAAAGCTGGTTTAGTCGAGTTCTCGCAACCCTCACCCACATACCGCTCTATCAAAATATTGCCTCTCCCACAGGACGCATTCTTGTTATCCAATCAGGAGAACGCAAAGAAGAAGTCGCATACAACTTTGGAGAAATTTTAGACTGGACCGAAGAAGAGCGAGCGCTCTTTATAGAAGAGATTATTTCTGCTGAACCCTCTCTGAGCGAAGGGAAATTCACTCCATCCACATACATCACCGGCAAAAGCGCATCTCCGAAAGAAGTCGCGGTGATTGTGAATGAGCACTTTAAAAAAGAAGTTCTGGCTCGATATGGAGAAGATATCGCAGAGAAAGTTTCTCTTGCTGACGCACTCACCATCGCATCTATTCTTGAACGCGAAGCATACGACTTTGAAGATATGCGCTATATCTCAGGAATTATCTGGAATCGTCTTTTTGCCGGTATGAAACTTCAGATTGACGCAACGCTCCAGTATGCAAAAGGTACTGAACATCAAACAAAATGGTGGCCGAACGTAGTACCTGATGACAAATACATCAACTCAATGTTCAATACGTATGAAAACAAAGGACTTCCTCCAGCGCCAATTGCAAATCCTTCTCTCGACGCAATACTCGCAGCATTGAATCCTCGAAAAACAGACTGTATGTTCTACTTCCATGACAGAGATGGTGGTTTCCACTGCTCAATCACCTACGAAGAACATGTCACTTCTCTCAAAGAATACTACGGTCAAGGTAAGTAGTTTTTTGACAAGCATAGCCTTAGTTGTATGATGTTTGTGGGTAAAAACCCAAACCGAGGGGGTTATCATGTTCCATACAAGAAGCGGCCGAGACAGCAAACGCTTTTTCAATACCGGAGACGGTGCTCAAGGAGCGGTGGACTGGTCCACGCCCGAACAACGTCTTCTGAATAAGGAGCTCGCGAGATTGATCACCGCGACAATCAAGGATCTCACCCCGCTTCAACTCGCGATCATCTATGAACTCCGGCTCAAGGAAGACCCGAGCTCGCGCGAGATGATCGCCCTCACGCAGAACCTGACGCCGGAAGACGTCGACAGGATCGAAGCTGAAGCGCTCGCCGCGATACAATCGCGAGTGCAGCCCTTCCTCAAGAACTGAGGCATCGCCTCACCACACAACCGCCATCCGAAAGGAAGGCGGTTTTTCTAATACGTCACCGGAATCAAGGTCTCTGTCGTTGTGTCAAAGTAGTATGTCTCACTCTTTCCTTCAGCATATACATTTAAAAGAATTCGTGAATATTCATCGCTTGGATATTCTGGATAGAGTGAGAGCGAAAGACTGATATCAGGAGAGGCGGAATCTCGAAAAACTTTTTGTGTCCCTATGAGTGAGCGTTGACCTCCTTCGACTCTATATGTCAAAAGTCCGCTATCTTCAAGAAGAGACATAGAACTTGGGTACGCAACTTCAAATTGATACGATTTTGCAGATTCAACACGACCAAATGTCGCCATGCGCTCCCCTTCACCGGAAACGCGAGTTCCTGTTACTCCATTCGTCGCTGGATCCCAGTAGAGGTAGCTTGAAGAGTAGACACCAGCATCTCCAAATCCCCACTCCATGTAGACACGTGAACCAACTCGTTGAACATGAGAAAGTGATTCAGACGTTTTTGGTACGTAGGTATTTTCAGTAAGCCCGTATCCATTTGGAAGTATTCGTATCGAACAGTTCGCAGGCATGTAGTTATAGCACTGCGTGGAGACGGCAAAAATGTCTTTCACTGTATTTGTCTCGCCAAGCGCAAATACTTCGGTACGCCCTTTTTGTCGAGAATATTCTACTTCGAGCTGCGTCACATTAAATGAAACATTCCCTCCCGTCGACTGATACGACTCAATACATATTTTTTCAAGGGATTTTCCGAGCACCTGTGGCAAGAGTGCGCGAGACGTGGTTGCAACCTGCATGTAGTTACCCACTGAATACTCATACCCCGATTCATCAAAACGAGAACAATAGCTTGATTGATCCACTGAACCTTCAATGGTGGTATTTCCTGTCAAAAGCGCACGAGTAACATCAGTCCCTACGTCACAGCTATTTACTACAAAACCATTCACTACATCATGAACAGTGAAATCAAGACATTTACCAAAGGTAATCGGAAGTCGTGAAAGTGAGAAGCCTGACTCATCACTCTTCTTTTCTGCAGAATCACCTGACGACCCGTCTCTCGTATGAAGGAAGTACGCAACAGCAATCGCAGCAACGGCGCAGAGTACAAAAAAACCGACAGACATAGCTGTCGTTTTAAAAGCAGTAGTCTTTTTCTGATCAGTATCCGGAGTCGAAGTGGCGTCAGGAGTTGAATGAGAGTTCAAAGCTGTTTCTTCAGAAGAATCTGTTTCCATATATTTTATTACAGGATAGTACACTCAGTATATACTGCACCATCTCTTTTTTGTACTAGCGGTGTGCGCACTATGACACGAAAGCTGCCACATGATCCTGACAATACACCTGATCACTCTCATCGCGACATGCAGTACATGCAATGAAGTGATTACCACATGACTTAAGCGCACAATCCGCAAACCGTTCTGTTTTCTCGCCACAGTGCACGCACACCCCTATAACCTCATGGTTGTGCGCTCCAAGATCCATAGTGACACGTCCATCAAACGTATAGAGTGTACCCAAAAATTCTTGTGCCGGATACTTTTCCATATAACGGTGAATTCCCCCTTCAAGCTGATACACATTCGTGAATCCCTGCGATTTCAAATAGGCACTCGCCTTCTCACAGCGCACACCACCGGTGCACACCGTGATCACTTTTTTATCCTTAATATCGCTATAGCGCTCTGCTACCTTTGGAAGATCTTTGAAATCACTCATACCACTCGGGCGCGCATTTTTGAAATGCCCGACCGCATACTCGTAGTCATTCCGCATATCGATAATCTCAAAATCTTCTCCTGCCTCAAACCACTTTTTAAGCTCAGAAGGCGCGAGGTGCACACCGGTATCGACTCGTGGATTAATAGACGCAGGCAAGTGTGATGTCACTATTTCAGACCGCACCTTAATAGAAAGGCGTGGAAACAGATCTCCCTTCCCTTCAGTTTCTTTTATATCAACCTTTTTAAACCGACTATCTTTTTTAAGATGTGCTTTATATTTTGCAATTGCTTCTGTAGTACCTTCGAGCGTTGCATTAATACCCTCAGTCGCAATGATCACGCGACCAGTGAGTCCCAAAACCTCACACACCGCGCGCTCCCGCTCCATAAGGAGCTCTGGCGCATCAATGGTGACGTATTTATAAAAGAGAATAACGCTATAAGTCATAGTGAGGGTATAGTAGCAAAAAGCATCTCCGTTCTCAATTACTCAAGTGTTTCTTCGTAAAAACTTGCGTAGGATGTGGTCACGACCTGATCCCTCTCTTCAAGAAATGTGTTAGTGGTGAAAACACCAAGGACAATCGTGAGCGCTGCAAGACCGTTCGTTATAAGGACAGGATGCTGTTTATCCATACGAATAAGCATCTTAAGTATGAGCGCAACAGCAAGAAGGAGTGCAAGGAATCCGATCACGCCATTAGCGACACGCTGCGGAGAGGTAATAAATTTATCAAACATGCTCGCCTGTGTCGTTCCTGCTTGAGATGTATCAACACCAAGCACTGTCGGCACATCGAATGCAATTCCTGTCTGCTCCTGCTCTTCCGCAACAGCGTCACGCACTTCTTCGAGAATAATTGTTTCCACTGAACCTTCCGGCACAGAAACCTCAAGTGGCGTTGGGGCTGGAACAGATTCAGTGTTAGACGATGCAGAGGGCACCACCGCAGGAATAGATGTCTCCACAGTCTTTGTGGGGGCTGGTGCAGCACTCTTCGGACGCGCATACACTTGTGCAACAAAAATAGTCTCGCGTCCTTCATAGATACCAGTTGCCACACCCGTACCCATCTCTGTGTATACCCCTTTCAAAATATTTGCCTTATGTGTCGGAGAATTCATCCAGCCCTTCGTCACATCTTCTGAGTCGACAAAATCAACTGCAAGATTCTCTCCTGCATATTCATAGTCATATCCCACATAGTTAAACCAATACCACGGCTCTTTTCCTTCAGGACTCGTATGCGCAAAGTATCCTTTTTCTGCCATATCACGCGCCTTAAGTTCCGCAACAGCATTCAATTCTGGATTGACAGTAAGTGTCGCAAAACTCTGTGTCTCACGCTCTTCGTTAGTGAGGTCATTTAAAACCGCAGGAAGTACTGAGGTGATGAAGTTGCTATTGGTAAAGCGAAGGGCTGGTACAAATGGGAAAACAAGGAGGCAGAGCTCAGCCACCAGCACCACCACAATGAGCGCACGGATATTTCTTTCACGAAGAAAGTGTGGCTGATGTCCATTCCCATGATGCGGAATGAAGTGTTTCTTGAGCCATCGGAACATATTGCTATGATTATACAATACAAAAGCGCGCCATTTACGCGTTTACACAGACTATTGACTTTATTTAATATAATAGTATAATATTAAAACACATTCCTGAGGGGGAATCACAGTGAAGTACGAATACGCGATGTTCTTTCTTGCTGCAATGCTGGGTATGTTCGCATGGGAGCAGTACTCTCATACGAACGCACAGGCAGACTATGTCCGAGAGGTTTCGGACATGAGCGGCCAAATGCTGAGAGAGACACTCGACCTCATCGCAGTGAAGCAACTTGCGGACTAGGAGTACACACTCCTGTCGCCATCGCCGGACTCTAAGGAGAGTTCGGCGATTTCCTATTCCCTGCATCCTGTATAATTTTATTATAAGCAAAATGCTGAAACCGCAACACATAGCATAAAAAACCACACGCGGGGCGTGTGGGGTTGTTGGGAGGCTATGCTGCTTCCTGATACAGCATGCCGTAGGGATCAAGCAGCGTCCTGACGAGCCGCTCGAAGAGTACGGGAGTGACCTTCGTCCACTCCGTGTCGTAGCAGATGCCGTGAAGCAGTGCGACGAACTTGTACAGCATCCTCGAGCGAATGAAGCCATTCGACTGCCCGACGAAAACGAAGGGCCCTTCGAAGAGCTGCTGCTTGTTTCCATCAGGCTGCCGCAGGCTGCGCATGAAATTCATGCATGTGCGAAATGGCAGAGCGATCACGACAAGGCACGGCTCGTCGTTGGCGGCACGCAGATGGAGGAGCGCATCCTCTGTCGTCTGCACTGATGTCACCTTGATGGTCTGGCCTTCGATGCGTTCGACGCCGCTCCTCAGCATCGCGTCGATATGTTGACCATCTCCCACACACAATACATGTTGCATGAATCTTCCCCGGAAAGAACAAGGGACGCACTGCGCGCCCCGAGCAAAGATAGTGACATGAAAAAAGATACGGATCAAGAGTATGGTGGGAAATAAAAAAACCGAGAACATGTCTCGGGTACTCTTCAGACTTTCGTCGATAATGAGCGTTCGCCCTCTTCTTCTGATCCATACGGATCAAGCTGACCATTAACGATTCGTGCGAGCCTCGCCAGATCTTCCGGCCAGCAGCTGAAACTGGACATATAGACCGCATCTCGCCGTGCGCAGAGCGTCTCCAATTTCCTCGTACGCTCTGCGGTCTCGGACGCTCCCAGCACCACCACCGGACCTGAAAAAAAAGGAACTGCGCGCATGGAGGTCTTCTCACGAAGAGCGCCGAGAAGCTTCATGCCCGACATATCTTTCGAGAGAGCGTAGTTTATGATGACCAGATCCGGATCAAAAAAACCCATCCGAAAAACAGAAAGAGCCGTTTCTCCGCAGCTGACACCGCGCACGCGATGCTTTCTCATAAGCGGCACGCGAATGCATATGCGAGCACAAACGCTGGTATGGACGATCAACACTTTCGGTGCGAACTTTTTTTCCATAACACCCTCGTTTTGATTGTGAGCACGGGATGTGCACTATCCTCTAAAAAGATCGCATAAATAATTTGTATGTGCAATAAAGAAAAAATCCGCAGATGCGGATGAGAGTCAGGCTTGGACAGGTTCTGTCCAGAGCGTGTGCTCTGGGAGAACAGACGGAAAGAGCGGCTTCAAGTGCTCGTAGAGCGGACAGGGTTTTTGATCGCTCTTCCCCAGCACCACGTAACTTGTTGGTTCCCGCACTTGCATGCGGAGTGAGTTGAGCTTCCACACTCGAGGAGGAGGAATGCTCACCGGACACACGACGAGAAGATGCGGCAGTGGAAGATTGTCAGGAGGAATCACGCGGCATCGAGCTGCGTGAAAAACCTTGAGCCGCTCGAAATCGAAATCGAGAGGGTCATCAACCACGACCATGAGATCGAAGTAGAATTGACTCACGGTGATGGGCACTTGAAAAAGGCTCGGGACCATATGCACGGTGTGACCGTGATCAGCGATCCCTCGGATCACCTGCACTATCAATTCTTCGTTTTCTGGATCTACGCAGAGCACACGAGCCATTTTGGTTGACCTCCTGCGGATGTCGCCGTGGGGCGAAATTTCTGAAGTATTTTATACCATAAAAATATGGCACTATCAAGCTCTATGGTTTTGTATGAAAATAAAAAAGCGCAGGTGTGTTTTTAAACACCTGCGCGAGAGGCCCTCAGACCTCGAGACTCTCGAGGAGGCGCGCGACCATCGGAAGGATCTCTGATCCTCGGAGAGAGCCCTTGCTGATGAACTCGAACGAGTACCTGCGCGAAAGCTCCGCGAGCGACACCCCGTCCAGATTATCTCTCGCACTCATCAGAATGAAGTTAAACGGAAACCGCTTGAGGCGGCGAATCACCATGAACATGGTGAAGCCGTCCATATACGGCGGCATGTTGAGATCGGAGATGATCAAGTGGGGCTTGAGACCCCCATCGATGAGCCGGAGGGCCTCTTCCGGATTTTTGGCGATCACGATGATCCGCCCCGGAAGCTCGATCAGTTCCGCGAGCTCTTCGCGGACGCCGTCATCATCATCAACGACCAAAATGGTTTTTGCCACGCTACTTCCCCCTCACTGAATTCCGCACAGCTGCGAAATTTCCACCTGTTTTATACCATAGAAATACAATAATTGCAATATTTTGTATCCGGGTATGAAAAAATCCCACTCGCAAGCGGAGAGGGATTGGTGCGGCTTATGCCGCGGCGCGTGTGACACCAAGAAGGCGCTCCACGAGAGGAAGAACAAACCGAATGCGGATACTCGACTTGAGCATGAATTCGATGCCGAGCCTGTGGGCAATATCAGGCAGGAACTGTCCGTCGTGGTGGGTGCCGCTGCTCATGAGCACGCATGCGCTCGGTACAGACTGCGCCTTCATGTTCGTGAGAAGCTGGACCCCGCTCATCTCGGAGATCTTGTCGACATCCGTGATCACAAGATCAAACGGCGGCCCTTCCTCGATCAACACCCATGCAGTGACAGTGCTCGGCACCGTCACCACGAGATGCTCCTTCAGCATCTCTGTCAGCTCTGCCGCAAGAGCTTCGTCACTTTCAACAATCAAGATTCGCTTCATTGTATGAGCCTCCAGTTTTGGTTTTGCCACTCACACGATTTTGTGTGTGACTCTAAACGCATTGGAACATATAATTTGAGCTATTGCAAGTATTTGAGAATGGAAATAAAAAACCGGATGGACACATGTCCACCCGGGTACTCCTCAATCTTGAAACCTATGCCGATTTGGCTGCGAGCATCTCCTCGATGGCGGCGAGAAGGACCTTGTTCTGAGCAGGCTTCTGGATGAACTGCGCCCCGTGGGACGCGCACAAATCCTCGAGGCCAGTACCGTCATCAAGCCAAGGACGCCCGCTCATAAGGATGAATGGGATGGCATTCCCTGCCGCGCGAAGAGCCCGAAGCACATCCACGCCATCCTTGAACGGCATATTGTTGTCGCTCAAGATCAAATCGAAAGATCCGAGCTCCAGCTTTTCCTCTGCCTCCTCGCCGTTTACGGCAGAGAAAACCTCATAACCTGCCCCTTCGAGGAGCATAGTGTACATGCTCCGCAAAAACCGTTCATCTTCAACCAAGAGAATCCTTGCTTGTGCCATTATGGCTCTCCGAATACTGAGAGACTTGCGGGTGCAAATCCGGCAGGAATTATACCATGTAATATGTTTTTGTACAGTGCCTTCTGAAATTGGAAATAAAAAAGACCGATACAGAAGACCTAGTGGTCTTTGGTATCGGTCACCGAGAGAATGGGTCGTATCTTCAGGTTTTCGATCACACCCCGGAGATGCGGGTAGTTCGTTCCGTCATCACAAAGCCAGGTCGCAGAAACGCAGTGTCCCCCAAAGTCCGCAATCACATCCGGCAGATATCGCCGATAGTGATGGAGGGCGACACACAGAGCGATCAGGTGGGGCGGCGTATTCATCCCAGACGAAACACGAGCCAGGAAGTCAGTGCCGCTACCACGCGACGTGTTGGCGGGAGCGATGACAACAGTGAAGGAGTTCGGGTACTGCTCAATCAATCGCCACGCCGTATCAGGACACCGCTCCGCAGCAACCCTATGACCCCATTCCGTGAGAAGCTTAGCAATTCCTTCACGCCTCGACTTCTCTCCGTCCAGAAGGAGTATTTTTTCTCCTTGAGCCATTCCAAATTCTCCTTAAATGTACGTATTGCACTATACAATATAAAAAACTTATACCATATTATTTTAAGATAATCAATATACTCATAGTGTTCGTTGACAAGGCTCCCTTGTATATGTTTTCTGTATATAGTTCTTTTCATCCTCTCAGATGGGAGAAAAGTCATGGCATCACGATTGATTCGACTGCACCCTTTCCGTGAGATGAAAGATAAGCTTGAATGCATCTCTCTCGGGAGTGCCGATCTGGATAGATTGCCGGAAGACCTTTTTCCTGAGTTCTTTTCTATCGCAGGATACTACATGAGTGCGTATGTGGTAGCTGGAAAAATTCATGAGGCAGTGGTCAGGTATGCGATCGGCAAATCACTGCCCACCATTTTCTTTCTCCAGATGCGTGCACGAGACCTAATTGCAGCACTGGTTATACAACCAGATGATGTGGAGACCGTCACTGCAGAATATGAGGAGATACTCGAACGAGAAGAAGCCGGAAGACGAAGAGCGTGAATACAAAACGCTCTTTTTTGTGGTTACAGATAATTTTGCTTTAGGCAAAATTTCCGCGAGCGCACCTTGGCTTCCACCAGTGGTCACGAGTCACTAAGTCTTTTGTTCCAAGTATTCACAAAAGCCTAAGTGCTCTCGACCCCAGCTCGCCATCGCAAAAGCGATATGGCTGCGCTTTCCACAAAATCGAAAAATCTCCCGTTTGGGAGATTATTTCGTATTTTGTGGACACAGTATATAAAACTTCGAACCACCTGAAAACCTACCTATCTCGCTTTTGGGAGTACTACCAATCAAGCCCTACGCTTCAAAGAGCGCTTGAATTTTCTTAGAGATCTTTCAATCCAACTACCACAATAGGGATATAGAACTAGACTTACGATGCTGGCCGACCAAACAAAGATGCTAAGGACCAAGAAAGATGATGTCTCCCCAAATCACTCAAAGATAAAACCCTCTTGTCTTTGTAGGAGTTCATGGTTTCTAGAGGTACATAGTGAATCTGTTGTAAATCAGCAAACGATTCCTGAAAATTACCATGTGCGGGAAGATAAAAAAGATAGTTTATTGTTCTCTTTTTTAGAGCCTCAACTTTATCCCTTGAGATAGTTCTACTGTATTCTTGAAGATCGAAAATAGGACAAACAATGACATGGGTACGCCTTTGTATATCGCAAGTTTGAGATAGTATCATCACTGTCCTTTTCTTTGTTTCAATGAGAGCAAGATAGTTTTGATCCTCTGTGGCTTGTTCAACTAGGGTACCACTCTCGTTTCTAACTACAGAAGAATGGGAATCAAGGTCATGAAAAGGAAAATCTTCTATGAGATCTCCCTGGTAAAGCGTTGTTGGATCGAGTAGGCCTTGTTCCGCATACATAATTTACAGAAGTTTCTTCTCCAAGGCTTTCTTGTAGAACTTCTTTTCTTCTTCCTTACTTAGTTCTACATATTCTCCTGATGGCTCGTTCTTTTTTATTTCAGGACCTTGTGTTTGTATGAACCACCCATTTTGTCGCGTAGAATATACAATTCCTCCAACATTCAAATTACCCGCTATTTCAAGGCTTGTCTTGAAATTCTGTCTATCACTGCCTATTGATATTGTTTGAGAGTTGTATTTCATATTTTTTCCCACTTAGATTTCATATCGACTCTGATCCCAGGATTTCCGTTTGGATCTGGGGCTTTTGTAATTACGCAATTTGCCTTGAAGTCATACTTGAGATCTTTGGAGTGAACTACGGCTAGACTTAGTGGAATTTCTTTCTTTACTTCTTTTTCGCCAATCTCCTTTAGAGGCTCAAACTCCTCATCGATTTTGAGATAGTCTGAATAGTATGTCATCAAATTATCAGCCGCCTTTTCAGTTGCTTTATCGGCATATTCAATGATGTTATCGAAACCAATCTCTTTTGCTTCCTTCCTGTTTATCAAATGACTATGAGAAAAAAGTTTTTGAGCCAAATGATCAATAATCTCCTTTGTCTGTCTTTCGGACACTGGTTCTTTGTGGAGCGATAGTAGTTTTGTTGCTAATCGTCTAACCAAAGCATGGGTACGATGAATAGACCCAAGACGAGTAGGATTTACTTCCTTAGTCAAATCTTTCATGATTTCCATCAAAGCCTGTTGTTCAGTGATCCCGATTCTGTCTCTAACAAAATCTATATACCCAATCACATCCTCAATTTCAAAACGCTTCATTTTCTGATTTTCCTCGTCTTGGAAATTGGTTGCAGGATCAATAGGACTCAAAAAAGAATGAGGCGTCATGACAATCTTATCGCCTCCTAGGGCAATCATAGTTCCAGCGCTCAATGCTTTCTCAAGAATAAGCACCTCGAATTCTTCAGCGTGTTCCCTGATCAAATGTATTAGAGGCCAAGGAGTATCCAAATGTCCCCCATTAGTGTAGAGGGCAAGTGTGATCTTTTTTGTATTACCAATTTTTTTGAGAACAGCCTTGAATGCAGGGAGTACATCAATACCAACCAATGTTGAAAACGGTTGAGGTTTTCTGTCCCCTGTAAAATAAACAATCACCCTGCTATTTCTTGAGGCTTCAAGGGCCTCAATAGGGCTTAGTGCGGCTTTCTTTTTAGTAGCCTTTGCCATGAGTTCATTATAGTACAAAAACACCACCATTTCTAGACTTGTTCGCATAGTCTGTAAGTGGAATCAAAAATATCGTATAATGTATTTACAACTGAATATGTTGGGCCTAACCCTTTGACTCCGGTCAAAGGTATGGTCAAAAGTCGATCAAGCATAGAAAACCCGTCATGGGGTTGCTTGATCGCCGTATGGGGAAACCTGTACGAGGGGCTTCGGCTCCTACCCGTGGCGGGTTTTCTGTGTGTAAACGGAAAACCTAGCGGGCATTATTAGAGAAGTCGATCAAGCAAATTTATGATAATCATCATTCTTGTAGTAGCGATCTTCATCGGTCTGTTCTTAGCAGGTTTTATGGCTCCAATATTTATGGTGGCCAACAAAAAGAAACTCAAGGAAATGGACCGAAAGATCGAAGAGTTTGAGAACAAACATTTTTCTTCGGCCGAGGAAAAAGAAAGAGCAAAGCAATTGCTCAAAAAGGAGTTGGTGAAGTTGAAGTCAAAGATTACTGCCGACAAAAAATCGACAGAAGAAGCGGCAGACAAAATTAGCATCCTTTAGTTTTCATGGAGCCTGACAAGTTGAATAACCTTTGACAGGTTTTCTCAACGAGTTAGAATATAAGCATAGGTTGATAGTGCTATTGAGTCTTTGGCTTTGCTTTTCCCACGGGAGAAACACGGTCCAAAGGTAAACTCGATAAAGCGAATCGACTGATTCGGCTTCGGAATCCTAAGGGATCTGAACTCATCCACGACTACGGTCGCGGGGGTTCAGGTCCCTTTTCCGTTTCTAGTGAGGAAAAACGAACCCGAATCTTCGCGAATTTTTTGTGGGTGGGTAGCGCCGAGAGTAAGCAAAACTCATGCGCTGTATCCACAAGACAAAAGAAGACAGTCGATGCAAGGCCTACGCGCTACATGGTCGGGAGTTTTGCTTTACCCATGATCCAAGTACAGCGGAAGCCCGTGGAATTGCGGTCCGG
Source organism: Patescibacteria group bacterium (assembly GCA_019745315.1). Taxonomy (GTDB): domain Bacteria; phylum Patescibacteriota; class Minisyncoccia; order Phycocordibacterales; family UBA918; genus JAIETH01. The sequence goes on along the minus strand of JAIETH010000001.1, from coordinate 109,944 downwards.
AAAGGAGGATCATCCCCTAAGACTAGAAGGCCTGGAAAGCCACTAAAACGGCTTCCAGTGAGGCGTCCATCCGAGATGCTAGTTCTTCTTGAGGACACGATAAACAGGGTCAGGACGGATCCTATGACCCCCCAGCAAGCGACCTGTATTGGATCCTTGGTGTCACTCGCTATTCGAGCCTCTGAAATGGAGGATCCCTACCGCCATGAATAGGGTTGGCGAGGGAAATCCAGAAATAGTCGAGGCTTCTCAAGAGAAACCTCTAGTCTCGATTGCTGAATACCGGAAGTCCTTGAAAGACTACAAAACGCCGGATGAAGTCATTCTAAAAAGGTTAGAATATATAGAGTCATTGTGCCGGAATGTTATACGGCAAGAATTATATGAGTATAAAAAAACTCCATAAAGAAATAATCCAAGATTTAGAAAACAAAAATCCCTTTCTCGGCAGAGAAGGTCTTGTTTATGCTCGCGTTTCTTCAAAGAAACAGGAATTGGAAGGCTCCGGTCTGACAAGCCAAGAAGGACGCTGTGTAAATGATCTCCGATTGATCGGAGTACCTTACATCAAGACATTCCCTGACACTTTCACGGGTGGAGGTGATTTTATGAAGCGACCTGCAATGAGAGAACTTATTGGATATATTGATGCAAATCCCCACAAGAAATTTATAGTCGTATTTGATGATCTGAAGCGTTTTTCAAGAAATGTTGAATTCCATTTCAAACTAAGGCAGGCATTTAGAAACCGCCAAGTTTTGCTCCGTTGTCTAAACTATAATTTTGATGAGAGTCCGGAGGGTGAATTCGCCGAACTGATTATGTCCGGCCAGGCTCAACTAGAGCGTAAACAAAACCAGCGACAAGTTATTCAGAAAATGAAAGCCAGGCTCGATCTTGGCTATTACACTTTTGGAAAGAAGCGCGGATTCGATATGGTGAAAAACCCACTGCATGGAAAAGTTCTAGTGCCTAACCAGGATGCAAAGATCTTGAAGGAAGCCCTTGAGGGTTTTGCTTCTGGAATATTTGTCAGGCAGATTGATGTTGCGCGATTCCTTTTTGAAAATAAATTCTGGGAGAGAAGAACAGCGGAAGGACATCTCACGGATGTTTCTAATATCCTAAGGGATGTCGCCTACTGCGGTGATATTGAATATCCAAAATGGGGTGTAGCCCGACGACCTGGAAAGCATAAAGGGATCATTTCTGTAGAAACATTTGAAAAGATTCAACGACGTTTACAAAAGGATTCTTCTAAAGCATGGGTTCGCCAGGACATTTCTCCGGAATTCCCTTTGCGTGGATTAGTGCTTTGTTCAGAGTGTAAGAGCAAATTGACTGCGGCTCGATCAAGCAACCACAAAAAGAATCCTTATTACTATTACTACTGCATCCACAAGGGATGTTCATTGAGGTCAAAGGCTATTCAGAGAAAGAAGATTGAGGAAGATTTTCGCGCTTTGGTAAAACGCAACGCGATCAAGCAAGAGATGGATGAGATCCTCGATCTTACCTTCAGTCGTGTGTGGAAGGAAGAAGTTCATGATTTACGAAGCAAGCAAACAGCAAATGCTAGGGAGTGCGAAAGGATCGAACAAGAAATTAGAGAATTGACTGACAGCGCATCGAGGACTCGAAGTGATCTTGTGCGAGAACAATATGAGAAAAGGATCGAAGAATTGGCGAAAGAACTCAAAGATATGAAGCCAGGACAAAATGGGGACCTAAAAGTTCCATTTCGAACCGCCTTTGATAAAGCAACGAAGATGCTCAAAAGCCCAATAACGATCTGGGATTCTGTGAGTCCAATAGAACAACAGAGGCTCTTTTTCTTCCTTTTTGATAGCCGTCTGACATACAGCAAATCAGAGGCCTTTCGAACCTCTGATTCACTAAGTACTGCAAGGATATTTGAAGAGTTTTGCGAACAAAACTCTGACGATGTGGACCCGACAGGACTCGAACATTACATGTTCAGTACAGGTTGTCGCTATTTTAAAAATAAATAGCTGGCAACCTTTTCGAGTCCCTGGTCACCCAACCTGATACACAAAAACCGGCATAAAGCCGGTGTTTTGTATATCAGTGGACCCGACAGGACTCGAACCTGCCGCCTCCTCAGTGCAAGTGAGGCGCTCTACCAGATGAGCTACGGGCCCAAACGAGAAGCAAAATAAAAGCTTGTTTTTATTTTCTTCGAGTGCAGGGCCCGCTTTTTTTAATTTTTTAATTAAAAAAGTTCAGGCCCAGCGAATGAAAATATACCACGCGCTCTTTCTTTGAACACCCCAAAGAAAGCTCGTCTTCAGGGCACGCATATAATACGAATTTTCTGCCTCTGAGTCAAACCACTCCTTTTGCTCTACACAGGTCTTTCCTGTGTAGACTCTTCCCTACCGCTCTTGCCGTAACCCCTCTATACGCTCCGCCAGTTCAAAGTCTTTCTTTGTTAACCCTTCTGCATCATGGGTCGTGAGCTTCACTACCACCTTTCCGTACGAGAGTTCAATATCAGGATGGTGACCAAGCACCTCAGCATGCACTGCAATCTTTGCTATGAAGGAAAGACCTTGAATAAAGTTCTGAGAAATAAATATTTTTGAAATCATTGTATGCGTTGGATTCACATGCCACCCAGAAAGAGCTTGTAGATGCTTTTCTGCATCATCTTTTGAAAAACGACCTTTCTTTTTTGGAATGAGTGAGCGCATACATTAGATACCTCGTGGATGACGATGAGCGAGCATGAGGAGATGCTCGATAAAATCACTGTAGGAACATCCCACCGCTTCAAGAGACTTTGGAAGAAGGGATTCAGTCGTGAGCCCAGGAAGCGTATTCACCTCAAGAAAATAAATACCATCGTTCGCGATAATAAAATCTGATCGTGAGTAGTGTGAAAGTCCGAGCTCAGTGTGTGCAAGTATAGCAAGACTCTCGATCTCTTCTTTTTCAGCACGAGAAAATCGTCCCGGACAAATTTCTTCAGTACCTCCGCCGTATTTTGCTTGATAATCGAATACGTCCCCGGTGTGCGCAATCTCAATGGGTGGTAATGCGTAGTGATTCTTGCCACGGAAGTTTTCAACAACACCACAGGTTGCCTCCTTGCCTGCGATATATTCTTCGACAAGCACTTGGTCATAGACACCGAGCGCCGTGCGAAGTGCTTGTTCGAGCATGATAGGACTTTCAGCAAAAATAGTTCCGATTGAAGAGCCGCTTGCGATAGGCTTTACGATATAGCGAGGGCCAAAGAGTGCAGAAATCGCTGAAACAGTGCCATGCAGATTCGGAAGCATGTCTTTCCCTACAATCATGTGCTGCGCCATCTTGATCCCCTTATCTTTCATCCGATCTTTGGTCATTGCTTTATTGAATGCCATCGCCGAAGGAAATGCGCGGCTACCGGTATATTTCACACCATGAGAATCGATCAAGCGCTGCACAGTTCCGTCTTCACCATACCCACCATGGAGTGCAAGAAACACAATATCAACGTGACTCAAAATATCGCGCGGCTCGCGTAACATGCCACGCAAGAGCCATTCCCCTGCTTTTGTTATAACCACATCAAGGACATCGTACTTTTCTGTATTAATAGCAGAAATAACGACCTGCCCCGTCTTAAGAGACACTTCGTATTCTTCGCTTGGGCCTCCGCGGAGGACCACTACTCGTGTGCGCTGCTGCATATGTATTTAGAATAGTATAGAAGTGTATAAAAAACTACCATTAGTCGTGTGCGTGGAGTGATTTTTCTCCGTACACTCCACGCACCAGATCAAGATCTTTTCCTGATGCACGAAGCAGTTCTATATTTTTACCTGCTTCCGCCGACAGAATTGCATCTCCGAGTGGGTCACCGACATGTTCGCTGTATAAACGACGAAATGCTTCAAAGTCTTTGATGAAACAGTGACCTCCTGCACCACGCCCGCCCGCATTGACTGGCTCCGTATGGCTCACACCAATACGGGGATCGTGTATAAGTGCATCACGTACCGCATCCCACGTGCCACCAGATTGCAACACAACATCATAAAGCATGTTCATAAAAATAACCTTGGTGAACAAAAAACAATTGCCTGCATATTTCACAAACTCAGCATCGCGTGCGTCCATGATTCGTGTATAGGGTGCGTCTGGCAACACAGAGAGAATTTCATGTGCCTTGGCACGATACACCTCACCATCCTCAGGAATACCGATAATATTCCTATTAGGGTGCGCAGCATCATACGCAGCTGTTTTTTCTACCAAAAACTCAGGGCTATGGAATACAAAGAGCTCAGGAAAGGCTTTTTGCAACGCTTGGGTTGTGCCAGGAAGAAGTGTCGATTTAATAACAACACTCGTACCGGCTTCTACGACACCAAGCGCACTTCGTACATAGGAATCATCAAATCCCTGCTCTGTGGTTGGTGTAGGAACAGCAATAAATACAATTGGGCACTCTTTTATTTTTTCTTTGTTATCGATATATTCTGTCTCGAGAGAATATCGTACAACATCATACCCGCGCGCCTCAAAATCATTTGCGTAATTTTTTCCTATCCAACCCTGCCCTATAAATCCGATTTTCATAATCATTGTGAAATATATTCAACGCGCCTATCCCTTCTTACAGAAGCTGTACACCTTGCGAAAGCCTTCTTACAGAAGCAGTACATCTTGTGGATACTTTTTAAAAGATATCTCGCAAGATTCTGAACATACTCCCAGCATGTTCAGCCCGCGCTTTCTCACCTTGCCCAATAAATCCAATGGTCATATCGTATAAAACACGCGTGCGTTACCCAAAGTTACTTTTTTTGCGAAGATCGCGGTGATACCCAATACCAAAACGGTGTGCTTCAGCATTTGCAAGAATGATGTCACTCTCAAGACTCGAAACAAGGCTCTGAGGGCCCAAAATTCGCTTAGGACGATGATGTTCATCCTTCACCACTGCAACTACCGGTATGTGCACTCCTGCAGTGTTTAAGACTGATTCAGCACGTTTCTTTTGTGCAACCCCTCCATCAACAACAATGCACTGTGGAAGCGGCCATTCAGTGTGTCCCAAGCGTCGATTAAGAATTTCAGCAAGTGCCGCTGTGTCATTTGCACCAATAACTGTCTGTATTTTAAACTTTCTATAGCTCGCCTTATCTGGCTCACCAGATTCAACCACTGTCATAACGCCCACCATACTTGTGCCACTTAAGTGCGCAACGTCGTATGCCTCAACTCTGATCGTTCGATCATCTCTATAGACACGATCTCGTTCTTTTATGAGCGCGACATCTTGAATATGGGTGAGCGCAAAAATTTTCTTTTTTACCACACCAGCCTCTTCAAACTTACGCTCTTTCGCATAGCGCTTCATATCGCGCTCAAGCTCTTTGAGGATCGTATTCTTTTTTCCTTCAAATAAAAGTTCAATATGACGAATTGTTTTTTGATAGTCTTCTTTCGAGGTGTTATCTGGATAAATACCGATCTGTCGGTTGAAGTTTATCTTCCCACTCGCCATCTTAGAACGTGCTTTATCTATTGGTGTATGCGTATCATAGAACTGAAATATTTTTCGAATGATCTTAAGTGCCTCTTTCAAAAGCCCACCACTAGTGAACGGGCCAAACACTGAGCGAATCTCTGTCGTTTCAAATTTCTCTGCCAGGTCTTTTGCGCGCACAATGAGAACGCGTGGGAATTCTTCTTTAGTGATTACCAAATGATTAAAACTCTTGTCATCTTTGGAGATGGTGTTATAGCGCGGCTTATGTGTCCGTATGAGATTTGTTTCAAGAAGCAATGCTTCAAGAACAGAATCAGTCACTGTCCATTCAATAGTCTTTGCCTCGATAACCATCTTTTCAATGAGCGGACTTCGTTTCTCGAGAATGTCATCAGTGAAATAACTGCGGACACGATTCGCGAGCGACGTTGCTTTTCCTATGTAGAGAATTTCTTTTTTAGCGCCAAGAAAAAAATACACACCAGGTGCATCAGGAAGTTTCTTTTTACTTTTTGAAAGTTGTTCTTTATTCATTTTGACAGTGATTCAACTTCTATGGTATTACAGAAATAGGGGGAAAAACAATAAAAAGACTGGGAGACGACGGCCATGTGCACTTACTCTACCCTTTCTTGGCTTGTATGGCCTATCGGCGGAATCGCAACTCTCGCCGCCGCCATCTGGGTATGGCCCAAGTTCTTGGAGGCAAAAGAAGCCTCTGATCATTTCAATTCATCTTTCTCTATATGGGACCCGATGGATCACTAAGAAACAACGTCCCTCCGTAAAGGCCAGGAACCCCTGACCTTTTTCTATACACAAAAAAGTATATACTGGGATCCTAGAAAACCCCTAACAATGGAGAAGCGCCATGCCAGATGGCCAGACTTTGTTAAGTCCTCGAGTTGCACTGACTCAAGCATTCGCGCTCGCGTGGACAGAATATGAAGCTCTCACCGGCTCACCACCAGAAGCACATGACACCCGCTACTGGGGTCGAATCTTTTTCCATATGTTCGGAGAGATGCCTCTCGAGACGAAGGACAGAAATCTGAGTCCCGAAGCATGTGCGCGAGGAGATGCTGATCCTCGCTGGAATGTGCTGATCTTTGAAATGGATGCTCTCCGCGCAGAAGATGCATTCCGCACGTGGACTCTCAAGATCAAACAAAAGATAGCATCCCTTCCCTAGAAGGGATTTTTTTATTTCTGAGAGAGAACTTTCTTGAGGTAATGACCGGTATGTGAACCCTTCGTTTTCGCCACTTCTTCAGGGGTACCTTTTGCAACAATCTGACCTCCTCCCACTCCTCCTTCTGGACCGATATCAATCACGTAGTCAGCACACTTAATAAGATCAAGGTTGTGCTCAATGACCATCACCGTATTTCCGTGATTAACGAGGCTCTGCAAAATATCAATAAGTTTTTTAACATCTTCATAATGGAGACCAATCGTTGGTTCATCAAGAAGATAGATTGTCTTTTGCGTATGCTGGCGGAAAAGCTCTGCAGATACTTTGACACGCTGCGCCTCTCCTCCTGAAAGCGTTGTAGCACTTTGTCCGAGCTGCAAGTATCCAAGCCCTACCTCCTGAAGTGTTTTTAATCGTTCATGAACCGACGGGATATCAACAAAGAATTCAATAGCCTGCTCAATGGTCATCTGCAGCACTTCGTGAATATTTTTTCCTTTATATTTAACTTCAAGCGTTTCTTTCATGAAGCGCTTCCCATCACACACATCACACACCACAAAGACTGTCGGCAAGAAGTGCATCTCAACCGCGATCATTCCATTTCCTTGGCACGCCTCACAACGACCACCCTTCACGTTGAATGAAAAACGTCCTGACTTCCAGCCGCGTGCGCGCGCTTCGCTTGATCCTGCAAATAGATCACGAATATGGGTGAATGCTCCTGTATAGGTAGCTGGATTTGAGCGAGGCGTACGACCAATTGGAGACTGATCGATGAGAACAGTACGCCCGAGGTACTCAGTGCCGGTAAAGCTCGATGCATTATAGGTATGTGGTGTGCGATACGCCTTCTCAAGTCGAGAGCGCAAGTTCTTATGCACAATCTCATACATAAACGTTGATTTTCCGCTTCCTGAAACACCCGTAACGGCAATCAAACGACCAAGTGGAATATCGATGTGTACATTTTTAATATTGAATGCGCTCGCCCCTTGAATTTTAAGTGAACCTTTCTCTCCCGTGCGACGTTCTTCCGGAATTTCAATTTTTTTCTCTCCGCGCAAATACGAAAGCGTTACTGAACCAGAGGTATTCTTCTTTGCACCAAGCAATTCATCAAGGTATCCCGATACCACCACCTCTCCTCCATGGACGCCAGCTCCTGGTCCGATATCGACAATATAGTCTGATGCAAAAATAGTATCTTCATCATGCTCAACGACAATGATGGTGTTTCCGAGATCACGAAGACTGGTGAGTGTTTTAATAAGTCGATCATTATCTCTCTGATGAAGACCAATAGTCGGCTCATCGAGTACATAGAGCGCTCCCACAAGCCCACTTCCCAACTGAGACGCAAGTCTGATGCGCTGTGCTTCTCCTCCTGAAAGAGTGTTCGCGCGGCGATTAAGGGTGAGGTACTCGATACCAACGTTCAACATAAACTGCAAACGGTCGATAATCTCTCGAAGTGCTGGCCACGCAATTTCTTGCTGTTGCTTGGTAAGAGACAGATCGTCAATAAAATCATATGCTTCACGAATAGTCATATTCGTGAAATCAACAATATTTTTCCCAAGTCCTCCATCTTTTCCACCTTTGAGGTATACACGCAGTGCCTCAGGTCGCAGACGCGCACCCTTACACACCGTACATTCATCACTATTGAAAATCCCTACCGTTCCAAGCCCGTTACATTCAGGACACGCGCCATACGGAGAGTTAAATGAGAAGAGGCGTGGTTCAACTTCAGGAAACGATGATCCGTCGATAGGACAAATAAATTTCGCTGAGAGAGTTCGTTCAGTACCGTCAGCTGCCTCAATCTTCACCAACCCTCCTGCCTCACCAAGCGCGCGCTCAACTGCTTCAGATAGACGCTCATGCGCTCCTTTTTTATCATTGATAAATTCTGTGACAAAAATAGAGTCAACAAGTACATCGATCGTGTGACGTTTTGTTTTTTGGAGTTCAATACGTTCACGAAGCTTTTTTCGTTCGCCATCTATCTTTACTTCCTCGTACCCTTTACCAAGAAGATCATAGAGAAGTTGGTAGTACTCTCCCTTACGCCCAACAACAACAGGAGCATAAATTCGAATCTGCGCATGCGAGAGATCAACGCCGAGCACTTGTGTCTTGCCTGCCTTGATATCACGAGATTCAATTGAAGAGAGGATGATTCCAAGAATTTCGTCTTGTGAAAGTTTTTGTATAGGAGTATCAACATCAAGACAGTATGGCTGCCCTACACGCGCATAGAGAATACGCAGGTAATCATAAATTTCAGTAATCGTTGCAACTGTTGAGCGAGGATTATTTGAGCGACTGGTCTGATCAATAGAGATTGCGGGAGAAAGTCCTAAAATTTCATCAACATCAGGCTTCTGCATCTGACGCAAAAATTGTCGTGCATACGCAGAAAGAGATTCGACATAGCGGCGCTGACCCTCAGCAAAGATAGTATCGAATGCAAGAGATGACTTACCGCTCCCTGAAAGTCCGGTAAATACCACCATCTTATCTCGGGGAATTTCGAGCGAAACATTCTTAAGGTTATGCGTGCGCGCTCCGCGGATAATGATTTTATCCCCGTGTGCTTTCGCCCCTCCTTTTTTTTCATTTCTTTTTTCTACCATATACAAAAATACCAAACCTGGCGCTGTATGCGCATAATATATGAAAAGAGTATAACACACCAAAGAAAAAGCCTCTGACACGTGATCAGGGCCTTGATTTAAAAAACCACACTACATACCTCGCCTTCGCGAGACAATCTCGGTCGACATACGAGGAAGTTCGACCTTTAAGCATGCGGAGCATATTCGGAGAGATACCTGTCCACGAGTCTCTGCCACCCACACAAACGACCCCGCCCTAAATGTACGCACAGCACGAAATTGTTGTCTGTACGTAAGCTTGGTGAGAAACTTTTTTGAACAACAGTGCAAGCCAAATGGGCCGCAAATAGGAGATTCCAAAAGCGATGCAGTGTATGAAACACCGACTTCTTTCGCTTTTCTGGGATACGCATTGTCGAGCATTTTTTGAAACTCAGTCTGCACATGCCCAACAACAAGTCTCTTGAGTAACGCCATTACCCCCCTCCGTTTTGGATCCGAAATTAGTAAACCACAAACCTATAGAAAGGCAAATTTTTACTCTTTACCGTGCTCCTTTTTTATCTTAGCAACAGCTGCGCGTTTTGCTTTTTTTACTTTTTTTGCAGTCGACTCCTCAAGAAATTCTATTTCGTCACGAATGAGCGCTGCTGTTTCAAAATCAAGAATCTTTACCGCTTCATTCATCTGAAGAATCTTCTCTTTTATGAATGCTTTTGGATTTTTCTCATAGATATCAGTATCGATGGAAAGGAGTGACGACACTGCCTTGGTGTGCTCCGTCGACATTTGCTCCGTGATATCTTTAATCGCTTTTTTAATTGTTACCGGAGTTATATTGTGCTCCTTATTGTACGCAAGCTGAATATCGCGCCTTCGATTCGTCTCACCGATAGCTTTTTCCAGCGACTTGGTCATCGTGTCAGCATAGAGAACGACGTGTCCTTTCACATTTCGAGCGGCGCGACCAATAGTTTGAATCAAAGACGTTTCAGAACGAAGGAATCCTTCTTTGTCAGCGTCGAGAATTGATACAAGCTCTACCTCAGGCAAGTCGAGTCCTTCACGAAGGAGGTTTACTCCTACAAGACAGTCAAATACACCTCGTCTGAATTGCGTCAAAATAGTAATACGATCAATCGTTTTAATATCGCTATGAATATATTCCGCTTTTATATTTCGCTCCTTAAGAAACTCTGAGAGATCTTCTGCCATTGCCTTGGTGAGCGTGGTCACCAAAACACGCCCGCCACCTTTAATGACCGAAACTGCATCTTCGATGAAATCACGCACCTGTCCCGGATACTCACCTTCCTGTATAACGCCACGTATTTCAATCAGTGGATCAACAAGTCCTGTTGGACGAATAATCTGTTCAACGATTTTGCCATGTGGTTCTTTTGAATGTTCGTACTCATACGTACCAGGAGTTGCTGAGGTATAGATACGCTGTCCCACACGTTCTTCAAATTCAGCAAACGTCAGTGGTCGGTTATCGACAGCGCTCGGCAAACGAAAGCCGTGCTCAACGAGCGTATCTTTACGAGAACGATCTCCTGCGTACATACCACCAATTTGTGGAATAGTTACGTGTGACTCATCAATAATGGTAAGGAAATCAGGAGTTCCGTCTGGTAGGTGTGGGAAATATGAAAGAAGTGTAAACGGTGGCTCACCCGGCGCGCGTCTGTCGAAGTGTCGTGAATAGTTTTCAATACCATTGCAGTACCCAACCTCACGCATAAGCGCCAAATCATATTGGGTTCTCCGCTTAATACGCTCCGCCTCAAGAATCTTCCCTGCCTCATTAAATTTCTTTAACTGATCCTTGAGCTCAAGATCAATGTCAGTGATAGCTGCAACACGCTCTTCTTCTGGGGTCACAAAGTGTTTGGCTGGAAATAGGAAAAATACTTCAACGTCAGCCTCGCGTATTTCTCTGGTGATTGCGTCAATATTGGTAATGAGAGCAACACCCTTCTCATCAAAGGAAATACGATACACCACGCGCTCATTGACAGGCATAATCTCAACATAGTTTCCTACTGCACGAAATTCGCCCGGATTTAAATCCGCGTTTGTTCGTTCAAAGTACATCGACACCAAAAGGCGTATCATCTCAGCGCGCGTGATCGCATACCCTTTTACAATCTTTTTATGCACGCGCTCATACTGCTCAGGAGACCCGAGTCCATAGATACATGATACTGATGCCACAATAATCACGTCTTTCCGTGTCAAAAGTGCCTGGGTGGATGCATGCCGCAATCGATCAATCTCTTCGTTGATCTGTGCTTCTTTCTCAATATAGGTGTCAGACGTTGGCATGTATGCCTCAGGCTGATAGTAGTCGTAGTATGAAACGAAATAATGCACTGCGTTATCAGGAAAGAAGTCTCGATATTCCTGTGCAAGCTGCGCTGCGAGAGTCTTATTATGCGCAATAACCAGCGTTGGTTTTCCAATAGCTTGTATTACATTAGCTCCCGTAAACGTTTTTCCTGATCCAGTCACACCAAGAAGCGTCTGATGCTTTTGACCAGCTTTAACGCCCTTAATCAACGCCTCAATAGCCTTAGGCTGATCGCCTGCCGGACGATGATCTGTTTTTAAATTAAATACGGACATTACTGTTCAGTATACCAAACTAAAAAATTTCTCTACTATGCGCTCTTTTCTAAAATCTGTTTTCGCAAATTTTTAGTGAAGTTCGTTATGAAATAGAGGTTGTGAATTGATGCGAGGTGAGGACCCAAGATTTCTCCTGCGCGGAAAAGGTGTGCGAGGTACGCTTTTGTATATTTCTGGGCAACATACCCGTCTGAGAGTGGGTCGAGTGGAGAATGATCAGTTTTATACTGCTCATTTCTAACGCTAATCTTTTTTGTTTCAGGATAGGTAAATGTGCCGCAGGGAGTCGTCTTCATAGCTCCGGTATGCACATAGATGGTTCCTGTGCGTCCAATGCGCGTCGGCTGGACACAATCAAACGTATCGCATCCTTGTAAAATACCTTCAACAATATCTTCTGGCTCACCGATACCAAGGAGGTGCCGAGGCTTATCGTCTGGCAAGACTTCATTCACTACCCGCAAAGAATCTCCGAGATCTTCTTTTGAAAAAGATCCGCCAATACCAAAGCCATCGAAATCCATGGATGCCAATATGCGAGCGCTTTCAGCACGTAAATCAAGATGGCGACCACCTTGCACGACACCAAAGAGCCCTTGCTTCTTTAACGCTTCATAATTCTGTTTATGAGCCAATACAGAGCGCTTCGCCCAGCGGTGTGTGCGATGCATTGCCTCTTCTTGGTATGCGCGATCAGCTGTTGGCGACGTACATTCATCGAATGCAATAATAATATCCGCTCCAATCGCATGTTGAATTTCAATAGATCGCTCTGCGGTAAATCGATGAAGCGAGCCATCAATATGTGAGGTGAACGTCACTCCGTCTTCGTCAATCTGACAGAGCTTGCCATGATCTGCGGCATGCTTTTCACTATAGACATTGAGTTCAGCGCGCGCAGGCAGCTCAGTCTCTACGTCACCTTTCGCAAACTTCGTTACACCTTTTCCAAACGCAGCCCCAAGAGAAAATACTTGAAACCCTCCTGAGTCAGTCATTGTTGGTGTCTCCCAATGCGCAAAAGCATTCAATCCCCCTCCCGCCTTCACCACTTCGTGTCCTGGCTGCAAAAATAAATGATAGGTGTTTGCAAGCGTTACCTGATTCCCTACATACTGACGCAAATCTTCAGGCATCAAGCTCTTTACGCTTGCTTTCGTACCAACCACTACAAACGCAGGTGTCTCTATATCACCATGCGGCGTATGAATAACGCCCGCGCGCCCTAAGCTCTTTGGTATCTTTTGTACAACAGTAAAAGAAACTGGCTTTGTACTCATTATTATTTAACAGCAATAAGTTCAATAGAAAAGAGGAGTGTTGAACCTTTTGGTATAGGACCAACGGCACTATCTCCATACGCAAGGTTCGAAGGAATAACGAGAAGTCGCTTACCTCCCTCTTTCATACCGATAAGACCTGTGTCCCATCCTTTAATAACAGTACCTCCTCCAACGGTAAACGAGAAAGCCTCTCCGCGAGCATATGAATTATCAAACTCTGTACCATCCTGAAGCGCTCCAATATAATGAACGGTTACGCGAGAGCCTTCAACTACTTCTGCTCCTGTACCTACCACACTATCTTCAACAATTAGTTTTTTTACTTCACCTTGCGCAGAAAATGCACCCGCAAGTGATGCCTGTACATCTTTTGGATTGTTGTCTGTATCAATAAATACCATATCGGGGATTTTTTCTTCTTTTATAATAGCCGCATCATAGTGGCGCTTGATAGCTCCCTGTATCTCTTCGAATCGAAGAACGACAAAAAACCCTATAGCGAGCACGAGGCACACGAAAATCCCTATTAGTTCGTCTCGTTCAAAATTAAGAGGCATCCGTGAACTGTTCTTTTTTGACATCGCTCTATGTAACCATCAGTTTGGAATTGGCGCAAGGTTTTTATGAGTAATTTCTATTGTGCCCTGGGCAATAGCAGCAGCAAGTGACGTTTCACTACGATCTGCAAGTTTTGTCAAAAATTCTTCTCGAGCAGGAGATGTCATATGTGCCGGAACACTTCGAGAGCTTTGTATTGGAAAAAGTTCATAGTTCCATACACCGACCTTATCTCTACCGAAAAAATGAAGTGACACCAGCAACCCTTGCTCCACGTCCACGCTCCAATATTGGTCAAAAATAAAGTTGCCTAACGAATAAAAGATAGGTGCACCTTTGTATATCTGTATGTCTTGAACGACATGCGGATGGTGTCCAATAATTGCATCAGCGCCCGCATCAATCATGGCGTGAGCCAAGACTTCTTGTTGCGTATTATGAACTAATTCGTACTCATCTCCCCAATGTATATATATGACTTGTATATCTGAGGACGTTGCGGCTATAGCAAGTGTATCCTTGATCTCTTCTATATCAGGAGTAACAAATACTGAATACACAGGAACTATCGCCACCCGCATATCACCAAGCGTTGTATACATGACCTCCAAAGAAGATACGCTGCGCTGATCACCGCCCACAATAAAACCAGATTCTTTCAATACGCTCTTTGTATGAGCATATTCACCAGGCCCAAAATCATACGAATGATTATTCGCAAGACTTAAATATCCTATACCATTTTCTTTGAGACCAGAAAGGAACGCTGGATCAACGGAAAAACTAAAGCCCATGTCAGGAGTTGGTACATGAACTTCTGGAATACTCGCTTCAAAATTAGCAACAACTGCTACATGCTCTTTTAAAAACGATCCAAGCGCAGAAAAAGGATAGTCATTCCCCCCTGCTCGCATCTTTTTCTCAACACTTCGAGCGAGCATAACGTCTCCTGTAAACAGCATAGATGGCGATGCAGTATCAGGATGATAGATACGACTCCAGACTTCGTTAAATTCATATGAAAACGAAAGCATCCAGAAAAAAACTGCTATAAAAAAAGCGCAGATTCCTGCGTAGATATACTGTTGTTTTTTCATACCATACAAATACTATCGTGCGAATGGACCGATCTCGAGGAAATGCATAGACCCCAAACCTATGAGAGCTGCAATGGAAAGCGACACCAATACGATACCAAAACCAAAAAATGTCCGGACTACAACCTCTCGCCCATCAATCGAAGCACTCGCTCCGCGCATAATACTTGGATCAAGCTTCACATCAACACCAAGAAGACTCGAGAGTTGCGACGGAGAAAATTCCATATCAGGGCGAAATGGTACGTTACCTTGTGAACTAGTAGGAACCGCTCCCTTCTGAAGAAGAATAAGAGCACTATCAATTTCAGATTTTGACCACCCCGCTTTACTCAGAACCGCCGACACTTCCTCATCACTCATCGTCGGAGACGTATGATTGAGTTTGAGAAATGAATCTAAGAAGTGTCTATCCAGCATATCGTTCTTCGTCTTTCTTTTGTGTATGAAGACTATACAACTCAAGAAGCACTGTGAAGAATGTAAGCGCAACAGGACCAATAAGGATTCCGATAGGGCCGAAGAGGGAGACTCCTCCGAGAACAGCAATAAGGATTAAGAATGGGTGGAGCTCAGCTCCTCGACCCATAAGATATGGCCCCAAGAAGTTATCAATGAGACCAACGGCAAATATTCCCCACAGCGCAAGTCCGATAGCAGCTCCATACGAACCAGAGAGGAAGGTAATCGCAATAACAACAACAAACACGATTCCTGTTCCAATACCTGGAATCAATGCTCCAACCGCAGCAACGCTTCCCCACAAAACTGCCTGCTCAATGCCGAAAATAGTGAATCCAATCGATGTCAGAATTCCTTGTATGAGTGCTACGGCAAGTGTCCCCAAGACTACAGAACGTATTGAAGTTGTGAGACGACCCAGAATCAATGTGTCCTCAGTATCTTTAAGGGGGCTCAGGCAAATAAGTTTGCGGACAAACCATGATCCATCCTTAAACATGTAGAAAAGTGCAATGAACGTTATAAAAAGACTGAAGATGGTTGAAGCAGTTCCTGCAAAAATATCTCCGACATGCACCGCAACCCATCCTGAGGCGGATTTTGCATACTGTGCAAAGTTAAATGCGAAGTCAGGGAAGAATTGTCTAATAAGACCCTCGAGCATATTGAGAGAGTCTCCGGCGCTCGCCACTCCTGCTTGCCCAAAACTATTGTAAAAAGCGAGAGCTTGGTTAAAAAGAATATATGCAAGAAACGAGAGCGGCGCAAAAATCGTACACGCAATAAGGATTAGTGTCGCAAATGCGGCAAGTCCTCTACTTTGCTTTGGCATCAAACGTAATAATCGTGTGAAAAGAGGGTACGCGACCACTGCAATAATTGCTGCCAGAATTAATTCTCCTACAAACGGAGCAAAAATTTGCCATATCACATAGCCTGCAAGCGCAAGTAACCCATAGAAGAAAACCTGTTCAGTAAGCTGACGCGGCATATACAAAATAGTATATCACATACGCATAAGCGCCAGAATATTCTGGCGCTGTATGTGGGTTATTCGATTTTCTGTAATTGCACAGTAGCTGTATGTGAAGCTGTTTCAAGTGTCTCAAGAGTTGCAACAACGGCACTCGAGACAGCTCTGAACATTTCACCTACGACAACCTGCGCAAAGAACAAGAAAATCAAGAGTCCCACGGCTCTAAAAATTTTCATACCGTTTTTTTGAGAAGCTGACTGTGTGACGAGCACAGCTGGATATATTCCTGCTTCACCGAAAACCGTATGGGTACTGATCTAACTGAATTAGATCATATCTGTATTTTCTGTCAAAAGTACCGTCTATCCTTCCTTCCCAAAGCGACCTCGATACTTCATAGCTTCATATATATCACGAACACCCACAAGGTACGCCCCCTCTCTGAGCGAGAGAGTGTGCGTGCGAGCAGCTTCTTCGACGCGACCGTACGCAGCAATTATTATTTTTTGGAGACGATCCATTACCTCAGCCTTGGTGAGATAATATCCCTGTCTATTTTGCACCCACTCGAGATATGACACCGTAACGCCTCCCGCATTCGCCAAGACATCAGGAACAACAACGACACCGCGCTCAAAGAGTATTCGATCCGCTTGCGGAGTCACAGGATTATTTGCAAGCTCAAGAATAATTGGCGCCACAACGACAGCAACATTATCTTCACGAATCTGATTATCGAGAGCGGCAGGAATAAGAATGTCTGCAGCGATACTCAAGGCTGCCTCTGGTGCCAGCACTTCTGCCCCATCCTTACGCAACATATTTTCGTCACATACCCCATCATCACAATAATCGCCCAAGATGGACTCGGTGTTTTTCTTTGCGAGAAGAATCTTTTGTGGATCAAGTCCGTTTTTTGCATAGAGTGTTCCAGTACTATCAGACACCGCAACAATTTTATATCCCAAAGAATGCAGTATGCATGCAATCGTTGCTCCTGCATTTCCAAAACCTTGTACTGCAACAGACGTAGAAGCTGGAGTACGTCCAAGTCTTGAAATAAGTTCTCCTAATACATAGGCACCCCCTTGTGCTGTTGCAGTATCTCGCCCTTCACTTCCCCCGAGAGAGAGCGGCTTACCCGTAACGACACCTGCCTCACTTGCTCCTGTTAACTTTTCATACTCATCAAGGATATATGCCATCACTTCAGCGTTGGTGTAGACGTCTGGAGCTGGAATATCGCGATTAACGCCAATATGTTCCTTAAATTCCTGCGCATACTTTCGTGATACGCGCTCAATTTCAGTTTTGCTGTATTTTTTAGGATCGATCATCACTCCCCCTTTTGCTCCACCAAACGGCACGCCGACAACGGCACACTTAATAGCCATAGCTGCAGCAAGTGCCTTCACCTCTTCGCTATGAGCATCAGGATGAAAGCGAATACCACCTTTATAGGGACCTCGCGCATTATTAAATTGTACGCGGTAGGCTGGGAACGATTCTGTTTCTCCGTTATCTTTTACAATTGTGAGAGTTTTTTCAATACTTCTATCGGGAGTATTGAAAATAGTCTGCTCCTCCTCACTCATGGCAAGAGTTCCAGAAGCTTTTCTAATGTGTGAAATGATTTGTTCAAAAGGCGTCATATACAATACTTAAAACGAATGCTAAATCAGCCCTTTATAAAGAGCTCAAAATCTGTAGGGTCTTCACCATCTTTCGCGGGAAATATATTGAGAGACGCTCGCGCACCCTGGTAGTACGCTTCAATCACCGCATCTTTTTCTGCTTTGAAAGTCACACTAAATCTTTGAGGGGTAACCATTTGTACGCACGAATCTCCTGAATTATTTGTTACTGAAAACGCTATTTCTACACGTTTTCCATTTTCAAGAACGGTTGGCGTATAGGTAAGAAGATCGCACGGAGTTGGCATGAGTATTTCTCCAACCAGTGTATGAACTCCATCATTTGATGAGAAGAAATGCTTTGCATCAATACGCATCTCTTGTGACGTAGTTTCAGTCTCAGTTTCAACCATGACCTCACTCTCTTCAACCGTATCAGCATCTTTTTGCTGCATATAGGTAACCGTTGCCAATCCTCCCAGCAACAAAACCAAGCCAGCTGCTATACCAATGTATGTATTTTGCATATGTAACGTATCTATTAGCTCCCAGAACCGAATAATATTCAACGTAACTACACACTCAGTATATCACGAGCGCAAAAGCACCTCTGGCAGGAGAGCATACGCGATCAGCACGTATAGGCTTATTTTAATATCTCTTGTACGTCGATAATCTCTTTTTCGATAAGTGTTTCAGAGACTGCAAGGGCACTTTCGAGCCCCACCACAACAGCTTGTTGATTCTTCGTGAGGCGTGGTCGCTTAGTAAGTGACTGCATTTGTGTATGTATCTCTGTGCGCAATGCAGAAAATATTTTTTCAATTTGATCTTGCACTTCTTTCGTTTCTTTTCGGAGTTGTGCTTCTTTTGTTTTTAATGCTTCACGTTCAGACTTGATAGAGGCAACAAGAGCAAAGATGAGGCACAGAAGGAGAAGTATGAAGATACCAGGGAACGTAAAGAGAACCCAGAGCGATGGCATTGTGGATTCACTTATAGGCATAGTGCTCGCACCCACAACTACAAGAGGCATGCTTGTTTTTGTACTGTTACCTGCCTTATCTACTGCCATTACTTCTACCGTATGACTTCCAGGATTTAAAAAACCAACTTCATACCCGCGCTTTGCCTCCACAGGAGAAAGCTTTTGTGGCACACCTCCATCAATAGAAATTGTGTAATGCGCAATACCTGAAAGCTCATCCTCTGCTTCAGGAATAAGAGCGATGCCATTTTCTTGATCGTGCCGCGCACCAACTTCAACATTCTTTGGGGCAGTGAGATCTATTCTAATCATCCGATGCGCTACGGCCCCCCACTCACTTTCACTCTTAAACTGAATGTGGAGATATTGAGTTCCCTCCTTGAGAGTATCTCCGTCAAGAAGTACCTCCTCTACAAGCGATGGGTATCGAGTCGCTGGCTCGTCTGTAGACAATGCAGACACAGACAGCGCGAGCGCAGTCACTTCATCACTTCCAAGATCCCAGAAAAAAGTCCCTGTGGTCGTGGCATACCACGTATTCTGATCTAAAAATGTATCTGAAGTAATGACGGGCGCAGCAGGAGTATTCCTCTCTTCTGTCACATACTCAGCATCTACTTCGTCTACAACTACAGGAGCAGGAGCAACAAATTCTTGTGCCCGTACAGAGTCAGCATAAAGAAATACAATGCTGAAAATAAAAGAAGATATAAAGAAGGTACTGAGGAGCTGTAATGGACTGTTTTTTGTCATTGTGTTTGACTAATGGCAAGTTATATATACGTATGTGCCCCCAGTATACGCCACACATATTAAAAAGACTCAAGTATATATCTTCAGACTGTGTATAAACAACACAAAGCTCTGAAGAATGATGGCGCTATTCATTTTTATCAAAACCACAAAGTTATTTTTTTAAAAAAATAAAATTATGTACAAAATAGTTAAAGTGTGTTATTATCCAACTCATTATCGGTAGCGTCCTAAATCACATATCACTCGTATGAAAAACATTTACACAGCCCTATCTACACTTGTATTGTTTGTAGTTCTTGCACTCCCGGGTCAATCCTTTGCTGCAACAACCTACTACAGCACAAACGACACGCTTGCAGCGCGTATTGCTGCCCTTACCGCTGAAATAGAGCGCCTAAAGGCTGACATTCGTGCATCACAGGGATACACAAATTACGGATCAAACCTTTGTTACAACGCATATGGTGTAAGTTCGTACTGCACACCAAGTTACTCAACCAGCAATGTGGCTCGTGTGGAGGCAGACATCTACAATGACTACACTCGCGTAGAAATTGAATATACAAACGGACGCTCTAAGGACCTCGTCTTTAATGCGGATAGCGAGAGCGAAGTCATCGACTACCTTATGGATGAGACAGGTGCTTCTCGTGCACACCTCATTTCAGTCACTCGTTTTGACAACTCTTCATACGATGACTATGACGATGACGACAACTACTCAAACAACGACGATCTTGAGCGCATCATTGCAACCATCGGAAGCCGTGATACTCGTGTAGAGGTTCGCTATGAAGACAATGATACTGAGCGTTTTACTCTTCGAAATGAACGAAATCGCGACGATATCATCGAAAAAATTGCCGACGAAATAAATGAAGACGAAGATGATGTTGAAGACATCATACGTTTCGACAGCGACAATGATAACGATTACCGTGATGACGTAGATTCAATTGAAGTCACAATCGATCGAAGTGACGACGACGCAATTGCGCGTATTGAATATGACAATGGCTCTCGCGAGACATTCTCATACAGCACTGACGACGAAGACTACATCATCGAACACCTTGCTGACGAGCTTGATATGGACGAAGATGATGTTGAAGATCTGATTGAATTTGACTACGAATAAATATTACTGACATACAAAAAATCCCCGCATGGGGATTTTTTGTATTAGAAGATAACAGAGAATACGTAGTAAAATATATCTCTATGATAGAAACCATTCTTTTGCATGCATCTCTTTTTCTGAATGCTTTTGAAGATCCATTTATGTTTGGAGCGCTTCTTGCGTGCTCAGCCCTCTTACTTTCATGGTTTCAAAAAAGCGCGAGTCTTTCTTTCTTTGTTGCAATGGGCTCTACATTTAGTGTAATCCACATCATCAAATCTCTTTATGCAGTTCCTCGACCTGCCGATGCGCTCGTAGAGGCTGCGGGATATCGCTTCCCCAGTGGACACGCAGCACTCGGTGCAGCCCTCATTACAAGTTTTGCATGGCACCTTCTCAAGCGATCAACCTCTTCTGCGGGACGCACACTCATTGTGATCATATCTTCAGCGCTTATTCTTTTTGTGGCGTGGACTCGACTACATCTCGGGGTTCACAAAGCAATAGACGTGACTGTGGGGATACTACTGGGAACCAGCATAAGCATACTCATACATTTTTTGGTAGACAAAGTAGATACGAATACAAAATAAAAAACGCCTTGATTTCTCAAGGCGTTTTTTGTTTTGTATTACGCGCGCGCAACGTTTGTTGCTGCAGGACCGCGATCGGTTGACGTCATTTCAAACGTAACCACTTCACCTTCCTTCAAGTCGTTGTATGCAACTCCCTGAAGTTCACGAGCGTGGAAGAAGACATCCTTCTCTCCATTCTCTGGTGCAATAAAGCCAAAACCTTTTGGGTTAAGACGTACAATTGTTCCCTTCATGTATTCTTGTATAGAATAACCACTAAAACCAACAGACCTATGCGACTTCCGACCTTCTCTTAGCGCTAGTGCTCTCTGGTGAAACTATTCAACCATACAGCTTTTAAATAGTCAACAAAAGGCGCGTATCCCTTTACGACATACCCTGAAGCGGAGTCGCCTTGCAGGGAGTCGGAAGGGTTATGTCGTAAAGGGATATACCAAAACAAAAGTATTTTAGGCACATGAATTGCAGAGTCCATAGAGTATTACTTCGTGGTGTGTAATTTTAGAAAATGCAGATGCCTTTTGTGCTTTCTGTGTATCGATTGATTCACACGGCACATGTGCAGTAATACCACACCCCTCACATATCACATGGTGATGATGTTCACTTTTAAATTCATAGAGCGCCTCTCCAATGGATGCCACCGTTTCAATAATTTTTTCTTCTTGGAGAACCTTACACAGACGATACACACTTACCTGATCAGCGCCCGTAACTTGCGCAACGACGTCTTGTATCGTAAACGGCGACGGCGCTTTTAACAGAGCCTCTACAATCGCGCGGCGCGGCGCGGTAATTCTATATCCCCGAGCGTGGAGCACCTCAAGTATTGAAGTCTGGCTTGCGTGTTTCATAGGTGCATGATACATTATTGAAAATAATTTGCAATAACATATTCACCATGATTCTCGCCCTCATCGCAGCCCTTAGCATCGCCCTTCTGTCACTTGTTGGTATTTTCTTCTTCAGAGAGAGCGCTCTTGCAAAAGCAAACAAAGTGATACTTCCTATTGCCGTTGGTACATTTTTAAGCGTTGTCTTCTTTGAACTTATTCCCGAAGCACTTCATGAGGCAGGGACGCTTGGTAGTATCGCAATAGCAGGAGGCTTTCTTTTCTTCTATCTTCTCTCTCACCTTCTTCGCACATACCACCATCATCACGGAGAGCATTGTCATGATGAAAATACAAAAAGCGCTGCTTCACTGATACTTGTTGGAGACGCAATACACAACTTTGCAGACGGTATTGTGATTGGAACTGCATTCTTGATAAACCCTACCGTAGGTATTGTGACCGCTATCGGAATCGCGCTTCATGAAATACCCCAAGAAATTGCTGAGTTTGGAGTGCTTCGACGTGCTGGATATAGCCCCAAAAAAGCAGCTGCGTATAATTTTATTTCTGCAAGCACTGTGGTAGTTGGTACGCTGGCAGCCTTTCTTATCGGAACACATGCAGAAGGAGTAATTGGTATCCTCATAGGAATCGCAGCAGGAAACCTCCTCTATATTGCAGCGTCTGATATTTTGCCTGAAATTCATAATGAACACGCAGGATCAACGACATTCTGGAAATCATTTATAGCAACGCTTTTTGGTATGATTGCAATGACCTCTCTTCTTATGTGGTCTCATGAACAGTTTGGTCATGAAGAAGAAATACATACAGAAGGACTTGCAACCCACTAATCACGCGTCTTATATCCGTAAATAAAAAAACACCCATACGGGTGTTTTTTTATTTAGCGTCGAGCTTTTGATCGCTCTGACTCAGTGAGGAATTGCTTTCGCAGACGCACTGATTTCGGTGTCACTTCAAGGAATTCATCATCAGAAATAATTTCAAGTCCAAGTTCAATGGTAAGAATCTTTGGTGGCACAAGCGTGATAGCGTCATCAGAACCAGATGCACGCATGTTGGTAAGCTGCTTACCCTTTGTTGGGTTTACCGCCATCTCCTCGCCCTTACTTGTGTTTCCAACCACCATTCCTTCATACACTTCAGTTCCCGGAGTGATGTAAAGCTGTCCACGATCCTGCAGTCCATAGAGACCGAAACCAAGAGCCTTTCCAGACACCATAGAAATCATAGAACCAACCTGGCGCTTCTTGATTTCTCCTGCATATGGACGGAATCCAAGTACGCGAGACGCGAGAATTCCTTCACCCTTCGTATCAACCACAAACTGGTTTTTGTATCCGAGAAGTCCACGAGTTGGTCCTTCAAAAATAAGGCGAGACTGGTTATCTTTGGTAACCATATTTGCCATCACGAAACCACGATTTCCCAAACGTTCAATAACTGGTCCCTGGAATTCAGATGGAATATCTGCAGTCACCTCTTCAAATGGCTCAAGCTTCTTACCATCCTCTTCTTTGATGATTACGCGTGGCTGAGATACAGCAAGCTCATACCCTTCGCGGCGCATATTCTCAAGAAGAATAGATACGTGCATTTCTCCGCGACCACGAACTTCAAATGAGTCTCCGTTACCAAAATCAACCTGAAGACCTACGTTCACTTCAAGCTCTTTTTCAAGACGCTCTTTGATCTGACGAGATGTTACAAACTTTCCTTCGCGCCCTGCAAACGGTGAGCTGTTTGGCATGAACTGAAGTGCAATCGTTGGCTCATCTACTTTAATAGCAGGAAGTGGTTCTGAATTTTCGTTGTCAGTGAGCGTGTCTCCAATGTTAATTCCTTCAAAACCAGCAACCATCACAATGTCTCCTGCAAAAACCTCTTCTGCTTCAAGTTTTGAAACACCTTTAAATGTTGAAAGTTTTACTACTTTTCCTTTACGCATTGCATCTTCTTCGTGCTTAACAAAGAGTGCCTGATTGGCCTTGATAGATCCTTCGTACACGCGCGCAATAGCAAGACGACCTAAGAAGTTATCATATGCAAGGTTGAATACCTGCGCACGGAGTGCGTCTCCCGCTTTATATCCAGGAGCTGCTGGCACATGCTCAAGAATCACATCGAGAAGTGGAGAAAGGTCTTTTGAGTCTTCTGTAAGACTACGCTTTGCAATACCCTGGCGACCAATCGCATACACCACAGGGAAATTACACTGCTCATCGTTTGCACCAAGCTCCATGAAAAGCTCAAGAACCTGCTCTTCGCAATGTGCTGGGTCAGCCGCTGGCTTATCAATCTTATTGATAACCACAATTGGCTTGATACCAAGCTCGAGAGACTTCTTAAGTACGAAACGAGTCTGAGGCATTGGACCCTCCTGCGCGTCAACCACGAGAAGCACTGAGTCAATAGAACGGAGTACGCGCTCAACCTCGCTACCGAAGTCCGCGTGACCTGGAGTGTCTACGATATTGATCTTTGTACCTTTATATTCAATGGAGGTATTTTTGGCATAGATGGTAATACCACGCTCTTGCTCAAGCGCGTTAGAGTCCATAGAAGCATCACCGTCGCGAGCTCCTGTCTGATCCATCAATGCGTCGGTAAGAGTAGTCTTACCGTGGTCTACGTGGGCAATAATTGCAATATTACGAATATCCATATACTAAATTCTAAGAATAAAAACTAGGAGAAAAATAAAAACGCGCGTCCGCGCGACCCCAACACCATATCCTATTTATACGCCTTAGTCAATAAATACCGAGACTATATTTCTAGAAAGTCTCCATATCACACCCTATCTTCTGACTCCTTGTCTGACGTAGGTTCTACCTTGGGCGCAGGTTTAGGCAAATATCGTTTATTTTTAAGCTTTTCTGGTAAATAGCTCTCCTGCGTATACATTTCATACCCCTTTCCATACCCTACTTCTTTCATAAGCTTTGTCGGTGCATTTCGAAGCGCCATAGGCACAGGAAGATTCCCTAATGCCTTCACATCAGCAACCGCAGCAAAATAGGCGTCATATGCAGAGCGATCTTTCTTGCACTGTGCCAAATACGCAGTGCCGTGCGCAAGATTGATGGCGCACTCGGGGTATCCAATCGTCTCACACGTTTTAAATACCTCATTAGCAACCACAAGAGCTGTGGGTTGCGCGAGTCCTATGTCTTCGCTCGCAAATATGACCATGCGACGAGCGATAAACTTTGGATCCTCACCCGCTTCCACCATCCGCGCAAGATAATAGAGTGCTGCATCTGGTTGCGACGCACGCATACTTTTAATATATGCGGAAATGGTGTTGTAGTGCTCCTCACCTTTTTTGTCATATCGCAGATGCGTCGACTGAATCGCCTCTTTCAGTGTCTCGAGAGTCACCTCGCCATATAATTCTCGCGTCGCATCAATTACTGAGAGCATGCTGCGCGCATCTCCTTGCGCGAGGTTTATAAGCCACTCGCGCGCCGTCTTTCCTATTTTTATTTTCGTCTGCTTAAGAATCACCTCCATATCTTCAGGGCGTAATTCGTGAAGTACAAATACTCGACATCGCGAAAGAAGTGCCGGTATCACTTCAAAAGAAGGATTTTCAGTTGTGGCTCCAATCAGTGTGAGCGTCCCCATCTCAACGTAGGGTAATAGAAAATCCTGCTGTGCTTTATTAAACCGATGAATCTCATCCAAGAAAAGAACTTTTGGCTTACCAAATGTTCCCTGGTTTATAATGTCGCGAATATCATCTTTGCCAGCAGACACTGCCGAGAGTTCATAAAAATCAGCTTGAAGTGCATCGGCATAAATGCGCGCAAGTGTTGTCTTTCCACTTCCAGGGGGACCCCATAATATAAAAGAAAAAATATGACCTGCATCAATCGCTTCACGAAGCGGTTTGCCTTTACCTACCAAATGCTCCTGACCTACAAAAGAAGCTAGGGTCTTAGGTCGAATACGTGAAGGGAGTGGTTCCATTTCCTTATTCTACACCTCACAGCAATAGTGTCACCATACAAAGAAAAAACCCGAAGCGCATGCGCTTCGGGCGAGTCAAATCACCATTCACGGAGTAGGCGGACCGTCCAGGTCTGCGGGATATGTTCCCGCTTGAGAACGATGACTGGCACCCCTTCTCCGCCGCACTCGAGCGAAAGTTCATAGAAATCTTCCGCCGAGGCATCCCACAAGCTGATCTTGTGCGCATCGTCGCGACCGACACGCGCGATGATGCGCGGTGCGCGGAGCCACGACTCACCGACACGAAACTCCGTGCGGTAATTGAACGTGCATTCGTCGATGTTGTCGGTCGGTTCATTCCGCACGGACAGCCGCACATCAGACCTGTATCGAAATGTGACCATGAGAGCGTCGCGATTGTCGACGAACACTTCGCCGAGCGAATCCCAGGTGATGGGACTCGTCATCCCCTGCCCGAAGGCCGGGAACATCGGAGAAACCGCAAGAAAAAAAGCGACCACGACCCAACGGAACATACTGGACTTCCTTTTTGGCAACCAAGCCGAGGAGATCCCGGACTCTTTAAGTATTATGCATTACTAAAAACTATGTGTCAATCTACGTACCCGTCGTCTTCTATGATCCCGAGCTGTACGAGACGCGCATGTATTGCGCTCGGCTTTCTCCCAAAATGGCGACCGATTGCAGTTTTTGACTCGCCTTTTTCAAAGCGTGCCACCATATCATCGCTATCACTTTGTGACCACGGACGTCCTGCATTTGGATATTTTTTTCGTGTCTCTTCTAATTTCTTTTTTCCTGGAGTTTGCTCTACGTCTGTACTTTTGCCTTTTTCTTTTTCTTTTTTTGCAACAACAGTGCCGCCCATGCCGACCACACACTCCTCATGAAGTTTGGTAAGCTCACTTTCATCCATCATGCCGAACTCTTTTTCAGCTGCCTCTGAGTTATCTCTAAAAATATGATCGACAGAGAGCACTGTCGGATGCACTTCAAGCGCACGCGCATTGAGTCCTTGCAGATAAAGACCTTCGATCGTACGCACGCGAGAAAGTGCTACATATCCTTGTCCGTATTCAAATGCTCGCCCAAGATCCATATGTGCAGCATCGAGACTCATTCCCTGGCTTTTGTGAATGGTAATTGCCCACGCAAGACGGAGTGGTACCTGTATCACTTTTGCTAAAATTTTTCCGGAATCTTCTATCGCCCACTCCATGGTTTCAGCAGTAATTACTTTTCCTGCATCAGTCTTTACCACCGGTTTTCCTGTACTAAATTCAAATGAAACCACCGTACCGAGCGTTCCATTTACAAAACCCGCTTCAAAATTGTTTTTGGTAAACATAACAGTCGCACCAACCTTGAGCACAAGTGTTTCCGGAGACATACAATTTTTCTTGAGGCCTTCAATAAGTTTTGCATTCCCAACCGAATCCATTGTGTATGAGCGCATCTCTCCTGCAATATTTTTGAGCGCATCACTATTAATCCGATCAACATCAGCATTATGCGTGTAGAGACGTGTTACCTGTCTTCCAATTTCTGGTTCAGTCATACGGCGTGTTTCAAGATGCTCATACACACTATCGTCTATCTCTCCACGACGTATCGCAGAGAGGGTTCCTAAATACACTTCGTCTTCCTGGCGATGCTGTTCAGAGAGGTAACACACAATAGGGTTGGCTCGTTGCCACGCGCGAGATTGAAATGCAAAGCGCGCCTGACCACCTGGCTCTGGAATAGGTGGAAGCTGAAAGAAGTCTCCCACAAATATCATCTGCACTCCTCCAAACGGCTGACTGTTTTGACGAATGGTAACGAGGATCTGATCAACCATCTCGAGCACATCAGCATCTAACATCGAAATCTCATCGATGATGAGAATTTTTGCCGCCATAAGTCGCTTCACCAACGATTCGCGACTTGCGAGCGCATCAAGATCATAGGGCGAAAGAGACCGCTTAATACCAGTCCCACTCCATGAATGTATGGTCATGCCACCGACATGGGTAGCAGCTATACCGGTAGATGCTGTAATAGACGGCTCAATATCATGAGACCGAACATACGAAATATATTGATTGACCGTATGCGTCTTACCACTCCCCGGCTCTCCGGTGATAAATACATTTGCTCCAGTCTTTAAAATAGCGAGTGCTTGTTCTTGCGTCATTACAGGTATTGTACAGTATTAGTCTCCGTCATCCCTTCACAACATACCCTGAAGCGGAGTCGCTTTGCAGGTAGCCGGAAGGGCTATGTTGTGAAGGGATGTGCACGTATTAGCCGTGGTCAGATTTTAAAATCTATCCTTATCTCGTGTCTCACCTTTGTGAATACATTTGTCGAGTGCATCTGAAAGATTAATATTATTTGAGTTTGCAAAACAGATAAGCGCAAAGTAGATGTCTCCGACCTCAAGCTCAAGTTCTTGTGCTTCTTCTGTTGCTTTTTTTGGTTTCGGCCCAAAGGTGTGATTGATGATTCGAGCTAATTCCCCTACCTCCTCTACAAGGCGCGCCAAAATTTCATATGGCTTCCAGTATGGCCATCCGAGTTTTGTAAAATGTGCATCAAGCTTTTTCTGGTCTTCATTCATAGAGTGAGTTTTTAATTAAAACCACAAAGCTTTCGCACTTGTGCCATCTTGGCATTAGCACGCACCATCGCTTTTTCTTTTCCATCTTTAAGCACCTGAAGTACATACTCAGGATTTTGATCGAGCTCAACTTTTTTTGCTCGAATAGGCGCGAAGTATGCATTTATATTTGCTGCGAGCATTTCTTTTGATTCTTTATATGAGATTGTACCCGCTCTATAGCGAGACTCAATATCAGCGAGTGAATCAGTACTAAATAGTTTATGAAGCGCAAACACATTACAGGTCTCTGGGTCTTTTGGCTCAGTCGCCCCTTTTGAATCGGTCACAATAGACATACACGCCTTTGTGGTTGCTGCCTCAGTATCAAAGAGTCCGATGGTGTTGTTATAACTTTTTGACATCTTGCGTCCGTCAGTTCCCGGCACAATACCAGTTGCATCCTGAATAACTTCCTTAGGTAATACAAACGTCTCTCCAAAACTGTTATTGAACTTCCGTCCGATCTCACGCGCAATTTCAACATGCTGCCGCTGATCACTTCCCACCGGCACAATCGCAGCGTCATAAAGAAGGATATCTGCTGCCATAAGAACAGGATAATCAAAGAGTCCCACATTACTTGCTCTTCCATTTGCGAGCGCATCTTTATACGCATGCGCGAGCTCTAATGTCGCCATCGGTGTAATGGTATTGAAAATCCATGTAAGCTCAGTATGTACCGGCACATCTGATTGTCGAAAGAGTGTTATTTTTTCTGGATCAAGACCAACTGCAAGATACGCCTTCGTAATTTCGAGGACATTTGATTGCATTTCCTCTGCATTCTGTACCTGATTGAGGGCATGGTAGTCAGCAATAAAAACATATGAATCATACTCTTCAAGGAGGGTGATAATTTGGCGCATTGCGCCAAAATAGTTTCCTACGTGAATAGCGCCTGTTGGTTTAATGCCTGTCAAAAGTCTCTGTGCAGAATGTGCCATATATATGTATTTAGAAAACCATTGTATCGCATTTCCTTTGCATAAAAAACACCAAGGCCGCGGAGGAATCCCCCGCGGCCACATCTCATCGTGCGAGCTTATCGCTCAGAGGCCCTCATAGCAACCTGTTCTGGCAGAACAGGTGCGCGCACCTCCTCGGGCGGCTTTGGCTTGAATGCCAATCCTGTGCCTTTGCACTTTTGGCACTCATCTCCGCTCTTCAGCGTCCCCTCGCCCGCGCACGGAAAGCAAGAAACCTTCATGACAACCCCCTCGTATAAAAAACAAACGACGCGTTATTGTGTCACATATAATAGTGCTCCTGTATACGGAATTTAGCAAGCATATAAGTGTGTGTCTAGAAAAGCGCAACCTGTAGGTTGCGCTTTTCTCCAATTCTATAGTTTTTAGATCTTGCCTACCAAGCCAAGTCCTGGAGTCAACGTATCGCCTCCTTCATCCCAACTTGCAGGACATACATTTCCTGGGTGCTCAGAAACATACTTTGCAGCCTTAAGCTTGCGCAGTGTTTCTTTTGCAGAACGTCCAATAGAGTTGTCATTGATTTCAACTGACTTAATGACTCCATCAGGACTGATGATAAAACTTCCACGGAGTGCCACTCCTTCGTCCACAATCAGTACTCCAAAGAGTTCAGAAATTTCATGTGTTGGATCAGCCCCCATCGGATAGGTAATTTTGCGAATGGTGTCTGATTGATCGTGCCATGCCTTATGCACAAACACTGTATCTGTTGAAAAAGAAACAATCTCTGCTCCTTCTTTCTTAAATGCTTCATACATATCTGCCATCTCACCCAATTCAGTCGGACAGACAAAGGTGAAGTCTGCAGGATAGAAAAATACCACCGTCCATTTACCACGCAAATCCTTAAAACTCATGCGAGTAATTTCTTCTTTTTGAAATACTTCAAAAGAAGCTTCTTCAGGCACTGTGTCTCCTACAGAAAGCGGGTCAAAGGGCATCTCAAAGTTGTGTGAATCCATATTGTAATTCGTTTTAACGTCTAATGAAGCTGTATGATACCATAGTGCCCAATATGACAGAACAGACTCTGAAACAAAAAATCATCGTAATTGTGGGGCCGACAGCTTCAGGCAAGACCTCTCTCGCTGTTTCTCTTGGGAAAGATTTGAAGGGTGAGGTGATTTCAGCAGACTCACGCCAAATTTATAAATACCTTGATATAGGTACTGCAAAAATTACCCCTGAAGAAATGATGGGCGTTCCTCATCACCTCATAGATAACGTACTGCCTGAGGACACATACACCGTCACAGACTGGGTATCTGATACCGAGAGATTGATAGCAGAAATATACGCACGTGGAAATGTACCCATCATTGCGGGCGGCACATTTCTCTATATAGATACCCTTCTTGGGAAAAAAGTTCCCGCGCGCGTACCACCGAACACAGAGCTCCGAGCGGCTCTTGAGAAAAAAACGAATGCAGAACTTTTTGCCCTACTCAAAGAAAAAGATCCTGAGCGCGCACGAGCGATAGATAAAGATAATCCACGCAGACTCGTGAGAGCACTTGAAATTATAGACGCGCTTGGCGAAGTGCCAAAAGTCACACACAGTGACTCACCTTATGACGCTTGTATCATAGGACTCGCGCATGACACAGAGACACTTAAAGAGAGAATTTTTACACGACTCGATGAGCGTATCGATGCGGGACTTGTAGAAGAAACAAAAAATGTACTTGAAAAATATGTGAGCGAGGATCGTCTTAATGAAATAGGTCTTGAATACCGTATTGCACTTGAATATATTAAAAGAGAACTAAGCGAAGAGGTGATGCGTAAAAAGCTCCGCGAAAAAGTGTGGCAGTACGCGAAGCGACAACTTACCTGGCTCAAGAAGATGGAGAATGTTCACTGGCACAATCCGAAAGAGTATGGAGAGATTTTGAGTGAGGTGCGAGGGTTTTTGGGGAGGTAAAAAGAATCGACCTCGTCCCTCGGCGCGACAGTGCCCCGCACTGTCGGTTCGATTCCCTCATCGCCTCTCTAGTCACTATGTTCCTGCGGGCGATGAGGATCGGTCCTTACAGGACCAGTATCCGTTGTCGATATTTTGTTTCCTTTCAGTCACAAAATATCTGGCAACGGCTTCGATTCCCGCGCAACGCTCTTCAAAAAAAGAGCTGCGCCATCGCTCACCTCAATTCACTTCGTTCATTTTCGGCGGGCCGTCTCGGGCTGGAACCGTGGACGGCCAAGCCCTGCTTGATGGATTCGCTACTTTTTAGTTTACCATTTCGACGCGTCTCGTGCTTAAAAAAGTGACAAAAGTGACAGTCCTCTAAGGTATCGGTCGAAGCTTCTTTTTGGAGTAAAAGTAAAGTGTAAAAAGGATCACAGAAACCCCTACTGGCGGGAACGCATATACCAAAAGAGCAACTAGGTTGTATCCAATTGAGAGAATCCCATTGAGAATATCCACGACCAACGGAACGATCACAAAGAAAATTGTTCCCATAAGAAGTACCCAGATAATCGCCTTTGCCTCCTTGAATGATTGCCAATCGCCAAGTATTCGATACAGACCTTGATAGAACTTAATCTTATACAGAAAAGCCCCGAGCGTTACGAATGTAAGAGCGCTATAGAAGATGCGAACGAAAATAGAGGGTGGATCTATCGGGCTAATATCTGTCCAAGTGAAAGTCTTTCCCATTCCATAGATCCAGAGCAAGAATGCGAGCGTGCATATAATAGAAAAGACCGCTCCTGTGAGGATTTCCTTCCCGTATTTCTTTAATGTTTTCTTATACCAAGTCATCGCTCAAGAAAGATCTCTACAAAGGGTCTTAAAACAATCAAGCCATTTGAAACTAATAATTGATCTCTCTCATCTTCAGGGTTTTTTCCACCATGAAATAGATTGTTCCGAATTGAGTGTATGAATTCGACCATGTTTACCCAATCCTCTAGACCATAGATACCTCCAGTGACTTTCTGTTTCTCTTCCTGAGTCTTCTGGTTTAACTCTTCTTTATCACAATTCCACCATTCAATTTCATCGACAATGTTTCCATTACCTCTGACATTACCGAGTTGCGCCCTCACCAATTCGGCGATGATGTTATTCCAAGCATCAGTAAGATGTTCGTCAGCTTTA
This sequence comes from Patescibacteria group bacterium, assembly GCA_019745315.1. GTDB lineage: Bacteria > Patescibacteriota > Minisyncoccia > Phycocordibacterales > UBA918 > JAIETH01. The sequence goes on along the minus strand of JAIETH010000001.1, from coordinate 76,941 downwards.
ACGCAATGCAAATATTCAGCCCTCACTTCCTCATCACGCTTTAACATCTGAATAGCTCTTCTATCATCACGAGCATCCTGAAAAAGACGCTTCCTTAGAAACGCAATAAATGCCAAGTATTCAAAAACAAAGCCCGAGAAGAAATCCTCGTTTATTGCTTTGGCATGCCAGTTTTTTATAAGTTCATCGTAGTTCATAATTTTTCTACTAGCTTTATAAAATATCTTCTCTCAATAGGTAGGCAGTTACCGAAGCTTTTTCTAGGAGAAAATCTAAAATGACAAGGATCTGCTTTTTCAACTGTGGGTCAGTTTTAATCTTTTGACGATTCTTGAGAATATAGCTTCGTACAAGATTTTCTAGATAGTAAACGGTGTTTACTTCCAATTCTTTATGAGAAAGATTTGAATTCTTTTGTAGTAAACCGCTAATCCAAGCGATACCGTCAGTGGCAAAGTTACTTCCAATATCGTTTAGAAGTTTTGCAAGTGCATATAAAACAGGTGCGTTCCCACCCATCTCCTCAGAGACTTTCTTGAAGAAAGCCCGCTCTCTATCTTTCAGAGAATGCCACTCTTTAGCAGCCTTATTCCACTGTACAGCCAAGAGATACTTATAGACGACATTCTCTGAATACCTGAGGTGGTGTTCATCTGAGCAGAGTTCTACTATCTTTGGATAGAAAACTTGCCACACAATCCAGAATTCCTCGTACTGGTTTATTGCATCTTCCGCAATAATAAACGCTTCGAATACATCAGCCACATCCTTCCTTCGTCTGAAGTCGCCAATAAGCTCGATGAATGGTTCTACATACGCCTCAATTTCTTCTTTGGGTGAGTAAAGTACGAAGTGAGCAAATTTATCCAAGAACCTGTGTTCAAGAACATAGTCGAGGCGTTCTTCTCTGTCCTCATTCTTAAATGCCTCAATGAGAGTCGGACTTATGTCTCGCAAAAACTTCTTATGATCAGCGTCGGTAGTTTTTAATGGTACTAATAGAAAAGCGGTCACGAGTACGTCAGGATCTATTTCAGCGGCATTTTGTATATTTCCATAAGAAAGCTGACTGGAAACAACTTTCTTAATTCCAGTTTTACATTCTTTCTTGAATCGTTTCAGCACTGGAATTCTAGAAAAATCACGTTTCTGATTCTTTCGGTTCTCTTCCCTGATAGATTCACTTATCTGATCAAATTTTGGTTTAAGTAACAAATATCCATACAGTATGGCATTAGCATCATTAGGACTTTCTGGCCATAAATATTGCAAAATGGATGCGACTGCATAATCAGAAACTCGCTGACTCGTACCGATTGGATAAGAATCAAAGAGGATCAATAATAACACTTCTTTAATTTTTGCAGCGTCCTTAGGGAACTTTTTGATTAGAAGAGGAAGAATATTTACTGCTGCTTCCAATCCATCTCCAATCTGATAGCTGTAACCTTCCCGTAAAGGCATGGAAGCATAGTCAAGCACAATATCTTTACAGAATTCTGCGTCTTCTGGACTTAGCTCTTCTGCATAATCTCTGAGAAGTACAGAACAAACGTAAGCTGGAACTGAATGATAGAACAACCTAAATTGGCTCCCTTCGTCTTTCTCGATAGTTAATTTTTCAAGAATTGTCTTTGTTTCAGAAAGTGTCAAATCGTGACCATCTTCATATTGAAGATACTTTTTAGCATCCTCATTCTTCTCAAACTTATTGTGAGACCATAATTGTAAAGGCGTATATTTCAATGCCTCTGAACTCTTAGCTTGAGCATTTTCGCTGTACTGTCGCAGTTCAGGATCAATTTCAGGATTAAAGCTTATAAAAATTTGTTTGTCTTTCTCCTCTGTAGAGATTTTCATCTTTCGACGATCCATTCTGGCCAAGGTAAGTCTCCACGTTTTATCGCTGTTAGTTTCTTTCTTCTTGTTTGGTAACTTTGCATAATGTTCGTCTAGTATCTTCCATACGGCCTCTTGCCTACCTTTTGCCAAATCTTCTTTTTCACCTTCGTCAGAAAATAATTGGTAATTCAAAGCTTGATTTTCAAGGTAGCGTTCACGATGCTTATCTTCACAAGTTTGCAATCGTTCGTTTCTAAATATCCCTCCAGGATCATGAGCCATTGAGTAGGAAAACTTTGCATGTGATCTATCTAACTGCAGTCGAGAGAGATCAAAGAAGAAGAAATCCTTATTCTTTAAAAGAATCTTTGCAACATTGAAAAGCTTTGTTGGTTCAGCAAGAACCACACTTACAACTATTGCCGTAATTGATGTAGATCGGGAATGTTTAATTAAATAAAAACACCAGTTTTCTACCAATTCTACATCATATGTCTTTGCTAACCAAAGTAACCAACTTTCTAAAGCCATGTGAATGGACTCTAGTAAAGGAGGATTCGTCTGGGTGCCACGATATATGTTCCAAATACGGTGACCAATATATTGTTTAACGGTTGTTCCAACTTCGTCAATGATAACGTCAATGTACTCCGCTTCGTTTCCTAATTCCGATTTAGAAAAATATTCAATTACTTTATTTGTGAACGCAAGAATAAAATTTACTGTTTCTTGCGGAGCAGTTTGGAGCAATGTTCCTATTGGGGTTTGATAAGCACTGGCTGGATAATAATCGAGATGACCCGACGTAAGACCGTAATACTGTTCAAGATCATTTCGATAGTTTAAGTGAGAGTACTCATCCTCAGGAGAATTATCAAACCAAAACAGATTCGCAAGCTTTATAACTTCCTTCGGCAGATTCCTTGCCGCTACTGTACTATCTAGGATCGATGAGAGTATTGTATTTACTAACTCATAATACCTGCTTCGGTGTGTAGTGTCTTTTGTTAATACAACAGCTTTGATAATCTTACTTAACTCTTCTTTTATCTCGCCAGATCCATTTAAAATGGTTCTAATTAGTGGTTCTTTAGTACTATCTCTTGAACCAAAGTAAAAATCTTTTTGTGCTGTTAGAGTATTGTAGTAAAAAAGAGCAATCTGGCTTGCATTCTTTGTAGTCTCACCTTGCTGATGACTTCGATTCCAATCGTCCAGAACAGGAAGGATGACGTGCATGTACATGAGCTTGAACTTATCTTTATGCTTATTGATGAAAGCAATTGTTGAAGACCACCCACTGCCCTTTGGAGTAGTAAAAATCGTTTCTAGCGATAATGCGTTTGCACGACTCAAACCCAGACGACTCAAAAAGTCCTCATCAACTGTCTTACAAGCAATGCGTAGAAGGAAGAGAATTCTATGTATAAGTTTCTTCTCAATTTGGTAATTAATATCAAATACTCTAATTCCTTCAGTAGCGCTTACGACTGAAACTACTCGCTCAGGATCTGTAAGTAGTTCTTTTTCAAAGAGTTCAAAAAACACTTCTGAGTAATCGGAAAGAAGTACCGAGACTAAAACTTCATCTTTCCAGTGATTTTCAAAACTGGAATCTTGGACAGTAAATTCAATCAGCTTCTTTGCCTTGTCATCATTAGCAAAGAGCTTATCAGATAACCAATTCCTAAAAGCACGTCGAATTGGAAGCGAGTTACCAATTTCAGCATAAAAACTCTGGTAGTCTGATGCACTATTGAAGGCTCTCTCAATGAGTATATCCAACGCCCATTCCTCGTACACGTCATGGGTTATGAAATAGCCTCCAGCTTTTGAATCAAATTTTATGATTTCGCTTGCCCCTAACTTTTGAAGTGCCTCGTGATCTGATTCATCAGTTTTTACAAAGAAACCACCTTCATTTGCTCGCTGCTTCGCAACCTTCAGAAAACATTCCTCTCTGCGCCTATGCAAGTTATTTGATTGATAACTTGAGTTCTGAATCTGTTTCTTCCAGATAGTTTCACGGAAATCATTATAGCTAATGTTTGCTCTACTCTCGCTATAATCCTGCAAATATTCGCTCAGATAAAGTGGCGTTAATAGCAGATTTGCCAGTCTGGCATTTTTTGGGATTTCAAATTTAAATTCTTTGGAAATTTTTTCTACTTCTTCTGTTGAGAGATATGGAATATTAAGAGATGCGAAATTGGTTCCATAAAATTCCTTTAACTGAAATCGTAGATCATCAAGGTAACTATGCCGTACTGTAAAAATGACAGTCCACCCATTTGTGACCAGTTCGGATAGAAACATTCTAAATACATCCTGATCCTCAATCTCTGAAAGTCTCTCAGATGAATCAAAGACCACATATTTTTCATTGATATCTTTATGTTCAGCAATAAATTCTGTTGCTGTTATCTCTCCATAATCCTTGAAAAGCTGATTTATATGTGTTGCACTCTTGAATTGCGTGGCTTTAAAGACAAGGTACGGTGTCGATTCTTTAACTGCTTCGTATAGATCCTTTACGACTGCTGTTTTACCAACCCCTGCACCACCACTTAGAACGACAATCGGAAAGTTCTTGGCTGTATCTCTGATTCCTCCGACGATTGAAGACCTATCAAGTTTGACAGAATTCTCTCCGAAAGCAATCTGCGACCGGATCGGTTGCAATACTTGGTCGGTGTACTTTTGCAGTTCAATAATAGAATCAATGATGCCAGGCTTAAGGTCAAAGAAATGCTGTGCAATGCTGAAGTTGTCTTCAGATACAAACAGTGACTCAAAGTAGCTTCCTGTCCTCCATTCAATTTCTACTCCATTCGATTTTGCATGAGTCTCTAGATCTTTCTTATATCGCGGATCCGTCTTCATTTTATCCTGACCAAACTCCTGATTCGTGTAGAAGATAATCTTATTTACTTCAGGATGTCTTTCCTTAGTTTTATCGATAGATTCTTTGAAATCGGCAGTATGTTGCGATAGTGCTGTGCTATAAAATTTTGCTTGCCAACCAATAATCTTACCTTCATGTTCAACGGGATTGGTCTCAATTCCAGCATGGTTTTTGAATCTGAATATTCCGAGGTTTTTGTTAAATTCTTTGCAAAACAAGAGATAACAGAGACGTTCAAAAGCGACCTCGTTTTGGTTGTCGAATTTTACCCTAAAGTTGTTCCAGTTAACATTGGCGATCACAACTCGATTTTACCATTTTTAGCTTAGTATCTCGAACTTATCTGGTATGTGAGTAGTCCTACTAAATTATCCTATTTTTATGTTCAGACGGACGACCAATAAAGTGATTATAATCTTTATCAAAGAGTTGACAGAGAATAATAAGATCGTGAATTTTTAGGCTTCTTTCACCACTTTCAATTAATGAAATTGCTGTTGGTGATTCATATTTCAACAACTCTGCAAGATTGGTTTGCGAGTAATTTGCTTTCTGACGACACCCTTTAATTTTCTGACCAATTTGTATGTCGAGTTGCTTAAAAGATAGTTTCTTTGACATATCCCCAGTATAAACCCATTGACATAGTTTATCAAATTGATAAACTTGTTATAGATACATTTCATACCACACGTAAAGACTGCGATAACAATTGCCCCCTGAAACTGGGCGCAGCCAAACTTAAAAATAGTAAACGTAGTGTAGGTATGAAAAAACTTATATGGGCAACAGCCCAAAGGCGAGTTAATGATCTTATCCCTCAAGACGTTAACCCTCGCTCTATTACCGACAAACAAATGTCGGACTTGAAGCGAAGCCTGAAGAAATACAACTTAGTAGAAATACCTGCCATAGATGCTAATGGCTCTATCCTTGCAGGCCATCAACGAATCAAGGCCCTTCAGCTTCTTAATCGTGGTGATGAAATTATTGATGTAAGAGTTCCGAACCGTAAGCTAACTAAAGAAGAATCAGACGAGTATCTCATCGCTTCTAACAAGCTTGGTGGCGACTGGGATTTCGATCTACTCAAAGGATTTGAAATGGGTGCACTTGAGTTTGGTGGTTTTGACGATATTGAGTTGTCAGACATCTACGACAAAGAGACAGAGGTTGCCGACGATAGTTTTGACGAAGAAAAAGAATTAAAGAAGATTGTAGAGCCAAAGACGAAACTTGGTGACCTTATTACTCTCGGCAAGCATAGGGTTATTTGCGGCGACTCTACTAAGCCAGAAACTCTAAAGCGACTCCTTGGCAATGAGAAAGTCTCAATGATTTACTCTGACCCCGTCTATAACATCAACATCGACTACAACGGCGGTATTGGAGGAAAGCAAGACTATGGAGGAAATGTAAAAGATAAACGAACGTTTGCTGAATACCAGAAGTTTCTCAAAGATAGTATGGAGTCAGCCTTAGCGGTATCAAATAAAGATACTCATGTTTTCTACTGGTGCGATCAAGTATTTATCGGGGTTGTACAGGAGATATACAGGCAACTCGGAATCAGCAATAAGCGAGTGTGTTTATGGTTGAAAAATAACCAGAACCCCGTACCTGGCGTGGCGTTCAATAAGGTATACGAGCCTGTGGTATACGGAACTCGTGGCAAACCACATTTGGCAGAACCGATTACCAACCTTAACGAAGTGATGAATAAAGAACTTAGCACAGGCAACAACTTACTTAGCGAGGTTGACGACTTTATAGATATCTGGACCGCCAAGCGTTTAGCCGCCAAAGACTATAAACACGCTACGTCTAAACCACCATGTCTTCATGAGAAAGCGATCAAACGCTGTACTAAGATGAACGACATCATTCTCGATAGTTTCCTTGGCTCTGGAAGTACCTTAATCGCAGGTAACGCTCTTGGTCGAAGAGTGTACGGTTGTGAACTTGAACCAGCCTTCTGCGATCTTATTATTAATCGCTATGAGAAGCTGACTGGTCTCAAAGTAAAGGTCCAGTCACATGAAGAAAACTAAAGTGTTATGGAGTAAGATTTTAGAAGAGCTAGAACGTACTCCTATTATTCAAGTGGTTTGTGAAAAGTTTGGCATTTCTCGTCAGACGTTTTATCGGTGGATGAATGAAAGCGAAGACAGCTTCAATGAGGTGAATAAGGCTATGGGATTTGGTGTGGGTTTGGTAAATGATGTGGCAGAAAGCAATGTCCTTACTGGCATCAAAAATAAAGATGCTGCATACACAAAGTACTGGTTAAGTCATAGGCACGAAGCATACAAAATGCCATTCAGACATCGAGATGCCTCAAATGATCAATTTGAGCAAAAACGAATTGAGACCCATTATCAGAACAAGAGAAAGATGGAAGAAAAGCTAAACCGTGACAGTGCAGAAAAAGCTGCTAATGCAGTAAAGAGAGCGAGAGAGATGCTGGATAGATGGATTCCGCAGAAAGACGCTTCTAAAACTACTTAATCTTTTCGCCGTCAAAAGTGAACTCAACGATTTCCCAGTTTGCATCTGTTTCGACTGATTCTTGAGTATCTTCACCTTTGAACTTAAGCTTCATTGACCAATATGTACGAACCATTGCACCAAATCCGTTTTGACTGTCTATGTATGACGAAACTTCAAAAAGATTCGGATCTGTTGGGTCAACTTTTGTAGTCGGTGGATTGTATTTTGCTGTCGATGGTGAAGTAAGGGGAATTTTCTCTATGTGTGACTTTGCAAGAATTCTTGCACTTTGAAACTTCACTTCATGAATTTGTTGAGCTGGAGTCTGCACTGGTGTTGGTTCAGCATTGATCTGACTGATAACGATTGGTAAAAAGATGAGAAAGAGCAGGAACACTCCGATTGGATGCTGTCTTACCCAGCTTCTTGTGTCTGACTGGCAGTACGGACACTTAGTTGCTTTTGCATCGACCTCTTTTTGGCACTTAGGACATTTTTTGATTGTATTCATATTATTTGGACGGTTTTTAATAATTTGATCAGATAGCAAAAAGCTCCTAACCAAGCCGACATACCCCGTGAGATATGCCCATACCAGTTTCCCGATATGACCGTCCAAAGTAGCCCTGATTAGGAGCTTTTTACTTTGGACGGATTTGCGACCATATCCTCAAGAGACTTAAGGGGTTAGGTCTAATATTCAATTGTTCGAGAACAATAATAGCAGATTTTGCTACCGATTTCACTCTATCGCATGTTTGCACTTTTGCTAAGGACAATCAGCGAGTATGTGACGTATTTCTTAGTCTGCATAGCTATGCATCTCGTGCAGGTCTGTCATTAATTAATGATGGAAACGCAAGTAATGAACAACTTTGGAGTAAAGACTGATGTACCAAAAGTGCCCGTTAAGTACCTACTATACGCACGCAAAAGTACTGAGTCTGATGAGAAACAAGCTCTTTCCATCGACTCTCAAGTTAAGGAGATGTGTGAAATTGCAGAACGTGAAGGGTTGGAGATTGTAGAGATTAGGCGTGAGTCACATTCTGCAAAGGACTCAGGGCAACGACCAGTTTTTAAAGAAATACTTGAGGACATTAGACGAGAACGCTTCAACGGCATTATTGTCTGGCATCCAGACCGATTGAGTCGAAATGCAGGTGACCTCGGTTCACTCGTTGATCTCATGGATCAACATCTACTCCGTGAAATACGCACATACGGACAAACATTTACGAACACACCGAGTGAGAAGTTTCTCTTGATGATTCTGTGTTCTCAAGCCAAGCTAGAAAACGACAACAAAAGTATTAATGTGAAGCGTGGACTAAAGACCAGAGTTGAAATGGGTTTATGGCCGGCACCTGCACCAACTGGTTATCTAAAAGAAAAACGCATGGATAGGAAGTGTGAGACATACATTGATCCTGAGAGAGGACAGGTGATTAAACAGGTATTTGAAAAAGTAGCGTATGAAAAGTGGAGTGGCAGGAAAGTATACAACTGGCTTAAATTCGAGCTGAATTTCAGAGCGTTGCCGAGCAAGAAGCATTTGAGCCTCGGTAACATCTACAAAATCCTTGATAACCACTTCTACTACGGAGTCTTTGAATATCCTAAAAACAGTGGCAATTGGTATCAGGGTAAACATGCACCACTTATCACCAAAGAACTTTTTGATCTGGTACAAGCTCAAGTTAAGGGAAATGAGCTAAAGACACGAGCAGACCATGAATTTGCCTTCACTCGCATTATGAAATGTGGTCTATGCGGATCTGGTATTAGTGCTAGTGAGAAATACAAAAAGCTGAAAGGTGGTGGTATGAACGTTCATGTCTACTACGGTTGCACTAGAGCAATAGATAAACATTGTCCGTGTGGTTATGTTTCAGAGACAGAACTCATTAAGCAACTGCAAAGTCTAGTCGATACGATAGCCATACATGACTTAACGGTTAAAAAACAGATCGCGGCTGAAGTAACGAGGTATAAGAAATTTGAAGCGTCTGTGCTCGGTCAGGAGCTTAACTTTGAGATTGGAGATATAGATATTAAGCCGTATATAAAATTTTTACTTAAAGACGGGACGATTGAAGAGAAGCGAGAGATTATGTCGTGTTTTAAAAGTGAAATACTATTGCAAAATAAACAGATATCATTGCATTAAACAAGATAAGACCATTAAATTAAGTATATAATAATTCGTATATGCTAGAAATAATTACCGCAACAGCCCTGGGTGCAGTTGGCTATTTCATTATCGGGTGGTTTGTATTTGAATTCGCACTCGGCAAGTTCATGGCAAATAACATGACCTCTGCTCAAGGTTTTAAGAAAAGTGACGCTGAATCGAGTTTAATCTGGCTTTTCATTTCCTGTGTCGCATATTCGTTACTTCTCACCATCCTATTCACACAGTGGACAGAAACAAATACCCTAGCGGAAGGTGTTTTAATTGGAGGATTTATCGGAGGCATGATTTCTATTATGACGAGTACATACTGGTACGCCACATCTCATCTTTTCAATAACTTTAAACCAATTATTGCAGACATTATTGCTGCGGTTGCAACTGTGGGTTTTATGGGTGGAGTAATTAGTTTTGCATTGGGTTTATTTTAAAAAAACATGGCAACTGGCCCCAGCACAGTTGAATACATTTTAGATCAACTGGTTGACCTAAGAGCTATCACTGTAAAGAAAATGTTTGGCGAATATGCATTGTATAAAGAAGGAAAAGTAGTAGGTCTTATTTGTAGCGATACATTGTTTATAAAAAGGACAGTCGGAGGACAAAAATATCTAGGTAACGATTATATTGAAGGCATTGCCTGTCCTGGGGCAAAGCCTTCAATTCAAATTGATAGTGAAAAGATTGAAGATCATGTTTGGTTAAGTAAACTTATACAAATTACGTTTGATGAGTTACCCGAACCTAAAAAACGAAAAGCGATAAATTATTAATAGATTTGGATATACAATTTTGTACGTGTAGGGCGTAAAAGATTAAATGCATTCTTGCTTGGGCAGGGCGTTAACTTTGAAGTCGAAGATATAGATATTAGGAGGTGTATTAAGTTTTTGCTCAAAGATGGAACTTTTAAACAGAAAAGGTAGATTATTTCTAGTTTTAATTCTCAACTTACTTTAAATAATAAAAAAGTTAGTTTGCATCAAACATACAAACTTTAAATACGTTCAATAAATAATTACTTTTTCTCAGTGTCATTTTCATTCATTGCGTTACTAGCTACACCGATGAGGATACTCAGTAAGATAAATACAGCTGTTACAATAAAACTTACAAAAAACATTCCCGCCCACCAGTACACAGCCATAATAGGAAGTACGATGTCGCTCCAAGCATCGAGGGTCATAATTTGAAAGTAGGTAAAAAACGACGTTCCTAGATCGGCAAATTTTTCAGGACTTACATCACGAAAAAGTTTTACCGACACAACTGCATATACATAAAGAATTACAGCTAATACTGCCATTACTGCAAAGCTTCCTGAAAGTGCTCGGCCGATACCCGCGAGTACCCGTCTAAAAGATGGAATAATGCTCAGAACACGTAAAAGCCGGACTGCTCGAAAAGCCGATACGTTACCAATCCCGCTCACTCCTAAAAATGGAAGAACCGTTAACCCAACCACTGTCGCATCAAACCAGTTCCATCCGTCTTGCCAAAACGTGCGACCTAAAACTGAAAGACGCAACGAAAGCTCAATTACAAAGAACCCGACAAAAACCAAATCTAGCTTCATTAAAGTGCTACCGTACGCCAACATAATGGCGGGATAGGTTTCAAGTCCAAGAGTAATAGCATTGGCCACGATGATAGCAAGTACTAATCGCTCAAACCATGGGTTAGTAATAATAGATTTCATATCCGGCTTTTTCTTAGTTGATCTAATGTTATTTTGGCTATTCTAATTAATTACAAATATTCGCCAATTGGCGCTCATGCAATACTATTAATCGTCACTAAATTGCATTGCGTCTTTTTCTTCCTCGTTAGTATTTTTTTTACTGCCTTGCCTCGTTTTTTTGCTACTGATATGAGGGATGCGAGGAATACAAACTGATGCTATCGCAGCAATAATAGCAATTTCATGATAATCAAAACCAATAGCCATTCCGATTGCTCCGGCAAACCAAATACTAGCAGCAGTAGTTAAATTTCTAACTTGTGCTCCATCTTTGAGAATAATACCCGCTCCCAAGAAACCAATACCAGTAACAATTTGAGCAGCAATCCGAGATTTAGAGGCTGGATCAACAACCATTGAAAGAAACGTAAACAACATCGCGCCAACAATTACAAATGTATGTGTACTGATTCCAGCGTCTTTACCTCGCGATTCTCTTTCTGCGCCAATTATAAAACCGATAACCAGTGCAATAAACAAATCTACCGTAAACATTATTACGAGCGGGTCTGTAAAATCTAGGAAATTAATTATATTCATAAATAGTCTATTAAAGTTAATATTTTATAATTTCATTTTAAATAAAACTTGTCACTTAAATTTGAATTATAAGTTTTATTCCTAGCGTCTCGTGCTAGCACGACTTGGCGGGCGATGAGGGAATCGAACCCCCACCGTAGGTTTTGGAGACCTATGTTCTACCACTAAACTAATCGCCCGAAATATCTCCTCAAAAGGAATGGTATGTGAAAGGGTGTGCTTAGTCAATCAAAACCCGCGAACTACCTTCCTGTATCTGAGCAATGCCAGTGATATCCGCCCCCACCCTCGTTAGGATGCCAGGTACATGCTCCCTGCCCTGTATTAATTGTCCTATATCCTCCGAAGGCAGATGGTGCTGCTGTTTGGCTATTCATCCACCTATTAAATGTTTCGTTACGTCCAGAAATATCCACCGCAGTACCATTTCCGTGATTTGACTGACCGTTGCCAGCTCTATACCCACTGCTAATTTGAACACCGCACGCATTAGATGTTGCAGTTCCCCCATTTGCGATACTACATGCGCTCGCCATCTCAACAGCTTGAGTTATTCTACTTCCACTCACCTGACTCATATTGACACCCGACTGAACAGTGACGCCTGCTTGCTGCAAAGCAGCCACATCCCCAGGAGTAGCTCCAACAGTCGAACCTCCTCCAACCACAGTTCCACCTCCTCCAATGGCAGCAGGAGGAGTTCGTTCAATTAAAGGGTTTGGTACGCAGGTTATGTTATCCCAAGGAGCTCCATTAAAAACACTTCCCGTTACAAATGTTTTCATGAAGGTATCTACAATTAAGTAGCCCGTAAGTATGATAAACATACCGATAATGACTGCTTTAAAGGTACTTTTTGCCTCCTCAATCTTCCCCATATTTCCTGCAGCGGTGACCATGGTAAACCCTGCAAACATAAGAAGGATAGTTGCGATAAACCCGCCAAGCATGATCATGAAATCGATCAGCTTCTTTAAGAGCGTTCGTACATCACATGCCCGACATGCATTCCCCTCACAGGGCACAAGACGCTCAGCAGCCAACATCAATAGTGGCACACAGAAAAGTACGCCGACATAGATACCAATCTGGGCTATCTTTTTAAGAGGTTTTACAAATTGCATAGCGAAGGTTTCGTGCTCTCACTCCATGATCCGTCTGCCTCTACGACAGTTAGATAAAATTGTAATCGACAAAAATCTTTAGTGGAAACTTCAAGTCGTCGAAGCAATTCACGTTCAGCAAGTATCTGCTGTGTACCAGATGAGTCTTCATGCACCGTTACCACAAAGAGTCCAAAGCCCTCATCAAATGCCAGTCCATACCCTTCCCCCCTACCATCTACCCACCGCGAAGACACAAGAGTATAAATTGGCTTCCCTGTGTCAGGATCTATCTGTACCTCAAGAGGATTTTTACGCACATCAGCAACCCGCACCTTATCTTCATCTCGTGTTGTAACTAACATAAAACCGCCTTGTACGGTATCGGGTGCCGGAACAGGAAAGACGGTAATAGGCTCTGATAGAGGAGGCTCTTCAGTAGTCAGGTCTTGTGTAGCTGCGATATAAATTCCATAGCCAGCTGCTCCGACTGCCATAAGACCAAAAAACACAATGAGGAGATATTTCATCATAGTCTTATCTATAGTGTATACGATACCATACGATCAAAGCGGAATTGCGCCTGGACAAAAACTAAATCCAAGATTTTCTCCCGCAAGTACATCGTTCACAAAACGAGGGACATAGACCGCATACCGCAATGCGCACAATTCTGATTGACCAATCCCCAATTTTTCTAGCAATTCTTTTTCTGCTTTTTCGCGAGATTCATTCAAAGGCTCTTGCAACAGAGTGACGGTGAAACTTTGATCAATGGGCACATAGATAATACTGAATGCATTTTTTTCATATGATGGCTCAATACCTCCCGAGATAATATATTGACCAGCATTATTAGGGTCAGCGATCACTGTAGGGTCTTTTTTAAAATCACGAATTGAAACGGTAGCGTTCTCAGCATTTTGAATAGACATGGTATCAGCAGCCGGAATCGTGTTTTCTGACGTTGTCGGTGGAGTCGTGCTCCCGCCTGGAAATTCAAACGAAGGAGTAGGCTCCTCGGGGTTTTGTAAATTCCTCATAAACAAAGTTACTCCAAGCCCCAAAGCCATAACTACTACCAGCGCTATCAGTATAAAAATAATTTTGTTAGACATAGTGTATTTATTGAACTAGAAGCACCTATTATTCTGCGCTCGCCACGGATTCAATCCATTACGCTGAAACAATGACTGTGCTGTTTGTGAATTACAGTTCGCATTTGTCGCAAGCGCACGACACTGTATATATAACTCTTGGTTCACCACTCTCACACCTCTATTTTGAGCTGTATACATCGAAGAAAATGCAGCAGGACAGTTTACCCTCTGACCATCACACACCATTGGGTGTGCGCTGATATTTATCTGATATAAACCAAACGAAACCGCGTTTCCATCTGCGCCCACATCGACACCGCTCGGTAGCCCAGGATTACACCCGCTTTCTCGCTGTGCGATACAAGAAAAAGTTGCCGCCTGACTCCCGAAAACCGGAGTAAGAGCTTCTGCTGAACAGTTTCCTCTTCCCTGGGGAGCAAGTCCTGGTATCACCCCACCTCCGCCACCTGTACCACTCAAAGGAACAAATGTAGTCCTGCTTATTTCGTAATTCTCAACACACTGTATTGAATTCCATGGCCCCAAACGTCCTCCGGTAAATACTTTTATGACCGTATCCACTATGAGCCACCCAGAAAGCATGAGGAGAATTCCACCACCAATCGCAACAGCGAGACTTCCTAATTCTGCGGATTCTCCCCCAATCACTGACTTAAATCCTGCAAACGCAACAAGAAGCACAGCGATAAACGCACTTATATATATGAGAAACTTCATGACGTTGTTAACGAGTGTCAACAGATCACATGCCCTATATCCAAGACCGCTTGAAGGAGGAGGAGGCACTATCGGCGCACCATACACAAATACAAGTGGTACCAGGAAGAGAAAAAAAGAAAAGATAACCGCTCGGTAGCCCATATAACGTATTAAAATAATACCATTCAATCGCTGAGGTATGCGAGGAGTTTCGCACACTTCCCCCCGACTGAAACCTGTGCTACCGTATACCCACGCACATTGCGAAATGTGCTATCCGTTACATGCGTCGGTGGTAGAGTGGTCAATTACAACAGACTGTAAATCTGTCGCCTCCGGGCTACGAAGGTTCAAATCCTTCCCGGCGCACATTTTAAGGCACCCTAATGGGTGCTTTTAAAATGTGCACCGGAAGAAGCAAATAATTTTGCTTCTGTGAAGGATTTGAAGACCTTGAGTATATTTTCGAGAAGCTTTGCTTTGAGAAAATACGAAAGGTGTACAGATCCTGTAAGGATCAAAATTTCTTCCCGGCGCACAAAAAAGTATTATTACTTTGCAGTGGTATTTTTATAGGAAAATTTAAAAACTCGAAACCAGAACTACGATTACAGAAGGCTTTAGATTTATTTTGTAACAGTTAGCGTGAAGACACCGGTTTTTTCTATAGTTAATGCACTGTCCATTAAAACTTTCATATTTTGAGAAGTATCGCCCGATATTTTATAAACTAAATTAGGGTCGTCTTTTACCAAAGCCACCATGATTTCAAGTTGATTATCTCCAATTGAAATATAACCACCCTCAGGATACGTATCTGTTACTGGATAAGGTGCCAAATTTAAATCAGTTATACCAATTTTTGTATCAATTTCTAGATTCTTATCTAATTTTGCACAATCAGTCTCTGAAGCTCTTGTTCCGTCTTTTAAGATCGAAACACAATATTGATAATCATTAACCGAAGATTGAGCTAAATTTGTAAAAACTTTAAAAGGTATTTGTTTTGGCTCAATATCTGAGCTTTGTGAAATAACAAAATTTGAATCAGGAGAAATCTTAGCCACGGTTAGTACGTTCGTAGTATTTTGAGGTAATACTTGAACCTTGTTTTCAACTGGTTTACTTGTATCAGTTGCTGCAGTTACTACATTTTGTTTGCTAGTATCAGTTTTTTGAATTTTATTTGTTTCTACAATGTCACTTTTAGCTGAAGTAGGAACCTTATCATCTACTACAGTTACCGAAGCTTTATCCGTATCCTCCAATAATTCGCTTTTTGTATATGTGATGTAAGAAATGACCAATAAAATACAAGTTATTATTAATCCACAAATAGCTATAAGGTATTTTTTCATATATTTAAATAGTAACACAAAGCGTAGTGTCCCATTAGACTATTACAACTCACGACATACTTTTCATCATAAAAACGAAATGATAGAGTTCTCAAGGACATTGGTCGAGGTGCAAAAATGAGCGGTATGATTCCCAACGAGCTGCCTACCGATGCTCTATTGCTTCAAGAGGAGTACCGCACTATGCGCGGATGCCCTCCTCTCCCCACATCCCTTCGAGACTTCCGAAACGAAGTCGAAGGACTCGTGGCAAGCGGCACTGTGACCTGGAAAGATCTCGGCTTCATACCCGAAGATCTTGAGTACATCACTGTGCGAGAATCATAACAACAGGAATACCCTTCCTGTTTTTTATTTTTTCTACCTCACACACCATTAACTAAAAATGAATACTTGGGTGCTGTAATATCTTTGTGATGACATATACGATAGGTATAAGCATTGGGAGCGCAATTAGGAGCGTTGCGGGAATAGCTGCGACGTAATGCCAGAGCCTCACTGTTTTTGCATTTCGATTATCTGGAATTGAATATGCTGGCAGATATATCATAAGTCCGTACACAAAAATCCATTGTGCAAACCCTAGAACTTGCTGTGGGCCACCAAACGATATCTCGCAGAGAATTCCTGTAATACCAAAAAGAAGAAAGACTGAAAAAGGACTGAAACGATACTTTGAAAGGACAATAGACCACGCGATAAATAGAGGAATAAAAATAATGACGCTATGAAATAGTACGAGATCTACATAATTTGTAGTTGCAGTTATATACGCCTCTCCTGCTACAGCACCAAAGAGTGGCGCCATATTAGTAAGTGAAACAGTTACAGCTTCTTCTATCAGCGCGAGTGCTGTTGCACCAAGCACAAACGTCACCTGCCACGGAAGCGGTATACACTGCACAACACTACGTATACGATCGCGAAAGATATACATAAGTGCACCTGCGCATACAATCCATACAATCATCAGTCCCCACACCATAGCAGCAATGGCCATACTGTTTGTATCTCCAATGCTTGCAAGTGTAAGAAAAATATTAAACAGAAAAAGATATAATCCAAGCAATACCACAAACAACCGCGCCGCTTTCGTTTTCATAGTATAAGTATAGCCTCATAACAAGCTCATGCGTGAAGGCTTGTGCGTAACAAATTAGAAAGATATTTCTCCTTCAGCGTATTATTGACGTATTATAAAAAATGTGTTTATATGCAAACGGTTGCGCAATAGCGCAGAACATTCCTGAGGGGGAATAAGCTTATGAACGCAGGTGTATTGAGGACTCAACTCCTCATGGCTTCCCTGGAGCAGTATGGTCTTCCGTACAACATGTACGGGATGCTCCAGCTCGACCTCTTCAACCCGTGTTCGGTGTGGGATATTTTCTACAAACCGAAGGACGCGATCATCCATACTCGCGTCAAGAATGTGATGTTTCGCATGAAGGAGGGACTTTTCAGGGTCGGAGAGTTTGAATCGTGCCATACGTGGCAACGGCATGGGCTTATGAAAAAATGGGGCTGGGTTCCGACAAATCTCAATCTCAACATGTTCCTGTTCAACGAAATCGGTGGATCGCAAGCACTTCACAGCGACGAAGGCGACAAGCTTCTGTGTGTCGTATTTCCGAGACGAGTTCCCTTTTCGGCGGGCTGGATGGCCTGCGTCTTCTATCCTCGCGGCATAGAAATCGCAGACCCGAATAATCCGCAAGTAATCGGATGGAGAGATGGCGTGAACCCCATCTACAACTTCCAAAAAACATAACGTGAAGCCGTGCACAATTGCCAACCCACATACCAAACGTATGTGGGATTTTTTATTTAATAGAGATAATGTTAGCTTTTTCAATAAATTGACTTTGACTCTAATTCAGATACTCTACGTTCGACCACCAACAACAGGGAGACGGTCAATGATCACCGACATCGTCACTGGAGATATCACCTCCAGCGAAAATCCTGCCGATATCGTCATCGGCATGAACAGCAGGCTCCAGGATGTGGTTGGGATCGGACGTCCGTTCATTGAACGGATCACCGCCGCCAACCCCGTCAACTTGGGGTCTGTCCTCAGCTTCAAGTTCGATGACCGCCGCTTGCTTCACATGATTATCTGCCACCACCTGGGGTCCGGCGGCTGGGTCGGAGCTGATATGCACGTACGCTTCGGTATGGACTACCTGTGGCAGCAGCCGGAATCACATGCACGCAAGCACTCGATCGTGCAGATCGGCACTGGTCGCGTCGGGCGGCGTGATGGCGCAAATGCGGCGAGCATCCACACCGCGATGACGACGAGCTTCTTGCCGGTCACGCTTTTCATCTTCAACCAACGCGAAGCTGAGGCGGCGGTCGAACGACTGCGCGTCCGGCCATCGCTCGTTCCCCTCCGGATGTGGCATCCGGAACGTGGCGAGATGGAGCTCGCCGCATAGCCACCACAACTCGAAAGAAGAAGTCATTTTGGCTTTGCTCTCGAGTTTTTTATTTTTAATCTATATAGAGATACCGTTATTCAAATTAGCTTTTGCGATTGAGAAATGTTTAACTACTCTTGAATATAGAGTGCTCAAAAGCACCTACCCGTTCTTTTACAGGGAGACACGGAAATGAAACAGTGGCAGAAACGCCCTCCGGGGTATGAGCTCTTTTTTGCTCCACTTCAAATTGCGTTCGACCCCACGATATACGAGCGAGTACAGTTTGCGTACCTTATTTCAAAGTACGGCCACAGCGGCGTACAGCGAGAAGATGGTACGCGATACTTCGATCACCCGAAGGCAGCGGCATGGATCTATATCTCCGAATTTAATGGAAGAGATCCGGAGGTGATTATCAATATCCTCCTGCATGACCTTCCCGAAGACACCTATCTGCTTTCGCCGTATCGAACAGCGATGAATTTCGGCACGGAACGTGCTGAAGACCTTCGCGCTCTCACAAAACTTCCGAAAGGAAAAGAGACGACGGAAGAATATCTCGGGAGAGTTATCGCGCGAGGACCTCGGGCTGTGTTTGCGAAACTCGCAGACCGACTCCACAACCTCCGCACAATGAGCGCCTGTTCAGCAGAAAAGCGAGCGACTCAGATAGAAGAAACGACGATGTATCACATCCCCCTCCTGATCACAGCACTTAAAGATGCTGGTGGTACGTGGGCGGAATATGCTGTTCTGATGGAAGAAAAAATACGAGAGGCGATTGCCTCCTACGCAACCTAGATCCAGCTTGATAGCTGGTTTTTTTATATACAGCTTTATCACTTTTGCATTTCCAAAATAAGCGAGTACACTCGTACACAGGCAACCCAAAACGGAGGACGTGACATGTTGCGCATTCTTCTTTGGCTCTTGATCCTTGTAACTACACTTGCGGCACACACAACGCACGCACATATCGATCATTCTGCTCACAATGAGTGGCTCGATAGACAGCGCGCCCTCGACAACACCAAGTGCTGCGCGCTGTATGATCTACACGTACTCACCGATGTTGAGTGGCGCATCGCACCAGACAGGTCGTACCAAGTGCGCATCAGAAACACCTGGCATACCGTGCCAGCCAACCGAATGCTCGATCCGAAACCGGACGACCCATCACCTTTTGCGGGACACGCCATTGTTTTCTATACGATATATACAGACGGAACGGTGCAGATCTACTGCTTTCAGCCACCTGACTTGTTCTAACATTAAACACCATACTGGACTGGTGTTTTTTATTCCATACCTCTCCCTGATATAGTACACATATGATATTGAGCCATGAACGAGTCGCAAGCATTAAACGCTTTGCGAAATACACTCTCATCAGCAGTACCGCATTTGGCTTTGACCTCCTTCTTCTTTTTATACTGGTTGATGTTTTTTCTCAAAACCAGGTAATTGCAGCAGGAATTGCATTTGTTATTGCGACATCAATTCAATATTTTATTGTTCGAAGGATTGTATTTCCAGAAACACAACAGACTATTGCTCGTACCTACGTAGCCTTTCTGACAATAGGAACAACTGGACTGCTAGTCATAATGGGGCTTATGTATATCATGACAACCATCCTCGAATGGAACTATCTGGTAAGTCGAATTGGTATTGCAGGATTTGTTGGTATATGGAATTACCTTATGAATCTCTATATAAATTTTAAAGTTGCAGGAATACACAAACCCGATACAAAATAAGGTACAAAAAAATACGCAGTGCGTATTTTTTTGTACCTTATTTACTTCTTGTTACACCAGAGCTTCAGCAGCTACACGCGATCGAGCTTTCGGTGCATGCTTCTTTTTTACATCAAATTTAAATTCGTCACCTTTCAATGACACACTTACCTTTCCTCCTTTGAGCATTCCTTCAGAAATCATCATTGACGCAACTGGTGTCAAAATCTTTGTCTGAATCAAACGCTTGAGTGGGCGCGCTCCATACTGAGGGTTATATCCTTTTTCCGCAAGATACTCGTACACTTCTTCTGAAAGCGTGAGCTCAACTTCTTTCTGCAAGAGTCGTGCGCCCACAATATCAATCTGCTTACGCACAATATCTTTTATTACGTGAGGTGCAAGAATATCGAAGACAATAATTTCATCAAGACGATTAAGGAATTCTGGTCGGAAGTAGTTCTTCAAACTATTCATCACTTTATCTTTCGCTTGAGTGTACTGCGTTGCAACCGTTGATTCTGCAGCAAAGCCAAGCTTTGACATGCGGTCAATGTGTTCTGCTCCAATATTTGACGTCATGATGATGACGGTATTCTTGAAGTTAACTTTGCGACCCTTTGCGTCAGTGAGGTGACCAGAATCAAGTACTTGAAGGAGAATGTTAAATACTTCAGGATGCGCTTTTTCAATCTCATCAAGGAGAATAACCGCATATGGTCTGTGACGAACAATTTCAGTAATAGATCCTCCCTCTTCGTGTCCTACGTATCCAGGAGGAGAACCGATGATCTTTGATACTGAATGACGCTCCATGTATTCAGACATATCAATACGCACGAGAGCACTTTCATCAGCAAACATAAATTCAGCAAGCGCTTTTGAAAGCTCTGTTTTCCCTACACCTGTTGGCCCCAAGAAAAGGAATGATCCTATCGGTCGGTTCGGGTCAGCAATTCCGGCGCGAGATCGCTTCACAGCGTCAGCAATACGCGTAACTGCGTCTTCCTGTCCTACCACACGACTCTTCAATACTTCTTCCATACGAGAAAGCTTTACAGCCTCCGCTTCAAGCATGCGAGAAACCGGTACTCCAGTCCAGCGAGATACAACGCCTGCAATATCTTCTTCCATCACCTCTTCACGGAGAAGTCTCTGTGAGCGCTGAAGCTTCTTAAGACGTGCTGTTTTTTCTTCAAGGCGGCGCTCCAAGAGTGGAATTTTTCCATAGCGAATTTCTGCAGTTTTTGCTAAGTCAGCTGCAACTTCAGCAGACTCTGCTTCAAGACGCAACTCTTCAAGCTCCTTCTTCATTCCGCGAATTTCATTTAGTGTATCGCGTTCGTTGTTCCACTTTGTCTCAAGATTAATAGTCTTCTGTTTCAATTCTGCAATTTCTGCATCAATTTCTTTTGTTCGCGTACGTACTTTCTTTTTATCTTCGATAATTTCTTCTTCTTTCTTCATAGCCTCACGCTCAATTTCAAGACGACGAATTTTGCGATCAGCATCAGCAAGTTCAATAGGTTTATTTTCAAGTGAAATACGAAGAGCTGATGCTGCTTCGTCGATAAGGTCAACTGCTTTGTCAGGCAAGAACCTATCAGTGATATAGCGAGCTGAAAGTTCAACAGCCGCTACAATTGCGTCGTCAGTAATACGAACACCGTGGAAAATTTCATACTTCTCTGAAATACCACGAAGAATTGCAATAGCATCTTCCTCTGATGGCTCATTTACAAACACAGGCTGGAAACGACGAGTCAAGGCTGGATCGCGTTCAATATATTTTTGATACTCCTTAAGAGTGGTTGCGCCAATCACACGGAACTCTCCGCGTGCGAGCGCTGGCTTCATCATATTTGATGCATCAATTGCCCCCTCAGCAGCACCTGCTCCTACGATGGTGTGGAGCTCGTCGATAAAGAGAATGACTGAGCCTTCTGCTTGCTGCACTTCTTTCATGATAGCTTTCAAGCGCTCTTCAAATTCTCCACGGAATTTTGTTCCTGCAACAAGGAGACCGAGGTCGAGAGAAAGGAGCTCTTTATTTTTAAGAGACTCAGGAACGTTACCTTGCGCAATAGCGAGCGCCAAACCTTCTGCAATTGCAGTCTTTCCTACTCCCGCTTCTCCAATCAACACAGGGTTATTTTTTGTACGACGAGAAAGTATCTGTACCACACGCTGAATTTCAGTATCGCGACCGATAACAGGATCAAGCTTATTATCTTGTGCAAGCTTAGTGAGATTACGTGTGTACTTTACAAGCGCGCGAAACTTTTTCGGCTGTTGTGCATCTTGCACATTACTCTCACGCACTTCTTTAAGCGCAGCAAGAACCTTTCGCTTATCTACACCAGCGCGATTGAGTACTTCGATAGTTGGCCCTGGGTGCTCAAGAGCTGCGATAAAGAGATGCTCAACGCCAATATACCCATCAGCAAGTTGCTCAGCTAGTTTCCCTGCTCCTTCAAGAGTCTGCGCGAGATCTGGGGTTAGATAGAGTTGATATGATTGAGAAATAGTCTGCGCTGTATCGCCTCCCTCAATAGACTCAAGTAGTAGATCAGTCAAAAGGACGATATCAACATCGATACGATCAAGAATAGAAATAACAGGAGTTTCATCCTGTGTCATGAGGGCGGTAAGGAGGTGGGCTGGACTCACGTGATTCTGCCCACGCTCAATAGCAAGCTCATGAGCTTTTCGTATTGCTTCTTTTGCTTTTGAGGTGAAATTATGAAATGGAGGCATGATTATTCTCAATTATAAACGAGGCTTCGCTTGAAACAAATGGACGGAGTGCGTAGCCTTTTACGATAAAATAGTATCACTTTTTATTGATTTGGTCAATGGTTTCTCGCATGTGCGTCACATGCTTTTGTAATACGCGAACAAGTCTCAAAATATTTCGTTTTGTCGTTTCTTCCCCGAGAGTAATACGAAGTGTAGAGAGCGCCCGTGCATCATCTCCTCCAAGTGCATAGATAACTTTTGAACCACTTCCTGTTGCGCCAGAGCACGCACTTTTGGTAGATACTGCAATGCCGTTAGTATCCAAAACCACCGCAGCATACTCCCCATCAATACCTGGAATAGAAATATTTACATTATTAGCAATACGCTGGTCACGTGAGCCATTTATAACTACTCCAGTAATAGTTGAGAGTTCTTTAAAACAATACTCTCTAATAGCGGCGACTCTCTGTGCGCGTACTTCATAGTCCCGCACTGCAATTCCAAATGCTTCAGCACACCCCACAATACCAGCAACATTTTCAGTACCCGGACGAACACCACCCTCTTGATCGCCTCCCCGCATAAGTGGCGCATGCGGAACCCCATGCTTCTTGGCAAAAATACCCACTCCTTTCGGACCATAAAACTTTCCTGCATCAAGCGTCATCATGTCGACACCTAGGGCATCAAACGCACATGAGAGATACAAAGGCGCCTGACTTGCATCAAGATGCACGTACGGAAACGCTGTTTTATGTTCTTTTTTGAATACACGCACAGCTCGCGTGATAGCTTTCACATCTTGTACAACCCCTATTTCACTATTTGCATATGCGAACGTCACAAGCACTGTTTTATCACTCAACAGCTTTTCAAATTCACTGTGAATAATGAGACCATCAACATCAACCGGCGCATACTCAACTCTCAAACCCTTCTGTTGGTACTGCTTAAGGATTTCTAAAATCGAAGGGTGTTCGAGTGCAGTTGTAACAACCTCACAGGTATCGAGTGATCTTCCTGAATCTATAAGCGCCTCAAGGAAACCTACCAACGCCATATTATTTGCCTCTGTCCCGCCCGACACAAAAAACACCTCTTCTTTTTTAATACGAAGAGCTCCTGCAACCTGCGCGCGAGCACGCTGTATTGCCTGACGTGCATCGGTACCTTCTTTATAAATAGCACTCGCATTCGCAAAAGACTCACTCTGAAACGGAGTCATTTTCTTTAACACCTCAGCACGTACAGGAGTAGCAGCTGCATAATCGAGATAGATCCTCTCTGGTTTCAGAATGCGTGATATAGAAGTAATAAAACTCATATGTTTCTTATTATAGAGCCTCACTGATTAAATACGAAAAACTAACCTTGTATTTATTGACATAAGTGTTTTATTGTATTAAAATATTTTTCCTTTGGCGGATCCCTGTCAAAGGTAGTACACAACGGAGATCTGATGACTCATCCCATGACGCGCGAACGTTTGTTGCGCAACTCGACCTCCTCACTGACTGCCCTGCCCGCCATGATCGGCGCACTCGGCATGGCGCGAGGCGACACCGAGAGGCTCAGAACGATCGGCGAACTCATTCGCCGATCGGAGCTCCAAGGCTACGAGGCAAGCATCCTGCGGGGCGCAATCGAGCAGCAGATCAAGCGACTCGAGCTCATCAACAAGAAGCTCGATCGCGGCTTCATGAACGAGCTGATCTGCCTCGGGGTCATGCTGACCATCCAGCATATCTCCACCAAGAAGCCCACAAAACGTCCTCGGTATCGCCACCCCAGGAGATAACCAGAGCATGCACCGCTGAAGAGAAATCTTCGGCGTTTTTTATTTTATTTTTTGTAACCCTAGACAAACTGGCAAACTATGAGGCTAATATGTTACACTCTGCCTACACATTTACCCGAAGCATCTTCTGTGGTACCTCTCCGGCTTTCCACGCTGATCGCATTTATTCAAACCATATATGGCTACACCATCTAAACCACACACAGCTCGACTCGTACCGCGCCACCCTATTGCTGTGGTGATGGGTCATATTGACCATGGGAAGTCGACGCTCCTTGATTATATTCGAAAGACGAATGTGGTTGATAAAGAAACTGGCGGAATAACCCAGCACCTTTCTGCCTACGTCGTTGAACACACCAAAAAAGACGATGGCAGCATTGCTCACATAACCTTTCTTGATACACCAGGACACGCAGCCTTCCAGAAGATGCGTCTTCGTGGTGCTGACGTAGCCGATATTGCAATACTTGTTGTGTCCGCTGAAGAAGGCGTGAAGCCTCAGACACTTGAAGCGCTTGCCTCAATCAAAGCTGCTAATATTCCATATATCGTAGCTATCAACAAAATCGACAGACCCGGAGCAAATGTTGAGCGCACGAAAGCGAGTCTCGTAGAAAACGAAATCTATGTCGAAGGCATGGGAGGAGATATTCCTTTTGTACCAATTTCAGCTAAAACTGGCGAAGGAATTCCTGAACTTCTCGAAGTTCTTCTTCTTGCGTCTGAACTCGCAGAACTAACGGGAGATGCGGACGCTCCTGCAAATGGCGTCATCATCGAAGCTGATCTCGATCAAAAGCGTGGCACAAGCGCAACCTTGATCATCAAAAACGGAACTCTTAAAACGGGACAATTTGTTGTATCAGGAACAAGTTTTGCTCCTGTACGAATCATGGAGAGCTTTGCGGGCAAAACGATTAAAGAAGCCGGGCTCTCAGAGCCAGTACGCATCGTTGGATGGACAAAGGTTCCTAATGTGGGAGATACTTTTATAACAGTTGGCTCTAAAAAAGAAGCTGAGGTACTTATACTCTCTCCCCTCAAAGTTCCTGTTGCTACTCCTGCGTACGATAGATCAATACCGCGCATTCCACTCTGTATCAAAGCTGATGTGCTCGGAACAATCGAAGCTATTGAGCATGAGATTGCAAAGTTTTCTTCAGATCGTATTCGTGTAGAAATAGTAAGTCGAGGAGTGGGCCCTATCACTGAAAGCGATATCAAAAATATTGGCGCAACCGACAAAGCGATCGTAGTGGGATTTAATGTGTCTGTCGAACGACAAGCGACAGATCTTGCAGAGCGACTTGGAGTAGAGATACAAACATTCGATATTATCTACAAACTCGCCGAATGGCTTACCGAAGCACTCATCCTTCGCACGCCAAAACTTGCAGTTGATCAGAAGACAGGAGAAGCAAAGATCCTCAAAAGCTTCAGTGTGCAAAAAACCACCCACGTACTTGGTGCGCGCGTGCTTGAAGGATCCCTCTCGCTCAACCAAACTGTTAAAGTACTCCGTCGCGATATTGAAATTGGAAAAGGTGTGATCAAAAATCTCCAGCAACAGAAAGCAAATGTGAACACTGTCTCAGATGGTGAGTACGGTATGCAGCTTGATACAAAAGCTGAAATCGCTCCCGGAGACACCATCGCTGCATTTGAAACCATCATCTCATAATTATGACCTACGGCTTTGATCGCAACGAACGACTTACCTCCCTCTTCCGTGAACTTGCGGCGGCTTTTATTCGTAACGAGGCAAATACTCCTCCACTTATTACGGTGACAGGAGCGCGCATTACTTCAGACTTGGGTCACGCAAAAATCTTTGTTACAGTATATCCAGAGAAAGATGAAGAACATGCACTTCACTTTCTTAAACGCAAAGGCAGCGAGTTTCGTGGGTATGTAAAACAGAAAGGTAATCTTAAGATTATTCCTTTCTTTGATTTTGAGATTGATTACGGAGAGAAAAATCGCCTCCATCTTGATTCTCTTGATATCAAGCCAACCCCCGCTGCTGAGTAAACAAAAAGAAAAAGGCTTGGTGGTGAAATGGTTAACACTTCGGTTTGCAAAACCGACACTCGCGGGTTCGATTCCCGCCCAAGCCTCTATTAAAAACGTCATCATCTAAACAATGATGACGTTTTTAATATGTAACCGGAATTATTTAATATGGTAGACTAATAAGACAAGACTCATTATATCTCAACCATTATAATTTATGGGGAAAAGAAAATGGACAGTTAATGACTTACGCAATGCCGCACAAAACGCCACAAGCGTTCGTCAAGCTCTTGTGCTATTAGGTCTCAGAGAAGCTGGTGGTAATTATGCGCAGATAAAGAAATATTTTAATGAATATAATATTCGTACCGACCATTTCACCGGACGAGGCTGGAGTAAGGGAATGAGAGGTATTGGAAAAGTTCGCGTAGCACTTTCTGATATTTTAGTAAAAAATAGTAACTTTCAAAGTTATAAACTTAAAAAAAGACTTTTTTTAGCTCAACTTAAGAAACCACTCTGTGAAATATGTGGATGGAAAGAAATCTCAAAAGACGGACGCATACCACTTGAGCTTGATCACATAAACGGTATTAACACGGATAACCGTATCGAAAACTTGCGTATTCTTTGCCCTAACTGTCACAGCTTGCAATCGACACATCGGGGACGAAATCAAAAGCGATACAAACTTGAACTGAACTACATGTAAAACCAGAGTGGAATTTGTACCTTAGAATCTGCTATTATAGCCTCGTCGCCCGGGTGGTGTAACTGGTAGCCACGCGAGACTTAAAATTTCGTAGCCGTAAGGCTGTGCGGGTTCGATCCCCGCCCTGGGCACCGAAAAGAGAGACACCTTTGTTGGTGTTTTTTCTTTTTGGTCTGAGGGGATCGAAAACCTTGCGAGCTATCTTTTTTAAAGAAAAAGTAGCCACAAGGTGTACTGAAACTGTAAGTTTCGATCCCCGCCCTGGGCACCAAACGAAAATAAAACACCTTACTTGAGGTGTTTTATTTTTGTCATCCCTACCTTCGTGTTGATCCGTTTTTTGCGGCAGCAAGGGTTCTCTCTAATTCGCGTCGCATCTCTTCAAGCTTCGACTCATTCGTGGTCATGGTCTTTTCAGATTTTTGTACCTGAGAAGTCAAATCTTTTATTTGCTCCATAAGTCGATCGAGCTCTGTTTTTTTACGCGCAGCCTCCCGTTCCAGATCTGTCATTTTTCTGCGTCGATCTTCTAATTCTCGCGAATCTCTCTCCATCTCTCTTTGAATTGTTTCCAACTCTCGTTCTGATACTGCCATAGACTTTTTGTTATCCTAACAATAATACAAATATAGTAACACCAGAACAGATATTGAGCATTAGCCTCTTTTACTGTAGGATGAAAGCCATCTGATCGCATACCCATGCGAAAAGTATACAAAGATCATAATCCACCCGTATAAAAATTATACGGGTGGTGCATTCGAACGAAATGAATGCTAGCATTCATTTCGGTTCTCATTTCCACCCGTAACTCAGTTGGTAGAGTAGCTCCCTCTTAAGGAGATTGTCGAAGGTTCGAGCCCTTCCGGGTGGACTAAAAGCAAAAATAGCACCTGCGTGCTATTTTTGCTTTTAGTCCAGACCGCAGCCATGTCGCCTTGGCGACAGCGAGGTGGGATCGCGACCGCTTAGACTTTTTGGAATAAAATGAACAAAAAGACTTAGCGAGTCGTGATGACAAGCAAGCACATTCTAAAATTTTCTGGTACACTATTCGGTGACGTAATTGGGCGAGTGGCGAAATGGTATACGCACGTGCCTTAGGAGCACGCGGGGCAACCCATGGAGGTTCAAGTCCTCTCTCGCCCACAAAAGACACAAAGACCTGCCCTGCGGCAGGTTTTGTGCTTTTGTGGGAAGCGCAGCAATGTTGCTTCAGCAACTGCGTGCTGGGGTCGGGAGCACTTAGTTTTTTGCGAAAACTTGGAGCAAAAAAGTTAGTGACTCGTGACCACAAAAGTTTTTATAATTATATGTGACTAAGTCCTAAGAAATTTATCTGTGACCAAACCCTCTCTCCTCCCCCAAACCCCCTTCATTAGAGCCCTATTTTAGCCACACAAAACTTGACATTTATATATATAGTGATATAATGTATCCACTGGTGGCCGCATCGCGGAAGCACCTCAACCCAACAGTCCTTTGACAGGACAAAACCCAGAGGAGCCCGAAATGGCACAGAACCAAGGTCTGACATACCTCGCAGAAGAGGCAAGTCTGGAGATTGATATGCTCATCGCTGTGGTAGCATGGGTCGTTTCCTTTTGCTTCTTTGTCTTCGTGGGATCCCTTCTCGCTCCGGTGAATTGGGGAGTCCCATTTGCTGTTTCGGCATGGATTGTCTGTGTCGGCAGCACCCTTCCCTGGTTCATGGTTTCAGTACCCGAGTATTGTGGACTGATAACCATCAATGTTTTGGGGAAACCTACGGACGACGACCCGTACGCAAATATGGAAGTTTATGAAACGGGCCTGTCTTTCTGCGCACCCTATAAACAAAGAAAGCTCGGAAATTACATCAATCTCCGAGCGGTTGCAGTGGAAGAGGAGGAGGACTTCGCTGCAAAAAATGGTCCCGCGATCAAGACAAAGCAAGTATACATGTACCGAGCTGACCCCAAATTATTGCCTCGGTACATCGCCGCAGACGACAGCATCATCCGAGAAGGGCTCGTTGCCATTGGCAGCGGCTATCTCTCGGAGGCGATATCTCATCGAGATGCGCAAGATGCACGCGGAGCACTCGACGAACTCAATCGCGGTCTCAGAAACAGATTCGAGACCTTCAATGCGATTGCCGCGAATTCGCAGGAAGCGCGATCCATCGCCAGCCGAGGATTGCCGCTCACCTACGAAAGTCTCTACGGTATCGACTTTATCGAAGCCGTGGTAGCTGACGCGGACTACGAAGCGCAGTATCAAACGGCGCTTTCGAATAGCGCGCGTTCCGCCCTGATCGATGCCACAGCAGCCAAGCTTGCTGCCGCCGGCATCGCTCCGAAGGATGCGGCAAACGCCGCCCTACTTCAGTATGGCGTCGTGAGCAAAACAATATTCGAAGTAGAAGGCAACGCTCATCAGGCACTGGCCGCTGTGCTAGCAAGCCTGGGCAAGCGCTAACCCAAGAAAAGGAATAGAACCTTGGCACACGCACCCTCCCCTGCACCCTCAAGGACCAGCGGCTCTTCGAGAGCCAAGGACCCCAAGATCGTCCAGGAATCGCAGGCGATCTTCAGGATCGCCAAACTCATATCCTACGGACTGGGGGCGTCGATCATCGCCGCCACCTTGTACATCAACAGCTAGGAGAATCCAAAATGGCTGATCCGGTCGCAGCACCAATACCTGCTCCATCCGCCCCTGCAGCAGCACATGCTCCAGAGGCACACCATCCACCTGTGGCGACCACTCCCAAGAAGAGAGGTGTTAACAAGTGGTTGATGGTCGGCATCATGCTGGCACTGGTGCTGATGGTGGTGGGCGTTCTCGTATTCGCACTCAGCAGAACCTCACCCCCGTCAACCCCGCAAACGGCAACGCCCGGAGCAACATCTCCGCAGGCAGTGCAGCCGGCAGAAACAGGGGAACGAATTCCTCTGATGGCATCCTTCGACCGCTGGTCGAGGGAAATCTCGGGAATCCCCGGAACATGTCTGACATGGAGCCTCGATCCACGAGTTCGAGTGGAGACACTCGGCCCCGATGGCTCCTGGGCTCCTCCGATCTCTGGTCGTCCTGACTACTCCGTGAGATTCAAACGGAATCAGCCAGGAGAAGATGTCCAGGTCTTCGCCAGCAGGGGGCGGAGACCCAACCAAAACGGATCATGCTTCTAGGAAGCATGATCCAGCGTCCTTGCGACGCACAAGCCCCACACTCGCGTGCGGGGCTTTTTCTTTTTCTGCGTTTTTTAAAAACTAGTTTGGCACGGTCACTCCAACAGTATTCGCGGCAATGCGTAGAATTGCGAGAGCAGATAGCATAACGACAAATCCTATCACTCCAAAGAGAATGTGTTTCCGTCCATTCTCCCGAGCCTCTCCACTCTCTGCCCCTTGAATCATTTCATACATCCCGTACAAGAATACAAGTACCGCAACCCCCATCATTAAGGTGATGAGCGGAAAAAGAATTGCGCTTTCTATCTTCTGAAGAAGAGTTCGAGCGTAGGTAAGTTCTGCTCCATTTGCAAATGCAATCATAGTAATTAGTAGCCCATTCCTCCAGGAGTTAAGTTAGTGGTAGCACCAGTGTTACCACTACCTGCAGAAGCACTGCCGCCTATGCCTTGTATCTTAGGCAACGGAGGCGCATTGCTTCCACTAAATCCGAGTCCGTCAGCAATAACATTCACCAATCCCCATACAGATACAATGATGACAAAACCGAGAATTCCCCACATTGCCAACTGCTTCCCTTTTTCTTGATCCCCTTCATTTGCTCCTCCCATGATGAAGTATTTGAAAATACCCCATATGAATACGATAAATGCGATTGCAAATACTGCTGGGATTAGATAAAAGTTGATGAAGTTAAGTGTAACCTCAACTATTTTTCCAATACCCCCAAAGCCTTTTTGAGGACCACTCTGTGCGAGAGAAAACATTGGCAGAAGCAGAATGGCGAGACTCGCGCATGTTGAAGATATATATTTCATCACGAGTATATATCGCTACTAACGTGTGATAGGTACAGACGGAATATCCTGGATACTGTCTTGTTTAAATCCAAGACCACTTGCCACAACGTTTACCAATCCCCATACAGAAACCATAAGTACGAAACCAATAATTCCGTAGATCATCAACTGCTTACCAGCCTCCTGATCTCCTTCACTTGCTCCTCCCATGATGAAGTATTTGAACACTCCCCAGATGAATACAAGAAAAGCAATCGCAAATACTGCCGGAACAAGAATTCTGTTGATAAAGGTAAGGGTGTTTGTGATAACACGCCCTATCGCACCGTAATCAGCTTGTGGACCATATTGCGCTGCAACAAAGGCCATTGGAAACAAAAATAACACACTTACAAATAGAAATTTCTTTAACATACTGTCTTTTAATGAATAACGTTACTCCCATTCTACCAAGAAAGCAGTATTTGTAGAATCCCTCTGTGTATAGAAAATACCGATAGAGATCCACATCACTGCAACCCTGCAGAACTTCTGATAAGAGATATTATCCCCCACATACTTGCCATAACAGCAAGTCCTATAATTCCCCAGAGTGCCATCTGTTGACCTTTTTCAATACTCTCAGGACTATCACCATTGAGGATCCATGCTTTTGTAAGTCCCCATATAAAAACTACAAATGTTACTCCGAACAGAAGGGCTATGAGCAGTCGTACGTATCCCAAAATAAAGGTCACCACTTCAGCAAAGTTTCGAGGAGTCGCTCCATACACCACCATCGGCATTGTAAGGAGTAGGAAGAAAAGAATTGTATACTGCATATTATCTGAGCGCCGCTACAGTTCCTTGAATAACCTGAAGAATAATCTCTGCTCCCAAAATAAGCACACCTCCAATAACTGCCCAGGTAAGAGACCGTGTCGCCGTTTCTATCTGCGCAGCGTTTCCACGAGCCATCACGTACTTAAATCCTGAAAGAATAATGAAGAATACAATAATAGGTACTGCGAAAAGTATAAGAATCTGCATTATTTTAAGAAAAAATTGCGTTATATCACTACTGCCGAGAGGGTTGAGAATTTGAGTATTGCCGCGAGTCACGCTCCCCCCCCCAGGTGTTACTGATCCTCCCTGGGGCGTAACGCTTCCACCCTGAGGAGTCACACTTCCGCCTCCGGGTGTAGTTGTTGCGTATACAGTCAAAAGTGGCGTAACAATGAAGAAGAAAGCGAATACAGTTGGTATTAGATATTTAAGAAAAGAATTCATAAAATAAAATTACTGCATCAGGCGACCCTCCGCATCTTTAACTGCATTTGATACATCCAACCGTCCTGATACGACATCGTCAACCATTTGCTTGAATGCATTGTCGCTTTTCGCAGGACTTGGGTCAAGCCATCCGCGCACAATAAGTGACGCACGCTCAACAACAGCAAGAAACGGGTCGCTCGGAATACTCTGATGTGACGCACGATACACATTTCCAAAACCAAAATCATCTGCATACTTTTCTGATTGCGCTTGTGATACGAGTGCATAGAGCGCATTTGTAGCGCCGACTGGATTTTCAGAATTTTTAATACGAGCCATTCCGTAGAATATTCCGTATCCTTGTCGCTTTGCAACCCCTTTTCCTTGCGGTACCTCAGCAGCATCGAAGTTAAGGTTTGGGTTACCATTTCGTATTTCATTGACCTCGCTTGCAAGTCCGAAATAGAGCGCTAAGTCTCCTGCCAAAAATTCATTCCTATCTTCTGGGAGCGCACGATTCCATGTATATGTTTGACTGACAGGATTTGAAAATTGCGTGAAGAATGTAAGGCCAGCTTGTGCAGGAGGAAGTCCTTGCATAGTGGCACTTCTATCAAGCTCTACAAAAAGCCTCTCTTCGCTATCTACTGCCATAACGCTGCCTGCCTGCATAAAGAGGAGCGATAGAATATTTTTTGCATTGCGCACATTTACATACTGTCCAAAGGCAAGAGCAGCGCGGGTTACATTGTATGAGAAATCTCTCTCAACAATACGTGGCACCGTCACATTAACCATCTCTTCCCATGTCGCCGGAGGAGTTGCCAATCCTTTTGTAGAAAAAATATCTTTATTCCAATACATCAACAGTGGATCGACAGCAATAGGAAGTGCGTAGATGCCGTCTTTCAACATAAATATCTCCGCCCCATCTATATAGGAATCCTTAAAGGTGCGAACAGGATACGCGTCAAATGTGAGCGGGGCTATTTTTGCACGGTATGAAATAAGCAGGTCGTGCGGAAGAATAATGAGGTCAGGCCCACGACTTTCCGCAAGCGCATTCACAAGTTCTGTTTCAAATGTGCGAGCATCTTTTTGTACATAACTTATGACACTTGCATTTTTATCATTCTCTCGAAGCATCGCAAGAGCAGTAATAAGTGGCTCATCATCAAGAGTTCCCCATATGACTACTTGGGCACCATACGGATTCTCGTCTTTGGAAACTCCAGAATAGAGTGCGAAAAAAGCAATACCAACGAGACCAAGCAACAAAAATGTTGCTATTAATATAATCTGAAATGGTCGCATGTCCCCCATACTATGTTGCTCTGAATGTTAATCCGTAATGGTGCGCTCCTCCTCCGAAATCTTTCTCAAACACAAAACCAAGTCCCTCAACAAGATCTTTAATCTCTGACTCACTCATGCGAAGGCTATGGTTTACTTTAATCTCTCCCATCCCATCTGACCAATCGATAATACACAGCTTTCCGCCCTTCCGGAGCACTCGGTGCGCTTCTTTAAGCGGCGTCTGCTTATCTTCAAGCATTGAGAGCGTATTTGAAATTAATACAAGATCGAGCGTTTTGTCTGGCAATTTGGTGCCTCCAAGTGCCTCTAGATCTCCCCAAATAGATTCTACGTTCGACAACTTCTCTTTTGTTGCCATATCCGCAATCGCACGCGCGAGTTGCTTTTGAATTTCAATAGCAAATACTTTGCCATCTGGCCCCACCGCACGCGAAAGCGCACGGACAAAGTGCCCGCTGCCTGCTCCAAAATCAGCGACTCTATCGCCGACACGTAAATGAAAGTGTGTTGCGGCGACTTCCGGAGAAATAAAACTCATTGCTCCCATTATACGTCTTTTCTCATTCCGCCACCCAGGTGGGTGTAGACAGCGAAAAATCTAAAAAACTGGCAACCTGAGGTGCTGTTCAAACTTTTTATTTAAATAGCTGAGCGTGATTTCCAATACTCACCAAGGTCAAAATTAGAATTCCATCATCAATTTGGTATATCAGCAAGATGTCTGAAGCCAAGTGGCACTCTCTAAAATTTTTTAAGTTCCCGGTGAGCTTATGGTCACGGTACTCTGCTTTGAGCGTATCCCCCGATGCCAATGTTTCAACGACTTCAAGAAAAATCTCTTTATTAAAACCTCTCAAATTTCTAACTCTTTTATATGCTGTCTTAAAACGTTTCGTCCTCACTATTTCGTATTTCATACGACTACTTTTCAAGATCCTTCATGAGAGCATTAACAGTAGCAAAACGTTTTGCAGAACGTTTTGCTACATCTGTTTCAAGAGCTAGCGCCCGCTCTTGGGCGAGGGTAAAACCATTTTCTGTGAGTAAATCAAGAGGTATTCCCTTACGGTTTACAACATTAGTTAAAAACAACTTAACTGCACTCGACATATCAATACCAAGCTCATCAAGAGTTTTGCGTGCTGCCTTCTTTGTCTTGGAGTCAATTCTAATTTGGATAGTATTTTGTGTACTCATACAATGAGTATATATCTTGTATTGACAATGTCAATACAAAGACTGACAAGTTTCTTAGGTATTACTAATTTTTGACTTATTCCCAACAATACTCTTTAAATTTTAGAAGAAGTTATATGATACATATACAATATGCACAGTACGTCTGTTACCTCGTCTCGTGTAACTGAACTGCTTTCTCAAACAGGAACCATTCCTATTATCTCTCTTGTTGAATGCTGCATAGAGGAGGCACATGCTCTTCGTGCGTCCGACATACACATACTTCCTGGCGAACACTACGTATCTATACGATTTCGCATAGATGGAGAACTCGAAACTATTGCTACCTTTCCAAAAGCAATACGTGAGGAAGTAATAATGCGCATCAAAGTACTCTCGCGCCTACGAACAGATGAACATCAAACAGCCCAAGACGGGCGTTTTCGTTATCAAAAAAATAATGAAAATCCAATTGATATCCGTGTATCAATAATGCCTACATACCATGGAGAAAATGCTATCTTACGCCTCCTCACAGACCACGCATCCCACTTCACATTAAAGACACTTGGTTTTTCTGATTCTGATAGACAAAAAATTATGCGCGCAGCGCACTTACCATTTGGAATGATTCTTGCAACAGGACCCACAGGATCGGGCAAAACAACAACGCTCTACACCCTTATTAAATTACTTAACAAGAAAGAAACTTCTATTATTACCATCGAGGATCCTGTGGAATATGCCATTGAAGACATAACACAAATACCTATAAATCCTCGTGCGGGACTATCGTTTGCCAACGGACTCCGCTCTATTCTGCGCCAAGACCCCAATAGTATTATGGTTGGAGAAATCCGCGACTCAGAAACTGCTGGGATTGCTATAAATACCGCACTAACCGGACACTTGATACTTTCCACTATTCATACGAGTGACTCTGCAACAACACTTCCCCGCCTCCTTGATATGGGAATCGATTCATATCTCGTAGCCTCAACTGTGTCAATCGCAATAGGTCAACGGCTCGTGCGAAAAATCTGTACTTTGTGCAAACATGAGGTCTTACTCACCTACGCAGAGCGACAAAATCTCACAGCCCTCATCCCTACTCGTATCACTGAAAATGGATACATAGTTCCGGGTGCGTTTTATATAGGAGAAGGATGCGAAGCGTGTAATTTTACTGGTTTTTCTGGTCGCATCGGAATATATGAAGTACTTTCCGTAAGCCCCCGAATACGTGAAGCTATTTTACTGCGAGCATCTGCAGCGGATATAAAAAAGACAGCAATCGAAGAAGGAATGACAACTATGCTCGAGGACGGTCTTTACAAAGCGCAGGATGGCCACACCACGATCGCCGAGGTACTTCGATCGATATATGAATAAGATCGTTCGTTTTTTAAAATATCAGTCTACTGATATCTATCTTCAGGCGCGAAATACTTCTTTTACAGCTCTTTCAACTCAAGAAAAAATTCTTTTCGCAAAACGACTAAGCTTTCTCATAGAGGCTGGAATCCCCTTACCAGAAACTCTCCGAATCATAGAAAATCAAACATCGTCAAAAAGAGCCAAACGACTTTTTCACAATATCGGAAACGATATATCGTCGGGATACTATTTGCATACAAGCCTCCACAAATACCAGAATACTTTTGGAGAACTTACTATAAATCTTATAAAAGTAGGAGAAGATACTGGTTCACTTGCACACAACCTACGATATCTGGTCGATGAACTGACAAAATCGTATCTACTCAAAAGCAAAATACGTAGCGCGCTGATATATCCTTTTTTCATCGTGCTGGCAACCCTTGGCGTTACTGGTTTTTTAACTATTTTTATTTTTCCAAAAATAATGCCTCTTTTTATAAGTCTATCTATAGAGCTACCGTTTACTACTCGCGCACTACTCGCCACAAGCACTTTTTTAAGTAACTGGGGAATTCAGAGTTTTATATGTTTTGTAATGCTGATTATATTTTTTCAATATCTAAAAAAGACACAGAGCAATGTACGACATGCGTGGGATAGACTGATTTTACTCGTACCCATTTGTAGTACCCTTTCCCGCACCTATAACTGCGCAAGCTTTTGTCGAACATTTGGACTTCTTCTACAATCCGGAATTCCCTATGCCGAAGCTCTTGCAACCACCGCTCAAACTCTTCCCAATAGTATCTACAGACATACATGTGCAAATATTGCACGCCACAGTATGCGCGGCGAGCACGTATCTACACAACTCGAGCGTTATAAAAATCTTTTTCCTGAAATACTTGTTCACCTCATAGCTGTTGGAGAAAGGACGGGGCGACTCAATGAAACACTTCTCTACCTTAATCGTTTTTACGAAGAAGATCTTGATGAAAAAACGAAAAACCTGAGTACTACCATAGAACCCGTACTTCTTATCGTCATGGGGCTTTTTGTAGGAACTATCGCAACAGCAATCATTTCACCTATCTATGAAATTACCAAAAACATGCAACGGTAACCTTATGAGCAGAAAACGCGCTTTTAGTCTTATAGAAATAATAGTGACTCTTGCACTCGTAGGCATCATCACTCTCTGCGGCATATACCTGAGTTCAAAATATATTGCACAGCAAAACATCCTTACAGAGCGCGATATGTTTATTTCGCTACTCCTAGTGCCTCAACGCATGCGCGCACTCACCAATATAGACGACACTCACCATGGAATACACATAGAAAAAGAAAGATTTGTTCTTTTTGAGGGGGAATCTTTTGATCCCACTCATCCAAGCAATACATATGTCACTCGAAACACCCCAATAGATATACAGACCCCTTCCGATATAGTTTTTGAAAAACTATCAGGTAACGTGATCAGTGGAGCAGGCACAACTACATTTAAAACAGCAACTGCTTCAACGTCTGTGTATGTGAATAGCTGGGGCCGTATTGAGTGGTGAATATATGCAAAAAGGTTTTTCTACTATTGAGTTACTTATAGCGTGCACCATCTCACTTATTTTTCTGTCCAGCGCGTCTCAAGTTATATTCGGAGGACAAACAGCCTTAATTGACGGACGCATGACACTTTCCGCAATTCTTTATACAGTTACAAATCATGATAGCTACAAAACGGTTAGTAGAAATGACTACGTCATCGCATCAACCTCACTATATATAAATCCATGTTCATATATAAAAAACACACGCACACAGTGGGATGGAGATACAAATAGAGATTTTATTGTTTCAATTAATGAATTCATACACGAGTCTGCGTATGAAGAAAAACTCGCAGAAGAAACCTGTGATCCCACACCCCCATCTCTATGGAATAATCCAACACTGAGCACTACATACATCCCAACCATTTCTGGCACCGGAACAGATATGGCTTTTTTTACACATGATACAAAAAAGTATGCGGTTATCACCACAGCAAATACCCTCCCCTCACGTGAGGACATATGGATTTTAAAGATTGAACCGACACACGTAACACTTGTAAGTCAGCTGAATATTGGAGCTGGCGCACTAGGCGTAGTGATAAAAGATGAGTATGCGTATGTACTTCATGCGAGCAGCTCAGAGCAACTCAAGATAGTACATATTAAAGATCCTGAACTACTCTCAACAAGCTCTATTGTAGCGAGCGTCACACTTCCCAATACAACTTCAAGCTGTGCCGCGTGCCTTACTCCAAAAAGTATCGCGTATTTTGATGGAAATATTTATATCGGTTTACCCTATCTCGCAAATCTCGGATCCATACCAAGCACTCGAAATAACGAGTTTCATATAATTTGTATGCAAAATTCTGTACGTAACTGCTCACCAGAAAGACCTCTCTGGGTCGGGAGCTTTAATGTAAACCATAACGTGGAGGACATTGTAATTGGGAAAAACCAACATACACCTACCCAAACAATTGCATATCTCGCTACATCAGCCTCAGAGGCGCGCTATCCAGAACTCACTATCTATGATGTTTCAGAGCCAGAGGCAATAACATTCATAGGCAGCTTTAGTCCAAGTGGCAATCTTTATGGAACTGCCTTGTTTTTAATTGGAAATTTTTTATATATGGGACGCGAACGCGCTACCGGTGAAAACAAAGATTTGTATGTGCTCGATATTACAGACCCCAGAAATCCAAATGTCATAGCGGATCAAAAACTCCTACTCAGAAGCGGAACTAGAGTCACCGATATAGTTGTTCAAAAAGATATTTTGTTTGTTGCTACTTCAGATACAACTCACCCATTTTTTATATTTGAAATCAACGCAGCGGAAAAAAATATTACACAAAAAAATATATGCATGGTCTCGGATATCTCTACCTCCGTACCAAGCCTTACCTATGCATTTAATGTTATATACGCATTACGTGCCGAAAATCCTACTCAAATTTTAACCATATATGACCATGAACGCTCGTGTAAAAAATAAAAAAGGATTCACTCTTTTAGAAACATTGTTATACAGCGTCATATTTAGCATTGTTATTGCAACCACCCTTTCTACAACATACACACTCCTCCAATACGCTCAGTCTCAAGAAATCAACAGCGCAACAGAACAAGAAACACTCTTCATACTGTCTAAAATTAAATACGCTCTATCAAAAGGAATAACACAACCCTCTGATATAGAGGGGATTATTCCGAGCTCCGATAATATGAGCGGAGAAAGTACATTGAGCATCGAAGGAGTGTTCACCTTTATGTTAAGTAGTACCACCCTACTCTATAGCGAAGAGACCGAACCTCTCGGACCTCTCAATTCAAGCCGAGTCGCCATCACCAATTTTAAAGCACTCCACATATTTTCTGAGATAGATAATAAGCGATTTATGGTCATTTCTTTTACCGCAAACGGCAATGCTATAGAACCATTCGTCTATCAGTTTCACTTCTAGGAATGGCAAACCCGATATCAAAAAAGAGAGGATTTATTGCTCTTATATCCACACTCATTATTTCAACTCTATTGTTTAGTTTTGTTCTTGTTGTGTCAGAGTCACATATCATCCATAGATATATGGTTCTGAATTTTGAAAATAAAATACTGAGCGAGAAACTTGCACAGTCGTGCATAGAAATAGCTCGTGTATTTATTAAAAACAATCCTTCTGTAACACATGAGTCTCTCCCCTACAGTGGCAGAATGCCCATAGAAACAAATGAGTGTCGAATTGTATCAATAACCCATATCGATACGACAATCCGTGGGATTCATGCACATGCTGAATCTGGCTCATCTCATACGCACCTGTACGTCACCATAGAAACACCTGACGCGACGATTCATACATGGGAAGAAAGAAATCCACAATAACGAATAGGAATACGTTTGACAAAACAAATTGGTTATATACTTACAGTAGTATTTATTAACCTAGTATACGTGTAATGAAATATCACAGAAGCGTTTCTTTTAAGAAAGGTTTTACGTTGATAGAAATTCTTATCGTTATTGGTATTATCGCCATCCTCGCAGCTGTCGTATTGGTCGCCATTAATCCAACACGACAATTTGCGCAAGCAAATAACACGCAGCGTGCAAGTAATATAAACGCAATCCTTAACGGAGTAGGACAAATGATTGTGGATTCTAAAGGAGAAATTAGCGAAGAAATAAGCAGCACGACTCCGCGTGACATAAGCACGAGTGGCGCTGATATGTGCGCGCAGCTTGTCCCGAAATATATACCAGCCTTGCCTACCGACCCAACCTCAACACATAAAGGAGCAGCAGTGACTGACTGTAGTGAAGCATACGACACAGACTATGTCATACAAAAAGATGCTGATGGGAGAGTAACAGTTTCTGCTCCCAATGCACAAGACGGAGCGACCATTTCGGTAACCCGATAAAGCCCCCCAACAAAAACACTTTACACGCACTCAGCACTGAGTGTTTTTGTTTGTGTCTTTATTAATAAAAACTTCTGTGCTACCGTAAAAAAGGAGAAGTTCCCCCACAAGGTTCGGCTCCGTCAACCCAAACCCAAAAGAGGATTTGTGTGTCATGGCATCATTGGCAACACTCGTTCGGAGTGGCCTGGCTGGCGTCGGATTGCGTCGGCGCGCCCTTCTCGGCGCAACGGCCACCCACCCGCCGAAGACGCTGGGCCCCGACGATCGGCGCGCGCTCGCTGTCACTGCGCTCCGCGCCCACAGCGGTCATCAGTTCAAGACGCTGCCGGCGATCGAGTTCATGACGGACGATGCGATTCGGGCGTTCTCCACCGCCGGCACCGTGCTGGAACCGGTCGTCGCGGCGCTGAATGCCGCGGGTGTCGCAACGGAGCCGACCATCGGCGCCGTCATGGACAACATGGGCCTCGACCGGGAGCAGCTGCATCACGGTCTGTGCCACTGCATCCACGGCGAGACCATCAGCGGACATAGGGCCGCCGAGAACTTCGCCAAGTTCGCCTGAACAACCCACCACTT
Organism: Patescibacteria group bacterium; assembly: GCA_019745315.1. GTDB lineage: Bacteria > Patescibacteriota > Minisyncoccia > Phycocordibacterales > UBA918 > JAIETH01. The sequence goes on along the minus strand of JAIETH010000001.1, from coordinate 35,343 downwards.
CAGCGGTGCGAGCATGCTCGCACCGCCCGAGGAAGGTGGTTTTTTAATATCCACATATTGAAATAAATTATTGTGATTTTTTACTCACCACCACACAAGCCCGTGCTATGCTAAATGCATGAAAAAAATATATTTATTAGTAGCAATCGCACTCGTCTCGCTCTCATTACTATTTGTCCTTCTAACAAAAAATAAACCTGCTCCTCCTACAGTTCAAACACCTCAAGCAGAACAACCTGTTTTCGATGCAAAGAATGCAAGCTTCACAATTGAATCTCAAAAAATCACACTTGAGAATGGATCCTCAAAGATGCTCATGGAACCGGGCGGAACTATAGAAATCACTACCACATACGCAGGATACGAAAGCGTGGGAGATATAAATGGAGACAGTCTCGAAGACATTGCTTTTCTGGTAACTCAAAAAACTGGAGAAAGCGGACTCTTTTACTACGCAGTCGTCGCCCTCAAAACATCTGAAGGATTTATTGCAACTAATGCTTTTTATGTGGGAGAGAACATAACTCCACAATTAACCAAAGTACAATCAGATTCAAAAGTCCTCAGTATTCAGTTTGCACCATACGATCAAACCGAATCTACCCCAATAGAACCTCCTCCTGACATGACCCTCTTTCTAAAGGTTGGTGCTGACGGCGTACTACATACATTCTAAATAAGAGAGTGGGACCATAAAAATAAAAAAGCCTCTCAAGAGAGGCTTTTTATTTTTATGCAGCGTCTTCTTTTTTAGTTGATGTTTTGCATCCACATGAACATGAGCCATCTTCGTTCTTGTGCTCATGGTGACATGTTGTACACGTATGAGTCGTTTCTGGTGTTGTATCCATATATTTTATGTTAGCGCTGAAAATAAAGCCTCAATCTTGAGCCGTCACAACAGACGACTCATTACATACAAAAAATCCGATTAAAATGCACATAAAAGTGATATACTTCCATATATAGACCTTCCGTCTATTCTTAAATAACTTATATAAAAAATGGAACATAATCAGAATGAATTTACGCCAGAAAAAACCGATACGGCTGTGCCTTTTTTCCAAAAAATAACATCTCATATTTCTTGCTACACCATGTGGGTACGAGCACACATCACACCCATGGTTGCATATACGACCCTAGGAGTTGTTGCGCTTCTTATTGGCATCACAGCAATGCTTGGGTACATGTCATATGGAAGCCTTCCAGGAAATAAGCTGTATCCTGTAAAAGTTCATGTTGCTGAAAACGCAATTGCCCTTACAAAATTAACCTCGGATGCTCGCGTTTCGTGGAGATTAGAACAAATGGATGCACGTCTCAATGAACTTATATATCTTGAGAGAGATATAGCAACTACAAGCCCTGAGACACTCACATCATTTGCCAATGTCGTAGACGGACAAAGCAGCGATGCGATTAAAACGATAGAAAAATCATCTCTTGCACTCGAATCAAAAGTTGATGCACTTGCGCGACTTTCAACTATTATGCATGCACACGATACACTTGCAGATAGCACCGAGGAATTTGCCTCTATTGCCAGCAATCTTCAAGGAACACGAAAAAATGTCGACGATGCACTTGATGCACAGATAACACTCTTTATTGACGCGGGAGACCAAGAAGCAATTAATTCCTACTTGGGCTTCCATATAGAAAAAATAAGTCAGGAACTTCCACAGATAGCAAACGGATCTGATGCACAGCGTCGTGCCATAACCCAAATACAAGAAACACTTGAAGCTATCGCAGCGAACGATACCAAAGAAGCCATTACCTCACTATTAAAAACTGAACGAGCAATAGCTATTGACGGATATCTACTTGATGAAGAACGTGGACCAGTTGAAGGAGCTGCTCCGTTACCTGTACTCGAACCACAAAGCTAATTAAGTTAAATAGTATGAGTCTCAGGAGTCTTACGCGATACACATTCTTTGGTATAACGACCGCGCTTCTGATACTGTACGCCACTCCTCAAACAACACACGCTGCATCCGTCCGCTTTGTGACATCATCTGAGGTGCCTGTAGAAATTTCTTCGCCAATTGCGAACGCGACTGTTAACCTCTACTGCACACTTACCATCAAAAAAAAGAAATTCGCTGCAAGTGGCACTGGCGTCATCATAGATAGTCGCGGAGTCATACTCACCAATGCTCACGTTGCACAATTTTTCTTACTACCCAATGAAAAAGGAGGAAAGGTGCGAAGTGAATGCACTGTGCGAACAGGCTCTCCTGCAAAAGCAGCATATACCGCCTCAATCATACATATGCCTCCTCTTTGGGTAGAAAAAAATGTGGCTGAGCTTTCAAAGAAAAAACCAAAAGGAACAGGTGAAGATGATTTTGCACTTCTCCTCATAACAGGAAGCGCGAGTAGCACGCTTCCGCAGATATTCCCCACCCTTCCTTTGGAAACCATGAATACTGGATCTGAAAAAGATGCGGTGACTATAACAGGCTACCCAACAGAAAAACTTGATTTCTATGGAATAAATAAAAAACTTACTATCCTCACAGCAACGTCAAGCATTACAAATATTCGGAGCTTTTCTAATGACACCTCATCTGCTGATGTGGTTACGCTTGAGGATTCAAAAGCAGGAAGTTCAGGAGTTTCTGGAGGACCTGTAGTCAATCAGACGGGCAGCATGAGTGCACTTGTTACGAGCAAAAGTACAGCAAAAAATGATAGAGCGTTGCGTGCAATCACACTGCCCTACATTAACAGAAGAATTGCTGAAGACACTGGTTACCCGCTTCGAGATTTTATATCAGGTGACCATACGTCTCTAATCTATACGAGCGACTCAAAACAAGTATCAGATATGATCTATAGCATCACACAAAGCCTACTGAAAAAGAGATAGCTGCATAAAAAAACACCCATCAATGGGTGTTTTCTCTATCTCTAATATCGACTACTGTATCGTCCACGTCGTACCGTACATAGGGAACATTCCTTTCAATGATGCATTCGCATGAGCGCTTGCGAGATTGATCTGGAGTTGCGTACCCGCATATCGAGCAGTATCGTTTTTCACTACAGCCTTTATGGTAAACAGACGCATTTGACCTGGGGCAAATACTGCTTGGATTGGTACAAATGCTGATCCGTTCTTAAACTGCAATCCGACAGACGTACTTTCTGTAGATCCCTGTATGAGTCCACTATCATCTACTGCTCGTAGTGCCTGAAGTGCATCCACTGACGCGGAACCATTTTGGGTAAGTGTAAACCCTTCAATACGAGCTTCTTCTTTACCCACATTGATCACCTGCACGTATGCTACCGATACCGCATCCCCCGCTCGTGCCGTACCTCCAAAGAGCAATGGAACCGGCTCCACCACCAAGAGAGATGATGATTTTACGGATATATTTTGTGTAGTATTGTTTTGTGTACCAACAACAAGGGTACTGCTTACGAGCATGACAGCGTCTTTTTTCTTTTCAGAATACACTTCAACTCTATATGAGTCGCTTTTTATTTTTCTTGAAGCAGAGCTTGGAATCTTTACTTTCCACTTTTCATTCCTCACCGTTACTGTTTTGCTGGTATACACTAACGAATTGTCACTTTCTCTATAGAGTTTTATAAAAAGCTTCGTGAGTCCATCGGCAGTTCCAGAAATAGTTTTGGTGCCAGACGTTGATTTGAGCGATGTTGTCGTAACAGACACCACACACGTTGTCACCGAACACGGAACGTGTGTGTGATATGCCTCTCCATCATGTGGAATGCTGAGCGCAAAAAAGAGTGCGCTCAAGAGTATTCCACTAGATATATATTTTTTTATTTTACGCATTTTTATTTTACTGAGTGACGAGAAATAGCAAAGCATTATTCCTGAAACAGTGTGGTAGAAAAAAGGATGCCTAAACATCCTTTTTTCTACCACACCTCGGTTAGGTTACGGAGTTATTATGAACCAGAAACATCATTTCCAACAATATTGTAGTCTGCAGCTGTGTTAAGGAGAAGAACACCACTACGCATATGAATACCTGGAGCCATTTTGATAGCGGTCATCCAATCATTTGCGATAACTGATTTTACATCTCCTGTAGTGTCTACGTATGCATATGTTGCTGCAAACGTAGAAAGAGGAATACTCAGAAAAGTTGCTGCGACAAGAGTTGCTCCGATAACAAATGCTGCTGTCGTATTAATAGATTTTATCTGTACCATATATTTTTTATTTTAAAACTAATAGAATTAAATGATCGTGATTTTTGTGAGTGTCTGTACTAGAAAAACAAAGTGGTGCCCAGAGCACATACTCTATATATTTTCTTCTTTTACAGCATGTCTGTAGTCGATCTTAGAAGAATGTCGAAATATGGAAGATGTATAGTGTGTAGATACGTTTGTATCCCTATCTATTAAGACGTGAGCACACCCTCTCTATTACACTGCCACCTACCACACCATATATATAGAACTTGACCTAATCACGACCTCGCGCTAGTCTGCACCTTAGAAATTGATCTTGGAGAAACTACAATGTCTCTCATTCTTTCAATGAGGCCAGGAGACCGGTTACGAATAAACGGTGCTACCATTTGCTTTAGGTCAGCGGTAAAGATAGAAATGGTTGATGAAGCCCGATTCGTTTTTGGCAAGCAGGTCTTGGAAGAGACGAACGCAGTCACGCCACTTCAAAAGCTTTACTTCGCGATCCAAGAGGCGTATGTGGGAGATCCTCAAAAACAGACGGGGTGGATAGAGCGGGCACGAGAAACATTTACACAGATACCTTCTTTTTCAAGCGTATTTGATGACTCTCTCGAGAAAATTCGCCTGAAATTTGAGGCGTCTAATTATCGCGAAGCATTGTGCGGTCTCAGGAAACTCCTCAAACAAAAATAATCGCAGAGATACGCTACCCTTTCGTGGTAGTTTTTTAATATACCAAACCATTGACAATACCTATTATACGTACTACCGTATAATACAGACATCAACCCATGGGAGGAGCAAAATGCTCATCGTCGTTCTTTTGGTTGGATCAGTAGTCGGCATGTACATGCTGACCACCAGTCCCAGCAAGAAGCAGGTGTATGTGACAGCGGGCGTATTCGCCGCCGCTGTGCTTCTGACGCTCATATAAAAAAGGGGAAACGTCATGGAAGGCACCATAACGGCAATGCCGCTCGGCAACCGCAACCCTGCGAAATACGGAGAGATGTTCCTCGAGGTAATGACACTCGTCTCGAGGACATACCCTCACATGACGGCTCTGCAGATGCAGATCGTGCTGAGGGTGTATGCGCATACCAGAGCACCTTCGCCATACCACCTTGGGATACTTGCGCAGCATACTGGGATCAGCATGGACTCACTCAGGTCCGAGCTCCAGAACCTGCAGCGATTTGGGCTCGTGGAGATTTTTAAGGACCCACCTGCAGTTCACAGAACGCAGACTGGCCTCGGTCTTCTGCGTGGACTGATGTACATCGCGGGCAACCACATGAAGTAATCCTCGTATCATCATGCATGTACGAGGATTTTTATATTAAAATCCTCACTCAGACACGCACCACAACAACAAGAGCCTCTGCAGCATTCTCTGAAGAAAAAGAAATATTTGTTTCCTGGAGCACTCGTGCTTGATCACCTTCTCTGAAACGTTCTGTCTCTGAAGAACTAGAGAGATCAACGACACCTTCTTTTACATATACGAAACATCCCCACCCTTCAGGAACTATAAGAGTAGTAGACTCGTGAGGTGCAAGCTTGAGAGAATACACTACTGCATCCGAACGAAGAAGCACACCCGGAGACGCTTCATACGACGCAAGCACAGAGAGCGGAGATTGAGACGTATCAACTGTTTTTTGCTCATACCCACTTTCTGTTTTTTGATTCGGAGAAAACCACAGTTGATACAAGTGCACTGGCTCATCACCTTTATTCATTTCTGAATGCACAATTCCCCCACCCGCAGACATTCGCTGAACCTCTCCAGCACCAATGGTCGCAGAGGTGCCGATACTATCACCATGAGTGAGAGTGCCTGAGTGCACAATAGTCAGAATTTCCATATCACGATGTGGGTGATCAGGAAAGCCGCTCTGCGCCCCTATCACATCATCATTAAATACACGGAGAGATCCGAAGTTCATATTCTCTGGATCATAGTAGTCAGAAAACGAAAAGAGCCAGTACGTTTGTAATGACCCATAGTCAGCATAGTGGCGATCGGCTGCCGGAATTTTCTGTATCATACGTCTTTTCTATTTATGTATATTCTTTTTTTCTAATAGAGCGAGGATTTTGTCGAGCTTCTCTATCTCTATTCTATTAAGTCCTTTTTGGAGCTCCTCAATTTCTTCTTTTGCCTGGCGATTTGTCTCATAATCTGCCTCAGCGTGATGGCGGTCGCGTTCAGCTTGCCTATTTTGCGCCATCATAATAATCGGCGCTGCGTACGCTGCCTGTGTAGAAAAAATAAGATTGAGAAGTATAAATGGATATGGATCCCATCCGCGCACAATACCCACAATGTTGAGAGCGATCCATACTCCTACAAACACCGTTTGCAGAAAAATAAATTTCCACGAACCCATTCCACGCGCCACTGCGTCAGCAAGTTTCCCCGAAAGACGAGATGTTTGTTTGTGCGATTGATGCCAATTCTTCATATGTCCGTAATTATACATGAATAAAGCCGCATATATGCGGCTTTATTCATTCTTTTAGAAAAGATTATTTTGCGCGAGCAGTCTTCAGTACCTCCCCCCACCATGCAAGTTGTGTAAGTGCATCTGTAAGGCTATGCGCATACCCATCAAGCGCTCCTTCTTTAAGATCTCCCTTTTCATCACGCATATTCCATGGAGCAGGAATATGTACAGCAGCTCTGATTGGCGCCATCTGGAGCTCAACGGCAACCTGACGCAACTGCTCAACCGCTCTGCCTCCTCCTACACTTCCATACGCCACGAATGTAACTGGCTTATTATTCCACTCTCCATAGATTGAGTCGAGCGCATTCTTAAGTACCGCAGTGTATCCGTGATTGTATTCTGGGGCGATAATTATAAACGCGTCTCCTTCTTTAATTTTTTCTGCCCATGCGCGCACGAGTGGGTCTGGATATTCTCCATTTTGTACATACGCAGCAGATCCAGCCTCTTTGTAAAATGGAAGCGGATGATCGCGGAGATCAAGCACCTCAGGATTCATACCCGCTTCAGTCACAGCGTTTTGAATCCACGGCACGAGCTTTTCACTAAAACGTCCTTCTCGAGTGCTTCCAACAATAATCTTGATATTCAGCATGTGGGTATACTTATTTTTATAAAAATTTTGGGTGCATAGTTTATACGCAGATCCTCTGTATTTTATTCACTCACAAAAAAAGAGGGCTTTCCCTCTTTTTTTGTGTCTTTAAAAATACACAATCGAGGCAATGGAGTCTCCGTCACGGAGCTTCATAATACGCACACCTTGCGTCTGTCTTCCGAGAGACGGAACTTCTTTAAGTGCAAGACGAATTACTTGTCCTTTTTTGGACATAACCACGAGCTCACCCTCAGCAACATCTTGCGCGAGCAAGATCTGTCCTCCCACAATTTTTCCTGTCTTAGAAGTAACCTTCGCTGTCTTAATACCAGAACCGCTTCGTTTCTGAACTTTGTATTCTTTCATTGCAGTTCGTTTTCCGTATCCTGCTTCAGACATCACAAGAAAGTCTGCAGTTTTTTCATCTTTCTTTAGAACGCTTGCGGCTACCACGTAGTCATTTTTTGAAAGTTTTACTGCGCGCACTCCTGCAGCTGTACGTCCCATCTCACGAATATCAGATTCTTTAAATCGAATTGATTGCCCTCCAGAGGTTGCAAGCATCATCTCATCTCCTTTCTCTACAAACTGAGCCTCGATCAGAGAATCATCAGCTGCAAGCGAGATTGCGATGAGACCGCTTCGTCGCACATCCTTAAAGCTTTCAGCGTCCACTTTCTTGGCGATACCTTGTTTGGTGACCATGATAAGAGAAAGCGTCTTCCCTTTGTCATCTTTGCTCATTGCGCGTACTGATGTCACGCGCTCTTCAGCCGAAAGAGACAGGAAGTTCATTACCGACTTACCCTTTGTAGCACGCTTCCCTTCAGGAATATCGTACATCTTTGTCTGATAGACCTTTCCTTTATCGGTAAAGAAGAGGAGGTCACTGTGCATTGAGGTATTGAGAAGCGTCGTTACAAAGTCTTCTTCTTTGGTATCAAGATCAACAACACCAACTCCTCCACGTCGCTGCGCGCGGTACTCAGATGGATTCGTACGCTTTACGTATCCTCCCTGTGTTACCACCAACACACTCTCTTCATCAGGAATAAGATCTTCCGGATTAAGCATCTTCACGCCACCTTTTACAATCTTTGTGCGACGCGCATCACCAAATTTTTCTGCAATATCAAGGAGTTCTTTTTTGATAATGGTGAGCATTTTCTTTTCACTCTTCAAAATACCAATCAACTCCTCAATGAGAGCTTGTACTTCTTTGAGTTCGTCTTCAATCTTCTTGCGCTCAAGACCTGCAAGTTTCTGGAGGCGCATATCAAGAATTGCTGTCGCCTGTCTATCAGAGAACTGGAACTTCTTCATCAATGCGGCGTGAGCTTCTGGCACATCTTTTGACGCACGAATGAGCTTGATGATTTCATCGATGTGATCGAGTGCTTTTTTGAGACCAAGCAAAATATGCTCACGGTCTTGTGCGCGCGCGAGATCAAATTCGGTACGTCTGCGAACCACTTCTTTTCTATGAAGAATGTACGACTGAAGAATTGACTTCAAAGAAAGAGTCTGGGGAATACCATCAACAAGAGCAACCATGTTGTAGTGGAATGTTTCTTCAAGCTGCGTGCTCTTATAGAGCTTATTGAGAACTGTCTGAGGATGCACACCACTCTTAAGCTCTACAACCACACGAATATCGCGAGTCGATTCATCTCGAAGATCACGAATTCCTTCGATCTTCTTTTCACGTACTAAATCAGCAATCTTCATCAACATATCCGCTTTGTTCACGCGATATGGAATAGAGGTAATGATGATTGAGAAGTTACCTTTCTTGTCTTCTACAATCTCAGCTTCTCCACGCACCACCACTCCTCCACGACCGTTTGCGTAGGCATGAGAAATATCCTTCTGGTTGAAGGCAATTCCGCCCATTGGGAAGTCAGGACCTTTTACAAACTGCAAGAGGTCATCATTTGTTGCTTTAGGATCGTCAATCAGATGCGCAGTTGCATCAGCTACTTCGCGTAAGTTATGAGGAGGAATATTTGTCGCCATTCCCACCGCAATACCCAAGGTTCCCAAAAGAAGTAAGTTAGGGACTCCAGCAGGCAACACTTCCGGCTCACGCTTTGTACCATCGTAGTTAGGACGCCAGTTGACTGTTTCTTTTTCAAGATCACGAAGAAGCTCTTCAGCGAGCTTTGACATCTTTGCTTCAGTGTACCTGTAGGCCGCAGCAGAGTCTCCATCGATAGAACCAAAGTTTCCTTGACCAAGGATAAGTGGGTACCGTGTTGAGAAATCTTGTGCGAGCTTGGTCATCGCGTCATACACCGACATGTCTCCATGGGGATGGAAACTACCAAGCACGTCTCCCACTACAGTTGCTGATTTCTTAAACTTTGCAGTTGACGTGAGACCGTTTAAGCGCATCGAATAGAGAATGCGACGATGTACAGGTTTCAATCCATCACGAACGTCAGGCAATGCGCGTGACGTAATAACAGACATCGCATAATCAAGATACGATGTACGCATCTCGTCAGTGATGCTCTGAGCAATAACGCCCGCACCCCCTCGATCATCTACAGGAACTTCTTTTGGAGCTTCATTATTGTCAGATGCTTTCTTTTTTGCCATAGGTAGTTACTAGAAAAACGTTTGTATGTGTGCCAACAACTATATCATATTTAGCGCGGAGCACTATCTCCTCCCGCAGATGTGGTAGTAGCAATAAGTATTGTTCGTGGTTTTTCCTCTTGAACGGCTGGCTGTGTCGTTGATGAAAAATTAACACTCGTTGTTGCGCTCAGGAAAGTATCATTCATTTGATACCCTGTGGTACTCGTTGCAGTATCTAAACCTTCTCGGAAAGCCTTACTTGCCTCAAGAAGTTGATTCACAGTACCCTTTCCTTCTTCTAGATTTTCCTGGAGCTCTTCCGTTCCTGCTGCACCAAGCATATCGTCTCCATTAATATCGAGAGAAGAAAAGCGAGTCGGAAGTGTAAAGCCCCACAGAATCATTATGAGCGCCGTAGATCCGAGAGCAAAAAAGAATGCAAAGCGTTTACGTGCTGCTGGCGGCTGTTTTCGAACATTTTCAATGTATTTCAATATCATAAATATCTTTTGAGATATTGAGATTGCGCCGTCTGTCCACTTACTCACCCAACACCACAACCTCTCCTTCAAGAGCACTCAATTCTTTTTTCTTAATAGTGAATTTATCTTGTGGCTTCACAGAAACACCCTCCTCTTTCAAAAAGGCAGCGAGTGTATCTTTTTCATAATGCATAGGAATAATGACATGTGCCTCAAGCTTTACTCCAAGTGCGGATGCTGCAGCGCCGTCAAGCACCTCACCATCGCCTACTGGCACAAAAATAATATCAATCTCGCCAAGGGAACCAAGGAGTGAAGAATCGAGTTTTGCATTTGGAATTGGTCCGAGGAACAAAAGATTCGCTCCTTCAAGAGTAACTTGATAGACAGTGGTGAAACGCTCTTCTCCGTCGTAGACAGTAGGAACTCCAAACGCACGTATTGTGAGATCTCCTACTTCATACTCTCCAGGACCCGATACAACAAATGGCACCTTCTCTCCATAAGTAACTTGCTCAACACCATTGAAATCTGGGTGCTTCGTAGTGACAAACACCACATCGGCACCAAACTTAACTTCCTTTAATCCATACTTCTTTGCAGATTCCTTAGAAAAAGGATTAAACGCAATGGTCAGATTGCCAAACGACACCTTAAAACACTCCAATCCGTGATATGTGATAACCATAAATACAAAAGTTCAAAATTAGTCTCTCTATCATACCTGATGTGTTACATATTGTCATGACGTACATTCAAAAAAATCCATAAATCACCACCGAAAGCACCTCTGCGCAGATATTGCATAGAGGGTGTTTTTTATGCTATAGTCCGCGTGTCTTTTCATTATTAACTTGTGTGATATCGGGTAACCCCGGGTGCGCGATTACGGCCACGAGACATGGGCACGCGGATCGGTATCACCTCCATAGAAAAATGACAAACAAAAACGATGTAGAGGTAACTCTTCAGGGCGAAGAGGCAGAAGAAGCAAAAAAGGAGCATTTCATGGATGCTCTTATAGCAGATACTCCAACTCCTCCTCAGGCAGGAGAGCTTGTTGAAGGTACTGTTTCAGCAATAGGACGCGCACGTGTATATGTAGACATGCACCCGTTTGGTTCAGGTCTTATCTACGGACGCGAGTACATGAATGCACGCGACGTACTCCGCAAGGTTTCAGTTGGCGACATCATTGCTGCAAAAGTAGTTGATACAAAGAACAAGGACGGATATATCGAACTTTCTCTTAAGGAAGCTCGACAAGCTCTTATCTGGAGCGATGCTGAAGAAGCAGTTAAGCACAAGAAGGTACTTAGCCTTGTTGTTAAAGAAGCAAACAAAGGAGGACTTATCATCGAGTGGCAGAGCATTCAGGGATTCCTCCCTGCAAGTCAGCTTGCAGCCGAGCACTACCCTCGCGTTGAAGATGGAGACAAGGACAAGATCCTCTCTGAACTTCAGCAGCTTGTTGGTCAGCACCTTAATGTAATCATCATTACTGCAGACCAGAAGGAAGGAAAGCTTATCTTCTCTGAAAAGGGACCTCAAGAAAAAGAAGAGAAGGAAGTGAAGGTGAGCAAGTACAACGTTGGTGACGTACTCGAAGGAGAAGTTACTGGCGCAGTTGACTTCGGAGTATTTGTGAAGCTTGAAGAAGGACTTGAAGGACTCGTACACATCTCTGAAATTGACTGGGGACTTGTTGAAAATACTCGCACACTCTTTACCGTTGGCGACAAGGTTAAGGTAAAGGTGATTGAAGTAAAAGACGACAAAATCTCTCTTTCTATTAAACAGCTTCGTGAAAACCCATGGGTTCTTGCGTCAGCAAAATACAAGAAAGACCAGGTTGTTGATGGTGTGATCATCAAGTACAACAAGCATGGTGCTCTTGCGTCTATTGAAGAAGGAGTAGCAGGACTCGTACACATCTCTGAGTTTGCAAGCGAAGCAGAACTTCGCAACGCGCTTGAGCTTGGTAAGAAGTACAGCTTTAAGATTAGCCTCTTTGAACCGAAGGATCATCGTATGACTCTTTCATTTAAAGAAGTTAAGTAAAAAATCTCGATACAAATAAAAAGAGGCGCCATACGGCGCCTCTTTTTATTTGTTCTGAGTCTACATAATCCCTTTACGACATACCCTGAAGCGGAGTCGCTTGGAAGGCTAGCGGAAGGGTTATGTCGTGAATGGATACGCGCGACTTATTATCCATTAAACGCATTCATCGCAGACTCATACCCACGTCCCACGATATGCTCTATTGCCTCGCTGACACGAGTTGCTATTCCCTCCAGGGCCTTCTCTTCTTTTTTAGTAAAGTCTCCCAAAACCCACGCGAGCACAGCGTCTGGTGTTTTTGGTTTCCGCATAACGCCACGAAACACAGGGGCAATGCCAATACGTATTCGAATAAACGCTTCTGTACCAATCGCTGTCACAATAGATTTAATTCCATTATGCCCACCCGCTCCACGATTAAACGAGATGCGAATCGTACCAAATGGAAGATCGATGTCGTCATACAACACAACAAGATGCTCAACAGCATTCTTCCCTGTTACAAGTTTTTTTACAGAGCCACCAGACTCATTCATAAATGTCTCAGGCAACAGTGCGCAGACCTCGTCGCCAGCTATATCTCCCTTCCATAACAAACCTCGATACTGAGCAGACGCCACAAAGGATCCGCCATATTTTTTTACCCACGCCACGACAATACTACGACCAACATTGTGTCGTGTGTGTTCATATTTCTCTCCAATATTTCCTAGTCCGACGATAATATGCATAACATCCCTATTGTGCACGCCAAGGGAAACTTGTGTCAAACATTTTTCACGGATATACTGGTGCAAATTACGTATGTACCCAGAAGATACGACACACAAAGAAGAAAACTTTCTTGTTGAAATCATACGATTTACCATTATTGCTCTTCTTATAGTTATACCTATTCGAATTTTTGTCGCACAACCATTTATAGTCCAAGGCGCTTCAATGGAACCGACCTTTGAGACGGGTCAATATTTGATTGTAGACCAACTCTCCTATCGCCTCGAAGCCCCAACACGCGGAGACGTGATTGTATTTCGATATCCAAAAGACCCTAAAAAGTTTTTCATTAAAAGAATCATCGGTTTACCCGGCGAAACCATAACTATTGACCGCACCACTGTTTCTATTACCAACTCACAAAACCCAAATGGTTTTGTGTTGGATGAACCATATATCGATTCGATGAATCCAGACACTCTTCTGACCCAAGAGTTGGGAGAAAACGAATACTTTGTTATGGGAGACAATCGAGACGCGAGCTCTGACTCCCGCGTATGGGGCACACTCAATGAAGATCTCATTATCGGCAGAGCGCTCATTCGCCTCCTACCCGTATCAACCATGGAGATTTTGCCGGGAGAACTTGAACAGCCGTTATCAACTGACGCTAAGTAACCAACTATGACATCTGTATCTCTACCCTCTGCAACAGATTTTATAAAAAAAGCTTCACACACCGCTCACCACTACGGCTTTCGTGCACTTGAAGATATTAAAAGTGATACCCGTTGTAAAAACTGTGAGAAGAAAAATGATACAAAAATCCTTGCGCCACAAAAACGCATTGACGCACTCCAAGGAATGCTCGCAGCTGGGGCAGGACACTACCTCGAACACAATCTTCATGGACTTGGTGAACCAGCGCTTTTCTACTCAATAGAAGATGTTCCTCGCACTAACGATATAGCACTTGCGCTTCATGTTATTGGTGTAGAAAAAAGTATTGCAGAATCACTCCTTATTCACACCGTGCGATCACTATTTCGTGATCTTGAAATACCTGACTCATCTCAGCATGTACGAATCAATTCTCTCGGAGACCGTGAATCAGTAACTCGCTATTCTCGTGAACTCAACAACTATCTTAAAAAGAGACTAGAACTATTACCGAGTACCGCACGCGAACTAATGAAAGAGCACGCTCTCCTTTCCCTCGCAAACCTTATTGAGAATGAGCATGAGATCGGCTTTAAGAGCCCAAGCTCTCTTGAGTATTTAAATGAATCAAGCAGGAAGCATTTTCGTGAAATCATTGAATACTTAGACTTCAGCGAAACACTCTACGAAATAGACGCCCGACTTCTTGGACATCACCAGTGTTATTCTCAAACACTTTTCTCTATTGCTGCGTATACACATGAAAATAGAGAAGAAGCTCTTCCTATCGAAGCGCGCGGAGGAAGATATGATGAATTTCTGTTTCAGCACACCAAGAAAAACATTCCGGCAGTTGGTGCTGTGGTAACACTCAAAGAACGTAAATTACCAGCCCGTCTTCCACGTGCCTCACATATTGATCCTCAAATTTTTATTGTTCAACTTGGACTTGGACCCAAGCTTCGCACACTCTCCCTCCTCGAGGAATTAAAGGGCGCACACATTCACGCACACCAATCTCTTGCCTCAGACTCTCTCTCAACCCAACTTGAGAAAGCCCGGGTTCACGGAGTCCCTTACACCATTATTTTGGGTCAAAAAGAGTACGTAGATGGCACGGTAATCCTTCGTGACATGCGATCCTCGTCTCAAGAGACCGTACCTTTAGGAAACCTAGTTTCCCACCTCAAGCGGGCTCTCCGGGTATAGATATACAGGAGGTCTAAAATCTTGCAGAAAAGAAGGCTTCATGGTACATTTTTCGACATGGCTATCAACGTAGAAGTACAGAAAAACGCAAACGAGAGCACCTCTAATTTGGTGCGTCGCTTTACAAAACGTCTCCAGGGAGCGGGTATTGTTCCGAAGACACGTAATGGACGCTACTATGAGCGAGTAAAGTCACGCAACTCACACCGCAAGGAACGCCTACGAGCACTCGTTCGTAAGGACAAGTACGAAGAACTTGTGAAGCTTGGTAAGGTGCCAGAAAAGCAGGCACGTCACTAGTCCATGTCTTTTGAACTCCGTTCTACGACACGAACGTCCGTCCCCTCTCTTCCTTTCAAAAAAATTACCGACGACATCATGGGCGCATCATATGCGCTTTCGTTGGTTTTTGTAGGCGACACACGGAGCAAGAAACTGAATACTCTCTATCGAAATAAAACATACATTCCAAATGTATTATCGTTTCCGTTATCGGATACTGAAGGCGAAGTGTATATAAATCCACGACAAGCACGTCGCGAGGCACAAAAATTTGGCATGACTGAAAAAGGTTTCATCGGATATTTATTTATTCACGCATTACTTCATTTGAAAGGATACGCACACGGGGATACAATGGAAGAAGTCGAGGCTCGATATACAAAACGATATCATTTGTCGTAATGTATTTTTCTGAGCGCTCGCACACCACTCTCTATGGCTGAGCGTTATATAACTGGCATCGATGTAGGAACCTACCAAATCAAGGTTGTGGTTGTTCGTGCACCACAAAAAAATGAAGCGCGCGGACTTCCCCAAATTGTCGGTACCGGCTTTGCAGAATCTCGTGGACTTCGACACGGATATATCATCAATGAATCAGACGTACTTAAAAGTATCCGCTCTGCAGTCAGTCAAGCAGAGAAAGCAACTGGGCAACCTATTCATCGCGCATTCCTTTCTATCGGAGGAATTGGGCTCGATGAGATACACGCACGCGGCGAAGTTATTACCTCTCGTGCCGATTCAGAAATAACACAAACAGATATCGATAAAGCGATGGTTGATAGTGAGGAACGAATTTCAGACAAAATTCCAAATCGTAAAATCCTCCACGCTATTCCTCTTGGATTTTCAATCGATGGCGAAAAGGTACTCGGTCGACCTCACGGCATGAAAGGCACAAAGCTTGAAGTTGATGCACTCTTCGTATCCTGCTTTGAACAACACCTTAATGATCTTGTGCAGGCAGTTGAGAGCACTGGGATTGTGGTAGACGACGTCATGGCGTCACCCCTTGCAGGAAGTCTCGTAATGCTCACCAAAGCGCAAAAGCGCGCAGGTTGCGTCCTTGCTAACATAGGAGCTGAAACCGTCTCTATTGTTGTATTTGAAAACGGAACACCTATTTCTCTTAAGGTATTCCCTATTGGCTCCTCTGATATCACAAACGATATTGCACTTGGTCTCAAGATTCCTCTTGAAGAAGCTGAAAAAATAAAGCGCGGAAACCCAACCAGTTCTCAATATTCAAAACGACGCCTTGATGAGATTGTGGGCGCACGACTTTCAGATATTTTTGAGCTTATCGATTCGCACCTCAAGCGCATTCACAGAGATGGGCTTCTTCCTGCGGGAATCATCATCACTGGCGGAGGATCAGGAATTACTACGATCCAAGACCTTGCTCGCGCAGCCCTCAGACTCCCCTCTCGTATTGCAACCCTCGACCCAAGTCAAAACGGAAAGGTGCGCGACGCATCATGGGCAGTCGCATACGGGCTTTGTATTTGGGGAGTTTCTGGAGGTGAAGAAGAAGGTGGTATTAAAATTGCGCGCCGTACAGGGAACGCATTACTGACTTGGTTTAAACAATTTCTTCCTTGATATGGCAAGCGCATGAAAGAGTGTAGGTGTCAATAAGTGCACAACCTCAGGGTCTCTGGTATGATAGCGACCACAAGAGAGGGTATCCGCGATTAACTTTTACACACCATATGGAACAGATAAAAACAGACGTTGAATCTTTCGCACGCATTCGTGTTGTAGGAACTGGAGGATCTGGAAACAACGCGATCAATCACATGGTGAACGCAAAAGTTCGTGGCGTTGAATACATCGCAATCAACAGCGACGCACAAGACCTTCATCACTCACTCGCAAAAAAGAAAATTCACATTGGTAAAAATCTCACTCGTGGTCTTGGAGCTGGAGGAAATCCTGACATGGGACGACGTGCAGCAGAAGAAACTCGTGAAGAAATTGCAAACGCACTCAAAGGATCAGACATGATCTTTATTACAGGTGGTATGGGAGGTGGTACTGGAACAGGAGCTTCTCCTGTTGTTGGAAAAATCGCACGCGAAAGCGGCGCCCTTACTGTTGGCGTTGTCACCAAACCATTCTCATTTGAAGGACAAGAACGCATGCGTCTTGCAATGCAAGGAATTGAGGAACTTAAAAAGGAAGTTGATGCTCTTATCATCGTGCCAAACGATCGTCTTCTTGCAATCGTTGATAAAGAAACATCTATCAAAAATGCATTTGCGATTTGTGACGATGTATTGAAGCAAGCTGTTGAAGGAATCTCAGACCTCATCACGATGCCAGGTATCATCAACGTCGACTTCGCCGATATCCGTTCTGTTATGGAAAATGCTGGATCTGCACTCATGGGTGTTGGTGTCAGCAGCGGAGAGAAACGCGCGGAAGAAGCAGCTCGTGCTGCAATCAATTCTCCTCTCCTTGAAGTTTCAATAACAGGAGCGAAGGGCGTACTCTTTGCAATTGCTGGAGGAGATGATCTTGGAATGCTTGAAGTACAGGATGCAGCACGCGTGATCACTGAATCAATTGATCCTCATGCGAAGGTAATCTTCGGAGCAATTCGCGATGAAAAGCTCAAGAAGAATGAGCTTAAGGTAACAGTAATTGCAACTGGCTTCCCTGAAGTTTCAGGTGGTAGCGGACATGGTCGCCCAACATTCTTCGGTGCGTCTGTTGCAGCTCCCCAGGTACAGCCAGCTCCCCAAGATACTCCCGTTGAAAAAGAAGCACCTCGTGGACGAATCTTTAACTCTCTCCCAACACCACCTCCAAAGGTAGATGATATTCGTGAGCGTGAAGAGAAGAAGTCTGACATACCGCCCCCACCCCCTCGTGAACCACGACCAGTCGCTTCAGATGATGAAGATGATGATTGGGGCGCGGTACCCGCTTTCTTGAGAAGGTCTAAATTAAAATAATTTAGACCTTCGGAAAGCGGTACCGCGAACCTTGCCTGGTACTTTTTGGAGCTTTTGCGAACAAAAATACCGACAAGGTATACAGTCTCTGTAAGAGACGTGCCTGCCTTCTGAAGGCGGCACTGCGAACCTTGCGAGCTACCTTTTCAAGCCTGCGCAGAAAAGTAGCCACAAGGTATACGGTCTTCGTAGAAGACGGTACCGGCTTTCCTTCATTTCTCAAACACTTTCTATAAAAATATAAAAAACCTGAGCATATCGCTCAGTTTTTTTGTACACGTTCACACGACAGCACGTTATATGCTATGCTTCTGTCGTACTCATTTAGGATTTTTCTATGTTTGATCTTGTAATTATCGGAGGAGGACCAGGCGGAGTCGCAGCGGGCGTATATGCATCTCGCAAACAATTAAAAACACTTTTTGTAACTCGTGATTGGGGTGGTCAAAGCGTTGTATCATCTGATATTCAAAACTGGATAGGAACCACATCTATTTCTGGCGCAGATCTTGGAAAAAGTCTCGAAATGCATCTCAAAGCCTATGCAGGAGATGTTGTCACTATTAAAGAAAATATTCTTGTTGAGAAAATAGAAAAAATTGATACCGGCAGCATGCGTTTCAAGGTCACGCTTTCAAATGGTGAGACCGCTGAATCTCGCGCCGTATTAATCACAACAGGATCAACACGACGCACGCTTGATGTCCCAGGGGCTGTCGAATTTGATCAGAGAGGACTTACCTACTGTGCGTCATGTGACGGTCCACTATTCTCTGGACAAGACGTTGTCGTTATCGGAGGAGGAAATGCTGGCTTTGAAAGTGCTGCGCAACTCCTCGCGTACGCTAAGAGCGTTACCCTCCTCCACCGAAGCTCAGAATTTCGTGCTGACCCAGTAACCGTTGCTCGTGTACTTGAAAATCCTAAAATGAAAGCACTCACCAACGCAACTCCAACTGAAGTCGTTGGAGAAAAGTTTGTGACTGCGATTAAGTATAAAAATGCTGAAGGGGAAATTATAGAACTTCCAACGAGTGGAATCTTTGTTGAGATTGGTCTCGTGCCAACTACAGGGTATCTTGGCGACATCGTGGAGCTCGATGACCTTAAGCGTGTCAAAATCGATCCTTGGACCCAGCAGACGAGCACACCGGGTATCTGGGCTGCAGGAGACTGTACCAATATCAAATACCACCAAAACAACATCTCAACAGGAGACGCAGTACGTGCACTTGAAGATATCTACGTTCACCTTCATACCAAATAACAGACATAAAAAACCGCTTTCTCTCGAAAGCGGTTTTTTATTGTGAGACTCTATTCAGCTTCCCTTTTAGTTCCATCAAAATTCATATCCATTTCTTTACAGCTATTCTGATCTTTGCCTTTCACAGTATCTTTTTCAACAGTAAGCTCGACACTACAATCATCTTTATTTTCCGAGCTCGCACCCGCCACAAGCGTCACTACTCCTTCTATCTTTCTAATGTGAATCTGCTCATCAATTTCATTTTGCGCTTCCCACACTGCATTTCCTTGCAGCGTTAAGCTGTTGCCGTCTATTTGCGTGATGGTTATGGACGTAAAATGCTTTGTGTACTCACGCTGAATACTAGCAATTGTATCCTCCACAACAGTGCCTTCAATCAATTCTTTGGCACGAATATATGACGCATTGATACCTGAAGGGAAAAAGGTAAATACAAACACACCAACAACAAAAGGCACAAGGAGCATCAGTCCGAAGGTCTTCTTGGTAAGCCGCGAAGGCGCTTTCTTCATAAGCCAAGTATACCAAGAATGACCCACCTATCTACAACAGAAGTGGGATCTATTTTAGTCCTTCAAGCAACTGACGCATGTATGTAATCTCGTTTGTCTGCGTACGCACAATAGTCTCTGCGAGCGTTTGTATTTCACTATGTTCAATATGTGCCCCTACACTTTGCGCCATCATAATAGCTCCCATATGGTGCATCACCATATCTTCTAGAAACGCTCGATCAAGAGCAGCTCCTTCAAGGCCAGAGAGGTCTCGCATCATTGGCTTATAAAAATTATTGGCAGTATATGGAATGCCATACCATACCTCATACCACCCCTTCATTGAAGCAATCTCTGCTTCTTGAGCCACAATGATATCTTCAGCAAGCTTCTTTATCTCTGCTGTTGAGCCACCGCGAGCAATTACCTCTTTGGCAGTATCAACTGCCTCCTGATGATGTGGAATCATACCTTCAAGAAATTCCCGCTCACTCTTGACCATCATCATTGAATGATCCATTGCACCCATTTGCATGGCGTCACCTGCACCATTACTCATCATTGAGCCGTCTGGCATGCGGTGCATACCCATTGGCACAGAGTCACGTTCTCCAAAACCACCATTCGATACTGCGTATGCAACTGCAACTCCGGCACCAACGAGAAGGATAATGGCTACAATAATTGATTGTTTTTTCATGGTTTTATTTATATTACATGACCATAGTAGTCATACTTTTAATCATAGCAAGCATCCATATACACATACCTATCATAAAGCCTGCTTCAATAATGGTCACCGTTGAAAGCGGTAACTTAAAGTAGGTACCGAGACACACACAATGAAGCTCTTCTTTCTTTGCGAGCGATCGCAGTGCGCCCCAGAGGCTCGCACTATATATACAGAGCGTTATAACTGTCGCCGGAAGAATAAATACTTGGAGGATAAACAGAACTCCAAGAAATAGTTCTAAAAATGGGTACGTCTGCGCATATACAATACTCCTTTTTGCTAATGGATCATACTGAGCAAACCCATTCGCAAACCCCACCACATCAGAAAGTTTTATAAGACCAAAAAACACAAGTACAAATCCCATAAGGTGAGACATGTAGTCAGGGTACGCATGCCACCGCACTGTGTAGAGCGATATAACTGCCGACACTACATAAATAGCAGCGATAGGCCAATACGACCACACCGACACCGACGACGCAGTATGGAGGGTTATGTGTGAGTGAGAAGATTTTTCTGGTTGCATAAAGTATATATCTTAAAAAGCTTAGGCTTTATAATCACTTAAAAAGTACGTAAGATCTCCATCATTCAAGTATATCCCCAGAAGCGCTTCATACTGTCGATACCGCCATTCTTGAATCTTTGGCCACTGATGCATACGCACCGCTGACCAGACGCTTCGACAAAATATAAAGTCATTTCTATATTCAGATATTGAATGAATACCGGCTTCCGTACAGACCTCATCTATCGCCTGCCAGTATTCCTCCACTTGCTTTGATGAGTAACGATATCGAGCGCTATATTCATAATCTCCTCCCAAAGGAAAGAAGAAAGTCTGTGAGATATTCGTAACCAAGTCGTATCCTAAAGGAGAGTATGAACCTCTTTCCCAATCAATAACACCTTTTTCAAAGATATTGTATGGATTAAAGTCTCCATGCGTTAAAGCAGAGGGTAGTTGAGTAATTCGATCTTCAACTTTTTCTAGTGCTTTGAGTGTGTCTTTACCAAGTAAAGGCAATTCTTCCAGCAACACATCAAGTTTAATTAATTCTTTAAAATCTTTAAATATAAATGCCTGCGTTCCTATAGTTTTTATTTGAGCTTGGGCAAATATTTTTACTACATTCAATAGCTTCGAAAAATCATCATCCGAAACTATGGAGTTTATAGCATTTGATCCAAAAATTTGACCTAGGTGCTCATCGCCAAACGAAGATTCTGTAAAATAGCACAAATCTTCATATGTGCCTTCATGTAAAATTTCTGGTATAGGAAAACCAAATTTTAAAAGATTCTTGTGATAGTTAATTTCTTGTTCAATCAAATTCTTTGGTCCGATTCTGAGATAGGTATCTGTGCCTTTGTATATAGAAATAGGCATATGACTCCTCACTTTTACAAAGGTATATTCTTCTCCGTTAATTATTAGAGTTGAGTTGTTCATTTTTAAAGTATAGCAAAGTTCTAAATACTCTAAGAATCTCCTAAAAACATTTTATAAAAACTTGCAAATATAAATAAGTGTGTTATAGTATTTTTGCACGTCCAACCCTGGCCGTGCTTACCCTCCATGTTTATGGGAGAAAGCTGATGACCGTTCTTTTGGACAACGACTCGCGTGTTGCCGGCACCGTGAAGTTCAACGCTTCGGTGCCTATCGAAAAACTCGTGGGTTTCATCACCCACATAAAGGCGGACAACACCGAGAGATGGTTCGATCTCCATATCCGCGGAGCGGGCGATGACGGAACGCACTACATCGCGTTCCACTACATCCTCCCCGACGGCAAGAAGAAGACTCAAACGAAGATGGTGAACAAGCTCCTGCAGTACCTGCGAGACGAGCTCGGCACTCATCCCAAGAAGGGCAAGAATCCGGCCCTGATTCCGCGAGGAGTTATCGGATGGAGCATCGGCACCGTGAAGGTTGTAGCCTGAAAATTTGATCTTTTGTTGGAACCTCGGCGGGCACATGTCCTCCGAGGTTTTTCTATGCCCAACAAGATGCTAGTAAAAAATTATTTTTGAGTCTCGCTTTGAATCCAATATGCGTATGAATCGTTCGCCTCTACTTCTGCAAGCTTCATAACACACGGGGTTTCATATGGATGATTCTTTTCAATATAGGTTTTTACAACATCCCAATTCCCTATCCTTGTTTTAAGAATTGCGGTTATTTCTTGCGTCGTTACAATCTCCCCTTTCCAGGAATACGAACTCGTAATTGGAAAGAAGTTTACACACGCTATGAGCTTTTCTTGGAGGAGGTAACTGGTAATCTTTTCCGCCTCCTCAAGGTTTTTATGGGTTGTATAGATTAATATAAATTTCATTGAGAAGGATGTTTGATTTTAACGCACCTGAATAGGGGCTGCTTTCTTTAGAAAATCCGCGACTTCTTTAGGGTTATGTAAGATGAAAATATCTTTATCTGTATATCGCGCAAGCACATCATGTATATCCTTGGCTGGATATTTTAGTATAAATTTAATATTCTTCCATTCAATCTTTTCTTTATTATTCCCTCCTACGTCAGGCCTAACCTTGCCGAAGTACTGTATATACCTTTTAAAAATTCTCCATAAAATTATTGTTTTTGAAAAATCAAGGAAGATAACAGTATCTGAGTTGATCACTCTGTTTTCAATTGATTTAGTGAAATTCCCATCTATAATCCATCTCTTCTCTGCCATTAAATCTTTTTGGATTTTTAGAAAATCTTCTTGAGATATAGAAATTCTGTTTTCTTTCCAGAAATACTGATCTAGGTGATGAACGGGGATATCGAGCTGTGCTCCCAACCTTCTTGCAAGAGTTGTTTTTCCGGCACCCGGACAGCCGATAATAACTATTTTATTCATTTTTAAAGTATAGCAAAAAACTCCCAAACCTACCGAGGAATCTTTCCCTACGGGAACGGTACAGTTTTCGTAACTTTTCTTTTGGATGCCTGTGGTCACAAGTATTTTTTCTGACGAAAGAATCTACCGGGAAATTCGAAGCCTACAGCTTCAGTACAGGTTGTCGATATTTTGTTTCCCGTTAGTCACAAAATATCTGGCAACCTTTTCGATTCCCGGACGAAAAGTCTCCCAGACTTTTCATAGGGTCACAGCAAGATTTTCTAAAAGCAAAACAGCACCATGTGGTGCTGTTTTGCTGAGAAATCTTCGCTGTGACCCTACCGGGAATCGAACCCGGATTTGTGCCGTGAGAGGGCGCTGTCCTAACCGTTAGACGATAGGGCCAAATTAATCCGGGGGATTAATTTGGGACCTTTTGAGATAGTTTTGGAGATCAACAATCGAACAAAAATATCCAAAAGGTGTACTGCCCCTGTAAGGGGATAATTAATCCGTAGGATGTACTGCTCCTGTAAGGAGAAAACAGTCTGGAGAGACTGCTTCCGTAGGAAGACTGACTTAGGCAAACAGGAGTCGCCTAAATCGGGGATACTATACCACAGTTATTTGAGATTTAAACACTTTTTCTCGAGCTGCCCCGGGAGGGTATTTCCATTGTTTTTACCTGAAATAACTAAGAAGATACCCGAGCATAAGCTCAGATTCGTTTTTAGCGTTCTCAGCTCCCAGCACTATAGAGACTACCGGTCGAGTCGTGGTTCCAGCCGTAAACTCAAACACAGAGAGGTTCGTTTCTTTTGCTGCAAGTGTCTGACCATTCTTCCCTCCAAAGAAAAATTCATTATCAACAAAGTCGTTGAAGTTGCCGAGATCAGGAAATTCACTCGCGCCATACGCACTACTTTTTATACTCCCTGAGGTGATATGAAATACAAAACTTCTGTTGTTATAAATATAGCGAGCGAGCATAAATAAATCTTCTGCTGTTGAGGTGTTGAGCGCAGAGGCTCCTGAAGGATCATCAAAATTAGTATTCTTCATCCCTATTGAATCTGCTTTGTCGTTCATGTACTTAATGAATCGTTCGCGCCCATAGTGGCGAGCAATAGTTTCAGCCGCTTCGTTTGAAGACTCCATAAGGAGTGGAAAGAGGAGTTGATACACGCTATGGCGCTCCCCTTCCGCGAGGCGCGACTTCGAGGTATAGACCAACGCATCTTTTGGTACCGTTGCTATCGCATCAAGATTTATGTATTCAGTCGCAACAAGTGCGGTCATGAGCTTGGTGATTGATGCGATAGGGACTTCTTTTGTAGATTCCTTACTTGCAAATACCCTTCCATTATTTATATCTACTGCTAAGTATGCGGTCGCTGAAATGTCTGTAGGAAGCTTGTCTCTATATTCAAATGAATCAGAAGAAAAACTATCTTCAAATACCAATACCGGCATCCCTACCTTGCTGATGTCGTATACTTTTTTCGCATCATCCGTAGAGAGGCGTATGCACCCTCCGGTATACGACGCCGAGGTGAGCGTACCATCGTCATAGTACGTGCGCCCATGTATAAAGAAGTTTCCTTGGAAGTTCATACTCCACGGCATCCATACATGACCCATGGTTGAAAAATGCGCATCTTCTTTATTTTGTATTTTATAAAGACCTGCGGGAGTTTCCCACCAGGAACCTTCCCGACCCTTGGTGTCTATAGGAACTTCGAGCGCCAACTCTCCATCTTTATAAACCCGTAGCTGGAGCGTAGAGAGGTTTGCCTCAATAAAGCTCACTTTTTCTTCGACAAGCTGATTTTTAACGTCTCCAAAAAAATCAGGGTCTGCCAACTTCTCTTGCTCACCATACGCGAGCGCTACGTGACCGGACTCCGGCACTGAAGGCAGCGCGATGTCGTAACTAAGTGTAATTTTATTAAAAAAGAAAAACGAAAGCCCTGATCCAGCAACTATAAAAAGGATTAACAGGGCTGTGACAATAGCGGGTACCTCTGAAGAAAGCAGTCGAACCAATGAAAAACGACGCAACTTATAGGAGTGCGCCGTGTAGTAAAAAGCTTGTCGAATGTCGTCTTTTGACCAGCCATCTTTTGCAAGATCTGCTTCAACTTTCTGGAGAGGCACCCCTTCCTTGAGTTTGTTTGTAACATGCGTAACAAGCGGCTTGTGGTACATAGAAAAAGGTACGTTTATGATAGCATGTCACTCCACGCTACTACATACAAAAATTTTCTATCTCAGTGCTACTATAGAGAAATATGAAAAAAGCTCGTCGTTCTAGTTTTTGGGGTGACCTTAACACACTTCATTTTCCACCTCTTACAGAATCCATAAAAACAAAGCACCTCATCATTGGTGGCGGGATTTCAGGATTGTCAGCAGCCTACTTCCTTCTTGAGAATGGCGAAACAGACATCGTCATACTCGAACAAGGCTCTATAGGGCAAGGATCAACAGGACACTCCGCAGGCATGCTCATCTGTGAACCAGAAACTGCATCGTGGTCTCTTTTTGTCGCTCGTTATGGAGCCGCTGCTGCTAAAAAATATTGGAACTCACAAATTGATGCTCTTAAACTTGTATCTAAAATTATTGGTACAGAAAAAATAGAATGTGATTTTATGAAACAGGAGTTGCTTTTACTCGGTAACTCACAAGCACAACCACATATTTTGAAAGATTTTGGCTCACGAAAAAAAATGAGGAGTCCTTCCGAACTACTTTCCGGCGAAACGCTCATGCATGAACTTGCAACAGACGCCTATACTGTCGCCGAACGAGTCGGTGGAAGTATTTCTGTGAATCCTCTTTTGTTTGCAAAGGGTTTTGCAAAATACCTGAGTACCCGTGGTGTGCGTATTTATGAAAAAACACCTTTCATCAAAAAAAAGTTAGCGATCGCTACCACTCCACAAGGAGAAATTCAGTTTAAGAACTTAATCCGATGCATGGGAACATACGAGAAAAAAACTGATATCAAAACATTTCTTACAACTATTTCTATTACCCGGAAGCTTTCAAAAAAAGAACTTATATCTCTAGGTCTTGCTGACAAAGATATGTTTTTTGATGACGAACGGAGATCTTATCATTACGGGAAAATTACAGGAGACAACAGACTTCTTGTTGGGTATGGAGACGTGAGGTATGTAAATACTCACGGCAAACCAGACTATGTGCATATGCCCCATGTTCGAAATATAGAGCGATTTTTACGTCGCGCATTCCCCGCCATCGCACTCCCGCTTGAATATTCATGGAGCGCGCGCTATGCACTCTCAAACACCACGCTCCCCCTTGCTTCAATCTCACAAGACGAAGTGACTATAAATGGAGCTGGCACACAACTTGCATCAATCGCGACAGCTTCGTATGCAGTACACAAATTACTCAAGAAAAAACATCCTCTCGATAACCTCTTCGGTGCAAAATAATATATTAGTTTCTTTCGCTCGTTTTTTCTATATCTGTTTGAATCCTTTCTATCGACGTATTGCGGTGAATAATTTCATCATTTCGCACTGACATAAAAAACTCATACTGAGTACGTGGGCTACGTCCATACCAATTTAAAAAATCGCTTGAAATTGTTTTCTGCTTTAGTTCTTCGCGGTACATTTCCAAGAAACGGTCATACTGATCGAATGCATGGTTTTCAAAGAAGTAATTTAATTCATATGAATATCGTGGATAGAGAAGAAAGAGGATGTATGAAGACCAGAAATAAAAGAACGCAAAAAGCATAGGGATAAGAGTGTGCCGAACAAATCCTACTTTCCCTTCTTTTTGTGCAAGCTCAGAAATGACAACCACGTGCATTGTTTCATTGTCTTCTGCAAGACGTGCATACTTCTCAACCTCTGAAAGCTTCATCGCTTTTGCTGGGTCATTATAAAAAAACGTAAGCATGGTGTAGCTTGCCGATATCCATGAGTAGTATGGAACACGAGCAATCACCTCAATGGCTCGAAACTTTAAATAGGAAGGTTCTTTTCCATACACTATATTTCCGCACCACACGAGCGAACATCCAAAGAGATGCGGTATAAAGCTCACCGAATAGTGATCATACGGCTCCTTATATTGCCTTAAAGAATCCTGGTCATTCAGTTGTATATTGAGCGCCTCAAGCTCTCGATCTCCCTTCTGTAGCTCCATATGCATCATTATACAACAAATAGGATTTGGTGAGTTATGCAATCTTGTAGAGCTCCTTAAGCTTTATAAGTCCTCGATGCGCTTGTACTGCAATAGTATTTCTCGATTGCCCCGTCAAGAGAGCAATTTCTTTTAACGAGAGATCCTGCACATACCGCATGCGCATTATCTTTTGATATTTAAGAGGTAGCTTATGAATCAAAAGAAGAGACGCTTTTGCATCAAAGATCGCTACCGGATCTTCAAAAGAAACACTCAATGGCTCAAAGCCTTTTTCAAGCAAGAGATCAAGAGATGTGGTTTTTCGCTTTCTATATTCATCAACGATGAGATGATTAAGTATGTGGTAGAGAAATGCTTTCATAGTGTGAACCTTCCCTCCTTTCACCAAGTATTTCCATGTTTTTAGAAATGTATCTTGTACTAAGTCCTCACTTACCGCGCGATCACCAACTTTGAAGAAAGCGTGGGTACCAAGACCTTTTTGGTGATCAAAATGTGCTACTGAAAGCTCTTTTTGTAGTTTCTTTTGTTGTTTGGGAGTCATACCCTTACCTACAAAGCCGGTCGTACACCCGTTCCATTACACAATTCTTACAAAAGACACCTCGCACAGCCTTAGAGCATGACTCGAGTATTACGCCTTTATTACAGATAGACGGCCTCATTCCAGCCTTTCCAGCACACTTATACATTCCAACTCACCCGAGAACTCAATAGTATGCAATACTTCGCATACAGTATCGGCTTATATATAGTATGAAAAACTCACAACACAAAGAAGATGATGGACGTATAGAGACTGACTTCTTTGAAACCACATGGAAAGAAAGCTGGACATATATTAAAACGGTTGTTGATGTTGTGCGCGAGCCGGTATTAATTCTCGATAAAGATCTAGTAGTCTTAGCTGGGAATGAATGTTTTTATCACACATTCAAAGCTTCGCCTGATACCACTATCGGGAAAATAATCTATCAGCTCGGTAACGGTCAGTGGGACATTCCTGCATTACGCAAACTACTTGAAGAAATACTACCGAACGATACATTCTTTCAAGGTTTTGAAGTATCACATGAGTTTCCCGATATTGGACACAAAGTTATGCTCCTCAATGCTCGCCGAATACATTTAAAAGAAGATGTCGCCAAGCATACATCCCCCATCATCATGCTCGCAATGGAAGATGTGACAGAGATGATGGGAGTCGCTGAACTCCTCGCTCGACACACCACCACCTTTGAAGAAACACTCACCAAACGCACCACAAAACTTGAAACCTTGCTCGAGAAACTAGAAACACAATTCAATCCCTCTCATAAAGAAGATGCTAAAAATAAAGAGGTTCTGTAATATCACATACAATTACGCGGCTTCATCTACGTATAAATCATTAAAGTAACACGTATATGGGAATCATTTTGTGGATCATATTTGGAGCTATTGTTGGATGGGTTGCGTCTCTCATTATGAAGACAGATGCTCAGCAAGGATTGATACTTAATATTGTAGTAGGTATTTTAGGAGCAGTTATTGGTGGCTGGCTTATGAGCTTTCTTGGCGAAGGCTCAGTCTCTGGCTTCAACCTCTATAGTTTTGGCGTTGCGCTCATCGGAGCAGTTGCATTAATTGCACTCATGAAAGCTGTTCGAAACTCGTAATCTCCAAGTAGCAAAAAACACCCGCAATACATACGTATCGCGGGTGTTTTTTCTAATACTACCTCCAATCAACTTCAGGAATACTATGCGTACGCAAATATGTATTGACCTTCGAAAAATGCTTGCATCCAAAAAATCCACTATGCACTGAGAATGGAGATGGGTGTGGCGACTCGAGTACCAAATGTTTTGTTCGATCAATCACGACACCCTTTTGCTTTGCATAATTTCCCCATAATAGAAAAACAACGTGTTCTTTTTTGTGAGAAATCTCCTTGATTACTGCGTCAGTGAATACCTCCCATCCTCGCTTTTGATGGGAACCTGGTGTGTGTGCTCGTACAGTGAGCGTAGCATTCAAGAGTAAGACTCCTTGTTGTGCCCAGCGCGATAAGTCTCCATTCTGCTGTGGAGCAACACCTACATCAGATTCTATTTCCTTAAAAATATTTTTAAGCGATGGAGGAATCGTGACCCCTTCATGAACAGCAAACGCAAGTCCATTTGCCTGATTCGGACCATGGTACGGATCCTGACCAAGAATCACTACACACACATCATCAAACGGACAGAGATCAAATGCACGAAATACATCTTTTGGTGGCGGATACACCACCCCATCTCCATATTCCTTTCGCACAAAATACGAAAGCTCTTTGAAATATTTTTTTTCAAATTCTTCGTCCAAAGCAGACTTCCAAGAAGGATGAATTTTGACAGTCTCTGACATGAGACCTAGTGTACCAAATATGCTACTCCTGAATAAACCCTCCGATCTGGTGAGCCCAGAGGCCTGCATATACGCCACCCTTTTTCACCAATTCATCGTGTGTACCACTCTCTGCGATACTTCCCTTATCAAGCACAACAATTCGATCCATCTCACGAAGTGTTGAGAGACGGTGTGCTATAGCTATAACCGTCTTCCCTTCCATGAGGGTATGGAGAGCCTCTTGAATGAGGACTTCACTTGCACTATCAAGCGCACTAGTTGCTTCATCGAGCACAAGTATCGGAGCATTTTTAAGAATTGCGCGCGCAATTGCGATACGCTGTCGCTGACCTCCTGAAAGCTTCACCCCTCGCTCACCCACCAACGTTTCGTATTGAGTGGGTAATGTTTGGATAAACTCAGTCGCATGCGCCATGGTTGCTGCACGCACAATCTCTTCATCAGTTGCATCTATTTTCCCATACGCAATATTATCTCGAAGCGACCGATGAAAAAGTGCAGGCTCTTGTGGTACAACACCAACCACCTCTCGGAGCGAGTCCTGTGTGACGCTCGCAATATCTTGCCCGTCTATGGAAATAGAACCGCCGTTGAGATCGTGCTGTCGAAGAAGAAGCGATACCAGCGTTGTCTTACCGGCGCCACTCGTACCAACCAATCCCACGCGTTCGCCTGGCGCGATACGAAGATTAAGATCGCTAAACACGTTCATGCTGTCGTATGCAAAAGAAACATCCTTAAACACAATCTCTCCTGCACCAATCGTAAGGGCTTGTGTGTCAGGTGTATCCACTATTTCATGAGGAGCCAAGACGTCTTCTAGACCTTCTTGCATATCTCCGTATACTCGTACCGCACCATTCATGGTAGAACCAATAAACACAAGAGTTCCACTTGTTTGAAAAACCAATGTGATGATCATAACAATATCTCCTACCGAGGTAGATCCTCGATTGAATCCTACAATTGCTAGATACACAATGAGACCGAGAGCAGAAACGATAAGCGCGTTATTAAGCGCAAGAGACCACTCGCTAATACGCCACTGACGGACATTTGTACGATATTTTTCTTTCACACTTTCACCAATGAGATCCATCTCATAGCTACGGCGTGCGTACTGACGCATTGCAGAGATATTAGAGAGCATATCAACGCTAACACCCCTGAAACGCGACGAGGCTTCAGCTGATGCAACCACATACGGTCTGCGATATCTCACAAGAAATATATTGACGATAATGACCATGACGATAAGCGCTGTATAAATTGCTCCAAAGAGCACATCAACTAATCCAAAAAGAATCACGCTGGTTACCAGAGATATGATTCCTGGCACATAACTCCAGAGCATATTTTCAAGCATCTTATCTACGCCATCAGATGCATTTGATATTTTATTTGAAAGAGAGCCGGCAAAACGATTTGAGAAATATGTATGACTATGCAAACTCACGTACGCATACAGTCGTTCATATGCGGTTTTTTGAGAACGTGAAATAAACTCAAGCCCGATGAAACCAGACAGTCTCCACAGTAAAAACATACCCGCCATAGATGCGACATAGAGCGCACTCCAAAAAGAGACCTCTCTCATTTGAGCGGCTGTATCAGCTGCCGATAATGCAGCATTTATAAGCATCTTTATGATGTAGGGAGAGAAACTACTAAAAAGCTGTGCCGCTATCGCAACACTAAAAGCAGCCACGCCCAAAAGAATATGCGGTCGAGAAACAGACCCTATAAAGGCTATGGGGTTCTGTGGTATTTCTTGTATGTCTTTACTTTGAGCCATTTTATATGTGACGTTCTCCTGACTTTATTCCTTACTATTTATGAAAAAACTATCTTCTTGATATACTTTCCATATTATGTCATTTGAAGACAGGTTCCTAGCTCGACTCGATAAATCGAGAGAAGCTGGAAATAGCTCAGAGTTCCAAACATTGCTACCAAAAGCATATAAACGTGCGCATGAGGTTATTGCGGATTGCCAAATACAAGAAAAAGTCTTTGATGACTTATACAGCCCCGAGGCAGTAGCTCGGGATACCACCTACGTTCGCCAAATGAAAGAGAAATTTGGGCCAGGCGATACCATGCACCAATACGCTGATATTCTTGAAGCAATACTCATTGAACAAGTTGAATTGAGTAACTGGTTTGGTGAAAATGCTTCAACCATCAAGACAAGTGCATATGACGACATTAAAAATGGAATCGATATGATTGTGCGCTATGAACCAACAAATCATAATCATCCAGCCCAACTTCTTGCACTTGGAGTTGATGTAACTTTTTCTGCAGACGGCACCGAGAAAAAACTTACCCGTATGTTTGAGAACCTACGGAGAGGTAAATTAGGGACACTCAAATATTACTACTCAGAAGCAGATGGCTATCGCGGAGAGCGAAACAATCTACCTCTTATTGTTCTTGGTATGGAAAAAAGTATGCTCGAAAATGTCGCAACAGCATGGATGAAAAGAGAAAATAGAGCACTTGAAAAACATGCTGTTCAAAACATGCTTTTAGCTCAAGCAGATGCACAACTTGACGCCATGCGACGAGTTGTACGCGCAAGCGGCAATCAAGTACTCGAAAGGATCATATCAGGCTCATTAGATACCATCCGTACCGAGCTTGCCAAGAGAAATAAAAGCCCTCTTCCACAAGACCGTGTATGGACAGCAATGCAACGAAGCATACAGAGACTTTCGGCATGACAGTGAATGTCTTTTTTGCTACACTCCTTTTAATAACAATACATGCGCGCGTAGCTCAGCTGGTTAGAGTACTACATTGACATTGTAGGGGTCTCAGGTTCAAATCCTGACGTGCGCACAAAAGCAAATAAAAACTTTTTTTGGTTTTTATTTAAAAAGCAAACCGCTTTGCTTTTGGCTTTTGTGCGAGACGGAAACATATTTTGATATTTTTATGTCAAAATAGTTGAGTCCGGGGAGAAAGTGCTTAGTAGAATACGAGCAAAGCGAAGTATTATACTTAGCAACTTGACCCCACCAAAAAACAATTATGCCTCCATCTAAACAAATCGTAATCCTCTACCACGCCAACTGCCCTGACGGCTTCGGCGCTGCGTACGCTGCATGGAAAAAATATGGAGAAACTGCTCAGTATGAAGCCGTTTCCTATGGCAATCCAGCGCCTCATCACCTTGAAAACAAAGAGGTGTATGTTCTTGATTTTAGCTATCCAAAAGAAATACTTCTTGAGCTTGAAAATAAAGTAGCGAAGCTTGTCGTGCTCGATCACCATATCGGATCAAAAGAAGCAGTGGAATCTGTGCGCGAGCATATTTTTGATAACAATCGCTCAGGCGCAGGTATTGCGTGGGAATACTTCCACCCTGAGTCACCCCTCCCTCTTCTCCTTGCCCACATTCAAGACAGAGACATCTGGCGACATGAACTTCCTCATGGAAAAGAAATCGGTGCATACCTCGGCACGATTCCTTTTACCTTTGAATCATTTGAAGAAACTGCGCGAAAAATGGAAGATGAAAAAGGACTTCAAGAAATTATTCAAAGAGGTCATGCATATAGTGAATACTTTGATTTCGTGTGCACAGAAATTGCTGACAAAGCAGAAGAGGTTGAATTTGAAGGATACACTATTCTTGCTACTTCAGCTCCAGGACTTTTCCGTTCAGACGTCGGTCATCAGCTCGCAGTTAAAAAAGGGCCATTCGCTATTGTATGGCAACTTAAAGAACAACACTGGCAGTGCTCACTCCGAGGCGACGGAACCATTGATCTCTCTGAGATCGCAAAGAAATACGGAGGAGGTGGCCATCACGATGCTGCAAGCTTCAGAGTTCCTATGCAACAGCCACTCCCCTTCACATTTGTTACGCACTAATATCTTCCTGTGATTATTCTTTCCATTGAAACAAGTTGTGATGAAACTGCGGTGAGTATTGTCGAAGCAACAGGTGAATTTCCAAACGCTCACTACACCGTCTTGGGTGATGCACTTTTTTCTCAAATCGATATTCATCGTGAGTACGGTGGCGTTTTTCCTGCTCTTGCGAAGCGCGAGCATATCGTAACCATTCTTCCGATGCTTCAAAAAGCACTCGCTCAGGCAAATCTCACACACCCTACATCTACTGCTTTACCATCTCAAAAAAAAGAAGAGCTACAAACACTCCTTCTGCGCGAACCCGGACTTGCTGATTCCCTTATTTCTTTTTTTGATACCTACGGCATTCCTCCAATTGACGTAATCGCGGTAACAGAAGGGCCAGGACTTGAACCAGCCTTGTGGGTAGGTATCAATTTTGCAAAAGCACTTGGGTCTCTTTGGGAGATTCCAGTTATTGGTATCAACCACATGGAAGGTCATATTTTCTCGTCTATTTTTGATGGCACAAAAATAGAACCAATTGCGTTCCCTGCCATGGCCCTTCTCATTTCTGGAGGACACACAGAACTTGTACTTATGAAGAACTGGAGCTCGTATGAACTTGTCGGAAAAACACGAGACGATGCTGTTGGCGAGGCATTTGATAAGGTTGCGCGAATGCTTAAACTTCCGTATCCAGGAGGTCCTGAAATTAGTCGCAGGGCGGAGCTTCATAGAGCAAAAGAAAATGGAAAAATAATTCCCCTTCCTCGACCGATGATCGATACTAATGACTGTGACTTTTCTTTCTCTGGACTCAAGACCGCTGTCCTCTACTATCTTAAAAATACTGTGGGAGAAGGAGAAATCACAGAAGAAATCCGTGAAGAGGTTTCATGCGCATTTGAAGACGCTGCAACTGAAGTACTTCTCAAAAAAAGCCTCCGAGCGGTCGACCTTCATGGCGCACAGTCTCTTATTCTTGGAGGTGGGGTTTCTGCAAACAAACACATCCGCACTGTCTTTAAAAATACTATTGAAACAGACCGAACTGACGTCACGCTCTATCTTCCTGACCCAAAGCTCACTACTGACAACTCAGTCATGATTGCACTAGCTGCGTATGCAAAATACAAACCCGGAGAAACCTTAGAAAAAAAGGAGATTGTGGCTCAAGGCAACCTTTCGGTGAGCGCTGGTGCGCGCGCATAGCAACCTCCTTCCCCTCCTAAAAAACCCGTGGTACCATTCGACTACCATGCAAGAAAAACAAGGCGAAA